>PLFX01000034.1 GCA_003138355.1 Solirubrobacterales bacterium
GACCGCGCGCGCCAACAACTCGGACGCGAACACGAGCGTCACGCGCCCGGACACGACATCGAGCTCTGACCGATCGGGCGCCTAGCTCCGCTGCGCCGGGAAGTCAACCCCCGCTGTCGCGTGGGTTCCCCTCACTTACGTTCGGTGACTTGCCCGGCTCCGCTGCGCTATCGGGCAACGAGGGGTCGGCCAGGGCCGACCCCTGATCGAGGGGGCCGGTGTTGTGTGCCGATCGCCCGCGTATCCTGGGCCGTGACCGACGATGGCTGACGATGAGATCCTCACTGTTGCGCAGGTCGCGGCGCAGTTTCATGTGACACCACAGACGGTGCGCTCGTGGATCGACAGCGGCAAGCTGAAAGGCGGCCGTGTCGGAAAGGCCTACGTCATTCTGCGCCGCGATGTCTACGCGATGGTCGAGCAGGCCGCGAGCGAGCGCCAGCACGGTGAGCGTGCGCCGTGGGCTGACGAGCGCGAGAGCGAGCTATCAGGAGCCGGCGGCTCGAGTGGGCCGGGCGCGCTGTGGACCGGCGCCGCGACCGCTACCGCGCTCGTCCCGCCGAGCCTCCGCTAAGCCTGTTCAAGCGCTGCGGCGCTGGCGAGCCTCCAGTTGCGGCAGTAGTCCGCTGGCGCGGTCCTCGCGCTCGACCTCGACGGCGAGTGCACCGGCCGCATCGGCGAGTAGCTCGTGCGCCTCCGCGACCTCGATCAGGTCGGTTCCACCGCCCGCGCGGTTTAGCTCCGCGGCTGCAGCATCAAAGCGCGCCCACAGCGCTGCGGGGCCGCGTCGCCCGGTGCCCGGCCGCAACTCGTACGGCGGCTGCGCAGTCGCTGTGTGCGCCGGCCACGAGTAGCCCTCAGCGGCCGCCTTGCGACACACCTCAGCCTCCCTGCGCGAAACCGCGGCTAGATCGGCGAGCCGCTGGCTAAAGCCGGCATCGGGCGGGGCCAGGCGATGGGCTTGGATCACCTCCCGCCAACGCTCCTGCACTGCCGCAAACGCTTCCTGAATCGGGTCGCTCCGTGCGCTCAAGCCGCCGATCATAGGCCTACATCAGGATAAATCCCGCTAACCACCGCTAACAGCAACTAATCAATGCTATTTCAGCCTATCTCGTGTACAGTACGCGACGTGGACCTACTCGCCGCGTCGATAGAGGTCACAAGGCGTGCGGGCTTCGGCAGCCGCACAAAGTGCGGTCGTCGTGCGCCGCGACGAGAGGAGTGGCCGGTCGATGGCCAGCGACGCGCCGCGTGAGCCGGCGCTCCTCGATGCCAAAGGCGCGAGCGCGCTGCTCAACGTGCCGGCCTCGTGGGTAGCGGCCGAGGCGCGCGCCGGACGAATCCCACACGTGCGGCTCGGACGCTACGTCCGTTTCGAGCCTGAGGCGCTGCGCGATTGGTGCCGGGAGCGCCAACGAGGACCGTGGCGAGGTGGCCGCCCAGCGGCGTAAGATCGATGCGCCGGGGAGGCGGTCCACCGGCACCGCACAGCCCCGTGATCGTGGCGACCGCGAGCCGCAGGAGGTCTTGATGCAGAGCGAGGACAGCGCGGCCGCGGGGCAATCGCAGAGGCGGTCCTACGGCACCGGCTCGCTTTACGTACGAACCGATCGAAGCGGGCGCGACACGTGGTACGGCTATTGGCGAACGAACGGCCGCGCGGTCAAGCGACGCATCGGCCTACGGCGCGCCGCCGGATCTCGAGAGGGTTTGACGCGCGCGCAGGCTGAAGCCGAGTTGCGCCGACTGATCGGCGAGGTCAAGGTCGAAGCCATAGTCGGCGAGCGACTGACGGTCGAGCAGGTCGGACAGCGCTACCTCCATTACCTGCAGAGCAAGGGCCGCAAGCCATCCACGATCGCCGCCGTCCGCGGCCACCTCACCCACTGGCATTCACCGTTCTTCGCCGAGCGCTCGCTACAAGCGATCACGGCCGAAGACATCGCCGACCTGATCTCGCTTATGCATGCCGGAGAGCGCCCGAGCGGAATCACTCGCTCCAAGCAGCTGTCGCCGGCGTCGATCCGCAAGATCGTCAGCACGCTCCACGCGCTGTTTGACTTCGCAACGAAGCGCGGGTGGGCGTCGCGTAACCCCGTGGACTCGATCGAGCTGCCTGAAGTCACGCGCAGCGAAGACATCCGTTTCCTCACGCCGACCGAAGTGCGCGCAGTCGTCGCGTCCGCAGTTCCAGGGGCTCACGAGGCGATCGACCGTGCGCTGTACATCACGGCCGCGATGACCGGCCTGCGTCAGGGTGAGCTGATCGCGCTGCGCTGGCGCGACGTCGACTGGACGGCCGCCCGGGTTCGCGTACGCCAGAACTATGTGCTCGGCGAGTTCGGGACGCCGAAGTCAAAGCGCTCGACGCGCAGCGTCCCGATGGCCGACGACGTGGCCGCCGAGCTCGAGCGGCTCTACCGGGCGACCGAAGCGCGCATCGGACGCGAGCCGCGCGAGGACGAGCTCGTCTTCGTCGACCCGTTGACCGGCGAGCCGCTCAACAAGAAGATGGTGCTGCTGCGCTACCGGCGAGCGCTACGTGCGGCGCGACTCGACGAGACCCATCGCTTCCACGATCTCCGACACACCTTCGGAACCCAGATGGCCGCGGCCGGCGTTGCGATCCGCACGCTGCAGGAGTGGATGGGACACCGCGACATCCAGACGACGATGCGCTACGCCGACTACACGCCGAGCACCCACGAGGCCGAGCTGATCGCGGCCGCGTTCGATCAGACCGTTGTCGGGCTGCGTGGTGGCGAGACGGAAGACATCGTTGGTCCGCAGACGTAAAGCTAGCGCGAGTCTGTTGGGATATCCCGACAGCGTACCCTTGTCGTGATATTCAGCCATTGCTACAATGTCGGATTATGCCGACAGATCGCGATGAGGCTGGCTCCCGGCGTCCGTTCCGGATCTATACGCCCGCCTCGCTCGGCGATGCGATCCGCCATTACCGAACTGAGGCCGGCCTGACGCAGGCTCAGCTCGCGGAGATGGCGGGGCTCGGGCGGAGCTACCTCTCCGAGCTGGAGACTGGGAAGGAGACCGAGCAGTTGAAGCGGATCCTCCGCGTACTGAGACAGCTCGGCGTGCGTATGACGTTGGATGAGGCGGATTGGTAGTGGCCGACGAATTGGCGGTCTGGCTCTACGGCGAGCGCGTGGCGGTCATCGATCGCGAGCGGGGGCGCCCTCGACTCGTCTACACGAGCGAGGCGCTCGACCGGTATGCCTTGGGCACACCGCTGCTCTCGCTCTCGCTGCCCGTCGGGAACCGCCGGTATTCGCAGGGCGTCGTCCGCCCGTTTCTCGATGGGCTGCTTCCCGAGGAGGAGTCGCGGAGGTCAATCGCTCGAGACGTTGGCGTGCGCCCGGATGACACCTACGGCTTGATTGCGGCGCTCGGTCGTGACTGCGCTGGCGCGGTCGTGATTCAGCCCGCCGACGATCCGCCGCCTCCGCGCCCGACAACCGCCACCGCCGAACCGCTCACTTCTAATGAGCTCGAAGCGCTCGTCGCCGACTTGCGCAGCGCACCCCTCGGCGCGGGCGGACGGGTGCGAATCTCGCTGGCCGGCGTCCAAGAGAAGCTCGTCCTCACGCGGATGCCAGACGGCAAATGGGGCCGACCCGTCGACGGAACGCCGTCGACTCATATCCTCAAGCCGGAGATCGCGGCATACCCGCAGACCGTCGAGAATGAGGCCTTCTGCATGCGCCTCGCGAGGCATCTCGGTCTCGCCGTCGCCGCAGTCCAGACCACCGAGGTCGCCGGGCGCAAGTTGATCGTCGTCGAGCGCTACGACCGTACCCTGAGCGCTGATGGATCTGTCGAGCGTATCCATCAAGAGGACTTCTGTCAGGCGACCGGCACCACGCCAGACATGAAGTACGAGGAAGACGGCGGGCCTTCGCTGCGGCGGATCGCGGGCATCTTGCAGTCGCTAGCAGCGCCGGATTCGCTCATCAGCCTGCTCCAGGCCGTCACGTTGAACGTGCTGATCGGCAACGGCGATGCGCACGCCAAGAACTTGTCGTTGCTCCACGAAGCTTCCGGCGCCCTGACGTTGGCTCCACTGTACGACCTGATGTGCACGCTGCACTACGGCGACGACCGGCTGGCAATGTACATCGACGATGTCCGGCGCACCAACCGCGTCACGATCGAGCGCCTCGCTAACGAGGCCGTGTACTGGGGCATATCCCGCGAGCGTGCGACCGCGACTATCGACGGCCTTCTCGCACAGGCGCCTGCGGCGATCGCCGCGGCGCGCGCGGAGACGAGAGGCGTTCCCAAGGAGATGATCTCCGTTGTCGAGCGCCAGCTGAAGCATCTGCGTTCCACGGGGTGAAGCACAGTCGGCGCTGCGCTCCAGACCTCGGGACGCGGCCGTGGTTGCAATATGGTTGCAATTTCACGTGATTCCACATCATCTGAGAGCACCTTAGAGCCCGAAAACACTGGGTTTGTGACCCAGGCTCACCCCCGGATTCGCTTTCGATTCCCGTATCCCGCTTTTGGTCGATCAGCGTTTGCGCCCGAGAAATCGGGCGCTTTCGCGTTGTAGGGGGCAGTCCGTGTCGCCAATGTGACGCCATTCGTCGGCGGCACGGGGCGCCCGCGCCAGCGTGCCCGCCGCCTCCTCGTTGGCGTGCGCCTCGTGCGACTGCTTCAGCGTCCTCCCGGCGAAGAGCGCCGTCGCAAGGGCCGCGCTGGCGCTTACGACGAGCAGAAAATCCCCGTTCGCGGATTTTGCTCCCTCGGCTCGTGCTTTCCCCGTTCGTGGCTGTGCTCGGCCACGGCTAGCCCTACGGACGCCTCCTTTTCGCGCTCTGCGACAGCGTGTTGGCTGTGTCGGGCGCTGTTGCTCCCATCCAATTGCGACAACGCGGGCTCGGCGCGGTCGAACGGTCTTGGCTGTGGATTCGGCCGCCGGGCGGTCGGTACCGGAGGTGGCTGTTCAGGACTGGTAGGTGGCTGCGAACAGGCCGCGCCCCTGGTTATTGAGGAACTCGTCCCAGATCACGAGCGCGTCGCCGCGAGCGTCGATCCCTTGGGTTGTGAACCAGCCCGGGTTTCGCGTGAGCCGCACCACATGGTCGCTGGTAGCGAGTGGTCCGCCGACTGCGGCGGTCGCGGTGTGAGCGGCGCTCGCTACGAAATCGCCGGCGGCATCCGCGCTCACCGAGCCCACCTCCCCGAGTCCGTTTAGCGGGACTCCCGCCGACAGGCTGCGCGCGGTTGGCGGGATCGTCTCGACGCGGTCTGGTGTGCCGCTGACGATCACCATCGTTGCGTTCGTACTCGCTGCGGCGAGCGGGTCGGCTCCTGCGATCGACCCAGCGAGCACGCGGTAAGCGCCGCCGATCGGTGCGATTGCGGCTCGCGTCGTGCTGCTCGGCCCGTCGTCGGCAAGAACCGTCACCTCGCCCGAGTTGTTGAGCGAGACCGCAACATTGAAGTAGTGCGGCCAGGACGGGAACAGCGGCACCGACGCAGTCACGCTGCAGCGCATCGACCGATCACAAGCGACCACTCGCACATGACTGCCGGCGGTGTTGCCGACGCCCCTCACCCAGGCGACGGCGATCGCGCCCGCATCGTTCACTGACACCGCGACCGCTTGAGAGTCGTTGCCTTGGATGTTGGACAGCCGCACAGTGCGCCCAAGCGCACCCGCAGCAGACAGGCGCGCGTAGTCGTAACTGTCCGGCTCATGCACGCCGAGCCGAGGCGACACCGCCCAAACGGCGATCACCGGACCACCCGGAGCGGCGGCGAGCGCGACCAGCTGGTCATACGCCGGGAGCAATACCCGTGCACGCCCAAAGCGGCCCGCGTGCTCGACCGCCACGATGATCGGCCCGCTCGGCCCGCTGCGCCACGCCACGAAACCCACACCGGAGCCGGTGAGCGCCGCCAATGGTCCCTGGATCGCATTGCCCACCTCACTCGCGTGCGCGGCAAGCAAGACCGGCGAGCCAAACCCGTGGCCGAGGGTCCCCACTGCCGCAAACAGCTTCTCGCCGACGTAGTAGTGATGATGCCCCCGTAGCGGTTCCATCGACACGATCGGCGCCGGCCCGCCGAACCAGCTCACAAGGCTCGCCCCGCCGGCATTGACCGCCAGCGACGGCGAAGCCGTGTACCGCGTCGATGGCACGAGCACCCGCACGCGGTCCGCGCCGGACGCTCTGGTCGGCGTGGCAACGATCGCGAACCCACCAATAAGCAACGCGACGGCGAGCACCCGGCGAGCAATCGCCAATTCACGCCGACTCACGAGCAACGCCAGCACACGACATTCATACCCCTGCCAGGACAACCGCGCAGCCCGCCACGCTGCCCTCGTCGCACTCCGCGGTCGTGGGACCGTTGTTTGCGGCGGTAGAAGCGTCGAAGCGGCCCGGTGAGACGCCGAGCGGCCAACTTGCCGCGCTCGCTTTGACCGGCGAAAGGAGGCGCGCACCGTCGACCCGACCACGCGCCCCCCTTCGCGTGAGGCTGTCGCGTAAA
>PLFX01000018.1 GCA_003138355.1 Solirubrobacterales bacterium
GCTCGTCGGCTGCGCACCAAAGGCGGCAAGACAGCGAGCGACTAACAGTCAACCGCGCGCTGTCCTTTCGGGGGAAGCGGCCGCGAACGCCAACCACGGTCGCGTTGTCGCTGAGCGCGACGAGGGGTCGCGCGTGTGGTGCGAGACGAGCGCAACGACACGGTCGCCGGTGCGGTCGCCTGGCAGTGTTGGACGGGCCAGCGCCGGCTCGGGCAGCAGCTTGCCACGCGCTGCCGTATGCGGCGGACTCGCTTACGCGCGATCGGTGCGCGTCGCGCGGCGACCGCGAACGCGCGCCCACAGACGAGCGCG
The DNA here is from genome assembly GCA_003138355.1 of Solirubrobacterales bacterium. Classification (GTDB taxonomy): domain Bacteria; phylum Actinomycetota; class Thermoleophilia; order Solirubrobacterales; family Solirubrobacteraceae; genus Palsa-513. The sequence goes on from PLFX01000018.1 coordinate 313, forward strand.
CAAGCCGGGACGAGGTTCCTTGTTGCCGTGCGCCTTCGCACGGTGCTCAGCGCCCGGCTCGACCTCCCCCTGGCGATCGTGCAGGTACTGCTGCTCCACCGCTCCTCCGAGAAGAAACTGGCCAGGGCTGATGCCGGGACCACCCACACCCATGCCAACAACGATACGCCTAACCTCGCAATCCAGCACGTCGGCATTCGGCGCGCGGATGACAGTCGCAATTCGCGCGACAGCAGTCACCAGCCGCCACCCGCGGCCGGCGCTCCCTTGGCGCGAGATGCGATCGCGTGCTGAGCTCTTGTGCCGCGATCGGCATCGGTGCGGCCGGTAGCGGGACGCTTCGTCTCCGCTGTGTGTCCGGAGTAGGGTCCGAGCTGGCATGGATCCGTCGCTGCGCGTCGGGGTGGTGTTCCCGCAGACCGAGATTGGTGGTGATCGCGGGGCTGTGCGCGAGTACGTTGCCGCGGTGTCGGAGCTTGGTTACGCGCACGTCGCGGTCTACGACCACGTGCTCGGCGCGGACCCGGATGTGCATCGCGGTTGGGCCGGCCCGTACGACGTCGATACGACGTTCCTCGAGCCTTTCGTGCTGTTCGGGTACGTCGCGGCGTTGACTTCTTTGGAGCTTGTCACCTCGATCATCATCCTTCCCCAGCGTCAGACGGCGTTGGTCGCCAAGCAGGCTGCGACACTCGATGTCCTCTGCGAGGGCAGGCTTCGTCTGGGTGTTGGACTTGGTTGGAACGCTGTTGAGTACGAAGCGCTCGGCGAGGAGTTCTCCAACCGTGGGGCGAGGGTCGGCGAGCAGGTCGAGCTGCTGCGCAGGCTCTGGACCGAACGCAGCGTGACGTTCAACGGCAAGTACCACATCGTCACCGGCGCAGGGATCGCTCCACTCCCGATCCAGCGCCCGATACCAGTCTGGTTCGGCGGGAGCAAGAAGCCGGCTCTGCGACGCATCGGAAGACTGGCCGACGGCTGGTTCCCGATGATGGAACCCGGTCCCGAGCTGACAGACGCGATCGCAACGGTCCACGAAGCGGCCGTCGAGACAGGCCGAGACCCGTCAGCGATCGGCATGGAAGGCCGCATCAGCGTGGGCGACGCCAATCAGGACACGATCGCCGCGAAGATCGCCGCCTGGCGCGAGGCCGGAGCGACCCACGTCAGCCTTAACACCATGCGAGCGAACCTAACGAACGTTGACGCACACATCGCCGCGCTCACCACTGCAGCATCAGTCGTCTTCGACTAACTACTCCGACACGCCGGCCACTTCATGGGGCGGTTGCCAACGAGCGCCACCGACGTGTCGCCTCGACGAGCCGCAGTAGGCCGCGAGCCGCACCACACGGCTACCGCCTTTCTACGGGAGCAGCAGTCTCCACCTGCCTGGGTCGCGTTGTCCCAGTGCGCGACGAGCGGGCACGCTTGCGCGGTACCTTTCGTTGATGATCGGCGGTGTCACCGGCCCACGGTGGCCTTGGTTCGTTGCTTGGGGTCTCGTGGGTGTGTGCGTTGGGCTGTCTCTCAGCGCGCTCGCGGTGGTCACTCTCCCGCTCGCCATCGTTCTAGCGATCGTGTTCCGTCGACGCATCCACGGACGAGAGCGGCTCGGCCTCGTCGCGGGCATCGGGATCGCTATCACGTTTTTTGGAAGCCTCCACACGAACCACCAAGCGTGTTCCTCGACACCTTTCGTGGGACGCGGCGGTGTCGTCTACTCGTGCGGCGGCGTGGACGCGTGAGGCGCGTAGCTTCGCGCTCGCGGTGACTGCCGGTGGGACGGGGTCGCGCCGTGCGCAGGTGGGCACTTGGTGCGCTGACCATACTGGTCGCGGCGTGTGTTATCGAGGTCATTCTTGTCGTGAGGGCCAGCGAGCCGGGGCGTTTTGGCGGTCGCGACTACACCAACGACGAAGGTTGCAGGCACGTGCCTCGACTAGGCCGGCTTCGTGCGATTTCGGGGTTCACGGCCGTTGGGCCGGGCGAAGTTGCCTATGTGGCGCGGCAGCCGCTCAGCTTGCCCCAAACCCCAGCGATAATTTATGTCTTCCACGCGGGGCACGGCTGCGTAGCGCAATACGACCTAGAGGGCGGACCCTAGGACAGCGAGTCGGAGCCGATGCACAGGCGAAGTACTCGTCGGAAGCAGTAGACATGTTGGCAGCCTGAACGCCCAACACGCGATGACGCACTGTTCGCGGCGGTCCATGGTGCGGCTTTGCGCACCGGACGTGTTCTCCCCGTACGCCCGCTCCCTAACGCGGCGCGGTCCGAGGCGGTCATAGCTCGCGGGCTCCGCCCGCATGATCAACGACAACGCTCCGTTCGTCGTCGGTCAGGGACCGTACGTGCGTACCCTTCGACACCGTCCGCGGTGCGCATTCGCCGGAAAGGGGGACTCGTAGCACCAGTGCACCAATCAACGCCAGCACGGCCGCTACGTCAATGGCGGTACCCTGTCAAGGCCGGTTGAAATCT
>PLFX01000047.1 GCA_003138355.1 Solirubrobacterales bacterium
CCTCAGGAACTACACCTAGGGCGCGCTCAGCCGACTAGGTTCCGCCGGTCGCGCCCGATGATGGCGCAGCCGCGCCGCCGCCCGCTCCGAGCGCCGATGAGCCTCCGCCGCTCGTCGTGGTGCCGCCCCCGCCGGTGTTGGTCCCCGTCCCCGCCCCGGTCGTCCCGGTCGCCGTGCTCGTCGTGCTGGCGCTCACCCCGCCGCCTGCCGCGCTAGTCGTCGTCGAGCCGGTTGCGGGTGAGGTCCCGTTCGTGCTCGTCGAGCTCGCCGTCGAGCCCGTGCTCCCGCTCGTCGTGCCGCTCGCACCGGTGGTCGAAGGCGTCACGGCCGTCGCAACCTTTGGCTGCGCGGCGACGTTCGGGACGTTGTTCGGCACCTTCTCGGACTGGGTTGAGCCACCACAACCCGCAATCAGCACCGCGCCTGCGCAGGCAGCGGTAAGGGCGGTCGCTCGGCGCGAGCGCCGCCAGCGCGGCGGCGTGCGCATCGTCACTCGCCGATCGGCCCCATGCGGCGACCGCAGGTCGGGCAATCGTTCAAGTCCTTCTGCGCGAGCTGCTCGCACCACGGACAGAAGCGCAGGTTCTCCACCGACCACGGCAGGTGCGAAGGCGACGGCGCGAGCGGCAGCAGCTTGCCAACGACCTCGAGCTGCTCACCCGTGTCGCGATCTCGATAGACGCGATCCGGGGCGGCCTCGATGATCACCTCGCGCCCTGTCGAAGGCGCCCGCAGGCGGTAACGCTGACCGTTGCTCATACCGAGATGCTATCGGTCGTCCGGGCGGCTTGTCCCGGCGTGCGGCCCCTCGGACTACACTCACCCGCCGGCGAACCGACCCAAGGAGTTTCCATGAGCTCGAGGCCAAGGGCGTCGAGTTCGCCGGCGACACCCTCGATACGGGCGTCTGCCACATGGCCCTGTTCTCGGATCCGGACGGCAACGACCTCATGCTCCACCACCGCTACGCCCCCTACGGCTGACCGAAGCGCACGGGCGCCAGCACGCCCCCGCCCCACACGCCGGCGCACGCAAAGTCCCAGCGAGGATGACGGCCCACCCAGCAGCCGCCACACAACCCGGCCCCAAGGCCGTCACCGCAGCTAGTGATGCGGCGGTAGCCCGCCGATGTCCGTGATCGTCGAGCGGATCCAGAGCACGGTTACGGGGATCACGATGGCCAGGCCGATGACGACGAGGATGATGCTGATCGTGATACCGATGATCGCCAGGGTGATTCCCGCGGCGAGCAGGATCGGCAGGATCGACGAACCAGGGATGTGGATCTCTTCGCCGGCGGGCGCCACCGACTCGCTGCGCTCGTCGGGCTCGCGCTCGCTCATCAGCCGATCCAGATCTCGGCGGCGACGAAGCTCAGCCCGAGCATGAAGACCGAGAACGCGCCGATCAGGAGCGCCATGCGGATGTTGCGGGTCGCGAGCCGACGGTCCACGGGCGAATCCTACAACTGGGCGTCGGCGACCATCGCGGCAAACAGCAGCGCGAGATAGGCGAGCGAGAAGAGATACAGCTGCAACGCCGCCCGCCGCGTCGCATCGCGATAAAGGCGAAACGCGGCGTAGACGAAGGCGAGGCCGAGCGTCATCGAGGCGCCGAGGTACACGCCGCCGAGCTCGCCGGCGCAGAACGGCAGTTGCGTCACCGCGTAGAGCAGCACCGAGTAGATGAGGATCTGGCGGCGTGTCTCCGCCTCGCCGCGGACGACCGGCATCATCGGCACACCGACCTTCGCGTACTCGTCTTTCATCAGCAGGCTGAGGGCCCAGAAATGGGGCGGCGTCCAGTAGAAGACGATCGCGAACAGGAACACCGCGGTCCAGGCGAGATGGCCGGTCGCGGCGGCCCAGCCAACAAGCGGCGGAACGGCGCCGGCGGCCCCGCCGATCACGATGTTCTGTGGCGTACGCCGCTTCAGCCAGATCGTGTAGACGCCCACGTAGCCGGCGAAGCCGGCAAACGACAGGCCCGCGGCGAGCCAGTTGACGGTGCTTCCGAGCAGGAGCACGGACGCCACGACCAGGGCGATGCCGAACGACAGTGCGGCTTGTGGCGACACGCGTCCCGACGGGATCGGGCGGTCGCGCGTGCGCGCCATCTTGGCATCGATGTCGCGGTCGTAATAGTGGTTCACAGCGCCCGCGCCGCCGGCCGAGAGGTAGCCGCCGAGGCAGGTCAGCGCGACACGCAACGGCGACGGCGAGGCGGCCACGTACATCGTCGTGACCGTCGTCAAGAGCAGCAGTGACTGGACCTTCGGCTTGGTCAGCGTGACGTAGTCGGAGACCAGCTGCCATGCGGGGCTCAGCTCGCGCGTGAGCGCGCTCGAGACTGCCCTGACCTGAGTCGATGCCACTAGATCACCGGTGGGCGCATTAGACGGTCGTCTTGATCTCGGCTGGTGTCTGCGTCGCCCCTGTGCCATCGCGCGAGCGGCGCTCGATCTCGCGGCGGATGTCCTTCATCGGCTCGAGCGAGCGCACGCGAGGAATCTCGTCGAAGTTGTTGACGGGCGGCGGGGAGGTCGTGAACCACTCGAGCGTGTTCGCCTTCCACGGGTCGGGGCCGGCGATTGTCCCGTGATGCACCGAGCGCCAGACGTTGATGATCGTCAGCAGCACGCCGAACCCGAGGATCCACGAGCCGCCGGTCGAGATCTGGTTGTAGAGCTGGAGGTTGCCGACGTTCGAGTACTCGTACACGCGGCGGGGCATGCCGTCGAGGCCGAGCGAGTGCTGGATCATGAACGTCACGAGGATCCCGACGAACATCAGCCAGAACGACCACTTGCCGAGCCGCTCGCTCAGCATCCGGCCCGTGATCTTCGGGAACCAGTAGTAGATCGCGGCGAAGATCCCCATCGTCGAGCCGCCGACGAACACGAAGTGGATGTGGGCGACGACGAAGTAGGTGTCTGACAGCTGCCAGTCGACGGGGATCATTGCCAGGAAGATCCCCGACAGTCCGCCGATCGTGAACAGCGCCACCATCCCGACGGCGTACATCAGCGGTGTGCGGAACTCGATCGACCCCTGCCACAGGGTTCCGATCCAGTTGAAGATCTTGATCCCCGTCGGCACGGCGATCAGGAACGAGCTGATCATCGCGAAGACCAGGATCACGATCGGCGTCGGCGTCGTGAACATGTGGTGGACCCACACGAGCAGCCCGAGGAACGAGATCATGATCGTCGATGCCGCGATCGCCTTGTAGCCGAAGATCGGCTTGCGCGCGAAGACCGGCAGTACCTCGGAGATGACCCCGAACGCGGGCAGGATCAGGATGTAGACCTCGGGGTGGCCGAAGAACCAGAACAGGTTCTGCCATAAGAGCGCCGAGCCCCCGTGCGCGGTGTCGAAGAAGTGCGTGCCGAAGTGGCGGTCGAGCAGCAGCATCGTGACGGCGCCCGCGATCACCGGGATCGCGATGATCAACAGCAGCGAGTAGGCGAGGATCGACCAGACGAACAGCGGCAGGCGCGACCAGCTCATCCCCGGGGCGCGCATGTTCGCGACCGTCACGTAAAAGTTGATCGAGCCGAGCAGCGAGGAGAGGCCGGTGAGGTGGATCAGGTAGATCCAGGCGTCGACACCGCCGGATGGAAGGTAGGAGGAGCCGGCGAGCGGCACCGTCGAGATCCAGCCCGCCTCGGGTGGGCTCCAGAAGATCGACGAGTAGAGCACGATGCCGCCGGCGAGGAACAGCCAGTAGGAGAGCGCGTTCAGCCGCGGGAAGGCCATGTCGCGCGCGCCGATCATCAGCGGGACGAAGTAGTTGCCGAAGCCCGCCAGCATCGGCACGACGAACAGGAAGACCATCGTCGTCCCGTGCATCGTGAAGAGCTGGTTGTAGACCTCCGGGCTGACGAGCGTGTTGTTCGCCTCGCCAAGCTGCAGGCGGATCATCAGCGCCTCGGTGCCGCCGAGGACGAAGAACGCGAACGAGGTGACGAGGTAGAGGATCCCGATTCGCTTGTGGTCGGTGGTCGTGAGCCAGCTCATCAGGCCGCGCGGCTCGGCCTCGGCGCGGTGAGCGACCACTTGTGGAATCGGTCTTAGGGCTACGCTCGCCATTCCTGTCCTCCCTGACTCAGCAATTCTTCGCGAACTCGCCCGACTGCGAGCCCCCGCTCGAGTTCAGCTCCTGCCGACACGCCTCCGCGTGGACGTCCGCGCTGTGAAGTGCGCTCTCCTGCGAGTGCAGCCAGCCGATGAACTTTGCCGGCGGCACGGCCGTGACCTCGGCGATCATCCGCGCGTGCCCGCGACCGCAGAGGAACGAGCACTGACCGGCGTAGTTGCCGGGCTTGGAGATCTTGAACCAGGTGTAGTTCGTGTAGCCGGGCACCGCCTGAACCTTCGCGCCGAGCTTCGGAATCCACCACTCGTGGACGACGTCCTTCGAGGAGACGTGGAGGATGACCGTCGTGTTCGTTGGCACGACCATCTGGTAGTAGGAGTAGGGCGTTCCCAGGCCATCGGGGCTCGGCGAGTAGTTCTTGTAGACGTACTGCCAGATGAACTGCATGCCGATCACGTCGATCGTCAGCGCACGGCCGTTCGGCGGCTTGAGCGAGCCGGTCGTCACGTACTGTGAGCCGCTGAGGTCGAGGCCTCCGGGGCCCGAGTTGACGGGGTCGCGCACCTCGCGCAGGTCGAGGAACGTCACGACCGCGAGCGCCACGAGGACAAGCGCCGCGCCCACTGTCCAGCCGATCTCGAGCTGCGTGTTGCCGTGCAGCTGCTTGGCCTCGCGACCCTTGCGGGCACGGAAGCGGATGAGGCAATAGAGCAGCGTGCCCTCGACGCCGGCGAAGACCACCGTCGCGATGATCAACGTGATGAGGTAGAGGCTCCAGATGTGGTTGGCGGCGGGCGAGCCGCCCTTCTCGGGCGTCAGTGCGCTCGCCAGCGCGCTCGGCGCGAAGGCCAGACCGGGCACGGTTGCGAGCGCGAAGACGGCAAGCGTCCTCCGACCGCGCAGCGCTTGGGGCAGGTGTCCTCGCAACGTCGGCGCTGATTCTAGTCAGGCTCCGGCGCGAGGCGCCGGTTGGCCCGGCGCGTTGCGGCATCCCCGCACGAAGTGTTCGGGGGGCGCGGACGCTACGGTTTGGGCATGCGCGTTCCGCTGATCGGGGTTGCAGCCGCGGTAGAGCGCGCTACCTGGAGTGTGTGGGACCAGAGCGCGGTGCTCTTGCCGCAGAGCTATTTGCGGGCGATCCAACGCGCCGGCGCGGTCGCGGTCATGCTCCCGCCCGACCCGCTCGTCGCCCGTCAACCGGATCTCGTGCTCGACCTGCTCGATGCGCTGCTGCTCGCGGGCGGCGCCGATGTCGACCCGCTGCTCTACGGCGCGCAGCGCGCTGCCGAGACTCACCACGGAATCCGCGAGCGCGACGAGTTCGAGATCGCCCTCGCGCAGCGTGCGGTCGAGCGGGATCTTCCCTTCCTGGGAATCTGCCGCGGCATGCAGGTCCTCAACGTCGCGCGCGGCGGAACGCTGATCCAGCATCTGCCGACGCACGTTGGGCATGGCGAGCACCTGCGCGTCCCGGGCAGCTTCGAGGGCGCCGATCACCCCGTCCATCTCGCTCCGGGCTCGCTCGCCGCAGCGGCGGCGGGAGGGCAGCGGCAGGCCACCCTTTCGCACCACCACCAGGGGATCGACCGGCTGGGCGATGACCTCGTCGTCACCGGCTGGGCCGACGTCGACGAGTTGCCGGAGGCGATCGAGATCCCGTCCAAACGCTTTGCGCTTGGCGTCCAGTGGCATCCGGAGGCCGACGAGGCGAGCCGGATCATCGCGGCGCTCGTCGAGCGGGCGCGGGAATATGCGCTCGCGCGGGCGGCGTGACTAGTGGCGCCTGACAAGACGCTCGATCGCTCCCGCCCGATCCAGGATGTGTACGGCGTCGTCCTGCGTCGTGTCGCCGGGGCGCCGGCGCCCGGCGCCGGCCACGGGTCCTCGGCGCGTCGCGCGGCGCGCCTCGCCGGCTACGCGCTGATCGCCGGTGGCGTGGCGCTGCCGATCGTGCGTCGGCGACTGCGGTTGCATCCCGCGGCGGTGCTCGGCGGCGCGTCGCTGGCGCCGCTTGCTGCGGCGGTCGTCTGGCCGCGCGGTCGCAGGCGCGACGTGGCGGTCTGTGCGCTCCAGATGTACGCCTATCTGGCGTCCTACAAGATGCCCAACGACAACGCGGCGGCGCTCGCCGCGCGCGTGCGCGTCGACTACCCGATCGCGCTCGACAACGTCCTCGGCGCGGGCAAGCTGCCGACGACGCGCCTCCAGCGCGCGCTGCACAAGGACGGCCGCTTCAATGCCCTGGAGCAAGTGCTCGTCTGGGCCCATTGGGCCTGGTTTGCGACCCCGCACGTCTCGCTGCTCTATGTACGCGCGCGCAACCCGCGGCGCTTCCTCCGCGCCGCCACGATGAGCTACGCGGTCTTCGATCTCGGCGCCGCCATCTACTGGCTGCTCCCGACGGCGCCTCCCTGGTATGCGGCGGAGCAGGGGCGGCTCGGCGGATTGGACGACGAGACCGCGGTCCTCGTGCGCCGCCTGATGGTCGAGTACGGCGAGCACTTCTGGCGTGGGCGCTGGCCGCGGCTCTACAGCCTGTTCGGCGGGAACCCCCTCGCGGCGATGCCGTCGCTGCATTTCGCGACGTCGTCGATGGCGGCGGTGCTGCTCAGCGAGACGGGCGCGGCTCCCGGCGCGGTTGGCGTCGCGTACGCGGGACTGCTCGGCTTTGCGCTCGTCTACCTCGGCGAGCACTACGTCGTCGACTTGATCGGAGGCGCCGCGCTCTGCGCGGTTGTGCTCGCGGGCGAGCCGCTTGCGCGGGCCCAGCTGGGGCGGCTCGCGGGCCTGATCGAGCACGCCCGGCGCCTCGCGCTCGAGCCGCCTGCCGGCTGATGAGCTATACTACAAAAAGTAAAGTATTGAGTCAGGAGAGCAGATGCCGAGCCCCGAGAACGTGATCATCATTGGTAGCGGGCCAGCGGGTTACACGGCCGCGCTCTATGCGGCGCGCGCGGAGCTCGAGCCGCTCGTTTTCGAGGGGTTCGCGTGGGGCGGGCTGCTCCAGCAGACGACCGACGTCGAGAACTTCCCCGGCTATCCGGCCGGCGTCGGCGGCCCCGAGATGATGCAGCAGCTGCGCGAACAGTCAGAGCGCTTCGGCGCGCGGCTCGTGACCGAGAACGTGACGCGCGTCGAGTTCGCGGACGACCCCGGGGGGCTTCATCGTGTCTGGGTCGACGACGAGGAGCACCTCGCGCGCGCCGTGATCCTCGCGATGGGCGCGGAGCACAAGCGGCTCGGCGCCCCCGGAGAGCTCGAGCTCGCGGGCCGCGGCGTCAGCTACTGCGCGACCTGCGACGCAGCGTTCTTCAAGGACCACGACGCGATCGTCGTCGGCGGCGGCGATTCCGCGATGGAGGAAGCGATCTTCCTCGCCAAGTTCACGCGCAAGGTGACGATCGTGCACCGCCGCGAACAGTTCCGCGCCTCGGCGATCATGCTCGACCGGGCGCGGTCGGTGGCGAACATCGAGCTGCTCACGCCGTACGTAGTGGAGGAGCTCGTACCCTCGCCGAAAGGCGCACTCCAGCTGGCACGTCTTCGCAATACGCAGACCGCCGAGCAGCTCGAGATGGCGGTGACCGGAGCGTTCGTGGCGATCGGACACGTCCCGACCTCCGAGATCGTGCGCGGGGCTGTCGAGCTCGACGAGAACGGCTACGTCGTCACCGAGGGCCGCTCGACGCGAACCAACCGGCCCGGCGTCTTCGCGGCCGGCGATCTCGTCGATCACACCTATCGCCAGGCCGTCACTGCTGCGGGATCCGGCTGCCAGGCCGCCCTCGACGCGGAGTGGTACCTGCGCGACACGCCGGTGCGCGGCAAGGCCCTCGCAGCCTGAGCATCCCGGCCACGATGCTCGCGCGGCGTGGGCTCATCGCAGGTGCGTTGGCGGCCCTAGCCGCCGAGTACGTCCTGCTCGCGCTCTGGCAGCGCAACGGCTACTGGGACTTCTCTGACGGGGTCTACGCGCTCAGCGCGCGCGAGCTACTCCACGGCGGCGGCCTGTATTCCGCCTTCGCTGGGGCGCAGCCCCCACCCGTATACCTCGTCGGCGCCGGCCTCCTGGCGATCCACGACGGCCTCGCGTCCCTGCGCACTGGGATGGCCCTCGCCGAGCTCGCGACGGCGCTGCTCGTCGGCTTCGCAGCCCTGCGCCTGAGCAACCGGCGCGCACTCGCGCTCGCCGCCGCGCTGGCAAGCCCGCTGCTGCCGATCGAGCTGCACGAGCACGCGCAGCTCATCCCGGAGACGATCGCGGCGCCACTGCTGATGGCGGGCGCGCTGCTCGCTGCGCGCCCGGGGCGGTCGGCCTGGACCGGTGTGGCACTCGCGCTCGCCGTGGCGTGCAAGCTCGCGTTCGTCGTGCCCGCGCTCGCGATCGTCCTAGCCGGCGCTGATCGACGCCGCACGGGCGCCGCATTTCTGGCCTCTGGCGCGATCCTCGCCGGCGCGTCACTCGCGGGCTACGGCACCGCCCTCTGGACGGAGACCGTGCGCGCCCAACTCGAGGTTGGGACCGCGTCGCTGCACTACGTGGGCGGGTTGCTCGCCCAAGCCGCCTGGAACGAGCTGCCGCTCCTCGTCCTCGCGGCGCCGCTCGTCCTCGCCGCGCGCCGGCGCGCGGCGCTCAGCGCCGACCCTCAGCTCGAGCGCGTGCTGCTCGCGAGCGCCGCCGGCGGTCTGCTCCTCGGCCTCTCGCTGTTCAAGCGCGGCTCCTATCTCGACGTGCTCGTGGTCGCGGAAGCGCCGCTGCTCGCACTCGCCGTGGCCGGCGCCGCGGCGCTCTGGCGTAGTGGCGGGACACGACTACTCGCATCGCTCGCCATTCTGCTGCTCCTCGCGCAGTCGGCCTCGATCCTGCTCGATCCGGGCAACCCGCCGCTCGCGCGCCGCCCCGGCGCCCAGTCCGGGCTCGCCGAAGTGAGCTCACCCGCGGCGGTCAACGCTGCGGTCAGCGCCGCGCGCCGTTGCCCGCCCGCGCGCGCTTACTCGGGCCCGCCGTATCTCGCGTTTCTCGCGAACCGCCGGATGCCGGGCGAGCAGCCCGACACCTTCATGCTCGCCAACGCCCCGGCCGATGGGCCCTTCGCGCGCCGTGCCGCGGCCGACGCGCCGCGTTGCCCGTGAGCGATCAGCCGTGCTGCTGCTCGATCGCGAGCAGCGCGCGCTTGCGCTCCACGCCGCCGGTGTAGCCGCCGAGCCCGCCCCCGACGTGCCGCACGCGGTGGCACGGGATCACGATCGGCAGCGGGTTTGAGCCGAGCGCGTTACCCGCCGCTCGCGCCGCGCCCGGGCTGCCCGCCTTCGCCGCAACCTCCTTGTAGCTGAGCGCGGCGCCGTAAGGAATCCTCGCCGTGGCAAGCAGGACGCGGCGGCGGAACCCGCTCAGGCTGCTGAGGTCCAGCGGCGAGTCGAACGCCTCGCGCCGGCGCGCGAAGTACTCGTCGAGCTCGCGCCGCCACGGGTCGAGCCTCGCGGCCGACGCGACGATCCGCGGCGAGCGCGTCGCCGCGAGCTCGGCCAGCGGCGCCTCGATCCCGCGATCGGCGTAGTAGACGACGGTCAGTCCCCGCCGCGAGGCGACGAGCAGCAGCTCGCCGATCGGGCTCGCGAGTGTCGCGTAGGCGAGGTCGGTGCTCCAGCTCGCCGCGGCACGCTCCGCGAACCGTCGCGCCGCCGCGCCGGCGCGCGGATCGGGCTCCTTCAGCACTGCGCTCAACCGGTCGTCGTCTGTCATAGCTCCTCCCGCATTCGCTTCAGTCCCTCGTGCAGTGATCGCCGCGCTGCCTCTTCGGAGCAGCCGATCAGCTCCGCCACCTCGCGGTGGGCCAGATCGGCGCCGTAGCGCAGGACGACTGCCGCTCGCTGACGCGGCGGCAGCTGTGCCACCGCGCTCCAGATCTCCCGTTCGGGCGCCCTCGGGGCGGCCGGCTCGTGTTCTTCCTCGAGCGGTAGCTCGTGCCGGCGCCGGCGCGTATGGTCGATCGCCTTGCGGTGCGCGATCGTCAATAGCCAGGCGCGGACGTTCGAGCCCTCACGCAGTCGTGGATAGGCGCGAAGCGCGGCCAGAAAGGTCTCCTGGAAGCAGTCCTCCGCCGCCTGCGCGCCAACCATCCCGCGCAGGACGCGCCATACCTCGTCGCTGTGGCGGTCTAGCACGACCTGGAATGGCGGCAAACGCTCCATCACCTGAATAACGCGCCAACGCCGCAGGACGTGAGATCGCGCCGCCACGATAATCCCGCACGTGGCGCGAATCCTCTTCGTCGGTGGCGGTGCTCGTGCCCGCGGCCTGGCGACGGAGCTCCTCGCCGCCGGGCACGCGGTGCGGATGACGACGCGCGAGGAGTCGGGGCGCAGCGCGATCGAGGCAGCCGGCGCCGAGTGCTGGATCGGGACCCCCGATCGCATCGCTTCGCTTCGCTATGCACTCGAGAACGTCACGATCGCCTGCTGGCTACTCGGCACCGCCCGCGGTACGCGCGAGGAGCTCGCCGCCCTGCACGGCTCACGCCTGGCCTTCTTCGCCACCCAGACGATCGACACGACCGTGCGCGGCCTCCTCTACGAAGCTGCGGGGTGCGTCGAGGCGGACCTGCTCGAGAACGGCCGCGCGCTGATCGTGACGGCGGGCGCCTACAACGAGATACCGGTGCAGGTTCTCAAGGCCGATCCCGCCGACGAGCCCGCCTGGCGGGTCGCGGCTCGCGGCGCCCTCGACGGCCTGCTCGAAGGCCTCAGCTCAGCCCCATCCGGGTGAGCAGGTCGGCGAGGATGAACCCCGTGGCGCCCCAGATCACCCGCTCGCCGATCGTGAATGTCGGCGTCTCGTGCCGCCGCTCCGGTCCACCGATCACTGCTGAGCCGCGGTTTGCGGCCAGCGCGCTCAGGCTCAGCTCGAGGATCGCATCCACCTCACCCGCCGCTGGGCGCCAGCGCTCCGGGCGCACGATCGCGGCGACGACGGGGTAGACGGCAAAGTCCGAGCGCGGCACGTGGATCGGGCACAGCGCCCCGAGCACGGTGACCGCCGTCGCAGGAAGCCCGATCTCTTCGTCGGCTTCGCGCAGCGCCGTGGCGATCAGGTCCGCGTCGGCATCCTCGACGCGTCCGCCCGGGAAGGAGATCTGACCGGCGTGGCGCGGCAGGTCATCCGGTCGCTGCGTGAAGACGGCGAGCAGCTCGCCGTCGTGCTCGTGCAGCGGCACGAGCACGGCGGCTTGCGCGCTGCCCCCCGGATCCACGCTGAACGCCTCCGCAGGGTCGAGCAGGACCTCGCGCAGGCTTGTCGCCTGCGCCGGTCTCACGCGTACAGCGGGTTGAACAGGAGCCCTGTGAGGAGCTTCGGGAAGAAGTAGGTCGATTTCGGCGGCATGTTCTCGCCGCTCGCTGCCACCTCACGCACCTGTTCGACCGGCGTTGGGCGCAGCAGGAACGCTGCCTCGTAGGCGCCCTCGTCGATCAGCGCGAGGGCCTGATCGGCGTCGCGCGCGTAGCCGAAGTCGTTCAGGTGCGAGATGTCCGCCTCGGTCAGCCCGAGCGCGCCGGTGAGTAGCAGCGCCTCGAGCACGCCCGTGTCGAGCCTGCGGTACGCGGGCGTCGCGTCCGCGAGCGCCGCATCGGCGGTCGCTTGATCGCGCAGCACGAGTCGCTGCGGCTCGCGTGTGCGCGTGTCGATGTAGCCGATCTCGAGCGGTCCGTCCCCGGCCGCGGGTTCGATCCGCTCGCGCGACACCGGCCGCGCGGTGAAGTCGCGTGCGATCGCGGCGTCGAGCGCCCGCCAGCGCGCATCCGAGATCCCCCGCACGAGCCGGTGGGTCGGGAACACGGTGAGACCGGGATCCTCGAGCGCAACGAGGCACATCAGCACGTAGCGATGGGGCCCGTCGCCGCCGATCTCCTCGGCGTACACCCGCGCCGTCTCGTAGCGGTGATGCCCGTCGGCGATCAGCAGCTCGACGCCGCGCAACGCTTCCTGTGCCCGCGCGGTCGCAAGCGGCTCGCCGACGCGCCAGAGCCGGTGCGCGGTTCCGTCCGCGTCGGTCACCTCGCCCCACGGCCGCCCGCGCGTTGCCGGTGCGAGCGCGGTCCAGGCCGCGCCGGCGGGGTCGGAGTACAGCGAGAAGATGGGGGAGAGGTTTGCGCGCGTGGCGCGCGTCAGGCGCAGGCGGTCCTCCTTCGGCCCCGGGTGGGTGCGCTCGTGTGGGCGGATGCGGCCGGGCCCGTATTCCTCGATGCGAACGCGCGCGAAGAAGCCACGCCGTGTGCGCGAATGGCCATCGGGCCCGCGATAGCGCTGCGCGTAGGCCCACAGCGCCGGGTCGCCATCGCGCACGACGATCGCCTCGCGCTGCCAGTCGGCGAAGCGCGCGGCCGCCTGGGCGTACGGATCCTCTCCTAGCGGCAGGTCGACATGGACGACGTTGTAGGGGGAGCGGCCGGCCAGCTCGGATCGCTGCTCGCCGTCGAGCACGTCGTAGGGCGGCGCGACGAGGTTGCCGAGCGACCCCGCTTTCGCGAGGTCGTAGTGCAGGGCGCGCAGGGGCTCGATCTCCGCCATGTCCCGCGCCGGACGCTACCAGCGCCGGGCGCCGCCGCGCTGCGACGCGTAGTCTCTGGCTGAGCGGGGCGTGGCGCAGCCTGGTTAGCGCGCGTGCTTTGGGAGCACGAGGTCCCCGGTTCGAATCCGGGCGCCCCGATGGCCGTGGGGGTCAGGCGCCCGTAGGCCTGAGCACCGTGCCGTCGGCGATCTTCACCGGCTCGGAGACCGCGATCTCGACATCGCCGCGCACGATCACGCCGCTGCCGAAGGTCACATCGCCGCGCACGCTGAGCCGTTGCGCCTCGCGCAGCGAAGGCGGCCCGGCGGGAAAGCGCGCGTCGAAGGCGTCGAGCAGCTTGTAGTGCGCGGGGTCGAGCTCCACGAGCGGAAGGTCATCGGCTCGCTCGGGAACCGGCTCGACATGCATGTCCTTGGTCAGCGAGTAGACGTCCGAGCGCAGGAGCAGCAGGTCATCGGTCGTCTTCACGGGGGCGAATCGCGTGCGCGGGACGCGCAGGATCTGGGCGTCAGCGAAGCTCGAGATCGCCGCGCCCATCGCGCTTTCCAGCTGCAGCACCTCGGTCGAGCTCGAATCGCGCGGATCGACCGTCTTGTGGTTGACGATCAGCGGCAGCTCGAACACCCCCGCGTTGCGCTCGAGCGCGTCCGCGAGCGCCTCGAGGTTGATCCACAGGTTGTTCGTGTTGTAGTAGCGCCAACGCTTGTAGTCGCGGAAGGAGTCCTCGTCATCGGGCGGCGTCTGCGCCGTCTCACGCAGCACGAGCATGCCGTCTGCGCGCCGGCGAGCGATATGCCCGCCCTTGCGATCCGCTGCGGTGCCCTCGACGACCTCCATCAGGAACGGCGCGCCGGTGGCTGCGACGTGGGCGGCGATTCTGGGGTCAGGTGTCGCGCCGAGGTTGTCCACGTTGGAGATCATCGCGTAGCGCATGCCGCCCTCGAGCAGGCGCTCGAGCAGCCCGGTGCGCGCGAGTGCTCCGTAGACGTCGCCGTGTCCGGGCGGGCACCACTCGAGCGCGGGCTCCTTGGGCCAGCTCACGGGAGCCAGGCTGTCCGCGTCGAGCTTCGGGATCATGCTCTGGAGGAAGTCGGCGGGTAGGTCCGCGTTCAGCGGCTCGCCGGCTGCGAGTGCCGCGAGCGTGTCCTGCTGAGTTGCCTCGCTATCCATCAGCAGCAGCGGCAGGGCGATGCGAAGGCGCGAGCGCAGTGCACGCGTCTGGCCGCTGATGATCTCGAGGAACGAGCGGCCGTCGCGGGCCTCGACCAGCGACTTCGGATGACGCAGCCCCATCGTCGTCGCGAGGCCGCCGTTCAGCTTGATCACCGCTACCGGGCCGAGCGCGCGCGCCTCATCCTCGAGTGAAAGCTCCTCGAGCCCCGGCACGTCGCTGACGGGCTCGAGCTCGCTGCTCGCGATGAATGCCTGCGCGCCCGCCGCCAGCCGTCGGTAAGCGCTCGCGAAGCCCTTGATCGCACCCTCCGGCTCGCCGCGTTCGCGCATCCGCTGCTCGGCGAGCTCTAGCCCGGTCGCTTGCATGCACGCATCCTGACCGATGGCTCGGCGCGAGAAATGCGAGGATGAGGCTGATGGAGGAGCGGACGATCGAACGCCTCGGCGGACGGCGCGTGAGCGTAGTCGGGCTCGGGACATGGCAGCTCGGCGCTGACTGGGGGGAGGTCGCCCCGCAGGCCGCGCACGCAGTGCTCGAGGCGAGCCTCGATGCCGGCGTCACGCTGCTGGACACCGCCGACGTGTATGGCGATGGGCGCAGCGAGCGCTTCTGTGGCGAGATCGCAGCGCGCCGGAAAGATGTCCTCGTCGCAACGAAGATGGGTCGTCGCGTCGAGCAGCTGCCGGAGAACTACAACCGCGAGGCGTTTCGCGCCTGGAACGACCGCTCGCGCGAGAATCTCGCTGTCGAGACGATCGATCTTGTCCAGCTCCATTGCCCGCCGGACGCGGTGTACGAGTCCGACGCCGTCTTCGCGGCGCTCGATGACATGGTCTCCGAAGGGCGGATCGCCGCCTACGGCGTCTCGGTCGAGACGTGCGCGCAGGCGCTGCGCGCGATCGAGCGGCCCGGCGTTGCGACTGTCCAGATCATTCTCAACTGCCTGCGCTTGAAGCCGCTCCAAGAGGTCCTCCCGGCAGCTCGCGATGCGGGCGTCGGCGTCATCGCGCGCGTGCCGCTTGCTTCCGGCCTGCTCAGCGGACGCTACGACGAGCGGACCACGTTCCCGGCCAACGATCACCGCAACTACAACCGCCACGGCGAGCAGTTCGACGTCGGCGAGACCTTCTCGGGAGTGCCCTACGAGGTTGGGCTCGCCGCTGTGCGCGAGCTGAGCCGCCTGGCCGACCCCGGGACGACGCTCGCCCAGTTCGCCCTGCGCTGGGTGATCGACCAACCGGGGGTGAGCACGGTGATCCCGGGCGCGCGCAACATCGAGCAGGCGCGCGCGAACGCGGCGGCAGCCGACCTGCCGCGGCTGCGCGACGACCAGCTCGGAGGCGTGCGCGACGTGTATGACCGCTTGATCCGCGAGCACGTGCACGCCCACTGGTAGCCGCTATGGGGGCTCTGGTTGGACTGGACGTCGGTACCTCAGCCGTCAAGGGATTGGCGATCGACGCTGATGGGAGCGTGCTCGCGCGCGCCGAGGTCGGCTACCCGCTCTCGACGCCGCGACCCGGCTGGGCAGAGCAGGATCCCGCCGACTGGTGGTCGGCGACCGAAGCCGTCCTGGCGCGGCTGGACGAGGACGCGGGCGCCCCGGCGGCGATCGGCCTGTCGGGTCAGATGCACGGCCTCGTGGCGCTCGACGACCGTGACCGTGTGCTCCGCCCGGCGATCCTCTGGAACGACCAGCGCACCGGCGCGGAGTGTGCGGAGATCGAGGCGACGGTCGGGCTCGAGCGCCTGATCGAGCTCACCGGCAATCGCGCCCTCCCGGGTTTCACGGCGCCGAAGCTCCTGTGGTTGCGCCGTCACGAGCCCGACCTCTACGGGCAGATCGCGCGGATCGCCCTGCCGAAGGATTACGTGCGCCTGCGCCTGTGCGGCACGCACGCGATCGACGTCGCCGACGCGTCGGGCACGCTGCTGCTCGATGTCGCCGCCCGCCGCTGGAGCGACGAGGTCCTCGATGCGCTGGCGATCGATGCGGCGATGCTGCCACCGGTGCTCGAGTGCCCCGATATCTCGGGCGAGACGGCGGCAGGCGTGCCGGTCGCGGCCGGAGCCGGCGACCAGGCGGCTGGCGCGCTCGGTGTCGGCGTCGATCGGCCCGGTCCGCTCTCGGTCGTCCTCGGGACATCGGGCGTCGTATTTGCCGCGCTCGAGCACTACGCCTCGGACCCGCAGGCACGCCTACACGCCTTCTGCCATGCGGTACCGGACGCCTGGCATGTGATGGGCGTGATGCTCTCGGCAGCCGGCTCGCTGCGCTGGCTGCGCGACGCCGTGGCGGCGGGTGAGCGCTACGACGCGCTCACCGAGGAAGCGGCGCGCTGGCCGGCCGGTACGGACGGTCTTCTGTTCCTGCCCTACCTGGCCGGCGAGCGGACGCCTTACCCGGACCCGGACGCGCGCGGCGCCTTCATCGGGCTCGAGCTGCGCCACGATCGCGGCGCGCTCGTGCGTGCCGTGCTCGAGGGTGTCGCCTACGGGCTGCGCGACTCGCTTGACTTGATCTGCGAGCTGGGTGGCACGCCCGCGTTCGCCCGCGTCTCGGGCGGCGGCGCGGCGAGCCGGCTCTGGCTCCAGATCGTCGCCTCGGTGCTCGAGCTGCCGCTGGAGCGCGTCGCCGTCGACGAGGGGGCGGCGTTCGGTGCCGCGATCCTCGGCGGCGTTGCCGCGCAGATCTGGCCGGATGTCGGCACCGCGGTAGCGGCGACGGTGCGTCCGGGCGAGCGGATCGAGCCCGTCCCCGAGTGGGTCGAGGTCTATCGCGAGCGCCGCGCGCGCTACCAGGCGCTCTACCCGGCGCTGCGCGATCTGCCCGGCTGATCAGTCGAGCAGCCGGCCGCCCTCACCAGGGCGCACTTCGCGCGCGCCCTCGGGAGCGCGTGCTCCGGGCGGCATCAGCGCGAGCACGTGGCCGCCGAAGCCGCCGCCGACGATCCGCGCGCCCAGCGCGCCGGCCGCCTGCAGGCGCTCCACTGTTGCCTCTACCGCCGGTGTCGAGACCTCGTAGAGGTCCCGGAGGCTCGCGTGCGACGCGTCGAGGAGCTCGCCGACCGCAGCGAGGTCGCCCCGCGCGAGCGCTGCCACCGTCTCATCGACACGCGCGTTCTCGCTGACGACATGCACGGTGCGCCGATCGAGCGGCTCGGGCAAGCTCCGCGCCTGCTCGAGCGTCGCTTCGCTGAGCGTCGCGACGCCGAGCAGCTCGCAGGCCCGCGCGCACTCCTCACGGCGCTGGTTGTAGCCCGAGGTCGCGTGCGAATGGCGCTCCGCGGAGTCGAGCGTCACGAGCGCGTGGCCGTCGAGCTCGAGTGGCACCAGGCGTACGTCGAGCGAGCGGAAGTCGATTCGCAGCGCCCGAGCGCTCTCACCGAAGAGAGCGGCGAGCTGGTCGAGGAGCCCGGTGTTCGCTCCGACCCAGTCATTCTCGATCCGCGAGCAGAGCTTCGCGAGCTCGCGCCGCTCAGGCGGCTCGGCATCGGCGAGGCGGATCAGCGCAAGGACGAGGGCGACCTCGAGCGCGGCCGATGAGGACAGCCCGGCACCCTGCGGCACGTCGCCGCTGATCTCGAGCCGCGCACCGCGGAGCTTCACACCCGCTTCCGCGAGCTCGCCGACGGCGCCGCGGACGAACGCGCACCAGCCCTTCCGACCGGCGGGCTGCGAGATCTCAAAGCTGTCCTCTTCGCCCAGATCGAGCGCATGCGCCTCGATCCGCGGCTCCTCGAGCGCGTCGGCGAGGACCGTCACGCCGCTGGCGATCGCGAAGGGCAGCGCCAAGCCACCGTTGTAGTCGGTGTGCTCGCCGATCAGGTTGACGCGCCCCGGGCCGAACGCGCGAACTCGCTCCGCCATCGTCAGAGAAAGGTCTGCCGGCCGCGGCCGTGCTTGGCCGTCTCGATCGCGGGGGAGTGGGTGTCGAGGATCATCAGGATGTCACGAGATTCGCCTGCTGCTCTCCCGGGCGCGTGACCTCACGCGAGCAAGCCGGCGGGCTATGCCGCGCGCGAGTCATAACACGCGGAGCGGCTGTGTAGCCGGTCTGCGGCTCGCAGCGCCGCGCGCGCGCTGACCGGGATCCTCGCTTGAATGTGCGTGAGCCCCCGTAGCTCAGCTGGATAGAGCATCGGACTTCTAATCCGAGGGTCCCAGGTTCAAATCCTGGCGGGGGCACTCGAGAGGCCTGCAAAGACGCAGGACGCCATGGCGCACGACGGCTACTGCGGTGATATTCGGGATCAGGCCGATCATCGAAGTGGCTCGACCTCCTTTGGCTTCGCCAGACGGAACGCTTTTCGGGGGATGTCGCCCACGAGCGCCTTGGCGATCGCGCGTGCCTCCGTCTCGGAGAGCTGGTGGTCGATCACTAGCTCGGCGAGGTAGGCGGCGTCGAGCCGGCGGCTCATGTCGTGTCGTGAGGGGATCGAGCACAGTGCCCGCGTGTCATCGACGAAGCCGGAGGTCTTGTAGAACCCGGCCGTTTCGGTCACCGCGGCGCGAAACCGGCGCACAGCCGCCGGGGCGTCGAGGAACCACCAGGGTGCGCCCGCATAGACGCTCGGATAGAAGCCGGCGAGCGGCGCGATGTCACGAGAGAACGCGGTCTCGTCGACCGTGAACAGCACGATCTGGAAGCTGGCGCTCGTGCCAACGCGATTGAGCAGCTCGCGCAGCGGTTCTGCGAACGTGGTCAGGGCGGGCACGTCGTGCCCGGTGTCCGCACCGAAGCGTGCGAATGTGGCCGCGTGATGGTTGCGGATGACGCCGGGGTGAAGCTGCATGACCAAGCCGTCCTCGGCAGCCATCAGGCCGAACTGGAACAGCATGTTGCGCCGGTAGGCCCGCGCGCCATCGGCGCTGATCGAACCGTCGAGACCCTGCCGGTGCAGCGACTCGGCCTGGGTGTCAGTGAGCGGCGTGGCCCAGGCATCGGCGACGCCGGCGTCGGTCGCGGTCGCGCCGTGCTGCTTGAAGAACTCGCGCCTGATCCGGATCGCTTCGAGCAGTCCCTGGTAGGTGTCGCAGTCCTGCCCGCTGGTCGCCGTGAGCGCGTCCAGGCGTTGGCGCCAGCCGTCACTGCCGGGCGTCATGTACGCGTCAGCGCGCAGCGTCGGGATCACGTTCGCCAGCGACTCGCCGTTCTTGGCGAGCTGGCGATGGTGCTCGAGTGAGTCGGCGGGATCGTCGGTGGTCGCGAGCACTTCGACTCCGAAGCGGGCGAGTAGCTCGCGCGGCCGGTACCCGCGCTGCGAGAGCTTTTCGGCGATCCGATCGTAGAGCTCGTCCGCGGTGTCGGCGGACGGTCTCAGTGTTATGCCGAAGACGCGCTCGAGCGAGTCCTCGAGCCAATAGCGCACCGGCGTGCCGGCGAACAGTCCCCAGCTGGCACAGAGCGTCCTCCAGATCTCGCGTGGGGGCGTCGCCGAGCTACCCACCCCGAGCCTGCCGAGGTCGATGCCAGAGCTGTGCAGCAACCTCGTGACATAGTGGTCGGGGCTAACGAACAGGTCGGCCGGGTCGGCAAACGGTCTGTTGCTCGCGAGCATCTCCGCGCTCACGTGTCCATGGGGCGAGATGATCGGCGCGTCCGCGACGGCTTGGTAGAGCTCTCGTGCGAGCCGGCGCACCGTCGGGTCGATGCCGAGCAGCCGGTCAGCGTGTGGGCCGAGGTCGTTCATCGCGCGGGTGGCACGGTCGTCGAGGCTCGGACAACGAGGTGCGTCGGTAATGTCACCGTCTCTGGCGCACGCCGACGATCGGCGAGCAGCGCGAGGAGCAGCTGAACCGCCGTGCGCCCGACCCGTTGCAGATCGCCGGCGATCGTCGTCAGCGGCGGGCTGCAGAAGTCGGCGCCGAAGATGTCATCGCACCCCACGACGCTGATCGAGCCGGGGACGTTCACGCCGCGCTCGGCGAATCGCTGCATGGCGCCGATCGCGAGCAGATCGTTGAAGGCGATGCACGCAGTCGCGCCCGTGGTGAGGGTCGCGTCGGCAGCTGCCGCCCCAGCTGCAAGGGTTGGCGCGAACGGGCCCAGCTTGATCGCGCTGATGTCCGGGTTCGCGGCCTCCTGAAGTGCGCCCCACCTGACGTCGTCCGGCCAGGCGCCTGCCGGCCCTGAGAGATATGCGACCTGCCCGTGCCCTAGCGAGCGGAGGTGGTCGATCGCCTGCCGGACGCCCGCACCCGTGTCCAGGCATACCGAGCAGAAGCCGTCGACGACGCGGTTGATCAGCACCAGGGGCGTGGTTCGCGCTGCGCGGCGCAGCTGCTCGTTGGAGAGCCTGGTCGCGGCCAGCACGACACCTGCGGTCAGCTGGCCCACCTGGCGCAGCGCCAGCTCCTCGACCGCGGTTGATTCCTCGGTGTCCGCAAGCACCTGCGAGAGGCCGGCCGCCGCGAGTTGCAGCTGCGTCCCTCGGGTCAGCTGAGCGTAGTAGGGATTCCCGATGTCCGGTAGCAGAAGCGCGATCGCCTCTCGTTGCGGATCGAACCGCTCGCCTCGTCGCGAATTCGATCGGTAGTTGAGCTCGCGCGCCGCTTCCAGCACGCGCTCGCGCGTCGCGGGATGCACGCGATCCGGGTCAGACAGGGATCGCGACACGGTCGATGTCGCGACGGAGGCGCGCACTGCCACGTCCCGAATCGTCGCGCGTCGCTCAGCCAAGCTGGTGCGGCGTGTCGATTTGCCGGGCGTTCGCGAGCACGAACCGATAGCGTAAGACCCGTGGCAACTTTCGGCAACATTGCAGAAATTTGCACGAGGCCGTAGGGTCGCGCAAGACTGCCACGATGACTCCCGCCCGTCTCAGTCGCTCGACCTGGCCCGCGCCGGTCAGGCCCGCGCGGATCGTGCATGTGGGGATCGGGAACTTCAGTCGAGCCCACCAAGCCTGGTACACGATGCGCGCCGACGCCACGGCGGGCTGGGGCATCTGCGCGTTCACCGGCCGGCGGCCCGCCGTTGCCGAGGCTCTGGCACCACAGCAGGGGCTCTACACGCTCATCGAGCGTGGGCCTGTGGACGACCGTCTGACGGTCGTCGATGTCCTCTCCGACGTCCGACCCGGCGCCGACCTCGACAGCCTGATCGCTGCGGTCGCCCTGCCTCAGACCGCGGTCGTGACACTGACTGTCACCGAGGCGGGGTATGCACCCGTGGTGGCCGATCCGGCAGCGTCCGCGCTCGGACGGCTCGCACTCGCCCTCGGCGAGCGCCATCGTCGGGGCGCGCAGCCCGTGGCGATCGTCAGTTGCGACAACCTGCGCGCCAACGGTCTGGTGCTGCGGACGCGGATGCTCGAGCTGGCGGAAACCCTAGACGCGCGCCTCGCCGACTGGATCGCCAATGAAGTGGCATTCGTGAGCACGTCTGCTGACCGGATCACGCCGGCCACCACCGACGCGGATCGGGCCCTGGTTGCGCAAGAGCTTGGGCTCGTAGACGTAGCGCCCGTGGTCTGCGAACCGTTTAGCGATTGGGTTCTCTGCGGCGAGTTTCCCGCGGGCCGCCCCGACTGGGAGCGGGCGGGCGCGCGCTTCGTTGACCAAATCGAGCCTTGGGAGGAGCGCAAGCTCTGGCTGCTCAACGGCGGCCATTGCCTGCTCGCCTACCTCGGCCTTCCCCGCGGGCACGAAACGGTCGCCGAGGCGGTTGCGGATCCGCAGCTGAGCTCCGCTCTGGAGCGGTTTTTGGACCTGGCGCAGCGACATCTCCCTGCGGGCGATCTCGACCTCGCGACCTACCGCCGCGAGCTCCGGGAGCGCTTTGCGAACGCGCGTATCGGCTACCCGCTGAAGCAGATTGCCGCTGACGGACTGGAGAAGTTGCGCAACCGGGTCGTGCCGGTGATCGAAGCGGCGCTGGCCGGGGGCGACGAGGCGGAGCCCGCGCTGCGGATCGTTGAGGCCTGGGCGCGCTGGCTGATCGGCGATCCGGACCGCGCCCGGTCTGACCAGAGCGGCGAGCGGCTGCGAGCTGCACTGCGCGGTAGCGGTCGCGGCGAACAGGCAAGCGGCTTGCTCGAGCTTCTCGCCCCTGGACTCGCCGAAGCGGCGACAACCCAGCACCAAGGAGGGGACCTTGAACATCGCATCGGCTGAGGTATGCGTCACGAGCCCGAGCCGCAACTTCGTCACGCTCAAGCTGACGACGGACGACGGGATCACGGGGCTTGGCGACGCGACGCTGAACGGGCGCGAGCAGGCGGTGGCCGCGTACCTGCGCGAGCACGTCGCGTCGCTGCTCGTGGGGCAGGATGCTCATCGCATCGAGGACACCTGGCAGTACCTCTACCGCGGTGCGTACTGGCGGGGCGGCCCGGTGACGATGGCGGCGATTGCCGCTGTCGACATGGCGCTGTGGGACATCAAGGGGAAGGCCGCCGGCCTGCCGCTCTATCAGCTGCTCGGCGGGGCCTCACGCTCCGGTCTACTCGCCTACGGTCACGCGTCCGGCGGGTCGCCGCAGTCGTTGTCGGAGTCCATCCACGCGCACATCGAGCGCGGCTACCGGGCTGTTCGCGTGCAGACTGCAGTGCCCGGCATCCGCGCCCTCTACGGCGTCGCCGAGCAGCGGCAGGCCACGGGCGAGCGCTACGACTATGAGCCTGCCGGGCGCGGTGTGCCGCCGCCGGAGGAGGATTGGGACAGCGCCGCGTATCTGCGGCACGTACCGTCCGTGTTCGAGCGTGTCCGCGAGGAGTTCGGTGCGGAGCTGCCGCTGCTGCACGATGTGCACCATCGGCTGACGCCGATCGAGGCGGCGAAGCTTGCACAGCGCCTGGAGCCTTACGACCTGTTCTGGCTCGAGGACTGCACGCCGGCCGAGAATCCGCAAGGCCTGCGCATCGTTCGCCAGCACTCGACGACCCCGCTCGCGATCGGCGAGGTGTTCAACACGGTCTGGGACTTCCAGCAGCTGATCACCGAACAGCTGATCGACTACATCCGCGCCTCGGCGACCCACTTCGGCGGGGTGACGCCCCTGCGCAAGTTGATCGACTTCGCCGCCCTGCACCAGATCCGCTCAGGCTTTCACGGTCCGACGGACGTCTCACCGGTTGGCTTCGCCGCGCAGCTGCATGTCGGGCTCGCGATCCACAACTTCGGCATCCAGGAGTACATGGAGCACAGCGAGGCGACGAACTCCGTCTTCCGCCAGAGCATGACGTTCCGCGACGGCATGCTCCACCCCGGCGAGACGCCCGGCCTCGGGGTCGAGCTGGACGAGAAGGCCGCCGCAGCGTTCCCCTATCAGCCGGCCTACCTACCCGTGAGCCGGCTCAAAGACGGCACGATGCACGACTGGTGAGCCGGCCGCTACCGGAGCCTGCCGGCGAACGCACGACCCGGTGACTGCGGGGCGCGTCGGTCTGCGGCTCGCGCGGGGCGGTCCCGCGCTGCTCGTCTTACGCGCCGGCTTCTGATACGGCTTCGAGTTGGGCGCGGTAGCTCGAGACCATCAGTTCGGTCAGCTCCTCGAGCGAGGTTTCGTGGACCTGGCGCTCGACCGTGATGCGTCCGCCCTGCAACACGAGGAGGCGGTCGCAGAGCTCGAAGAGGTGCGCGAAGTTGTGGTCGATGACGATGATCGAGACGCGCCCGCTGGAGGCGAGGTCCTTCACCAGGTCGATGATCAGACGCGACTCCCGGGCCCCCATCGCCGCGAGCGGCTCGTCGAGCAGCAGAATCTTGGTCGCCACGCGCACCGCCCGCGCGACGGCGATCGCTTGACGCTGCCCGCCGGATAGCTGATCGCTGTCGGCATCCACGCTCGGCACGTTCACGTGGATGTCGTCGAGGTACTGACGCGACAGCTTGCGCATCTGCGCCTTGTCGAGGATGCGAAGTGGGCCGAACCTCGTCAGCTCGTGGCCGAGGAACAGGTTCTGGTAGACGGGAAGCTGTGGGATCAGCGCGAGATCCTGATAGACGGTCTCGATCCCATGCGCGCGTGCGGACCCGACTGAGCTGAGCCCTACGCGCTGCCCCTCGATGAGGAGGTCGCCGCCGTCCTGCGGATGGAAGCCGCTGAGGATCTTTACGAGCGTGCTCTTGCCGGCGCCGTTGTCGCCAACGAGCCCGAGCACCTCGCCCTGATGCAGCGAAAGGTCGATGCCGCGGAGGACCTCGAGCGCGCCAAAGCGCTTCGTCACGCCGCGCACCTCGAGCGCAAGTTTGCCGTTCGTGGCCGGCGTTGCCTGATCGGGCTGCAGTTCGTCGCTCATCGTCGCGCCTTCGAACGCGCAACCACTCGGTCGAACTGGACGTTCAGCGCCATGGCGAAGATGATCACGGCGCCAACGTAGATGTAGAAGTCGTTGGTGCTGATTCCGGCCACGGTCAGCCCGTCCTCGAGGAGGCCGAGCAGGAGCGCGCCGATGAAGGCGCCATACACCGTGCCGCGGCCGCCGGTGAGTGCGGTGCCGCCGATCACGCAGGCGCCGACTGCGTAGAGGATGTAGTCGATGCCGGTCTGCCCCGGATCGAGCGTCCCGTACTTGACCGCGTCCACGATACCCACGAGGCCGGCGACGGTGGAGGCGAGCACGAAGGCCCAGATCTTGACGCGCCGGATCGGCACGCCCGCCTCGGCAGCACCGACGATGTGGCCACCCGTTGCGATGATGCGAACGCCGAAGCGCGTCCGCGTGAGCAGCAGGCCGAGGATGATCGTGATCACCAGCACCCAGATGATCTCGGCCCAGTTCGAATTGCCCATGACGCTGCTGGCAAAGCCCGACTGCCCGCTCAGCGGGATTGGGCTAGCCGAGGCATCGTTCGAGCCGACGAGCACTACGCCGAAGAGGATGAAGTTCGTCGCCAGCGTGGTGACGAAGGACGGTACGTTCAGGAACACGGTGATCATCCCGTTGATTGCTCCGACCGAGGCGGCAACGACGAGCGCCAGCAGGATCGCCGGCACCACCGGAACGCCCCCAGTGTGCAGCCAGTACTCGACCCACGGCGTGAGCAGGAAGACCTGACCGGCGGATAGGTCGATCTCGGCGAGCACCAGCAGGAGTACCTGTGAGACGGCGATCGCGCCGATCGGCCCGGCGTAGCCCGCCGCCGCCGCAATGCTGAGCGTGCTGGTGAACGATGACCCGGAGTCGATCGCGAAGACCACGAACACCCCGATCAAAAGAACGAGCGGGGTGAGCTCGCGCTGGTAGAGGAAGGCGCGCGCGATCCGAGCCGCCAGCGACGGCCCGCCTACGCGGTCCTGCCCCGGCGGCGGAATGGCCGCCGGGGCAGGAGCAGGCGTTGGAGCGGCTGATTGCACGCTCGGGGAACTGCTATGCGATCGACGAAGGCGTCGTCAGCACCTTCTGCGCCGCGCTCGTGCCCTCGAAGCGGTTCGCCTTTAGGTACGGCGCGACGTTCTTCTTCGTGACGATGCCGACGCCGGTGTCGGTGTCGGTCGGCACCATCAGGCCGCCCGAGATGTTCCAGAGGAACAGCTGCATGATCGTGTCGAAGCCCTGCAGGTAGGCCTGCTGGTCCACCGTGGCGTCGACGGTGCCGGCGTTGATCGCCTGGCATACCGGCAGTCCAACGTCCCAGACCGAGGCGCCGACCTTGCCCTTCAGGTTCTGCTTGGTGATGAACTGGGCGACCGCGTCGCTGTCGCCGCTGTCAACGGACATCATGAACTTGACGGTCTTGTGCCCTGCGTACCACGCGGCGATCTTGTTGTACTCCGGAGCGCCCACGGTCGCCGAGGTGCCGACCTCGACGAAGTCGATACCGGCCTTGGCGAACACCGGCTTCGCGCCGTCAAGGCGCGGCTGGATGTTCCCCGTGCCCGGAGTGGCGATGATCCCGGCGACGAGGTCGCCCTTGCCGATGCCCAGCGCGAGGATGCCCTCTGCGACCGCAGCACCCGCCGTGAGGTTGTTCTGCCCCACGTAGGCCATGCGGCCGTTCTTGACGCCCGCGGACACGTCAGCGTTGTAAGCAATCACGGGAATACCGTGACTCAGCGCGCTGGCAGTCGGCCCGTTGAAGGCGGTGTTGTCGATCAGCGGGCAACCGATCCCGTTTGCGCCCGAAGCGATACCGGCGTTGAACGCCGAGACCATCGCGCTGACGACCGAGTTGGTCGAACCCACCCACTGGAACGAGGTACCGGTCAGGGCGCACGCGTCCTGACAGCCGTAGATCGTTGCCGTGAAGAACGGGTTCGTCGTCACATGGTTGTCCATCACGAACTTGTACTTCGGATGGCTGGCAAACGCCGCGACGTTGTCGTTGCGCCTGTAGGTCGCTGCGCTCGCCCCTTGCTCGGTCAGAATGTCGACGAGGCCGGCATAGGCGGGTATCGCTGCAGCCGTGATCCCCGCATTGCGCAGGAAACGGCGACGCGAGAACTCACGTTGTACCTCGCTGTATTCATCAGGTTTATCTGATGCCACCTCTCCTCCTTCCCTTCTCCTCGAACTTCTCTGGGCCGGGCCAGTACGCTGGCGCCGTAACGCCCTATCTCGGTCGGGCTCCCATCACATCAGTTGTTCAAGGGTGTCTATGACAGATATGGCCGTCACGCTCCCGCGTGCCGTCAGCGAGGGCTATAACCTCCGCGCGCGGAACACTAGCTGATTGGGGGGCAACGCGGTGCCATCCGCCGAGCGCTCGCGCGCCGCCGCCGGACGGACATGCGACGCCGTCGAGCTGCCGTTCTGGCGGCGAGCGTCACACTCATTCAGGCCCTGGTCTTGCCCGTGCCGGGCGGCTCGACCGGAGTGCTTCGTTACAGGTTCGTTACCCGTATGTAGGTCGGCACGGCACGCAATCTCCTCGGCCCCAGCGCTACCAGCTCAGCAGCATCAGGCCGATCGTCACGCCGGGGCCGACCGTGACGACGAGCGCCCGCTCGCCGGCGGCGGGCTGAGCGCTCGCGGTCATCTCGTCGAGGACGTAGAAGATCGAGGGGGTGCCGATGTTGCCGCGCTCGGCAAGTACCTTGCGCGCGGAGGCGACTTGACGGTCGGGCAGCTCGAGCGCCTCCTGCACGCAGTCGACGATGCGCCGGCCGCCGGGGTGAATCGCCCAGTGGTCGATCGCGAAGCGCGTCAGCCCCAATGGACGGAGGAAGCCCTCGATCAGGTCCCCGAGACCGGACGTGGCGATGTCGGGTAGCTCGCGCGCGAGGTGCAGGTAGTTCTCGTCGTCGGCGAGCGCCATGTGGACTACATCGAGCGTCCCCGGGATCTGGAAGACCGAGGACGCGACGATCCTTGGTCCGTCGGATCCATCGGCCGCGTCGATCACGGCGGCGGCGCAGCCGTCGCCGAAGATCGCCGAGCCGATCACCTTGGCACGCGGGTCGTCCTCGCCCGCCGCCGTCAGCATGCCGCTCATGCTCTCGACCGCAACGACGAGACCCTTGCGCGCGGGGTTCGCTTCGATCGCCTGGCTGATCAGGCGAAACAGCGGCACGGCGCTCGCGCAGCCGACGCCGGTGACGTGGTACTTGTCGGTCGTCGGCGCGAGCTCGTAGTGCTCGATCAGTCGGTGGGCAAGCGTCGGTGCGCCGACGGTGTAGATGCTCGAGGTGATCAAGGTGTCGATCTCGTGCAGGTCGATTGCGAGGCCGTCGATCGTCGCCACCGCCTGCTCGAAGAGGTCTTGCTCCGCGGCGTGAGTGCGGCCCTGCAGCGTCGACGCGCCACCTTGCTCGAGCATCGCCAGCGCGCGACGCTCCACGCCGCAGCGCTCGAAGATCCCTTCGGCGAAGGGGTCGCCCGCCATCCCGAGCGCGACGAGGACCTCGCGCTGGCTGAACGTGCGCGCCGCCGGCGCCACTCGAAGCGCGGCGATTCGCGGCGCGCGCGAGTAACGTCGCGTCGGCCGGCGCGACGCTCCGGGACGGCGCGCGAAGCGCGCGCGGAATGAGCGGCGGTCATTCAGGTGGGGGAACGCGAGGTCGGGCTCGGCGACTCCGAGGAACTCGCACAGTGGGCTCCAGCCCTGCTCGATCTCGTAGACAAGTAGCCGCTCGCCGGGGACGCTCGCCATCACCTCACTGTTGTGGCGCTCGAAACGCGCGAGCGCGCTCTCGCGCTCGGCGAGGCTGCCGTCGAGCAGCCCCTTCCAGACCGGTCCGTCGAGCAGCATCAGCCCGTCGACGATCGCGCTTTCGGCGGCCTCGAGCTGATCGCCTCCGGCGAGTGCGAGCTCGCGCGCGGCGCGGATGCAGCTCGCGTAGCTCGCGTACCACTCCTCGGGATCGCGCACGCTGAGCAGGACGAGCGACTCGGGCCACGCCTCGATCAGCTCGCGGTAATGGTGGGCGCCGACCCAGCCGAGGGCGCCTTGGCGGTCGCCGAGCGCCTCGCGCCAAGCATCCGGTCCGTCCTCGCCGCGCGCGCTCGCCGCGGCCGCATCGGCGGGTGCAATCAGAGGGTGCAGGCAGCGCTCGAAGCCGAGCGTCTCGAGCGCAGCCGTCAATGACAGCGTGCCAGTCCGCGTGTAGCCGGCGCCGACGACCTTCACTTACAAGAGTGTACGGGGCGCCTGGCCGGCAAAGTGCGTTCACAGCTCAGTAACAATTGGCACCGTGCCCCCGCGCTGCTAGAACCCTGGCCATGGCGGCGAGCGATATTCGCGTGATCGGAGCGGGCCTACCGCGCACGGGCACGCTGACGCAGAAGGTTGCGCTCGAGCTCCTCGGGCTCGGACCCTGTTACCACTGGGTCGATGTGATCGCGGATCTGCGCCGCGTCGAGCAGTGGCACCGAGCACTCGACGGCAACGGGCCTTGGGATGAGATCTTCGACGGCTTCGAGGGCACGGTCGACTGGCCGGGTGGCTTCTTCACGCTCGAGCTCGCCTCGATCTATCCCGACGCGAAGGTCGTGCTGAGCACGCGCGACCCGCAGCGCTGGGCTGAGAGCTTCCGCGAGACGATCTGGGACCTGTGCTTCGGTGACGTGCTGATCCGCTACCTCTCGCGCGCGCGAGAGAAAGTGGACCCCCAGTGGCAGCGCTACCTCGAGCTGATCGACAGGATGTTCTGGATCGAGAACGGCACGTTTGCCGCCGGCCACGAGACCGATGAGCAGCTGATCGCCGGCATGCGCGCACATGAGCAAGCGGTCCGCGAGGCAGTGCCGGCAGAGCGCCTGCTCGTATGGGAGGTGACGGAGGGCTGGGGGCCGCTCTGCGAG
Source organism: Solirubrobacterales bacterium (assembly GCA_003138355.1). Taxonomy (GTDB): domain Bacteria; phylum Actinomycetota; class Thermoleophilia; order Solirubrobacterales; family Solirubrobacteraceae; genus Palsa-513. Next base: position 29,028 of record PLFX01000047.1, read on the forward strand.
TTCCTCGACGTGCCGGTTCCTGACCAGCCACTCCCGCACGCCAACGACCGCGAGACCTTCCACGACCGTGTCACGGCGGGCGCGATCAACACGCTGGCGCGCTGGTACGAGAGCCGCACCCCGTAGCGGCGTCCTGAGATCGCCGTTCAGGGCTGCGGCTTTTCCCCGATAAGCGCCGCCCCTGCAGCGACCACGCTTGCCGGGTGGATTTCGACAAGCGGCCGATTCTCGTCTTCTGGGAGACGACGCGGGCCTGCGGGCTCGCCTGCCGTCACTGCCGCGCGTGCGCCGTGACGGAGGCGCCTCCCGGCGAGCTCACGGCAGATGAAGGCCAGCGCCTGCTCGAGCAACTGACCGGCTTTGGGATGCCGCGGCCCGTGCTCGTCGCCACCGGAGGGGACGTGCTGATGCGTGCCGACCTCGACTCCCTGGCCACGCGCGCGGCGCAGCTGCGCCTTCCGCTCGCGATCGCGCCGAGCGTCACGCCCTTGCTCACCGCGGAGCGAGTCGAGCAGCTCCACCGACTTGGCGTGCGCGTCGCGTCGATCAGCCTCGACGGCGCCTGCGCCGTCGTCCACGACGGCATCCGCGGCGTGACCGGCCACTTCGAGCACACGCTTGCCGCGATCGCGCTGCTGCGCAAGGCGGGGATCACCGTGCAGGTGAACACGGTTGTCACGAGTCAGACCCTCGACGAGCTCCCGACGATCCTGCGTCTAGCGCGCGAGGCGGGCGCGAAGATCTGGGAGCTCTTCTTCCTCGTCCGCACCGGGCGCGGCAGCGACCTCGCCGAGCTCGACGCAGGAGTCTGCGAGCAGGTCTGCCATTTCCTCGTCGACGCCTCCCGCTACGGCCTGATCGTCCGCACAGTCGAAGCTCCGTTCTTCCGCCGTGTGGTCGCGGAGCGCGAAGCCGGGAGCGCGCCTTCCGGCCCGATCTACGCGGCCCTCAGTGCAAAGCTGCTCGAAGAGCTCGGCCCGCCGTCGGGGGCCCCGCGCGCGCAAACGAAGGGGACGCGCGACGGTCGCGGCGTGATCTTCGTCGGCCACGATGGCTCGATCACCCCGTCCGGGTTCCTGCCGCTCGAACTCGGCAACGTGCGCGAGGACGACATCGTCTCGGTCTATCGCGACCATCCGCTGCTGCGCAAGATCCGTGCCGCCGAGTTCGAGGGACGCTGTGGCGCATGTTCCTGGCGCGATCTCTGCGGCGGCTCGCGCGCGCGGGCGTTCGCCGCTCACGGTGACCCGCTCGCTGAGGATCCGTGCTGCGCCTACCGCCCGCCGCGCGCACCGCGCGGTCGGGTGATTCGGGGCCGCGAGCCGGCCGGCGAGCATGCCGCTTGACGACGGCTACGCCTGGCGAAGACCGGGTCGCCCTCACGCCGGTCGACATAATCGCGCAGCGAGATCAAAACCCCAGCGTTTGCGAGACCATAAACCTCAGGTCGAGACTTAGGGATAGAGATATACCGCTCGCCACCAGAGCTCGGCGAGCACGCGCACCGATTCGTCCGCATCGCCGCCGCCGATCATCACCTCGCGCGCGATCTGGCCCTCGACCATCGCGAGCAGCGCGCGCGAGGAGGTCCCGGCAGGGATGTCGCTGGGGGCAAGGCCGCGTTGCTGGTCGCGGCGGATGCGCCGCGCGGCGGCGTTGCGCAGCCGCAGGATGTAGGGCTCCCATTCAGGTGGCAGGCGGTCCATCTGGCCGGACAGGCGCGCCGCGAGTAGCAGGACCGGGGAGTGCTCGCGGACGACCGCGACCGTCTGCGCGAGCGCGCGGTGGATATCGCGCCGTGGGTCGCCTTCGCCCTCGAAGTAGGGTTGCGCCGCGCCGTACATGTCGGAGAAGGCGAGCTGGATCAGGCGGTCGATCAGCGCGCGCTTGTTCGGAAAGTAGAAGTACACCGCGGTGCGCGAGACGAACGCGCGCTTCGCGATCCCGTCGATCGTGATCCGCTCGTAGGGCTCTTCGCGCAGCGCCTCGCGCGCCGCCGCGATGATCGACTCCTCGGTGGCGTTGCGCGAATGCGCCTGCGCGGCTACTACGTGTAGCGCGCGCGGCGCCAACCAATACCCCAGGGACAGACGAGCCGAGCCATGCTCGGCCTAGCGTAGCCGTCAGACCGCCGCGAACGCGATGCAGGCGTTCTGGCCGCCGAAGCCGAACGAGTTCGAGAGCGCGATGCTGGTCTCGGCCGGACGCGCACCCTCGGTCACGTAGTCGAGGTCGCAGTCGGGGTCGGGCGCTTCGTAGTTGATCGTCGGCGGCAGGATGTTGCGCCGCAGCGCCTCGATGCAGACGAGCGCCTCCGCGGCACCGGCCGCCCCGAGCAGGTGGCCGATCGCCGACTTCGTCGAGGAGACCGGCGGCGCGTCGGCGCCGAAGACCTCGCGGATCGCGAGCGTCTCGATGCGGTCGTTGAACGGCGTGCCCGTGCCGTGGGCGTTGATGTAGTCGACGTCCTTCGGGCTTAGGCCGGCGTCGGCGAGGGCGCCGTTCATCGCAAGCTGCGCGCCCGCGCCCTGCTCGTCGGGCTGGACCATGTCGAACGCGTCGTTCGAGGCGCCGTAGCCGATCACCCGCGCGTAGATCGTCGCGTTGCGCGCCCGCGCGTGATCCTCGCGCTCGAGCACGAGCACCCCGGCGCCCTCTCCCAGGACGAAGCCGTCGCGCCGCGCGTCGAACGGGCGCGAGACCCCCTCGGTCGAGAGCGCGCCCATGCGCCGGAAGGCAGCGATGCAGAGCGTCGTCAGCGCAGCCTCCGCGCCGCCGGCGAGGACGACGTCGGCGTCGCCGCGCTCGATCATGCGCATCCCCTCGCCGATCGCGTGCGAGCCAGTCGCGCAGGCCGAGGCGATCGAGAAACCCGGGCCGTGCAGGCCGAGGTGGATCGCCACCTGGCCGGCGGCGGCATTCGGCATCATCATCGGGACGAAGTTCGGCGAGACGCCGCGCTCGCCGCGCTCGAAGAAGGACGCGCACTGGTCCTGGAGCGTGCCGAGCCCGCCGATCCCCGTGCCAAGGAGGATCGCGACGCGCGCCGGATCGCACTGCGAGACGTTTGACTCCGCGGCGGCCTGGAGCGCTGCGACGAGACCGAAATGCGTGAAGCGGTCCATCCGCCGAGCGGCGCGCGGGTCGAGGTGTTGTTCGGGATCGAAGTCCCGCGCGGCCGACAGCCCGTCGACGATCCCCGAGCGGCCAGCAATCAGTGCGTCGAAGAACTCGTCGGCGCCCTCGCCGAGCGAGGTGACAACGCCGCGACCGGTGACCGCGACGCTCACGTGCCGGCCGGCGCGTTGGCGAGCTGAAGCGTCAGCCGCACCGCGTCGCCGACCCCCTGGATCGAGCGCAGCTCGCCATCGGCGATCTTCACCCCGAAGCGGTCCTCGAGCGACGTGACGAGCTCGACGAGCTCGAGCGAGTCGATGTCGAGATCGCGCCACTCCGTTTCCATCGTCGCCTCGTCCGCGCCAGGAACCTTCAGCTCGGCGAGCTCCGCGCGGACGCCCTCGAGTACCTCTTCCTCTGTGACTGCCATTACCTGCTCCTTGTTTCGACCTTGGCTTCGACGCGGCGCTGCCGCGACCCCGGACCATCCTTCCACGCGCTGACCGCCGCGCCCCAAACGAATCCGGCGCCGAACGCGACCATCGCCACGAGCGAGCCGGGCTCGATCAACCCGTCGCGCTGAGCTCGCGCGAGCGCGAGCGGGATCGATGCCGCGGACGTGTTGCCGGTCCACTCGACGTTGAACGAGACGCGCTCGTGCGGGACGCCGAGCGCGTCAGCGACCGCCGTGATGATCCGCGCGTTCGCCTGGTGCGGGACGAAGTAGTCGATGTCGGCGGGAGCGAGTCCCAGTCGCTCGAGCACTTTCGTGCTCGCCTCGGTCATCTGCGCTACCGCGTGGCGGTAGGTCTCCTGGCCGGCCATCCGCAGCTTGCGCTCGTCGCGCTCGGCGTAGAGCAGCGGCGCGAGCTGCGCGTCATAGCCGAACTCGAAGCCCGCGATGCCGATGCTGTCCTCGACCGGACCGACGACGACGGCGCCGGCGCCGTCGCCGAAGAGGACGGCCGTTGCGCGGTCCTCGTGGTCTGTTATGCGCGAGAGCGCTTCGGCGCCGACCACGAGCACGTTGCGCGCGCGAGCGGTCTCGACGAGCGCCGCGGCGTGCTGGAGGGAGTAGAGAAAGCCGGTGCAGGCAGCGTTGAGATCGACGACGCCGGCGTGCTCGGCGCCAACCCGTGCCGCCAGCGCGGGTGCGAGCCCGGGCGTCAGCTGATCGGGTGTGATCGTCGCTGCGATCACCTGGTCGACCTCGCTGGGCGCCACGCCGGCATCCGCCAGCGCGGCGCTCGCAGCGTCTGCCGCGAGCTCGGCGAGCGTCTCCTCACCCTGGAGGTGGCGGCGTTCGCGCATTCCCGTGCGCCGAACGATCCACTCATCGCTCGTCTCGACGCGCGCCTCGAGATCGCGGTTGGTGACCACGTGCGCGGGAAGGGCGTCGCCGATGCCGAGGATGCCGGCTTTCATGCGACCGGGATCGTTCGCTTGACGAGGCCGGTCAGGATCTGGCCCGGACCGAGCTCGATGTACTCCTCGACCCCGAGCTCGTGGAAGGCGAGCAGCGTCTCGCGCCAGCGCACGGGCCGCAGCAGGTTCTCGGCGAGCTCGCGCTGCGGGTCGCTGAACGGCCGAACGCTGCTGTTCGAGTACACCGGGATGCGCGGCTCGCGAAACGCGGTCCGCGTTAGCGCTGACCGCAGGCGCTCGGCGGCCGGTGCCATCAGCGGCGAATGGAAGGCGCCCGAGACGTCGAGGCGCTGCGCGCGAGCACCGGTCTGCGCCTTAGCGCGAGCCTCGAGCTGTTCGAGCGCCGGGATCGCCCCGGCGAGCACTACCTGGCCGGGAGAGTTGTCGTTCGCGACGATCAATCCGAGCTCGTCGGCGAGCGTGCGAATCGCCTCGGACTCGCCCTTCAGCATCACGGTCATCCCGCTCGGCGTGAGCGAGGCTGCGTCGGCCATTGCCGCCGCGCGCTCATCGACCAGCTCGAGCGCCGGCTCGAAGTCGACCGCGCCGGCGGCGACGAGCGCCGCGTATTCGCCAAGCGAATGGCCGGCGGCGACGATCCCCTCCGGCTGCTCGAGCTGCCAGCGCGCGACCGAGCAGAGAAACACCGCCGGCTGCTGATAGCGCGTGCCTTCGGCGAGCCGTTCGAACGGGTCGTAGTCGAGCAGCGCCAGGCCACGCTCGATCGCGGGCGCGCCGCGAACGTCGTCGGCCATGCCTTCGCGGTGGCTTCCCTGACCGGGGAAGATGAGTGCCGCGCTAGCCATCCACCCCCAGCAGACTCGATTTCGGGGTCGCGGTTTCAGAGGTTTGACGCGGCGGGGCGAAGTGTCGAGTGCCGTTCGGGCGCGAGCCTGCGTCTGGAGCGGCCCCGCTCGCTGCGGTAGCGGCTGTTGCTTCGCGAGCGCTGCTAGGCGCTTCGGAGGCAATCCGGGCGCGAAGCGGCGCCCCCTCAGGGCGGCGGCCTGCCGGGCAGCGCGAAGTACACCGCGTCCAGCCCGCATAGTGCGAGACTGATCGGCGCGCTCACGAACGCGCGACCGCAATCGCCGCGACGTAGACGCCGAGGCCGCGTATGTTGCGCCAGCGGTAATAGCGAACCTCGCCGGCGTCGACCCAGTCCGCGAAGAGGCCCGCGCGAGAAGCCCAGAAGTAGGTCGCGAAGAACGCGAGCCCCATCGCGAGCAGGCTGCACGAGTAGGTGATCGCGGCGACCTCCTCGTCTGATGGCGCCTGCAAATGGCTCGCGAGCAGGCTGGTCGGGAACGGGATCAGCGTCACGAACAGGAGCAGCAGCAGGTTCAACATCCTCAGCGTGTGGTCGGCACGCTCGATCCGCTCGAACTGGCGGTGGTGATTCGTCCAGATGATTCCGATCGTGAGGAAGCTCACGACGTAGGTCGCGTAATGCGGCCACTCGGCCAGCAGTGCGTGCGCGAGCTGGCCCGGAGGCGAGCGCACCGAGAGGTCGAGCACGAGCAGGGTGATCGCGACGGCGAAGACGCCGTCGCTGAACGTCTCGAGCCGATCCGTCGCATCCGCGCGTCTCGCCACGCGCCGCACGGTAGCGATCATGGCGGCTGCCGCGTAGGGTGTCCGGTGTGTACCACGTCGAGTTGCGCGAGTTCCCGCATAACACCCACGCGTTCAACCTCGATGAGGAGCGGCTACGGACCGAGGTCCTCGATCCGTTCGCCCGCGGCGAGATCTTCGAGCTCGGCGGCCGCGCATGGGTGCCCCAGCGCACGAAGCTGACGGTCCTCGAGGGCGCGGAGCTCCCGTTACACGCGCTGAGCATGGGCCGCGGCTGGAACAACGCGCGTCGCAAAGCCCAGGACGTGACATCTGCGGTGCTCGCGACGCTCGAGGCGGGTCCGCCCACGCCGGCGCCCTCGGCGGCGAGCGCGAGCAGCGAAGAGGTCGTCGTGCGTGACATCCTCGCGCGCTGCGCGATGGGTCCGCTCAGTCTCGCCGCGGTCTGGGACCGGGCCGAGATCGCGGCACCCGACGGATCGTCCGGCGACTGGCTCGTCCTCGCCCAAGGAGCGGTCAGCAAGCTCCTGGCCGACGAGCGCGTGACGCTTCGTCGCGGCGAGGAGCCCGACGCGCCTGCCATTGGCACCGATGAGCTCGCTGCCGTTCTCCGTACGCGCGAAGCGTGGGGCAGCGACCGAGCGGCCGCGCTGTTCCTACACCCTGCCTGACCAGACTCAACAAACCAGGCGCCCAGCGAGACCTTCTACACTCCGTTCCGCGCTTGGTGGGCGTAGCTCAGCTGGTAGAGCTCCGGGTTGTGGTCCCGGCGGTCGCGGGTTCGAATCCCGTCGCTCACCCTGGAAGTTCCTGCAAATCGGCTGGTTCGTCGTTTGGGGCGGAGCCAATCCCATGGACCAATTTTTGGCTGGGAGCGCTTAGGGCGCGCGGCCGGCGCGTCAAATCGCCAGTAATCCCGGGCCTCCTACCGCCGGGATCAATGGTGCGGGCGTTCCCGCTGTTGCCAGGTTGGTGAGGCACTCTCGACACAGGGCCAACGGCAAGGTAACTTGTGGTCGTGGGCGTGGACTTGGTCATCGCCGAGAGCGCCCGCAAGCATGGTGTTAGCGACGAGGACATCAGACACGCCTACGCAAATCCGATCAGGGTGTTCGAGCTCGACGAAGGGCTCACGATGATCATCGGTCCCAACCAGGCCGCGATCATCTATGAGGTCGGCGTCGTGGACGGGGTCCCGGCGCCCGTGGTCGTGCACGCGATGAAGGCGCGAGAGAAGTTCCTGAGGTGATGAACATGCCACGCACAGTCCAAGACATCCTCGATCACGCCGACGAGCTCACGAGCCGCTTCGAGAATTACGAGCCGACGCCGCAAGACGAGCGCGACCCCGAGGCATTCGTGGCCCTTCGCGATGCCGTGCTGTCCCGGTCCGATGCAGAGCGTTCGCTCAAAGCCGCGGTCGACAACGCCCGCGCACACGGCTACTCCTGGGCACTGATCGGCTCACTCCTCGGCACCTCTGGCGAAGCAGCCCGCCAGCGCTACGCCACCAGGCAACGCGCGTAGCAGTCCGCCGCACCACGCGCGCTTGCTGTTGGGCGAGG
>PLFX01000060.1 GCA_003138355.1 Solirubrobacterales bacterium
GATAGCAGCAGCCACCGGCTGACCCGGGCGAGGATGACCGGCCCGCACGGCACAAACCGTTACTCGCGCGCGTCGACGAAACGAGATCGCCGCACCTTTCCCCGACAGCCTCAGGCGGGAGCGAGAGCGGGCGATGGATTCACCGCGCTCTCGCAAGTCTTCGGAAGCAGGCGCGTGGCGAGGCTGATCGGACGCTTCGTGTTCGCGCAACTGGACAGTCGGCAGCGTGTAGCGAGATGTGGCCGCTTCCGAGTTTTGCGACAGCCTCGCGCGTAACGACCGTCTCGACATCGACGAGCGGGACGTCTGTTTCGTCCCGAAGCGATCGCGTGGCTCGCAGTCGCTTCGATGGGTGTAGGCTCGGTCGCTCGGTGGACATGCGGCGACGATCGGCAGTGCGTTGGGCCGCCGGCGCTGCCGCGATCGGCTGTGTCGCCGTCGTGGTCGTGCCGAGTCAGGCGTTTGCGTCGAGCACGGACTACCTGAGCCCGACGGGATCCGGAACCGCGTGCACGCAGGCGGCTCCGTGCACGCTGGCCTACTGGGAGGCGAGCGTGGAGTCGACGCTGATCGCGGGGAGCGTGACGATCTTGGAAGGCGACGGTGGGACGTACGGCACGATCGGGTCGCCGCTCACGTCGCAGATCAACGTGCCTTCCGCCGTCACGCTGGAAGGCGATCCGGCGCAGGCGCGACCGGTGATTCACTCGAACGTGAGCGGCAACGCTGGAATCGACACGCTCAGCACCACCGCCGTGGTGTCCGATGTCGATATCGAGTACACCGGCAACGAGTCGGCGATCGATGGGCCCGGCACGTTCAACCGCGTGATCGCAAACGTGCCGTCCGGTGCGGCCGCCGCCTGCACCTTCCTGAACGGGGCCACGCTGACGGACTCGATTTGTAGCGGTGAGTACGGCCTTTACGACGCGGTGGGTGGCAGCAGCGTCCCGTGGGACTTCACGCTCCGCAACGACACGATCTACGGCAGCACCACCGCGGTCACGCTCAACGCGGGCGGACCATTGCTCGCGGTCACGATCAGCAATTCGATCATTCGCTCCGCAGCGGGCGCCGACCTCATCGTGGAGGAGTCCTCAGGCAGCGCTGCGGCGACACTCGACCACTCCAACTACGGGAGTGTGCAACTCGGCGGTAGCGCAACCGCGACGGCCGCCGGCAGCGCGACGAACCAGACTGCGGCGCCGTCGTTCGTCGATGTCGCGACCAACAACTTCCACGAGGTGGCTGGCTCGCCGACGATCGATGTTGGTAGCGACAGCTCCGCCAATGGCACTCTCGATCTCGACGGTAACACACGCGACGTCGGCGCTCATACCGACATCGGCGCGTACGAGTTCCTGATCGCGCCGAGCGCGAGCACAGCCGCCGCAACCGCGGTCACCGAGACCGGTGTAGCACTCAACGGTGCCGTCGATCCAGAAGGACTCGCCACGACCTACCAGTTCCAATACGGCACCTCCACAAGCTACGGGAGCGTGACGCCCAGTTCGAGCGCGGGCGCGGCCAACAGCGCTGCCAGCGTGTCGGCACCGCTCAGCGGACTCAGCCCCGGCACGACCTACCACTACCGCCTGGCCGCCACCAACTCGCAGGGGACCACCTACGGCACCGACGAGACGTTCACCACGGTGACCGACCCGGTTATCGGCAAATCGCTGCCGTCGGCTGAGGTTGACCACCCCTACTCCGAACCGATCGTGGTGAGTGGCGGCGCGCTGCCACAAACGTTCAGCCTCGTTGCGGGCACGCTCCCGGCGGGGCTGACGCTCTCGAGCAGCGGCACGATCTCCGGCACGCCGACAGCCACTGCGGCTGCGAGCTTGACGGTCAAGGACACGGACGCCGACGGCGTGAGTGTCACCGGCGTCGTGTCGCTGAACGTGCTCGCGCCGACGATCAAGATCGATTCCTCCAAGCTGAAGTTCAAACACTCGAACACCTCGATCGAGCTGACCTGCGAAACCGCGGCGTGCTCGGGCAAGGCCGAGATCACAAAGACCGAGCGCGTGAAAGTGAAGAAGGACCACAAGACTAAGACCAAGACCGAGACGATCGTGCTCGCGAGCGGCTCCTACAGCCTCGCCACGGGCGCGACCGGCGAGGTCACGATCACGCTCACCGGCCCCGGAAAGCACGATCTCGCGCACGTCGCCAGCCACGCGCTGCACGAAACCGCCAAGGCGACCGTGCTCGGTGGCACGACAGCAACGACCAAGGTCAAAGTGAGCTGACGGCCGCGCTTGAGAGCGTGACGTTGCCGACCCGGACTCCGGTTTCGCCCAGTCGGGCTGTTGGGCGCGAGCAGTAGCGGGCGGCCCCGGTCGTCGCGCTCTCGCTGTCCGTTCTTTGGGGGAGCGTGGAGGCGGCTGGCCAAGGACGTCGTCGGTTCTTTCGGAGCAGGTGTCTGCGGCAGCGGCGACCGGCGGTGTGAAGCGCGGCCGTCGGGGTGTGCGACCAACGTCGCCGCGGGCCGGTGCGTCCCACGCGCCATCTCGACGTTAGAGGGGTATGAGCGAGCTGACACTCTCGTCACCGTTGATGGGGCGTGGGAGCCCCGAGCAGCCGGCTGGTGGCCGGACCCTGCGACACTCCAACAAAGGCGGGATGCGATGTCTGATGATCACGACGGGTCGGTCGCGACGTTTATCGAGCCGTTCCGGGTGAGGCACGGCTCGACGGTGAGGCTCGATCGGGACTTCGATCCCGCGTTTACGGGCGGGTTGAAGAAGAAGCACGCTGACAAACGGCTGCGTGACGGCGTCGAGTTGCTGAGCGAGTACCAGGCTCGTCTCGCCGCCCAGGACACCTACGGTGTGCTGGTCATCCTGCAGGCACTGGATGCCGCCGGCAAGGACGGCACGATCCGTCACGTGATGAGCGGGGTAAACCCGCAGGGTGTTGCTGTGCACAGCTTCAAGGAGCCTTCGGCGGAGGAGCTGAACCACAGCTTCTTGTGGCGCTTCCAGCAGCATCTGCCGGCGCGAGGCGAGATCGCCATCTTCAACCGCTCGCACTATGAGGAGGTGCTCGTTGTCCGCGTGCACCCGGAGCTTCTCGACCGCCAGAGGATGCCCCCGGAGGCCAAGCGCGAGGGCATCTGGGAGCGGCGCTACCGCGAGATCAACGACTGGGAGCACTACCTCGTCGACAACGGTCTGCGGATCGTGAAGCTGTTCCTCAACCTCTCCAAAGAGGAACAGCGGGTGCGCTTCCTGCGCCGCTGCGACCTGCCCGAGCACAACTGGAAGTTCTCGGCCAACGACATCCACGAGCGCGCGCACTGGGACGAATACCAGCACGCGTTCTCGCAGATGCTCTCCCATACCAGCACTCCGTGGGCGCCCTGGCACGTGATCCCGGCAGATCGCAAGTGGTTCGCGCGGATCGCCGCCGCCTCAGTGATCGTGGACGCCCTGATCGACATCGACCCGCACTACCCGACGATCGATGGCGACGCACGCGCGCAACTGGTCAAGGCCAAGAGCGAGCTCGAGGCGCAGGCACCAAAGGGAGCAGCACCGGATCCCGTGACGCCCGATCAAGCCACGTAATCGGGCCCGATCAGCCAGACCCGCGCAGCGATGCTATTTGCGCCGCGCACTGGCTACACAGCTCGCGTCCGCCTGTCCCATGCTGCCGGTGCGATGCTTTGATCTCCTTGCCGTAAGGGCAGGCGTCGTCGGTGTGGTAGACGTCGCGGTGGCTTGGCGGGTACTCGCGAGATGTCGTGTGGTAGGCGTGCATCGTGCTCGCGCCAGTACTCGACATATCCGGGGGACCGTCGCTCCTGTCGGGTGCGGTGGCCTGTGTGACCGGCAACGCCACGGTCTTGACGGGGTCAAGTACACGGTAGGCGAGAAGCTTCACGCGGTCGCTGAGGAGGAACCATGCGAGCGCGTAGCCCCACACGAGGAGCGCGTATTTCCACGGCAGTGCGGTGACGAAGATCCCGCCGATCGAGATAACAGTGGCGGTTATTTGGGCGCCCGTCACGGCGATCATCAGCTTTCTTGCTGGGCGGATCGACCAGAACGGGCCGCGCGTGCGCGTCAGGTAGATGGTCATGCTGCCGGCCACGGAGAGCATGAGATACATCATGGTTTGCAGCTCTGGGCGGCTGAGATCGATGACCTTGTCGCCGAGGTAGAACAGGCCGAACGCGGCGATCGGTCCAACGAAGCCGAGTACCGACGCGATGCCGAGGACGAGGCGCATGTTCCACGCTTCGGGCTGGTCCTTGTAGCGGACGTTGTCGTAGGCGATCGAGAGGATCGAGCCGTCGTTGAGCAACGCGAGCAGGACGATCATGATCGCGGTCACCGGGAAGACGTTGAACACCAGGATCACGAGCGTCACGAACCCGAGCACGCGGAGCGTTTCGGCGATGCGGTAGATCGCGTAGCTGTTCATTCGCTGCACGATCCGGCGGCTCTCTTTGATCGCGTCGATGATCACCGAGAGACCCGGGGTCATCAGGACGATCGATGCGGCGGCGCGCGCGGCGTCGGTCGCGCCCGAGACGGCGATGCCGCAGTCGGCCTTCTTGAGCGCTGGAGCGTCGTTGACGCCGTCGCCGGTCATCCCGACGATGTGTCCTTCCTTCTGGAGGACGTCGACGATGTGAAACTTGTGCTCGGGGAAGACCTGCGCGAAGCCGTCGGCATGCTCGATCGATGCGGCGACCGCCCTCGTCTCTTGACGCTTTGAGTCGCCGAGGTCGCCGGCGTCGAGAATGTCGCTACCCAGCCCGAGCTTCTTGGCTGTTTCCTGCGCGATCGCAAGCGCGTCGCCGGTGACCATCTTGATCTCGACACCCAACTGTTGCGCGGTCGCGATCGTTGCCTTCGCGTCCGTTCGTGGCGGGTCAAACAGGGGTAGAACGCCGACCAGCTTCCACGAGCCGTTCCCCTCTGCGCGGGCTACACCCAACGACCGGAAGCCGCGCGCTGCGAATTCGTTGACGGCACTGTTGGCGCTGGCCTTTGCAGCGCCGGTGGTGGCGGCGAGCGCGAGGATGACCTGCGGCGCGCCCTTTGTGACCTTGAACCCAGTGTGGCCTTTCGCCGTGACGGTTGCCTCGGTGCGCTTGTGGACGGGGTCGAATGGCTGGAAGTGGCTCACCTTGTAGCCGTGCAGCGCCTTGGGGTCTTTGAGTCCGTGGAGGATCGCGAGGTCGATCGTGTCGTCGTCGTCGGCGCGCGACGCCAACGCGGC
>PLFX01000040.1 GCA_003138355.1 Solirubrobacterales bacterium
CCACCAATAACGCAACAGCCACCGTCCAAACCAGGCGCGTGAAACCGGGCCGCGGAGGCGCTCGGTGAATAGGACGAGCGGGTGTCCCCGCATGGTCCGGGCTGCCCTCGACGAGCGACGGGGGAAGCTGGCGGCTGAGCTCATGGCGACGATTCGAAGCTTTGTGTATTCTGCATACATGCAGGTGGGGAACACGCTCGGGGCGCTGAGCCTAGCCCTCCACGACCGGATCACCCGCGAATTCGTCGAGCGAACGGGGAGTGGACCCTCCGGTGCGGCCGCATTGGCTTCTCTGTACGTGCGCGGACCGATGAACATCGAGGCGCTGCGTCGTATCCTCGGCATCACTCACTCGACCTGTGTGCGTCTGGCCGATCACCTCGAAGCGGCCAGGCTGGTGCGTCGTGGCTCATCGGCGGTGGACCTGAGGGTCGTCGAATTGGAGCTGACGAGCGCCGGCGAGGACGCGGCCCGCGAGCTCCTCACCGCTCGTGTCGAAACCATCGCCTTAGCGCTGGCGACGCTCTCGCTACGCGAGCGCACCCAGCTTGAGCGCCTGGTCGCCAAGATGTTGGGCGCGTTCACCGCGGATCGGGCGAGCGCGCGACACATCTGCCGGCTGTGCGACCACGACGCCTGCGGACACGACCGCCGGTGCCCGGTCGACGCTGCAGCCACCGTGTTCGGCCAGTGACCGCGGCGCTCGACGACCGCTTCGGGCCTTTCGATGGCGGCGTGTGGCTCAACTGTGCCCACCAAGGGCCGCTGCCGCACCCGGCACGCGACGCGGCATTGGATGCCGTGGCGGCCAAGGTGGCACCGGCGGCGATGACCGATGAAGCCTTCACCGATGTTCCCGCACGTCTGCGCGCCGCGCTGGCACGGCTGATCGGCGCGCGCGATGACGATGTTCTGCTCGCCAACAGCACCAGCTACACGCTCAACGTCGTCGCCCAGGGACTGTCGTGGCGGGCTGGCGATGAGGTCGTCTGCGTGGACGGCGACTTCCCGGCCACTGTCCTGCCGTGGCGGGCGCTGGAGGACAAAGGCGTCCGCGTCAAACTGATCGGCGACGGCGACGGCAGGATCGACGCGGAGACGGTCGCCGCGGCGATCGGGCCGCGCACGCGGGTCGTCTGCCTCAGCTGGGTGTTCTCGTTCTTCGGCCACGCCGTCGACATCGCTTCGATCGCGCGGGCGTGTCGAGAGCGCGGCGTGTGGTGTGTGCTCAACGCTTCCCAGGCCGTCGGTGCACGCCCGTTGAGTGTCGCGAGCTTGGACATTGACGCGCTGGCGTGTTGCGGCTTCAAGTGGCTCTGCGGGCCTTACGCAACTGGCTTCGGCTGGCTGCGCCCTGAGTTGCGCGCACAGCTTGACTATCCACAGCCGCACTGGCTACGCGCGCAGAGCGCCCGCGGCCTCGACCGCGCGCTCGACTCCACGCTGCCCGGCGAAACGACCGCATCGGCGTTCGACGTGTTCTGCAATGCCAACTTCTTCAACTTTGCGCCGCTTGCCGCCGCCGTGCAAATGCTCGGCGATATCGGCATAGAACGGATCGCGGCCCATGACCAGCAGCTCATCGACGAACTGATCGAAAGCCTAAACGGATCGGAGTACAAGGTGCTCAGCCCACTCTCCGGCGACCAACGCTCCACGCTCGTTTACCTCAGCCACCAAGACCCCGACGCCAACGAGCGCATCGCGCAAGGACTCAAACAACGCCGCGTCAGCATCGCCCAGCGAGAAGGCAGACTCCGCGTCGCCCCGCACCTCTACAACAGCAGCAACGACATCGCGCGCCTAACCGGAGCCCTCAGTGAACTTGGGTGAACGCGCTACCACGACTGACGCCAGGATACGGACAGCTACGCGGTGGCTGCGAGCGCCCGCCGGTATCAGGCTCGCACCCGCAGACAGATGCGCTAGCCCGGCCTTCGCGAAGGACATCGCGAGCACGACGCCTCAGTTTGCGCCGCGCATTGTCCAGTAGAAGTCTGCTCCCGCGGGTGTTCGCTGAGCGACGCGGCTGAGCTTAGTTCGTGTCTGCTCGAGGTCGAGTTGCGCGATCTCGGCGACCTCTGCGGTGGCGAGTGGCTCGCCGGCCCAGATCAGGAGCTCCTCGACGGCGGCGGGTTTGGCTCGTCGAGTGAGTTCGGGGGCGAGGTTCGCGATCGCCACTTCGTAGGACTCGACGGGATTGAATCCGGGAATCGCGACCGACCAGCCGTGTCGGCGGCCCGTGATCTCATAACTTGGGGCTGTGTAGCGCCGTTGCTCTGCCGGACCTCCAAGCTTATGGTCGAGTGCGCGTGCGGCCCGTGACGGAGCGCGGGCGGCCGCGATGTCGGCCTGGAGTGCTTCTTGGACTTCGTCGGTGGTGCACCACCGGTTCAGCTGCGCCGGGTCAACACCGGCCTCGCGTGCGGCGGCGGCGATCAGCTCGGGCTCGTCGAGCAGCCCGCCGGCCATTGCGTGGATGCGCAGGCGTCGCAGCAGCGATTCCTCTGCATCAGGCGCGTTCAGCCGTGCGGCGACGACTGCGCGGCACGCTGGTTCGGAGGAGGCCGGCCGCGCGTATGGGCTCGGATCGATCGGCATTCCGTACCTGCGCTGCAGGCCGGGCGCGCCTTGTGCGAGCTGCTCCGCGTGACCGGGCTCCAGGGTCAAGACGATCATTCTGGTTTGCCATTTCAGCTGGTTGCCGTAGTGCCATTTCAGTCGCAGGCGGACCGGCTCTGCGGAGAACGCGAACGGGCATGCCGGATCGGTGTAGTGGGTGATCTTGAGCTGCACGACGGCCAGCGTTTCAACGCTCAGGTGGTGCGAAGGCAACGGCAGCTAGTCCACAGCGGGGGCTGCACGTAGCCACACGGAGCGCACGACATCAGCTTCGCGGCGCGCTGAGGAGGGAGTGCAGGTCGGCCGCTACGCGGTCGGCGGCGGCGGAGCAAGCTGGGGAGATCTGATCGAACAGCATGAAGTTGTGGATCATGCCGGGCTCGCGGCGCAGTGTGACCTCGACGCCGGCGTCGCGCAGGCGGCGGGCGTAAGTCTCGGACTCGTCGCGTAGCGGGTCATGCTCGTTGGAAACGATCAGTGCGCGCGGTAGCCCGGACAGGTCAGTGGCGTGCAGGGGGCTGACACCTGGTTCGGACCATCGCGCCCGATCGGGCACCCACTGGGAGTTGAAGAAGCGCACGGTATCCGCGTCAAAGCCCCAGCCTGTTGCCTTCTCGCGCATCGAGGCGCAAGCGCCGGTGAGGTCGGTGTTCGCGTAGAGCAGCACCTGTAGATCGGGGAGCGCCTCGGGGTACTCGTCTCGTACGCGCAGGCACGCCAGTGCGGCGAGGGTGCCGCCGGCGCTGTCGCCCGCGACAGCCAAAGCGCTTGGGGCCGGCCCGAGCTCCGGCGGCGCTGACGCTACCCAGCGCAGCGCGCAGACGGTGTCCTGGATCGACGCCGGCCACGGGTGCTCGGGTGCGAGCCGGTAGTCGAGCGCGAGCACCGCGACTCCGGAGCTGTGCGCGAGGCGCCGGCACATCCGGTCATGTGACTCGAGGTTGCCGATCGTCCAACCGCCGCCGTGCAGGTAGAGAACGAGCGGGACAGGACCGGCTGCCGGACGGTATAGCCGCGCCGCTAGCTCGCCGATCCGGAGCTCGCGCAGCGTGTGCATCTCGGGTCCGCGCGTGCGGCCGCGGGCGCGCTGCGCCACCCCTTCGCGCATCTTGGCAACGTCGAGTTCGCCTAGCCCCGACGCGGACTGGGCCACGAAGGCCGCGATCTGCGCGTCCGCGAACGGTCCTGGCATCTGACCGATGCCATCAGCCTTCACATTCGGCGAGGGAGTGTTGGGCGTGTTCATGTGTCGTTTCCGATCTCTACGTCGCGACGCGAACGCCGAAATGGTCGCTCGCCCAGACCCCGTCTGTGGGCTGGTCGAACGCGAGGCTTGCTGTGCGCACCTGGCGGTGCGCCTTTGGGTGGGCGTGCCATGAGCCGGTGAACACGTAGTCGATCGTGCGCCGATGGTTGGGCTGGCGAACGATCTGGTCGATCACGGCGGCGGATGCCCGGAGGCTCGTCATGACGCGGTAGCGGGTGTCGGAGGACGCGGCATCAGTGTTTCTTCGCGGCCGTCCCGCAGACGGATGTCATGGACGAAGTGGTGGATTGCTTGACCGATTTGGTCGGGGCTGTCTTCCTGCACGAAGTGTTTGCCGGGGACGGTTACCTCGGTTTGGTTGGGCCAGGTTCGGCAGAGTGCTCGTGGGCGTCCGGTTAGCAGCGCTCCGGGGTCGGCGTTGATGAACAGCTTGGGCACGTCTGATTGGGCGAGCCAGCGTCCGTAGCTGCGGACGATGGCGTCGACGTCAGCTGGGTGTCCGTTGATCGGGACTTGACGAGCCCAGCTGAGGGTCGGGCGTCGATCTTCGCCGGGGCTCGCGAACGGTTTGCCGTATGCCGCCATCTCCTCCGCGCTCAGGGCCCGCAGGATTCCATTCGGCATGTGGACTTCGACGAAGAAGTTTTGCTCTAACACCAGCTGCTCGCCGGCAGTGGACCGCAAGCGCTCGAACACGTCACGGCGCCGCAGGTCGTAGTCATCCCAGGTGAGCGGGGTGACGAAGGACTCCATGTAGGCGATTCCGGCAACCCGGTCGCGATGTTGGTTGGCCCAATCGAGTCCCAGCGCAGAGCCCCAGTCGTGCAACACGAGTACGACATCACGCTCGATGCCTAGCTGTTCCCAAAGCGCGAATAGGTAGTCGCGGTGCTCGCGATAGCTGTAGCGATCCGGTCCAGATGGGTCCAGCTTGTCCGAGTCGCCCATGCCGACCAGGTCGCAGGCAATGAGGCGTCCCAGCCCCTCCAGATGCGGCATGACGTTCCGCCAGAGGTACGCCGATGTCGGGTTACCGTGCTGAAACACGATCGGGGCGCCCGTCCCCTGCTCGACATAGCTCATCCGCCGTCCCTTCACGACGGCGATCTTCTTCTCGCCAAAGTAAGCAGGCATTTCGCAAACGACCTCCGATTCGTGAGCTATTCTGGAACGCACTGTACAGAACTCTCTGCCTTTCTGCAATGACCGCTTCAAAACTAACTGGCAAGACGCGTGGACGCCCCCGCGCGTTCGAGGAGGATGCCGTTGTAGCTGCGGCGATGGAGCTGTTCTGGCGCTCGGGCTACGCCGGGGTCTCGGTCCCTGAGCTGTCCGCTGCAACCGGCCTCTCGAGCTCGAGCCTCTACAACGCCTACGGCTCGAAGCTCTCGCTCTTCGAGGCGGCACTCGACCGCTATCTCGACACCCGGATCAGCGACCGGATGGTCGGTCCACTGCAACGCGGCTCCGAGGGCCTCGCGGACATAGACGCCTTTCTGCAGAGGCTGGCCACGACGACGCGGATCAGTCCGCGTCGCGGGTGCCTGGCGGTCAACACGATCGCCGAGTTCCGTCACGCGCCGCCAGCAATCGCCGCGCGTACCGCCCGCTACCGTGCGGAACTGCGCGACGGTCTCGGTGCTGCACTCGGACGTGCCGCCGCCGCTGGCGAGATCCACCCCGAGACCGTCGACATGCGAGTCGCCGCACTCGTGCCGATCGTCGTCGCTTTCAACCTGCTCGTCGCCGCCGACGCGCCGGTGCACGAGGCGCGCGAGCTGCTGGTCGCGGCGCGCGCCGTCGCCGCCAGCTCAGCGCTTGCGCGTTCGAAGTCTGGTCCCGATGCGAAGAAGAGCCGGGCCACAGTCACCGCAGTGGGCGTCCAGCGATAGCGGACAAGGTGGACATCGGCCGCGACGCGGACGCGGTGCGCCGCGGTGTCAAGCAGGCAGCTGCCCGAGCTGTCGCATCATCCGCAGAACCTCCGATACGAAGTCGGCCTCCACGATCAGCACATCGGCGATGCGGTACATGGCGACAATCGAGTAGCGAACGGTTCTGCCAGTCGGTTGTATGCCTCGCAGCGGACCAAGATGCGTGCCCGTCATCGTGTACAGCGCCCACACGTTCTCACCGTCGATGACGAGATTCTCGATGTGAGATGGACGTCAGGGAAGGCGTCGATGAACGCCGTCATGAAGCGCTTGTAGTTCTCCCAGGATGCCTCGATGCCGAATCTTTCGAGTACGGGAAAGCGGCAGTCGACTCCGTAGAACGACCAGAGCGCGTCGAGGTCGCGGCGCTCGTAAGGTGTCCAAAAACCGACGGACGAAACGCTCGGTAGGGTCCACAGAACTGACCGTCCCACGGTATCGCGCGCCCGTCCCCAAGACTTCCCCAGGCTCCTCCTCCACGCGATTTGCAGGAGCCTGCGATGTCCTCCGTCCGCTACCGCTACCGCCCGAGGCTGTCGGGTTTAGCGGGCGTCGTCTGGTGGGTTTAAGAGGATTTCTGGATGAGCCAGAATTTCTTGTCG
>PLFX01000025.1 GCA_003138355.1 Solirubrobacterales bacterium
CGCGAAAGCAGGCGCGTCGTGGGGGCCTCGGTGCGCGCCTCCTTTGGCCCGGCAAAGCGATCGTCTCGCTCGGGGCGCGCCAGAGCCCTGCTGCTCGTCCGATGCGGGTCTGCGCTCGGGGATGGACGATGACCCTTGCCGGGCGCGAACGAGGCGGCTACTGCCCGGACACTCCGACCTGCTCGGTGTGCCCGGGCAACGGGCACCCGCCGTCGTGGCTGTGCTTAGGCGACGGCGATGCCTTGTTCGAGGATCGTTGTCATCAGCGTGCGTGCCACGGTGAGCGCGTGCTTGTCCTGCGCGAGGTTTTCGCTCAGCAGCTTGGCGACCGCGGTGGCCTTGCGTGCCTCAGCGTTCGCGATCAGCGTTTCGTAGACCGCGATCTCATAGTGCTCGGCCTCGGTCGCGACCGCGAGGATCAGCACATCGGGGAGCGAGTCGTCGCTCTTCTTGATCATCGTCTTGCTTTCGTTGGCCAACGCTTCGATGACGCCGCAGGGCGAGTCATCGACGGCTTCGTGCAGGAGCTTGAAGCAGTGCTCGATGTTCGCGATGTGCTGGAGCGTCTCCTTGCGGTGTACGGCCAGCGGGTGCCTGATCTCCTCGCGTAGCGTGCACTGCTCGAGCTGGCCGAGAAGGCCCACGAGCTGTCGTTCCATCGACAGCGCCGACCCGAGCTTGTAGCTAAAGATCTCCTCTGGAGTGTCAAACCGTTCAAACATGTTGTGCTCCTTTGCGTGGTGGTCGATAAAAGGACGGGGTGGCGTGGTGGTTCATCAGATTCCGCCCGTCGCGGACCGCCTGCCTGCTCGACACTTGGTCTTGGGTACACAGGCCTAGCGACGTCGCGCCGGGGCGGTCGCCCGCTCCATTGGGCGACGGTAGGCAGGTCACGCCGGTCGGCACCGGCGTGACCGTTGGTCCCGGTGCTAGAGGCCGCTGCGGCTTCTACGCCTGTAGCCGAATCCGCCGCCGGTGAACAGCAGGACTGCAATCACAATCAGCAGGATGATGAGCATGGTCACCTCCTCCCAACGAACGGCAGCTTGACTTGGATGTAACCGCATGGCTACTTCTTGCCGGTGACCTTGTCGGCGACCTTGTCCGCAGCGTTTTTGACTGAGCCTTTGGCCTGGTCGGTACGCCCTTCGTTCTTCAGCCGTTTGTTTCCGCTCAGTGCGCCGGCGGCTTCCTTCGCGCGACCTTTTGCCTTGTCGATGTTCTTGTCGGGCATGAGTTCCTCCTGGTTTGTGGATAAACGAGCGCCCGAGTGGGCGCTAGCGGTGGCCGTGCGGCGGATTGGCCGCACGCTCTCAACCGCGGCGATCCTCGCTAGAGCATGCGCATGATCAAGATAATCAGGGCAACGATCACGAGAACGGCGATCAGCCCGTAGCCGAACACGGCAAAAGCGAGCGGCATAACTAGCGGCATGTGTGTCTCCTTTCCTGGCTGCCTATCGCTGTCTTAAGCGACGTCCGCGCGTTCTTCTTCGACGGATCCGCCTGTGCCGTCCTATGTGACGCGACGCTGCCGCCGGGAGCCGCCGCCTGCGGTTCCTCCGAATCCGCCCCACGTGTTCCAGAACACGATCGACAGGACGAGACTGACGGCACCGACGATGATCAGGATCAGCCCGATGGTGTGAAGGTTGAACCCGGTAGTCGTTACTGAGACAGCGAAGCGCAATATCGCGCCCGCCGCGATCAAAACTATGCTCGATCCAAAACCCATTACGTCCTCCTAGTCCGACATAGAACGCCTGTTATCGAAAGTGGTGGCGACCGTAGTGCGGCCGCCCAAGGGAGGGGCTGCCGCCAGCTCACGCATCGGTGACCGCGGGGCGGGCGTCTTGGGCGGTCAGCGCATCTTCGACGCCGGTGATCGCACGGTTGGCGCTCATCAACGCGACCACGCGCCTAAGCCGTGGCGGGCATGCAGTCGTGGCAGCGGGTCGTGCGTCGAGACCGCCGTCGCGCAACGTCCCGAACACGGCCGCAACCGCGTCCACACTGCTCGCGGTCAAATCGGTCGGAACCAGCGTCTGGGGCATGTCAACCTCCCGGGCTCGTGAAAACGAAACCTCAGAAAGTCAGATCGTGTTGCCCGCCCCGGTGCTCTGCGGCAGACCTCACAGTGGATGCCCTTCGCCGCTCAGTCTACTCCACCCGCCAAGCGGCCACAAACACCGCCCAGGAAGCTGGCGCAGTCGCTTGGCCTGCCGTCGCGTAGCGTCAGCCAGGCGGCGAGACCCGCCCGTTTGCCGGGATCTCGTGCTCGTCGACGAGATCGGTCGGCGCGAGAATGAACACCTCGCACATCATGTCCGGATGCTGCTGGTTGCCGCTCATAAAGCCGATCACCGGCCGGCCGGTCGCATGCTCGATGACCTCTTCGAAGCGATGACGCATCACGTCCTGGAACTCCATCCGCTGCTGAATGACCGCGGAACCGCGACCGCCTTCGAGCAACGTCTCCTCGACCCGCGAGAAACCGCCGCGCAACACGCACACCACCAAGTCGTCCGCGAAGTAGGACTTCGTCCGGGTCGGCCCGCTGCCGTAGAACTCCTTCAGCAGCGCGACCATCTCATCGGAGATCGCCGTCAGCACATCGCCATGCCTCCGGGGCGTACTCTCGACGCCTCCTCGGCTGACAGAATCGGACGTGCCTCGTGACACAGCGACCTTCCACATCGTAACCCAATCAGGCGCGAAGCCATAGCCCTACTTCGAGGACGTTCGTCGATCGTTCATGCCGTCTGCGGTGACCGGCCCAACCGTGGCAGGCATCGCGCCGTCACAGACGAGCATCTGGTGGACGCGACCCGGCACAGCCCTTGATCGTGGCCACGAGCTGCGTCGGTCCGCTGATCCCGCCGCGAATGCGTCGCCAGAGTGATAGGCACCCCGGCATAGGAGCGGATCAGGATCCGCGCACCCGACTCGGCGCGCGATTCGTACCGTTTCAGATCGGTTCAGACGCCCACGCTTGGGCGATCGTCCGAGATCGCTGAAGACCGGTCCGCCGATCGAGCTGTAGGTATCCCTGTCAGCCGGCAGGTTTGATCCGTGGTCGGCAAGGTCGGCAACACGGACGTGCCCGTGGCAAACTAGTCGCCGCCCGGCAGACGCCGCACGCGGGCGCTAGCGGTGATTTGCGCGCCGCTGATGAGAGGTACGCGACGCCGGCAGCAATCACGATGCGACCGTGTTCTCACCGGCGTTTCCGCGCGCCCTCTTGAGAGGTTGCGTCAGCCCGCGGCGAAACGGCCGAATAAGCTCTCGGTCGTGGTTCACCGCGTGATCGGACGCGTCGATGGGTGGATGGGGGAGCGCGTTGAGTCCGCGATCTGCGCGCACCATCGTCGTCGGCTGAGCCGCGCCGGTCAGCTCGAGCGGCTCGATCCCCCGCGAGCCTCGGCGTCGTTGTGGGCGGCGGGCGATCCGCGGCCGCGCGACGGCAATGACCTCGAGGTCCTCATCGACGGGGCCCAGGCGCTGCCGCTGCTCGCGCAGACGATCGCGCAGGCCCGTTCGAGCATTCACATCGCGGGCTGGCACGTGACGTCGGACTTCGGGCTCACCCGTGATGACGAGGCGGCGAGACTGCGTGATCTGCTCGGGGAGCTCGCCGAGCGTGTGAGCGTTCGTGTGCTGCTGTGGGCCGGGGCGCCGGTGCCGCTTTTTACGCCGACGCGGGCAGCGGTGCGGCGGGTACGCGATGAGCTCATCCGAGGCACACGGGTGCAATGCGCACTCGACACGCACGAGCGCCCCATGCATTGCCACCACGAGAAGATCGCGATCATCGACGGCGAGGTCGCGTTCGTCGGTGGGATCGACCTTACCGCGCTTGGCGGCGACCGCTTCGACTCCCGGGAACACCCGATGCGGGGGCGGATCGGCTGGCACGACGTCACCACACGCCTGCGCGGCCCCGCTGTCGCCGACGTCGCGGCGCATTTCACGGCACGCTGGAGCGAGGTGACAGGCGAGACGCTGGAGGCGCCGCCGCCGCCGGCCACGGCGGGCCGCCACAAGCTACAGATCGTCCGCACCGTCCCGGAGAACGTCTACGGCTTCCTCCCGCACGGCGACTTTCGGGTCGTCGAGTCCTACACACGAGCGCTGCGCTCAGCGCGCACGCTCGTCTATCTCGAGAGCCAGTTCCTCTGGTCGCCAGAACTCGTCGAGATCCTCGCGGAGAAGCTGCGCCATCCTCCGAATGACGACTTCCGTCTCGTCGTGCTGCTTCCGGCGCGGCCCAACAACGGCGCCGATTCCACGCATGGACAGCTCGGCGTACTCGCCGACGCCGACGCAGACAACGGTCGCTTCGTTGCCGCGACGCTCGCTGCCCGTAGCGGAGGGCTAAGTGGGCCGCTCTACGTGCATGCGAAGGTTGGAATCGTCGATGACGCGTGGCTGACGATCGGCTCGGCGAACCTCAACGATCA
Source organism: Solirubrobacterales bacterium (assembly GCA_003138355.1). Taxonomy (GTDB): domain Bacteria; phylum Actinomycetota; class Thermoleophilia; order Solirubrobacterales; family Solirubrobacteraceae; genus Palsa-513. The sequence continues at coordinate 4,460 of PLFX01000025.1, forward strand.
CTCGCTGTTCAACGATACGGAGATGAACGTCGTCGCAGGCGATTCTCAGCTCGCGCGCGAGACCAGGCTGCGCCTGTGGTCAGAGCACCTCGAGTGCCCGCTGACCATGGTCTCCGGCGAGTCCACGACGGTGGTCGACGAGTTGTGGCGCCCGATCGCCTCAGAACAGCTCGCGCGACGCCAGCGAGGGGACCCGCCGACGCACAGGCTGCTCGAGCTTCCCGGCGTCTCACGCCGCTCGAAAGCGCTCCTCGGACCGCTCGACGGGCTCCTCGTCGACGGCTAAGGCAACCCAACCGAGGCCGTCGGCGTGGCAGAACCGTCATTCAACTGTCCAAATGCCTGACGCCCAAGATCTTGCGGCAGCCGTCGCGAGGCTAGACCGTCAGCTTGCTCAATTCCCTAACGAAAGGCGGATCTCCGAGGCGTTTGACTGGAGAAAGGCGCTCTCACGCCCTATACCACTTGCCAGACTTGACTGATACCGTGATGGTGGAAAGCAGCAACGTTCCGCTGAGCGAATGGGCCATGGTTGGCAGGAGTTCGTCCACCGGGCACACAACGACGACGCACTCCGACCAGGAGTCCACTTTACATGGCAAATAAAGCGATACAGATCTCTTTCAGGCGCTGCGTGCGGCCGGGCTGAGAAAGAAACTGGCACACGCTGTCACAGACGCTTCTCGCAAGACCGGGGCTGGCAAGCGTCCCAAGCTCCTCGTCACGACGATGGAGAGCCTGAAAACAGTAGCCGCCGGAATCGAGCGACGAGCGAACGGCAAAAAGCGCAGCAAGACTACGAACAAGGCGACCCAGACCCGGCAGCGCAATGCGGCGCGCAGCAGGGCCGCACGCAAGGCCGCCAAAGCCCCCGCGGACCCAGGAGCCTGACAAGAAGTCGGACGCCGGCGGAACCTGCGGACGTACAGAGCCGACCCGCCCCCTAAGTCGATCGCGCCGCGACTGTCTGCCGCGACTGGATCGGCTAGGCCCGACCGTTGCTTGGCCCCGGCCCAGCGGGCTCGCAGCGATCGCCAACTCCCGCCGCGCGAAGTGTGCACGCGGCAACGTCCGCACTCCCGCTTAGGCTCTCGTCTGGAGGGTTGTTCGAGATGAACTAATCGCACTTGCAGCACGCGGGCAGCAAACGCCCGTAGTCCCTACGCCCATCGTAATCACGGACGCGAAAGTGCAGTCTGTAGGACAGCCGAGCCGGCGGCCACTGCACGCCCAGGATGATCGAGAAGCGCGATACCAGTAGTGCTCCCGTGACGGGAGAGGGCGGGTTCGAGGCTGCGTCGGGTCCGGATCGCGAGTTCGTGGGCGCGACCGGGTTGCGCGCTTACGCGCGAGCGCTCGGGCCGGGTTTGATCACGGGCGCGTCGGACGACGACCCGTCAGGGATCGCAACCTATGCGCAGGCGGGCGCTCAGTCCGGTTTCGGGATGTTGTGGGTTGCGCTGCTGACGCTTCCGTTGATGATGGGGGTTCAGGAGATCTGTGATCGGACCGCGCTTGCTTCTGGCAAGACGCTCGGCGAGCTGATCGCGGTTCACTTCAAGCGAGGCTGGCAGACAGCGATCGGCGCGCTGATCGCCGTTCTCGTTGTTGCGAACGCGCTCAACATCGCTGCCGATCTGGTCGCTATTGGGCAGGGCATGCACCTGCTGGATGTGGGACCGAGTGCGGTGTGGGCGCTCGTGGCTGGCGCGCTCATCACGGCGCTTTTGGCGGTCGGCTCGTTCCTGGTGATCGCGCGCGTGTTCAAGGTGCTCTGTGCTGCGCTGCTCGCCTACGTCGCGGTGCTGTTTCTGGTCCGCATCCCGTGGGGGACCGTCGCCCTGAACACGGTGATTCCGCACATCCAGCTTTCGTCGGCATACATTGCGCTGCTGGTGGCGGTTCTCGGTACGACGATCTCACCGTACCTGTTCTTCTGGCAGGCGATGCATCGTGTCGAGGAGATGCAGGAGGAGGATCTGGGCGGCGAACGAGCGGTCCCGTTGCGCCAGCGCGGTCGCCGCGAGCGAAAGTCAAAGCAGCTGATGAGCCGCCTTGACGTGTTCACTGGCATGGCGTTCTCAAACGTGGTGATGTTCGCGATCATCACTGCAACAGCGGCAACAGTTGGGCGCACGCACCACGTAACGATCGACTCGCCGGCACAGGCCGCGGCAGCGCTTCGCCCCGTCGCCGGCCAGTTTGGTCAGGCCGTGTTCGCGCTCGGCTTCATCGGCTCGGGCATGCTCGCCGTCCCGGTGCTCGCCGGCGCCGGCTCGGCAGCGATGGCCGGCCTGATCGGCAAAGGAGCGGGCTTTTCCAACTCGCTGCGCAAGGCGCCAGTGTTCTACGGGCTGGTCGCCGTCGGAACGATCGGCGGCATGGCACTCAGCCTGCTCGGCGTGAACCCGATCAAACTGCTGATCCTCGTCGCGGTCATCAACGGCATAACCGCCGGACCATTCCTGATCGTCACGATGCTCGTCTCTTCAGACCGCAAGATCATGGGCGAAAACGTCAACGGCGCACTCGCACGCTGGCTCGGCTGGGCCACGACAGTCCTCATGCTCCTCGCGGCAGTTGCCCTCTTCGCAACCGGAGGCGTGTCCGTGTAGAAAGCATCGAAACGGCGGGGGCCGTCGGTGGCGTCCGCTTCGTGCTAGGGCGTCAGTCGTCACGCGACGGCAATGGACAGGCCGACCGTGAGGGTCGCGACCACGAGCAAGATCAAGTACGTGACGACGTAGCCGCGGTAGTAGCCGATCATCCCGGCGGCGACGATGGTGATCGCGATCGACGACAAGACGCAAGCCAGCGACGCGCCGAAGATGAAGGGCAGCGCCGGGAGAACAGCGCCGATCAGCGTCGCCGCGGCCATGACTATGGCCTTTCGCAGGTTGCGCTTTCCGTCAGACAGGTACTGACCGGCACCCATTCCGGTTGTCGCAGCGACGGCGATGCCGATCGCCCCGGCGAGAATCTTTGACGGAGTCGCATGTGCGGCGAGCAGGCCGGCCACCACACCCAGCGTCGAAGTCATTCCGTCAAATGACCCAAAGATCGCCTCCTTGCGGTCGGGGCTCCCCGACCGTGTTCGGCTTAGCGCGCGACGTATCTTTCCCGGCGCGCCTCGACTTATCGGCTCGGCACTCACGTCATCACTGTAGGGCGAAGCGTCATCGCCGCACAAGCGACTACAGGCGTCAGCACAGCACTGCTGCCAGAGGCGCCCACCGGCCCCCGGGCAGGACCGATACGCTGGAGCCTCCGAGGCGGCGGCGGGTGGGTTCGGTCGCTCTCTGCGTCAAAGCCCGGTGCGTCCCGCTCTTACCTGCGACTCGACCGCCGACGCTACCTTACCGATGGACGCCACTTCCACAGGCCCCGCGGGCTAACAGCAAAGCCGCGCGTTCAGCCGATCCCGGCACGGCGAGCGCAAGCCGCCGATTCGAGCGCCGCGAGACTCATTGAACCGAACAGGACTGGCTGGCCTGCTGGCTCGAGGCCGAAACGTTCCACGCCGGCTGCGGGCCGAGCAAGCGGCGCCCAGGTCAGCGGGCAGCCGGCCGGCGCGTTCGGAGACCCAGCCTTCCCCGCTCGCTTCAGCGTCGGTCACGCGAGCGTGTTCGCCTATCAGTGCCATTCGACCCGCGTGCAACACGTCAGCTGCGCCGGATCCGGCAACCCCGGGGCTTCGATCGCCGCCGGGAGCAAAATCGGCGCGCTCGACGCCGACTACAGCTGGATATACAACGATGGCTACGGCGGCCCGAACTTCGACTGCAAGACGCCCAAGACGGCAGGTTGCTGGGGCCACCGCGACAACATCCTCGGACGCTACCCGACGCGGACACGATTCATCTCCGGACCGTGGGGCACAAAGGTCTCGACCATTTCGGCGCGTCGCGCGGTACCCGTGATGGGCGCCGGATCGCTGCAACCGAACGGAACCGGCGGACCGCAAGGAAACTGGACCGCGATCTTCACATCGGTCACCGGCAAGACGCCGACGCTCGACTACACCTGGAAGCAAGCACTAGAAGCCGACGCCGGTGCGGCGCCGGGCTAGCCGCGGCGGCGCCGGCAGCTTCAAGGTGGATGATGCGTTTGTTGCGCCGATCGCGCATGATGGCCCAGCGCTCGTCGAGGTCATCGCGGACGGCGAGCTCGCCTAACACCTAGGAAAGGACCGCCGCACGATGCCGATCCCGGATTCGATCGCAGCATTCATCGACGCTCAGGCCGAACGCGCGCCTGGACGCTACGATGACCTGCGCGTCGTCGTCTTCAATGGAACGACGAAGCGTTCGCCCGAGCTGAGCCACACGGACGGGCTGCTCGCGATCCCTCGCCGGATCTTCGCCACGCTCGGCGTTCGCTGCGACGAGGTGCGCACGGTCGATCGCACGATCCCCCCGGGAGTGTGGCCCGATATGCGCGAGCACGGCTACGACGAAGACGACTTCCCCGAGATCTACCGTTCGCTCGTCGGGCCCGCGGACATCCTCCTGCTGGCCGGCCCGATCTGGCTCGGCGATCAGAGTTCGCAGACGCGCATGATCATCGAGCGGCTGTACGCCCACTCCAGCGAAATCAACGAGCACGGCCAGTGGGCCTACTACGGCAAGGTCGGCGGGGTCCTCACCACTGGCAACGAGGACGGCGGCAAGCACGTCGGCGCCCAGGTCCTCTACGCGCTTCAACACATCGGCCTGACGATCGCCCCACAGTCAGATAGCTACTGGACCGGTGAGGCAGGCCCGGGCCCGTCCTACCTCGACGAAGAAAGCGGTGGACAACAGAACGCCTGGACCACGCAGAACACGGTCTTCATGACCTGGAACATGCTGCACCTGGCCCGCATGCTCAAGGACCACGGCGGGATCCCCGCTTACGGCAACTCCACGTACGATTGGAAGCTCGAGCAGCCGGAACACCCGAACCCTGAATACCGCTGAGACCGGCTCGTACGGGGTAGGGATCCTCGACGGGCGGCAAAGCAGTCTCGCTCAGCCTCGCCCGCCATTGCACCCCCTGGCCAGCTGCACCATACGGGTTGTGACGTCGCCCGCTGCGGCGAGTGCGGCGGGCAGGAGCACGACGGCCCCCTGCTGAGGATCGGCTCTACCTGTGACTCCGCACCAACAGCGCGCGCAGTCCCTTTTCATGGAAGCAGCCGCCGCGTCCGACCAAACGGAGACTGCGCCTTGCGCGAATGGGAGCCACGCGACGATGCTTCTGAGGCGGTTAAGGTCTCTTGCATGCTGGACCCGCCGCGAGTCGCCTCCTCTGTTGTCGCCCTCACCGTGGTAGCGGCGCTAGCCGCCTGCGCGATCTTCGTAGGCGGCCTAGCGCCGGCTGTCCTGGGGAGCCTTGGCGCCTGGCCCCTACTCGTGGCGGGGGGACTCATACTGATCGCAGCCCTCGCGGCGCTGTGGGTCATTCAGCGGCGACGCGATCACACCCTCTGGTAGCCGGTCCAAACCGGCGCCGGCCCCGCCGATCCGCTTACGTGGTTGCGGTCACACGGTGCACAAGGCTGGGACGACCGGCGTCCGGCTACGGCTCGCTATCGGGTTCGAGGTCGCCGAAGTACTCGCGGAACTCCTCGTTGGTCGCTTCGCGACCGGGGAGGTTTGGGAACACGGAGGGGTAGTCGGCGTACGGAGTGCACGCGGGCTCGTATCGCCGGCGTGTTCTTTCGCCTCCACGTCGTGCGCGCCGCCCCGACCGTCACGCCCTGACCCATCCACCTCAGCCACCGCCAAACCTCACCTCTCGCACACCGCGCCAACACCACGCCGCCTTCACTACGCCACCACCAGCCACCGCGCCCCGAACCTGCCCGCCATCTCAAACGCCAAGCCCTCTCAGACGCTCACTTCGCTCGCATCACACAATATCACCCATGGTGACAGTATTCCGGCTAGCCGGAATAAGGAGTATCATGTGGACCGAAATGGCAAGGTCGAGGAGACAGCGCCAAACTCGCTCGCAGCGTCCACGGGTTCAGTCGTCGGGGTCTTCCGCGGCCGGGACGCGGGAAGCCGGTGAGAAGCTCGCCGAGCTGCGCCAGCACCTCGGACTGACGCAGGTCCAACTGGCGGAGAGGCTGACGGCGTCGCAGCGCGCCGTCTCGCACGTCGAGCATGAACCAAACCCGCGGGTCGCGACGATCGCCGCCTACGTCCAGGCGCTCGGCGGTCGCCTTGAGCTGCGTGCCGTCTTCGCAGACAGAGCCGTAGCGCTCAAGCTCACCGACGAGCAGCAGACCACTCGGTGACCACGGCTATCGTTTCCTGCTCGTGATGGCAGAGCGCTTGCTAACGGTCCCGCAGGTCGCGGAGGAGTTTCAGGTGACCTCGCAGACGATTCGCAACTGGATCGACGCAGGGACTCTCCCAGCGATCCGCATGGGTCGCGCGTTTCGCCTGCGGCGCGCCGACGTCGACGCGCTGCTTGATCGCGCGCCAGCCGGCGGCGGATCGCGCGCCGGTCGCCGCGAGCTGTGGAACGCCGATGCGGATCGTCTGCCGCGCCGAGACGAGAGCACGCCGACGTTGACGGTTTGGGGTAGCCGGGCCGACGCGCGGGCGCTGGCGCCCCGCTGAGCGCGAGCCGAGGCGACTACCCTGCGCGGGCGGCGAATGAGCGGCCGCCTGAGCCATCCTCGCGCTCGACCGCCTCAGACAGCGCAGCACACGCGCCGGCGAAGGCGTCATAGGCATCAGCTACGGCGAGCAAGTCGGTCGTGGCAGCCCCGCTCGTCAGTTGCGCCACCGCTGCGTCGAATGCATGCCACAACGCGGCCGGCCCGCGCCGGCCCGTACCTGGCCGGAGCTCGTATGGCTGCTCGCCGGCGGACGTCGCCGGCGGCCAAGCGTAGCCCGCCCTGTGTGCCTCCCGGCAGATCTCTGCCTCCAGGCACGACGCTTCAGCGAGGCTAGCCAGACGCGCGCTGAAACCACTGTCCGGTGGCGCCATGCGGTGCGCTTCCACGGCCGTGCGCCAGCGGTTCTGCACATGCCTGAACTCGGCCTGAATCCGCTCGTCGTTCCGCTCGCTTCCGGTCACACGGGGGATTCTCGCACGCGGACCTGTTGCTATCCATCGCTGTATAGCGCTATTTACGCTTATCTTTGCTTATTTGGCATAATCCCAGCCACGGTGGAATCTGAGCGACCTCACTTGACGCGTGACGATGTGCTCGACGGCCGCGAGGTTGCGGAGCTGCTCCATCTGCCAGCTTCGACGGTGCGGGAGTACGCACGTCGCGGGGTGCTGCCTGCGCATCGGCTCGGTCGGCGCTGGGTCTTCATCCACGACGAGGTGGCCGCCGCGCTGCGGGCCGCTCCGCAGGCCGCGGCCCCGCGGCGGAAGCCGCCCGCGGTAACCGGTCGGCCGTATCGAGAGGACGCCACCGTCGTCCAGCTCGCGCTGCCGATCGACGGGCGATAGTCGCCGGCTGCGGAGCAGTCAGGTTCGCATGCCCGTCGGCACGATCGGGGGATCGGCAACTGTCGTCGGGGGTGGCAGAGGTCTTGTGCCTGGGACCTGGGCGACTGTGCGGAACACGCAGAGCGTCTGGCCCTCCGGGCGTGCGGCTGATGCACTGAGAAGCGCGCGCCAACCTTCGCCATGGAGCGTCTCACCGACTGGCTGGAAGGTCGGCCACTGATGTCGGCTCGGCTCGAGCGGCGGCAGGCCAACGCGGGCGAGCCGGTCGTCGTCGCTGAGATCCGCGACCGCGGGGAGGGAGATCTCCCACCGCCACAGATCGCGTGGCAATCCCTGCGTGGGTGCCATCGCCGCCTCGGCCAGGTACCGGTACCACTCGGCCCACGCGGTCGCTTCGCAGTCCGCGAAGTAGAGGCCTTCGACAACGGTGCCGCGCTGCCAGCGGTTGTCCGCCGGATCGGGCGGCTCGTAGTGGACGTCGGCGCCTGACGGTATGTGGCGCCACCACACGCCGGACACCGGCGTTGAGTCGACGTCGAGAGGGCTAGACAGCGCCTGTGGCTTCCAGACCGGCGATGACTCTCGAGAGGCGCCGGTACTCGCCGGTCGCGATCACGTCCAGCGGCTTGTCGTCGTCGAGCAGCGGAACCGGCTTGCGCATCCAAACCGGCACATACTCGGGCTGCATCACTTGCACGAGACGCTCAACGAGAGACGAGAGCTCGGCCAGGCGCTCGGCGTACGTCCCCGACGGCGAGCGATCGTCGCGCAGCCACGCGCGGACAGTCGTCTCGTTGGCGCCTGTCCCGCGCGCCATGTCCGACACGCTTAGGTGCCCGATCTCTTGGATATGCGCAGCTTCGCTAGCGAATGAGGTGGTCATTGATGTGCTTCCTTCCTCTGCGAGTGTATCGTCAAACACCCGCGAAACGCAAGCCAAACGCCCGACGCGTTTTTGGCGGTTGCGCTATGTCTTTGGCGCGGACCGCTCGCCAATGCGAAACGCCCGGTTGACCAGGTCGACGTCTTCGGGGCGCGCCTTCGCGTGCATGTAGCGCTCGGTCGTCGTGATCCGCGAGTGTCCGAGAAACGCTTGCACGAAGTGCGCGTCGGCGTGACGGGCGACGAGGCTGCCCGCCGCGTGACGTAGGGCATGGAAGCGCAGCGGCCGCAGTCCTGCCGCCACCTGAGCGCGCTTGAAGCGGCGCCGCACGGCTGACGCGTCCAGTCGCCGGCCGAGTCGCGAGCAGAAGACATAGTCGTTGCGCTGCGTGTAGTCCCCGCGCGCGAGGAGTCGCTCGAACGCTTCGGCCGCCGGGTCGGCCATTGGGAGGAAGCGTGCTTGCCAGCTCTTGGTGGGCCCCTCGACTCCGGCTGATACCGCGCGCTGGACGACCAGCCGTCGCATTTCGAGGTCGACGTCCTCCCAGCGCAGCGCGAGCACCTCGCCGAGACGCAGTCCGGTGAATGCGGCGATTCGAAACAGCTCGCCGTCCTGCGCGTCCTCGCGCGCTCGCCATTCGATCTCGTCCGCCTCGAGGTTCGCTGGCTGCGCGCCGCGGTGCGCGCCGGCGGCCGCCGCGCTCGCGAGCTGCTCGACCTCCTCGGGCTCGTAGAAGTCGAGCACCGCCGGCGGCGGCTCACGGCGCTTGGTCGTCGCGGCCGCCGGGTTCGCCGGTAGTCCGAACGTGTCTTCGCGCAGGCCGTAGTTGAAGATCGCCAACACCGTCTGGCGGTAGAGGTTGACGGTCCGCGGCGACGCGCCGCTGTCCTGCACTGCGTCGAGCAGCTCCGCGACCCGCCGCGTGGTGATCCGCCCCGCCGGCAGATCGCCGAGCTTCGCCATCACGAAGCCGCGGCTGACTCCCGCGCCCCGACGATGCGGCCGCCCTGGCTCGCCGAGCATGTAGCGGTAGCTCTCGAGTGTCGATGGCTTTGCTCCGAACTCGCGCTCGAGGTGCATGAGCCAAGCGGCGGTCAGCTCACGGAACGTCACGCCTCGCTCGCGGCGCTCACGCTCGCCGCGTTCGATCTCCCGCTCGTGGGCGTCGTGCCCGGCGACGACCTGCGCCATCCTCACGACCGCCCGCCTCTCGTCGAGAAATCCCTCCGGCAGCCGCCCGCGACGCGCCCGCCAGACGCCGCTCGCGTCGCGCTCGAGCCACGCCGGGCCGAGGCGCCGCTTGACCTGCGCGCCAGCGCGTCGCCACTTCGCCTCGAAGACCGGACCGTCCGAGCGCTCGACCACGACCAGCGTCCCGCCCGCCTCCAGCTCCCCAGAATCGCTCACGATTGGAGAGAGTACCACTTGAGTACCATACTTTCGCGAGTACCACTTTGAGTACCAACCTACCCATAACTAACCGGTTTTACTGGCCTTTTGCCATCGCAAACGCTCCCAAAATGCGTGCACCGGCGGGCGACCTCCGGCCTGTCACGTCGGAGGTCGCTGGTTCGAGTCCCGTCGCTCCCGTAGGGCAGATGTCCTGCAAATAGGCAGGTTTGTGTCATACGGACGGTTATCGGGCGGCATTCTCGGCCATCCGCCGAGAGCGGCGGCTGATCGTCGCGACCGCCGCCGCGCCGGCCGACAAGGTGCCACATGGGCACCTTCCGGGGGCGAGCGGCCGCGGTGATCGGGCCGCTGGCGGCGTGCCTCGCGGTCGCGCTACCGGCACCCGCCCGCGCCGGCACGACGCTGACGCCGGGCGAGATCGTCGTCGCGGACGCGCGCGCGTTCGGTGGCGGCGCGCTGATCGCGGTCGATCCGACGACGGGCGCGGAGACGGTCATCTCCGACAATGACATGCCCGTGAACGCCGACAACCAGCTGTTCGCCGACCCGTTCGTGCTCACGATCGACGCCGCCGGCGACATCCTCGTCGCCAACACGTACAACATGGGCGGAAGCTGCAGCGGTGGCTGCGGCGGCGTGATCCGGGTCGACCCGGCGACCGGCGCCGAGACCGTGCTGTCGTCGAACGCGATGGCGATCAACGCGTCGAGCCAGTACTTCAACCAGCCGACCGGCATCACAATCGCCCCGGACGGGGAGATCCTGGTCTCGGACTGGGGCGGCACCGATGGCCTCGGCAAGGTGATCGGAGTCGACCCCACGACCGGCAAGGAGACGCTGATCTCGTCGAACGCAATGCCCGTCAACGCCTCGAGCCAGTACTTCGACTACGCGCAGGGGATCACGACCGACGCCGCCGGCGACATCTTCGTCACCGACCCGATGGCGTTCGGCACGGGCGGCGGCATCATCGAGGTCAACCCGACCACCGGCAAGGAAACGGAGCTGTCCGCGAACGGCATGGCGGTCAACGCGAGCAGCCAGTACTTCCACTCGCCGAGCCAGATCACCACTCTGCCCGACGGCCACCTGCTGGTCGCCGACTGGTGTGAGACGACGGCCTGCGGCGCGGTCGTCGACGTCGACCCGACCACCGGCAAGGAGACTCTGGTATCGGCCAACTCGATGCCCGTCAACGCCTCGAGCCAGTATTTCGACCAGCCGACCGCCGTCGCCGTCGATGCCAGCGACCGCATCATCGAGGTGCAGGAGGCCGGCCTCGGAGGCTCCTGCAGCGGCGGCTGCGGCGGCCGTGTTTACGTCGATCCCACGACCGGCGCAGAACAGGTGCTGTCGGCCAACAGTCTCGCCGTCAACGCCGACAACCAGCTCTACGTCGAGCCGTTCGACGCCGTCGTCGTTCCCGCCGCGGCGGGCCCGGCGCCGCCTAGCGGGGGCTCCAGCGCGGGCGGCGGGACGGGCGCAGGCTCCACGCCAGGCGCGACTAACGCGCTGGCGCCGGTGATTAGTGCGCTCGCGCAGTCGCATAGCCGCTGGCGGGAGCGGCGCGGCACGGTGTTCTCGTTCACGCTCAGCCAGGCGGCGCAGGTGACGCTGACCTTCGCCCGCGTCCGCGGGGCGCGCGCGACGACGGTCGGCGCGCTGACGCTCGCCGCACGCGCGGGCGCCAACACGCTCGCCTTCCACGGACGCCTATCGCGCAGCCGGCTGCTGCGTCACGGCCGCTACGAGGTCATGGTCACGGCGGCGGGCGCCGCGCCGCGGGCGGGGCCGCTGCGCTTCACGATCCTCGCCAGACGGTCCTGACGTCAGTGCTTACGATGCCGCATAGGTAGCGCTCGCAGAAACGCTCGGCTGCGAGCTGCTGACCGCTGACGGTCGATTGGCAACCGCGCCCGGCGTACGCTGCACGGTGCGCGTACTCGTATGACGGAGAGCTTGCTCAGGTCGATGCGCGTTGAGCGCGGAGTGCTTCGAGGTGCTGCGTGATCGCTGCGCGACGATCGTCGGCGTCCGGGTCCTCTGTGAGTGCCGCCTCTAGCGCGGTAAGCGCCTCCTGGTGAGAGCCGCGGGTCGCCGCATCGGCGGCGACCAGATCAAGCAGGGCCAGGTGACGGTAGCGCACCTGCTCGCGTGCCTCTTCGGCCCAAGCGGCATAGGGATCTGAGGGCAGCAGGGGACCGGTGAATAGTGCCAGCGCCGCATAAGCGAGGCGCACGGCACGGGTGCCGCTTGTTCCCCGAACGCGGTTCCCGGCCGTCAAGAACTCCCGCGAATCGACCCACGCCGGAACGAGGCGCAACGTTTCGCCGTCGCGCACGACCAGGTCGCCCGCAGCCGCCCGCAGCCGGGCGAGCACCTGTCGCAGGCGCTGCCGGGCGACCGCGGGCGAGGCGTCCGGGAAGAACGCCTCGAGCACCACATCGAGCGCCAGTCCATGCTCATGGAGCGCGAGCAGTCGTACGAGCTCCCCCGGCATGCCGGGCGGGAGCTGGATCCCGGAACCATCGGCCGCGACCAGCGCAGGCGTCCCGAACAGCCTCACGATCAGCTGGCGACCCGCGAGCAGGATCTCTCGCGCGACCGAGGAGCCGGCAAGCTCGGCCAGCGGTGCAAGTGCAGCAGTGATCTCCGCCTCGCCAGCCTGGGCCACCTGGACGCCTCCGCACGCGGCGGCCTGCTCCAACGCCCGTGCGGCCAGCTCCCCGGCGCCGTCACGGCCGGCGCGAAACGTCGCCCACGCCATCAGCAGCGTATGCCGCCACGTGACCCGCTTTTCGAGCCAATCGCCGCGAGCGAGCTCTTGTAGCTCCGTCAACGCCAGCCATGGATCCCCCGAACGGGCGCGAAGCACCGCGGTCGTCTGCATGACCTCCTCGTTGTCCTCGCCGCCGCGTTCGCGACCGAGCTCGAAGTAGCGCTGCGCTTGGTCGCTGACGCCGACGCGGTCGAGTAGCTCGGCCGCGTCCAGCAGGTAGGAGAGCCCAATGTGCGTCGCAAACCAGTCCATGCCGGCCGCTCCGCGTTCGACCTCCCGCAGCAGTCGCTCGGTCGCCCGGGCATCGCCGCGACCGGCCGCCAAATGTGCCCGAGACCAGGTCAGGTCCATTTGCGCCTTGGCCACGCCATCGCGCTCCGCGAGTGCACCGGCCCGGTCGATGACCGTCTCGGCCTGATCGAACTTGCCGAGCTCGATCAGCACGTCGGCGAAGCTCCCGAGCGCTCCTCCAAGTCGCATGCTCTCCGGCGGGTAGGTGGCGAGCGCCTCACGGATCAGCTTCTCCGCGCCTACCAGATCGCCGTACTGGTAGCAGGCCGAGTAGCCGCGGCGCAGCAGCGCCGATCCCTGCCAGTCGCGCTGACCGAGCGCTGCAAACCGGTCGGCGGCCTCGGCGAAGGCCTGGTGGGCCTGCCGCGTCGCCACGTCCGTGCCTACCCACGCGAGTGCCTGTCCGTTGGCGAGCATCGCGCGCGCGTGTGCGATCTCAGAGTCACGATCGGCCGCACGCGTCACTTCATCGGCAAGCGCCAGGGCCTGTTCGATCTGTTGCGAGCGGCCGAGGTCGATTGCGCGTTCGGCGAGCAGCTCGAGATCCCAGTCGCGGCCACGCGGCGCGGCGGGAACGCCACCGCCCGCGAGCAGGCGCTCCAGCGCGTCCAGTGTCGCCGAGCGTTCGCCATAGCGACCCCATGGCTCGAGATCCCACGCTCGCTCGAGCAAACTCGCCGGGTTCCTGGTTGCGGCGAGGTCGTCGTCCCTGAGCTCCGGTGGGGCCGACACCCCCGAATTATCGCGCAGCGAAGTGGGCTCGAGATCGCGTGTGACGTTCATCTAACGGCTGGCTCGTAGGTTGGCCACCGCAGTGACCAGGAACGAGCCGATCGATTTGGGGGTGTCGTTTTGTCGATGATTTCGCGGCTTGCCGGGAGCGCGCGCTCGCGCCGGTTTGTGAGCAGGCTTGTGACGATAGGGGCGCTCGCGTTCGCGGCGGGTGCGGCATTCGTGTTTGCTGGGACCGCGCGTGCCGCCGTCGCCTACAACCTGACCGGTACCTGGGACACGTACGGCACCGGAGGCGGCTACAGCGGAACGTTCACGATCACGAAGATGGATACGGCGACCGGCGAGTTCTCCGGAACCGGCGACGGCACGACGTTCGTGTTGCAGGGCAACGAGATCGGAACCGCCGTCTCCTTCACCAATCCGAGGGCAGCTATATCTCGCACGACGACGCCACGCTCGATCTCAACAACGGCAAGATCGAGATGGTCAACGGCGTCTGGAACGACAGCAACGGCGCGGGCGGAACGTTCACCGCGAGCAAGGCCTATGCCGGCACGATCTCGGGCACGGTCACGCGCGATGGGAGCCCCCTCGCCGGTGTCACCCTCGACGCGACCGACAACAAGGGTGGCCAGGCGACGGCGACGACCGCGACCGACGGCACCTACACGCTCAACCTTTCGAAGCTCGGCACCTGGACGGTCACGCCGAGCGGGCTCGGTTTCAAGTACCAGCCGAAGGACCACATCGTCTTCGTGACCTCCGACTCGAGCGGCGTCGACTTCCATGCTGGCGGCACCGCCTCCGTCGAGCGCGACAAGGTCATCGCGGTCCCCGGTGCCGGTATCGACCTTTGGTACAAGGGCAAGGACTGGGATCCGACGGGCAGTGCGATCACGGTCACTTTCGGCGGGGCGGCGTTTGGCTCGCTGCCCGCGCCCGCGACGGGGGCGATCGACGGCAAGATCACGATCCCCTACTGGCCGCACCGTCACACGATCACCAACTTCAACAACGTGCCCCGCCGGGCCTGCTGGGGCGATCTCGTCGCCACGCAGGGGACCTCGAGTGCGCGGGCCGAGTTCAGCGCGAAAGCCGTCGGCATGGTTGTCTGGAGCCTCTCGCCGGTCCTCCACAACGGAGAGGTGTTCTGCGCGAGCGAGACGGATAGCGCGCTGTTCACCGGCCCCGACACCATCACATACAACTTCGGCAGTCTCCTCGACATCTACAACGGCCCAGGCCAGAAAATCAGGGGCATAGCGTTGGTCAACATCGAGAACGGCCACCACATCTGCTACGCCGCCGGCTCGCAGAACGTACACGTCATCCTCACGCTCTCGAACGGAGTGATCCACCACCCGGTGGCGCCCGGTCCCTGCTGAGCAGCGACCTCGCTCGCCGATCGCCGAGCGAGGAGGTAGCGAGCGGCGCTCGTCCGGGCCGTCCCGATCGTGGCGGGATCGGCCCGGACGAGTAGCGCCGGGCGGCGGTCGGACTACGCGGGCAGCGCTGGCTGCGCCGGCTCCGACGTAGCGATCGCCCCCTCCTCTTTCCTCCGTGCTCTCCTGGGGCGCAATCGAGAGAACGATCGGTTGTCCCTAGTCGCGCGGCCGGCCGGCGCCGCAGCTACGCAGCGAGTGGGGGCTCGCAGGCGAGGCGCTTCGACCGGCACACACGCACACATGCGGCTGACGTGCACCTGGCGGCTGGGAATTGCGGTTTGGATGCGGCTTCCTCGGCTAGATGGCGGACGAGGCGGACAGAGACCGAGCGACGGTAGTTCGCGCCTCGTCCAATGCCATCCGAACTCTCCCCGGAGGCACCGTACGTGAAAAACCGCAGGCAACCGCGATCCGCCGCGGATGGCGAACGGCGGCTCTGCTGTGAACATTTCGACATGTTTGTTGATCGCAAGCAGGCAGGCAGGCTGCTGGCGCAGCTGCTTGATCGCTTTGCCGGCGAGCATCCGGTTGTGCTCGCGCTGCCGCGTGGCGGGGTGCCGGTCGGCGTCGAGATCGCTCGCGCACTCCACGCCCCGCTCGACGTGCTCGCGGTTCGCAAGATCGGCGCGCCCGGCAATCCCGAGCTCGCAGTCGGGGCGCTCGCCGAGGAAGGCACGGCAATTGTCGACCGCGCCGTCGCCGCGCGGGTAGGGATGACGCAGGCCCAGCTTCTGCAGACGATCCGGCGGGAGAGCCATGAGCTCCGCCGGCGGGTTGCGACCTACCGCGGCGACCGGCAGCTGATCGACCTCGAGGGCCGCGTCGTGATCGTGGCCGACGATGGCCTCGCCACCGGACTGACGCAGCTGGCGGCGATTCGCGCCGTGCGAGCACTCGGGGCGGCGAAGGTACTCGTCGCGGTGCCCGTCGCCGCGCGCGCGTCGATTGCGCGCGTCGCACGCGAAGCGGACGAGCTGATCTGTCACACGGTGCCGCGCGAGCTGCTCGGCGTGAGCCGCTGGTATGAGGACTTCTCGCCAGTCGGCGACGGCGAGGTGCTTCGGCTGCTACGCGGGCAGCTTCCAGCGGATGACGCTCAGCTCGCGACCGACCCGCCGCAGCGAAGGGCCGTCGCCATCAGTGCCCCCCAGGCGGTTCTTGCCGGCGAGCTGGTGCTACCGCATGAGCCACGTGGGCTCGTGATCTTCGCCCATGGCTGCCGCTCCAGCCGTCGCAGCCCTCGCAACCGTGCCGTCGCGGAAGCGCTTTGCCAAGACGGATTCGCGACGCTCCTTGTCGATCTGCTATCCGACGGGGAGACCTGGCGACGCGAGCAAGCGTTCGACATCGCGCTGCTCGCGAGCAGGCTCGAGCTCGTGACACGCTGGGCATTGGAGGAGCCGGCGACGGCTGACCTTCCGATTGGGCTGTTCGGTGCCTCGACGGGGGCCGCGGCGGCGCTGCGCACCGCGGTCGCAGTCGGCGAGCCCGTACGCGCCGTCGTCTCGCGCGGCGGCAGGCCCGACCTCGCGGCCCGCTGGCTCCCCGCCGTCACGGCGCCGACGCTGCTCATCGTTGGCGGACTCGACCGCGAGGTACTTGCCCTCAATCGCAAGACGATGCCGATGCTGCGAGCTCCACACCGCCTGAGCATCATCGAGAACGCGAGCCATCTGTTCGGCGAGCCAGGCAAGCTCGAGCAGGTTGAGGCGATCACGCGTGACTGGTTCGCAACCTGGCTGCAAAGCGAAGCGCGCTTGCCCGCGCTGGCGGGGTTCGGATAATGGCCGCCGCCACCGCGCTTCCCGTCGGTCCAGGGTCCGATCGCCGCGCGGCCGTCGGCGCGCTGCGTGCGGCTGCCCATCCGCTTCGGGGGGACCGGCGTGACTACGACGCGCTGATCGAACGCATCGGTCAGGCCCGGATCGTTCTGCTCGGCGAGGCGAGCCACGGCACGCACGAGCTCTATCGTGAGCGCGCGCGTGTCACCCGCCGCCTGATCGCCGACCATGGCTTTACGGCGGTCGCCGTCGCCGCGTCCTGGGCTGACGCGTACAGGGTCAACCGTTACGTGCACGGCATCGGCAGTGCGGACCTCGACGCGGAAGCCGCGCTGCGCAGCTTCCGGCGCTTCCCATCGTGGATGTGGCGCAACGCCGATATGGTCGATTTCGTCGCCTGGCTGCACGCTCACAACGTGGGCTTGCACAGCAGCGCTCGCAAGGCGGGCTTCTATGGGCTTGACATGTACGGCCTCTCGAGCTCGACCGGGGCCGTGATCGCCTTCCTCGCCGCACGCGATGCGGGCAGCGTCGAGCGCGCGCGAGCGCGTTACGAGTGCCTCCAGTCCTTCGCCGAGGACAGCGCCGGATACGCGCGTGCGGTACTGCGCGACCTGCCCGAGTCCGAACGCTCCGCCGTGATCGACGAGCTGATCCAGCGCCGGCATCTAACCGCTGTGCGGCTGCGTGCCGATGGCCTCGCCGCCGACGACGAGCGGTTCTTCAGCGAGTGGGACTCGGCGGCTGAAACGGCAGCGGACGGCTACTACCGGACGATCTTCGGCGAGCGCACGCCTTCTTGGAACCTCCGCGATCGCCACCTTGCAGACACGCTCGACCAGCTGCTCGCGCACCTGAACAGCCGCGGCGAGCGCGCCCGCGTCATCGTCTGGGCTCACAACTCGCACGTCGGCGATGCGCGGCACACCCACCTTGCCGAGCGCGGCGAGCAGAGCCTCGGCCAGCTGCTGCGCGATCGCCATGGTGACGATGTCGTCAGCGTCGGCTTCACGACTTACGTCGGCAGCGTCACCGCCGCATCGCGCTGGGACGGCCCGCCGGAGCGCAAGCATCTGCGTGGCGCACTGCCCGCAAGCCATGAGGCACTGCTCCACGAGACACAGCTGCCGGCCTTCCTGCTCTGCCCGCTTGGTGGCGGCGATGCGGGCGCGGCGCTTCGCACCAAGCGGCTCGAGCGCGCAATCGGCGTCATCTACAGCCCGGACCGCGAGCGCGCGAGCCACTACTTCGAAGCAACCCTTGCCGAACAGTTCGACGCTCTCGTTCACGTCGACGCAACCCGCGCCGTCGAGCCACTCGAGCACTCGCCGAGCTGGAGCGCCGGCGAATCAGCCGAGCCGTACCCCAGCGCCCTGTGAGCGCAGTCACGTCGCCGACAGGGCCCGACCCCGGTAGGCCGGGCCCGTCGCCTCTCGCTTACGCGGACGGCGCCTGCTGCGCTGCAGCTTGGGCCGCCGCAACCCTCGCGATCGGCACGCGGAACGGCGAGCAGGAAACGTAGTCGAGGCCTACCTCGTTGAAGAACGCGATCGACTTCGGATCGCCGCCGTGCTCGCCGCAGATTCCAAGTTCGATCGACGGGTTCCCCGCCCGCCCCTTCTCGACCGCCATTCGGACGAGCATCCCGACGCCGACGGTGTCGATCGTCTCGAACGGCGAGACGGTGACGATCCGGTCGGTGATGTACTGCGGGATGATCGCGCCTTCGATGTCGTCGCGCGAGAACCCGAGGGTCGTCTGCGTCAGGTCGTTGGTGCCGAACGAGAAGAACTCGACGTCCTTGGCAAGCGTGTCGGCGATCGCGCAGGCGCGTGGTAGCTCGATCATCGTGCCGATCACGTAGTCGCGCCCGTGCTCCATGCCCTCGCTCGCGGCGGTCGCGAGCACGAGCTCACGCGAGCGCCTCAGCTCGCCCGTGAAGCCGACGAGCGGGATCATCACCTCACAGTGCGGGGCCTTGCCGGTCCGCTTGCCGACCGCCTTGACGGCGCGCATGATCGCGCGGACCTGCGTCTCATAGATCTCCGGGTGGAGGATCCCGAGGCGGCAGCCGCGCGTCCCGAGCATCGGGTTTGTCTCCGAGAGCTGGCGCACGCGCGCCAGCTCCTTGTGGATCCCGTCCATCCGCTCCGGGTGGGTGTTCGCTACCTGGCGCAGCTCCTCGAGCAGCTCGAGCTCGCTCGGCAGGAACTCGTGTAGCGGCGGGTCGAGCAGGCGGATCGCGACCTTCTGCCCTTCCATCGCCTCGAACAGGCCCTCGAAGTCGGCTTGCTGGAGTGGCAGCAGCTTCTCGAGCCAGGCGCGGCGCTCCTCCACGGTGTCGGCCATGATCATGCCGCGCATCTTCGGCTGGCGGTCCTCGGCCATGAACATGTGCTCGGTCCGGCAGAGGCCGATGCCTTCGGCGCCGAACTCGTGCGCACGGCGCGCGTCAGCCGGCACGTCGGCGTTGGCGCGCACGCCGAGTGTGCGCAGCTCGTCGGCCCAGCCGAGCACCGTCTGGAAGTTCTCGTCGATCTCCGGACGGACGAGCGTGACGTCATCGGTGGTGATCTCGCCGGTCGAGCCGTTGATCGCGATCTGGTCGCCGGCGCGCAGGACGGTGCCGTTGACGGTGATCGTGCCCTCGTCGAGATCGATCCGCAGTGCGCTCGCGCCGCAGACGCAGGGCCGGCCCATGCCGCGTGCGACGAGCGCCGCGTGCGACGCCTTGCCGCCTTCGCTGGTCAGGATGCCGCGCGCGGCGAAGAAGCCTGCGACGTCCTCGGCCTCGGTGAATGGACGGACGAGGATCACGGCCTCACCGGCCTCCGCGGCCTTCTGCGCGGCTGGCGCGCTGAGCACGATCGTCCCCTTCGCGGCGCCCGGCGAGGCGGCCACGCCACGCGCGAGCACCTCGAACTTGGCGTTGCGGTCGAAGGTGGGGTGGAGCAGCGCGTCGAGCTTGGCGGCGTCGATCGTCAGTATCGCCTTCGCCTTGTCGAGCAGCCCCTCCGCGACCGCGTCGACGGCGAAGCGAACGGCGGCCTGGGCCGGCCGCTTCGCGTTGCGCGTCTGCAGCATGTACAGGCGGCCCTCTTCGATCGTGAACTCGGTGTCCTGCATGTCGCCGTAGATCCGCTCGAGCTTGCGCATGATCTCGACGAGGCGCTCATAGGACTCCGGCATCACCTCGGCGAGTTCGCTCAGCTCCGACGTGTTGCGCACGCCGCTGACCACGTCCTCGCCTTGTGCGTTGATCAGGAAGTCACCCGATGGCGTTGGCGCCCCGGTAACCTCGTCGCGACTGAAGGCGACGCCCGAGCAAGAGTGTGCGCCACGGTTGCCGAAGACCATCTGCTGCACGTTGACCGCCGTGCCCCAGTCGTCGGGGATCTGGTTGATCCGCCGGTAGGCGATAGCGCGTGCCCCGCCCCAGGAGCCGAACACGGCGAGCATCGCCTGGTGCAGCTGCATACCCGGGTCCTGCGGAAAGTCCTCGCCTGTCAGCGTGCGGAAGTGCGCCTTGAACGCGGCGGTCAGCTCCTTCAGCGCTGCGACGTCGAGCTCGGTGTCGAGCGCCACGCCACGCTCGCGCTTGATCCGCGCGATCTCACCCTCGAGCCGCTCGGTCGGGACGCCGTGGACGACGTTCGAGAACATCTGCACGAAGCGCCGGTACGAGTCCCAGGCGAAGCGCTCGTTACCGGTCACGCCCGCGAGGCCGAGGACCGACTCGTCGGTCAGTCCCAGGTTCAGGACGGTGTCCATCATGCCTGGCATCGACTCGCGCGCGCCCGAGCGGACCGACAATAGGAGCGGGTCGGCTGGATCGCCGAACTTGCGCCCGATCTTTGTCTCCAGCCGAGCGAGCGCGGCCGTGACCTCGCCCTCGAGCTCGGGCGGCTCGTCGCCGGCTCGCATGTACTCGACGCACGCCTCGGTCGTGACGACGAAGCCCGCGGGGACGACGTCGCTGCCGAGCTGGCGTGTCATCTCGGCCAGCCCCGACCCCTTGCCACCGAGCAGGTTGCGCATCTCGCGCGAACCCTCCTCGAAGTCATAGACGTATTTCGTCATCGCTCGCTCCCCGATTTGGTCTGCCGCTGCCTCGTGCGCCTGCGTCATTACAACTCCTTGGTCGTTTCATAGCGGCCGGCATGGTGGGCACGGCGCATCTCAGATCTCCTCGGGCACCATCTCGATCGCCCCGCACGGGCACTCCGCGGCGCACAGGCCGCAGCCCTTGCAATAGTCGAGGTCGAACGAGTAGAGCTCTCCATCAGCACCGGGCTTGATCACGGCGTTGTCCGGGCAGACACCGAAGCAGTTATCGCATGAGAAGCAGTTGCCGCACGAAAGGCAGCGCCGCGCCTCGAACAGCGCCGAGTCATCGTCGAGGCCCTTGACGACCTCCTCGAATGTGCTCTGCCGGCGCACGTCCTCGAGCTGTGGGCGGACGCGCCGGGGGGCGTCGCTGTAGTACCACGGGTTGACTTCCGCGAAGCCGGCGAGCTTGCGTGGCGGATCGACCGGCACGTACTCGTGGCGCAGCCAGGCATCGATGCAGCGCGCCGCCCGTGCGCCGTGGCCGATCGCGATTGCCGCGGTGCGCTCTGACGGGACCATGTCGCCGCCGGCGAAAAGGCCGGCGTGCCCGGTCATCATCTGATCGTCGACCCTGACCACATGGTCCTCGATCTCGATCCCGGAGACACCTTCGAGCAGCCGCAGGTCGGCATCCTGCCCGAGCGCGAGCACGACCGAGTCGGCGGGAAGGTCCTCGAATTCGCCGGTCGGCTGCGGGAAGCCCTTTTCATCGAGCGCCATCTTCTCGATTCGCAGCTGGCCCGGTCCGGCCTCGGCGATCGTCGAGAGCCAGCGAAATGCGATGCCCTCGGCCTCGGCCTCTTCGAGTTCGCTCGGATGTGCCGGCATCCGCTCGCGGGTGCGCCGGTAGACGATCACGGGATCGGCCGCGCCGAGCCGCTTCGCGCTACGCGCCGCGTCGAGCGCCGTGTTGCCGCCCCCATAGACGACTACGCGCCGACCCAGTTGCGGCTTCTCCTCCTCCGCCAGCCCATGCAGCAACTTGACGGCATCGATGATGTGCGACGCCGCGCCGCCCGGGATCTCCGCGTGCTTTGCGATGTGCGCGCCGACGGCGAGGAACGTCGCGTCGAAGCCGCCTTCGCGGATCGCGCCCTCGAGCTCCTCGACGCGCGCGTCGCACTCGAGCTCCACGCCCAACGACAGGATCCGTGCGATCTCGCCGTCGAGGATGTCGCGCGGCAGCCGGTAGGACGGGATCCCGTAGCGCATCATCCCGCCGGCCTGCTTTGCCTGTTCGCGGATCGTCACGTGATGTCCGCGCAGCGCCAGGTGATAGGCGAGCGACAGTCCGGACGGGCCCGATCCGACAACGAGCACGCGCTTGCCTGTAGGGGCAGCCGGCTTCGCGAACTCCCATCCGCGCTTGAGCGCCTCATCACCGAGGAAGCGCTCGACTGAGTTGATTCCGACCGCTTCGTCGAGCTGCGCCCGGTTGCACTCCGACTCGCACGGGTGGTAACAGATGCGCCCCATGATCGCGGGGATCGGGTTCGCCGCCACGATGTGGCGCCACGCGCGCTCGTAGCCGTCGCCGCCCGCCTCCGCCTCGTAGAGCCATCCCTGGATGTCCTCGAGCGCCGGGCAGGCGTGGTTGCACGGCGGAAGGTTGTGCACGTACACGGGCCGCTCGGTCCGCCAGTCGCCGGTCCGGTTGGCGAGGCTTGAGCCAACCTCGAGCGTGATCGCAAAGGGCTTGCCGTTGACTGCCATCAGACACCTCGCTCCGCGAGCGCGAGGGCATCGAGCAAGTCGAGCTCGCGCGCCTCCTCGCCACCGTCCAAGAGACCGAACCGCGCGATGTTGCGGTCGGCGTGGGCCTGCAGGCGCTCCACGATCTCGGGCATCCCATCACCTGCGAAGAGGTGCGCGAAGCGCTTCTGCGGCCGCAGGTACTCCTCCACCGGCACCTTGTGGCGGATCGGCGAGACGCTTGTCACCGCGCCGCCGACCGCCTCGAACACGGGGAACAGGCCGCTCTCCTTCGCCAGGCGCGCGAGCCGAACCGCTTCGTTGGTGGCCGACCCCCAGCCGAGGGGGCACGGGACGAGCACGTGGATGTAGCGCGCACCGCGGTACTCCATCGCCCGCGTGACCTTGTGCTCGAGATCGCGTAGCTCGGCGACGGTCGCGGTCGCGACGTACGGGATCTCGTGCGCCATCGCGATCAGCGGCACGTTCTTGCCCTGGCCGAACTGGTTCCCGGCGTGCTGGCCGATCGGCTCGGTCGTCGCGGTCCGCGCCGCGGGCGGTGTCGCGCCCGAGCGCTGCACGCCGGTGTTCATGTAGCCCTGGTTGTCGTAGCAGATGTAGAGCACGTCGTCGTTTCGCTCGAACATCCCCGACAGGCAGCCGAAGCCGATATCCACGGTGCCGCCGTCGCCGCCCTGGCCGATCACGCGAACGTCTGTGCGTCCCTTCGCGCGCATCGCGGCGGCGATCCCGGTTGCGACCGCAGGCGCGTTGCCGAACAGCGAGTGGATCCACGCCATTCGCCACGACGACTCCGGGTAGGGCGTCGAGAAGACCTCGAGGCAGCCCGTCGCGTTGGCCACGATCAACTGCCCATCCGCTGCACGCAGTGCCGCGTCGAGCGCGTAACGGGCGCCGAGCGCCTCGCCGCAGCCCTGGCAGGCGCGGTGCCCCTTCGTGATCGCGTTCGCCCGCTCGGGGTCCGATTGCACCGAGCGCAGCTCCTCGTCGAGCAGGCGCCCGCCAACCGCGAACGTGCCGGTCTGGTAGAAGGCTACTTTTTGGGGCTGGCCTGACAGTTCGTGACGCTCGCTCTTCCCGCCGTTAGCGCTCATCTTGTGAGCTCCTTCTCGATCACGTCGGTCCGCAGGTCGAGGAAGTGCAGGTCGCCGAGGTCGGCCGCGAGCATCTCGCGCAGCGAGCGCCGCGTTATCGCGCGTCCGCCGAGGCCGGCGATCACGGTGTGCGTCGGGATCCCCAGGCCGGCGAGCGCGCGCTCGACGTCGGCGACGACGACCCCGCCGATCCCGGGCGCGAGCGCCCGCTCGAGCACGATAACGCGCTGCGCGTGGCCGAGCGCTTCGCGCACGGCGTGAAACGGGAACGGCCGGTAGGACTTGAGCGCGACCGACCCGACGGCGGCGCCCTGTTCGCGCTGCTCGTCGATGACCTCCTGCAGGGTGCCGTTGACCGAGCCGAGCGCGAGCACGATCGTCTCGGCGTCCTCGCTGCGGTAGGGCTCGACGAGGCCTCCCGCGCGGCGCCCGAACTGTGCTTCGAACTCGGCCGCGACGCGCGGGATGACCTCGAGCGCAGCGAGCTGTTGAACGTGCTGCAGGTAGCGCACCTCCGTGAAAGCTTCAGGCCCGACCATCGCGCCGATCGTGTACGGGTCGTCGGGGTCGAGCACCTGGCGCGGTGCGAACGGTGGCAGAAACGCATCGACGGCCTCCGCTTCGGGCACCTCGACGGGCTCCATCGCGTGCGTGAGGACGAACCCGTCGACGCACACCATGATCGGCAGCGAGAGCTCCTCCGCGATCTTGAACGCCTGGATGTGGAGGTCGGCGGCCTCCTGGTTGTCGATCGCGTAGAGCTGGAGCCAGCCGCTGTCGCGCATCGCCATCGAGTCCGACTGGTCGTTCCAGATGTTGATCGGCGCGCCGAGCGCGCGGTTGGCGACGGTCATCACGATCGGGAGGCCGAGGCCGGAGGCGTTGAAGAGCGCCTCGCACATGAAGAGCAGGCCCTGGCTCGCGGTCGCTGTGTAGGTGCGCGCGCCCGCAGCGGACGAGCCGATCGACACGGAGAGCGCTGCGAACTCGGACTCGACGTTGATCACCTCGCACGTGCCGAGGCGGCCGGCGCGCGCGATTCGCGAGACGGCTTCGACGATGTGGGTCTGCGGCGTGATCGGGTAGGCGCAGACGACCTCGGGGCGGCAGCGCGCGATCGCCTCGGCCATCGCCTGCGAGCCCTCGACCTGCTTACGCAGCGTCGCCGGCATGCTGCACCTCCCTCGTTACCGACAAGAAGGCGGCTTGCGCCGCCTTCTTGTTGCCTTCCGCGGCGGCGCCACGGAAGCGCTGGCCGATTGCCTCTTCGAGCGCCGCGAGCGATACGCAGCCGGTGAGCCCGGCAAGCGCACCGAGCAGCGCGACGTTGGGGATCGGCCGGCCGATGTGCTCGCGCGCGATGTCGGTCGCCGGCACCGTGACGACCCGCGCGTCGAGCTCGAGCAGGCCGAGATCCTCGACGCTCTTGGTGCTGTTGATCAGCGCGTAGCCGGCGTTGGCGAGACCGCCGAACACGTCCACGTGGCCCAGCAGCGTCGGGTCCTGGACGACCACGGCGTCGGGCTCGGCGATCGGCTCGCGCAGGCGGATCTTGCGATCATCGATGCGGCAGAAGGCGACGACCGGCGCGCCCATGCGCTCAGAGCCGAAGCTCGGAAAGGCTTGCGCCTCCGACCCGTCCGCGAAGGCCGCGACGGAAAGCAGCTCTGCGGCGGTGACGACTCCCTGGCCGCCGCGCCCATGGATGCGTACTTGGAACATCACCTTGACCCTAGGCAGCGCCTCAATGGGCTACATCGGGCGCTGTCCGCGTCACCCCTACGTAGTTACCACGCCGGGACCAGGTCACGCCCGCGCGGCAGCGCGAGACCTCCCGCAGCGCCGGCGCCGCCGATCGCGAGCAGCTCGAACGTCTCGGCGCCGGTCATGCCTGGCCACAGAAGCGGCTCACCTGCGACGTAGGCGAGCCGCCGGTGGGCGCTAACCGGCTCGCGCCACGCATCGACGCCGAACAGCTTGGCGCTACCGGCGCTCGGGCGGTGCAGGCCGAGGAGCAGGCGGATCGTCGTCGTCTTCCGGGCCCCGTTGGGTCCGAGATAGCCGTAGACCTCACCGGCCGCGACGGTCAGCTCGAGCCGGTCGAGCGCGAGCGTCTCGCCGTAGCGCTTCGTCAGCCCGCTCGTGCGGATCGGCGCTCGCGCCTCGGCAGTGTCGAGGCGCGAGGCCATCCGCGAATTTTCACGCTGCCACTGGCGCGTGTGCGAGAACGCGCGCGGCGAGGTCGACGAGGCGGCTCGAGTAGCCCCACTCGTTGTCGTACCAGGCGACGACCTTGACCTGCGTCTTGTCGTTGACTGCGGTGAGGCCCGCGTCGAAGATCGACGAGTACGGCGAGCCGACGATGTCAGCCGAGACGATCGGATCCTCCGTGTAGGCCAGGATCCCACTGAGCGCGCCCTGGTCGGCGACTTGACGGAACGCGGCGTTGATCTCATCCACGCTGGTTGCACGCTCAACCTCGACCGTCAGGTCAACGAGCGAGCCGGTCGGCGTGGGCACCCGCACCGCGAACCCGTTAAGGCGCCCGTCGAGCTCGGGGATCACGAGTCCGAGCGCCTTTGCCGCGCCGGTGGACGTCGGGATCAGGCTGAGCGCCGCCGAGCGCGCGCGGCGCAGGTCTTTGTGTGGCCCGTCGAGGAGGTTCTGATCCGCGGTGTAGGCGTGGATCGTCGTCATCAGCCCGTGCTTGATGCCGACGGCCTCATGGAGCACCTTGGCGACCGGTGCGAGGCAGTTCGTCGTGCACGACGCATTGCTGATCACGTGGTGGTGCTCCGGGTCGTACTGGTCGAAGTTTACGCCGAGCACGAACGTTCCATCGATCGGCTCCCCACCGCTGGCCGGCGCGGAGATGATCACCTTGTGCGCGCCCGCCTCCAGATGCATGGCAGCCTGCGCGCGCGTGCGGAACTTGCCGGTCGATTCGATGACCACATCGACGCCGAGCTCTGCCCACGGCAGCGCCGCCGGGTCCTTCTCGGCGAGCGCGCGGACGGCCTGCCCGTCGATCACGAGTACGCCGTCGCCTGCCACGACCTCGCCCGGGAAGCGCCCGAACACGGAGTCGTAGCGCAGCAGGTGCGCGAGCGTCGGAACGTCCATCACGTCGTTGATCGCAACGATCTCGACGTCGGCGTTTCCCGCATGGGCGGCGCGCAGGGCGCAGCGACCGACCCGCCCGAAGCCGTTGATTGCAACTCGTACTGGCATGGCCATCTCCTAGCTAGCTCTGGATTCGAGCACAAACGCTACGCGCGGACCGCCGGCCCGCCATCGGGGTGGGCGGCGTAGCCCGCCTCAGGGGTTTTCACCACTCTGGCGACGCATCGGGCGAGCTACGGCAAACCCGCACTGGACGCCGCGGGCAACCGCGGATGGGGAGCCAAATGCAGCCTAAGTACAGTCGCCGCTCATGAACGCGCTCGACTTCGCTCGGCTGCAGTTCGGCATCACGACGATCTTCCACTTCCTGTTCGTCCCGATGACGATCGGGCTCACCGCGTGGGTTGCGCTGTGCGAAACGCGCTGGTACCGCACGCGCGACGAGGTGTACCTGCGGATGACCCGCTACTGGGGCCGCTTCATGTTGATCTCGGTCGCGATCGGCGTCGTCACGGGCCTCGTGCAGGAGTTCCAGTTCGGCATGAACTGGTCGGTCTACTCGCGCTATGTCGGGGACATCTTCGGCGCGCCGCTCGCGATGGAGGGCCTGATCGCGTTCTTCCTCGAGTCAACCTTCATCGGCGTGTGGATCTTCGGTTGGGGTCGCATCTCGCCGAAGCTCCATCTCCTCGCGGCTTGGCTCACGGCGATCGGGACGGTGCTCTCGGCCTTCTTCATCCTCGTCGCGAACTCGTGGATGCAGCATCCGGTCGGCTACAAGATCGACCCCAAGACGCACCACGCCTATCTCACCGACATCTTCGCGGTGCTGTTCAACCCGACGGCGTGGCTCGCCTTCCCGCATGTCATCTTCGCCGCGTTCGCGACCGCCGGCCTGCTCGTGCTCGCCATCTCCGCCTGGCAGATCGTCCGTAAGCGCCACACCGATCTCTTTGCGCGCTCGGCGCGCCTCGCACTGCCCATCGCGCTCGTCGCCGTCATCCTGACCGGGATCTTCGGCGACGGCCAGGGTCGCCTCCTCGAGAGCGAGCAGCCGATGAAGATGGCGGCGGCCGAGGCGCTCTACAACACCACCAACGGCGCCTGCCTGTCGCTGTTCGCGACGGCGAGCTTCACGCGCCACCCGAAGCGCCTGACGAGCGATCTCTGCATCCCCAACCTGGAGTCGCTGATCGCGACGCTCAACCCGAACGGCACCTTGAAGGGCATCAACCAGGTCAACGCGGCTGAGCAGCAGAAGTACGGCCCGGGTGACTACGTCCCGATCGTCGGGGTCACCTACTGGACGTTCCGCTTGATGATCGGGGCCGGCGTGCTGATGTTCCTGCTCGCACTCGTCGGCGTCATCCGCATGCGCAAGCCGGGCTGGCTCGAGAACATCCCGCGCTGGTTCTACGTTGCTTCGCTCGTCGGCGCCTTCCTGCCGATCCTCGCCAACTGGACCGGCTGGATCTTCACCGAGATGGGGCGTCAGCCGTGGGTCGTGTACGGCCTGCTCAAGACGAGCCAGGCGAGCTCAACAGACGTCTCGCTCGCATCGATCGTCATCTCGATTACCGCCTACGTACTCCTCTACGGCTTCCTCATCGTGATCGGGGCGCGCCTGTTCATCCGCGAGATCAAGCACGGGCCCGGCGACAGCGCCGGACCGGGCGAGCCACAGACCGGTGCCGACGAGCTACTCCTGGCCTACTGACATGACCCCCGACTTCCTGCAGACACTCTGGTACGTCCTGATCGCCGTCCTCTGGGTTGGCTACTTCGTCCTCGAGGGCTTCGACTTCGGCGTCGGCGCGCTGCTGCGTGTCATCGGCCGCAATGAGGCCGAGAAGCGCGCGCTCATCCACACGATCGGGCCGATCTGGGATGGCAACGAGGTCTGGCTCATAACCGCTGGCGGGGCAACGTTCGCTGCCTTCCCCGGCTGGTACGCGAGCCTGTTCTCGGGGTTTTACCTCGCGCTGCTGCTGATCCTCCTGTGCCTGATCGCGCGCGGCGTCTCGTTCGAGTTCTGGGGCAAGAGCGATGACCCGCGTTGGCGCTCCGGCTGGGAGTGGGCGACGACGATCGGCAGCGGTGGCGCCGCGCTGCTGTGGGGCGTCGGCTGGGCCGACATCGTCCATGGCGTACCGATGAACGCGTCCCACGACGTGACGGCAAAGCTCTGGGACCTGTTGCACCCATACGCGCTCCTCGGCGGCCTCGTGACGCTGAGCCTGTTCCTCGTCCACGGCGCCAACTTCCTCGCCCTGCGCACCACGGGTGATCTCACCGAGCGCGCGCGCACCCTTGCGCGGCGCCTGAGCCCGCTTGCGACGATCCTGCTGATCGGCTTCCTCGTCTGGACCGCGTTCGATCAGCCGCACGGTCCGGTCAAGATCTCGGCCCAGGTTCCGGCCGCCCTCGCCGCCCTGAGCGCGATCTACGCCACGCTCGCCACTTCTCGCCGCAACGACGTGAAGGCCTTCGCCGCGGGCGCCGTCGCGATCGCGATGCTCTTCGTCAGCCTCGTCTTCGAGCTCTTCCCCTACGCGCTGCCCTCGACGACGAGTCATGCATTCAGCCTGACCCTCGTCGGTGCCGCATCGCACTCCTACACGCTCACCGTGATGTCGATCGTCGCAGTGGTGATGGTGCCGATCGTCCTCGCCTACACGGCGTGGACCTACTGGGTCTTCCGTGCCCGCCTCGGCGCCACCGACTTCGCTGGTGAGGCCACGCCGCTCGCGGGCCTCCAGCGCAAGCTCGGCGGCGATCCGAGCGGCGACGACCAAGCGCCGACGCCTGCGTCATGAGCCGCGCGGGCGGGCGCGTCGACCGCCGCCTGCTCGCCCACAGCAGCGCGGCGCGCACGCAGCTGGGCGTCGCGGCCTTCCTCGGCGTCCTCACCGCCGTCGCGGTCGTCGCCCAGGCCGCGCTGCTCGCCCACGTGATCGCCCGCGCCGCGCTCGGTCATGTCGCGCTTGGCGCGCTGAGCGGCACGCTCGCCGCTCTCGCCCTGGTCGTTGCAGCGCGGGCGCTCGCGGCCGGCGCCTTCGAGACGACGGGCCGGCTCGGCGCGGCACGCGTGATGTCCGAGCTGCGCGCACGGCTCGCCGAACAGGTCCTCGTGCGCTCGCCGATCGACCGCCGCGCCACGGGAACGGGCGAGCTCGTTGCCGCCGCGGTGCAGGGCGTCGACTCGCTCGAGGCTTACTTCGCCGCCTATCTGCCGCAGCTGGTGCTCGGCGCAGCGGTGCCGCTCGCGATCCTGGCCTGGGTCGTGCCGCTCGATCCGATTGCCGCTCTCGTGCTTGCGGTGACGATTCCGGTCCTGATCGGCTTCATGGTCCTCGTGGGCAAGGGGGCGCAGGCGAAGGCGCGCTCACGCTGGCGGGCGCTCTCCACGCTAAGCGGCCATTTCCTCGAGGTCGTGCGCGGGCTGCCGACGCTGCGTGCCTATCGACGCGAGGCTGCGCAGGCGCTCAAGATCGAGGCCGTCGCGGAGCGCTACCGCGTCGAGACGATGGGCACGCTGCGCATCGCATTCTTGTCCGCGCTCGTCCTCGAGCTGTGCGCGATGCTCGGGATCGCGCTCGCCGCCGCGACGATCGGTGTCCAGCTCGACGGCGGCCATCTCGGACTGCAAACGGGACTCACCGTGCTCATCCTGGCGCCGGAGCTCTATGGCCCGCTTCGCGCCGTCGGCCAGCAGTTCCACGCCAGCACCGATGCGATGGCGGCCGCGGAGCGCATCTTCGCGGCACTCGACGAGCCGCCCGTGCTTTGCGAGCGACGGGCCCGTGTTGCCCTCGCGCCCGACCCGGCCCGTGAACCAGTCGTCTTCGATCGCGTCTCGTTCGCCTATCCGGCCCGGCACGAGCTCGTTCTCGACAGCCTCGAGCTCGAGATCACGCCCGGCGCTACGACCGCGCTACTCGGGCCGAGCGGCGCCGGCAAGACGACAATCGCGGCGTTGGTGTTGCGCCTCGCCGACCCGACGATCGGCGCCGTGCGTTGCGGCGGCGTCGATCTGCGTGAGGTCGAGCTCGCGGCCTGGCGCGCGCAGCTCGCTTGGGTGCCCCAGCGCGCGCAGATCTTCGCCGCGACGCTCGCCGAGAACATCGCCCTCGGCGCGCCCCAGGCCAGCCGCCGGCAGATCCGCGCCGCGGCGAGCGCCGCAGGGCTCGACGACCTGCTCAGCTCGCTGCCGCATGGCTTCGAGACGCTGCTCGGCGAGGGCGGCCGGGGTCTCTCGGCCGGTCAGGCGCAGCGTGTCGCGCTTGCCCGCGCCTTCGTGCGCAAGTCCTCGCTGGTGGTCCTCGACGAGCCCACGGCCCACCTTGACGGACTCACCACCGAGCTCATCGCGTCGTCGCTGATTCAGCTGGCTCATGGCCGGACTTTGCTGATCGTCACCCACGACGACAAGCTTGCCGCACAGGCCGAGCGCACGCTGAAGCTCGATGCTCGGCCTCTGGCCAGGGTGAGTTCGTGAGCGACGCGGTCCGTAGCCTGCGCGAAGCGGCGCGCGCCGGTGCGACAGAACGCCGGCGGCTCGTCATCTCGGTGCTGCTCGGCTTCGGCGCCGTCGCTGCCGCGACGGCGCTCATGATCTGCTCCGGCTATCTGATCTCGCGGGCGGCGCAGCGGCCGGACATCCTCAGACTGAGCGCGGTGATCGTCGCGGTTCGGGCGCTCGCGCTCTCGCGCTCGCTGCTTCGCTACGGCGAGCGGCTCAGCTCGCACGACGCGGCGCTGCGCCTTCTCGGGCGCACGCGCGCGCTCTTCTACCGGCGCATCGCCCCGCTCGTCCCCGGCGATCTCGGCGGACCGCGCAGCGGCGACCTGCTCGCGCGCTTCGTCGGCGACGTCGACACGCTCCAGGATCTCTACCTGCGCGCGCTTGCCCCGCCGATCACCGCAGCGCTCGTGATCTGCGCGGCCTCGATCACCGCCTGGCTGTTCCTCCCGGCCGCGGGTCCCGTCGTGTTCGTCAGCCTGCTCGTCGCCGCGACCGTGGTGCCGGCGCTCGCGGCGCTGATGTCGCACGCGTCCGGACGCCGCCAGGCGCCGGCTCGCGCCGCCCTTAGCTCCGAGCTCGTCGAAACCATCGACGGCGCCGCGGAGCTGGCCGTCGCGGGGCGCGCCGAGGAGCGGATCTCGCGGTTGCGCGAGGCCGACGCACGCCTTGCCCGCGTCGCGCGGGGCGATGCGCTCGCCGCCGGGGCCACGACCGCCCTCGGCTCGCTCGTTGCGGGTCTTGCAGTCGTTTGGCTGCTTCTCGCCGTCGTACCGGCTGTGCGCGACGGTTCGCTTGCCGGCGTGCTCGCCGCGTCGCTCGCCTTCCTCGTGCTCGCGTCGTTCGAGGGGGTGGCGCCGCTCCAGCTGGCGGCGCGCCGCCTGAGCGCCTGCGCCGAAGCGGCCCGCCGTCTTTCCGAGCTGACCTCGCGTCGGCCCTCGATCATCGATCCCCCGGTGCCGCGCGCGCTGCCCCTTGGCGGCGACCTCCTGCTCGACGGCGTCGCGGTTCGCTACGCGTCGAGCGCAGGCGGCGCAACTGGGCCCTGGGTTCTCCGTGACGTCAACCTGCGGCTGCGGTCTGGGGCGCACCTCGCGCTACAGGGGGCGAGCGGTGCGGGCAAGACGACGCTGGCGCAGCTGCTCGTCCGTTTCCGTGATCCGGACGCCGGGACGCTCACGCTCGGCGGTGTCGACGTGCGCGAGCTGACCCAGGATGATCTGCGCAGCGCGGTCGTCCTCGCCGCGCAGGACGCCCACCTGTTCGACACCACGCTGCGCGAGAACATCCTGCTCGCGCGGCGCGACGCGAGTGACGAGGAGATCTTCGGGGCGCTCGCGGAAGCCGGAGCCGAGGCCTGGGCACGCGCGCTCCCGGACGGCCTCGACACTCGCCTCGGTGAGGCCGGCTGTCTGGTCTCCGGCGGCGAGCGCCAGCGCGTCGCGCTCGCCCGCGCTTTCCTCTCCCGCGCGCGCTTCCTGATCCTCGACGAGCCGACTGCGCATCTCGACCGTGACACCGCGGAGTCGATCATGCGCACGATCGCGCGGTCGAACGGCGGGCGTGGGGTACTAGTCATCACGCATGGCGACGCCGGTCTCGACGAGTTCGACGAGGTGCTCTCGCTGCGCGACGGCGTGATCGTTAGCTGAGAACGGCGCGCGTCTGGCGCGCGATCTCGAGGTCCTCTCGCGCAGTGACCACGACGGTCTGCACGGGCGCTCCGAGCGCGCTGATGTTGGCATCGGCGTGCGCGGTGTCGTTGGCCGTCTCGTTGATGTGCACACCGAGATAGGCGAGGTCGCGAGCCGCGCGAGCACGGATCGGCGCCGCGTGCTCCCCGATGCCGCCGGTGAAGGCGAGCACGTCGATCCCTCCGAGCGCGCCGACCATCGCCGCGATCTCCAGCTTCAGGCGGTGGCAGTAGACATCAAGCGCGAGCTGCGCTCCCGGCTCGCCGGTCTCCGCTCGTTCGAGCACCTCGCGCATGTCGGCGCTGCCCGCGAGCCCGACTAGTCCCGATCTCTGCTCGAGGCCGTCGGCGAGCTCCTCGTGCGGCATCCGCTCGGCGAGCCACAGGACGAGTCCGGGATCGACGCTGCCCGACCGCGTCGCCATGACAAGGCCCTCGAGCGGCGTGAAGCCCATCGTTGTATCGATCGAGCGGCCGTCCGCGATCGCGCACAGCGAAGCTCCCGCGCCAAGATGGCAGCTCACGATCCGCCCGCCCGCGCTCGCCCCCGCGAGCGCCGGCGCGCGCCGTGCCGTCCACGCGTGCGACAGGCCGTGGAAGCCGAAGCGGCGCAGGGGCCAGCGCGCGCGCCATGGTTGCGGCAGCGCATAGGTTCTGGCGGCTGGTCCGAGCGTCGCGTGAAATGCCGTGTCGAAGCATGCGACCGCCGGCAGGTCGGGCAGCGTCGCCGAGACGAGCTCGAGAGCGGCGAGAGCCGGCGGCTGATGTAGCGGCGCGAGCTCGCTCAGCTCGTGCAACTGCTCGATGACCTCCGCGCTGACGCGGCAAGCTTGCGCGAGCTGCTCGCCGCCGTGCACGATCCGGTGTCCGACGGCTAGTGCGCCCGCGAGCTCGTCCAATGCGGCGCGCACCTCGTCCTCGTCATACGGCGCCTCGAGCACACGCGCGCCGAGGAGCTCGTCGGCCTCGCCGACGAGGGCGAGCTTGAGCGTGCTCGAGCCCGCGTTGACGACTAGGACGAGCCGGTCGGCCAGGTCCAGTCCTTGATCTCGGGCGGATCGTCGCCGTGTTCGCGCGTGTAGGCCCGGCAGCGCAGGCGCGTGTCCTCCATCTCCTGGCGCAGCGGGGCGCAACGCTCGCCGAGCCCCGGTACGCGATCGACGACGTCGATCACCAGATGGAAGCGGTCGAGATCGTTGAGCATCACCATGTCGAAGGGCGTCGTCGTCGTGCCCTCCTCCTTGAAGCCGCGCACGTGGATGTTGTGGTGGTTGGTCCGGCGGTAGGTGAGGCGGTGAATCAGCCAGGGATAGCCGTGGTAGGCGAAGATCACCGGTTGGGTCGCGGTGAAGAGGGCGTCGAACTCGCCGTCGCTGAGGCCGTGCGGATGCTCGCTCGCCGGCTGCAGGCGCATCAGGTCGACGACGTTGATCACGCGCACGCGTAGCTCGGGCAGTTGCTCGCGCAGAATCGCCGCCGCGGCGAGGGTTTCGAGCGTCGGGACGTCGCCGGCGCAGGCGAGCACGACATCGGGCTGCGCGCCCGTGTCGTTCGACGCCCACGCCCAGATCCCGAGGCCGCGCGTGCAGTGGAGGATCGCCGACTCGGCGTCGAGGTAGTTGAGCTGCGGCTGCTTGCCGGCGACGATCACGTTGACGTAATGGCGCGAGCGCAGCGCGTGGTCGGCGACCGACAGCAGCGTGTTGGCGTCCGGCGGCAAGTAGACGCGGATGATCTCCGCCTTCTTGTTGATGACGTGGTCGATGAAGCCGGGGTCCTGATGCGAGAAGCCGTTGTGGTCCTGGCGCCAGACGTGCGAGGAGAGCAGGTAGTTGAGTGAGGCGATCGGGCGCCGCCAGGGAATCTCACGCGTCACCTTCAGCCACTTGGCGTGCTGATTGAACATCGAGTCGATGATGTGGATGAACGCCTCGTAGCAGTTGAACAGGCCGTGACGCCCGGTCAACAGGTAGCCCTCGAGCCAGCCCTGGCAGAGGTGCTCGCTAAGCACCTCCATCACGCGCCCGTCGGGTGCGAGGTGATCGTCGCTGGGGAGCAGCTGCGCCTCCCACGTCCGGTTGGTCGCCTCGAACAGCGCGCCGAGGCGGTTCGAGGCCGTTTCGTCTGGGCCCATGACGCGGAAGTTGTCGGCGTTGTCGCGCATGACATCGCGCAGGTAGGTTCCGAGTACGCGCGTCGCCTCGCTGGAGGTGCTGCCGGGCGCCGCTACCTCGACGGCGTAGTCCCTGAAGTCCGGCAGCTCGAGGTCGCGCAGCAGCAGGCCGCCGTTGGCGTGCGGGTTGGCGCCCATGCGCCGCTCGCCGGCCGGCGCCTGAGCCGTGAGCTCCGCGCGCAGCGCGCCGGACTCCTCGAACAGCTCCTCCGGCTTGTAGGAGCGCATCCACTGCTCGAGTTGCGCGAGGTGCTGCGGGTTCGTGCGCACCTCGGACAGCGGCACTTGGTGCGAGCGGAAGCTGCCCTCGGCGGGCAGACCGTCAACCGTCTTCGGCCCCGTCCAGCCTTTCGGCGAGCGCAGGACGATCATCGGCCAGCGCGGGCGCGTGACCTCTGTCTCGGTTAGAGCGTGCTCGCGGATTGCGGCGATCTCCGCGAGGACCTCGTCGAGCGTTGCCGCCATCAGCTGGTGCATGCTCGCCGGGTCGTCGCCCTCGACGAAGTGGGGCGCGTAGCCGTAGCCCTCGAGCAAAGCGCGCAGCTCGGCCTCGGGGATCCGCGCGAGCACGGTGGGACCGGCGATCTTGTAACCGTTGAGGTGGAGGATCGGCAGCACCGTCCCGTCGCGCTGCGCGTCGAGGAACTTGTTCGAGTGCCAGCTCGCAGCGAGCGGGCCCGTTTCGGCTTCGCCGTCGCCGACGACGCAGACAGCCAGCAGGTCCGGGTTGTCGAAGACCGCGCCATAGGCGTGCACCAGGGCGTAGCCGAGCTCGCCGCCCTCGTGGATCGATCCCGGTGTCTCGGGCGCCACATGGCTCGGGATGCCGCCCGGAAAGGAGAATTGGCGGAACAGCCGCCGCAGACCCTCCTCGGAGTGCCCGATCCGGGGGTACACCTCGCTATAGCTCCCTTCGAGATAGGTGCTCGCGACGAGGGCCGGTCCGCCATGCCCGGGACCCGTGATGAAGATCGCGTTCAGGTCGTGCGCCTTGATCACGCGGTTCATGTGCGCGTAGATGAAGGTGAGACCCGGCGTCGTCCCCCAGTGGCCCAGTAGGCGGGGCTTGACATGCTCCGGCCGCAGCGGCTCACGCAGCAGCGGGTTGTCGATCAGGTAGATCTGCCCGACCGCCAGGTAGTTCGCCGCGCGCCACCAGCGGTCGATCAACTCCAGCTCGTCGGTCCCGAGCGGACCGTCCGCTCGGACGCCGGTGGTGCTTTCGCTCATGTCTCGACAGAGGGTCGCACAGGCGGCGGTGGCGGTGTCTCCAGCCGCACGCGTGCGTCGATCGCGAGCACTCCATCGGTCAGCACGATGACCGGGTTGAGGTCCATCTCGACCACCTCGGGGTGCGCCTCGACGAGCGCGCTGACCCGCAGCAGGAGCTCCTCGAGCGCGGCGATATCACACGCCGGTGCGCCGCGATAGCCGTCGAGCAAGGGGAAGAGGCGCAGCGAGCGCAGCATCTCGTGCGCGTCGAGGTCGGTCAGCGGCGTCAATCGGGCCTGGACGTCGCCAAGCAACTCGGTCGAGGTTCCGCCGGCGCCCGCCGCGATCAGCGGACCGAACGCGGGGTCTTGCACGACACCGACGATCAGCTCGACTCCTTGTGGCGCCATTGCCTGCACGTGGAAGCCGTCGGGCTCGAAGCCGGCCTTCTCGACCGCGCGCGTCATCTTCTCGGCTGCCCGCTCCACCTGTCCCGGGCGCAGTCCGACCGCTACCGCACCCGCGTCACTCTTGTGCACGAGGCCCGGCGCCATCGCCTTCAGGGCCACGCTGCCGCCGATCTCGCTCGCCGCGCGCGCCGCCTCGCTGGCGTTGGCCACGAAGTGCTGCGCCGGCGTTGCGATTCCGTAGCAGTGCAGCAGCTTCGCGACGTCCTGCGCCCCGAGCCAACCGGCTCCGGTCCCGAGCGCGTGCGCGATCACGGCGGCGGCCTCGTCGGTGCGCGCGCCCGCGAACGCCGGGATCGCCCCGACCGGAGCCTCGCGCCAGGCCCCGTAGCGTGCGGCGTGACCGATTGCGCGCGCGGCGTCCTCGGGGAAGGCGAAGCGCGGGATTGGCTTGTCGCCGCGGTGCAGCCCGAGCTCGGCCTCCTCGACCATGAAGACCGTTGTCAAGGGCAAGTCCGCGGGCAGCCGCTCGGCCGCGACGGAGAGCGCTGCTGCCACATCGGCTGGCGCCGTTACCAGCGTCGGTACGTAGATCACGATCACGGCGTCGGCGACATCGGCGCGCCCCACCGCCTCGACCGCTTCGCGGAAGTTCTCGGCGGTGGCGGTCGCGATCACGTCGATCGGGTTGGTGACCGACGCCTCCGGCGGAAGGATCGTGCTCAGCTCGTCGCGCAGCTTCGCCGGCAGCTCGACCACTTGGAGCCCGGCCGTTTCGCAGGCGTCCGCGGCGAGGATCCCCGGTCCGCCGCCGTTGGTCAGGATCACGACACGGGTGCCGCGTGGCGCCGGCTGCGCCGACAGCAGCGCGGCGACGTCAAACAGCTCCCCGAGCGTCTCGGTTCGGATCACGCCGGCTTGGCGGAACAGGGCATCGACGGTCACGTCCGATGTGGCGAGCAACGCGCCCGTGTGCGACGAGGTCGCGCGCGCGCCGGCCGCAGAGCGACCACTCTTGACGGCAACGATCGGCTTGCTGCGCCCCACGCGACGCGCGACGCGCGAGAACTTCCGGGCGTTGCCGAAGGATTCGAGGTAGAGCAGGATCACGTTCGTGTTCGGGTCCTGCTCCCAGTACTGGAGGAAGTCGTTGCCCGACAAATCCACCTTGTTGCCGACCGAGACGAACGCGGAGAGCCCGAGGTTCAGGCGGTTGGCGGCCTGCACGATCGCGATGCCGAGGCCACCGCTCTGCGACAGGAACCCGACACTCCCCGGCCGCGGGGCAAGCGGGATGAACGTGGCATCGAGCTGTACGTCGGGTGCCGTGTTGAGCACGCCGATGCAGTTCGGTCCGACGATTCGCATCCCGTAGGCGCGGCAGATCTCGAGCACCTCCTGCTGGGCTCGCGTCCCCGCCTCGCCGCATTCGGCGAATCCGGCCGAGATCACGACCAGTCCGCGCACGCCCGCCGCGCCGCACTCGCGTACGACGTCGGGAACAGTCGGCGCGGGGACGGCGATCACCGCGAGGTCTGGCTTCGCCGGCAGGTCGCCGACCGACGCGTACGCCGCCATCGACTGAACCGAGCTCGCGGTCGGGTTGACCGGGTAGACGATCCCCTGGAAGTTGTTCGCGACGAGGTTGTGGAGAATCTCGCCGCCGACGGTGCCGCGCCGGCGCGATGCCCCGATCAGCGCGACGACCTTTGGCGCGAGGATCGCATCGACCGCCGCGACGCTGGCGATCCGGTCGCGATCCTCGAAACGGTCCCAGCCGCCGGCCGTGAGCTCGGTCGGCATCGTGAAGGAGACGAGGTCCACACCTGAGCGAACCTCGACGCGAAAGCCGCTCTCGCGAAAGACCTCGATCATCAGGTGGTTGTCCGGCCGGGTGATCGCCGTGAACGTGTTGACCCCGTGCTCCTGTGCGTGCGCTGCGAGGTGCGCGAGCAGCGTCGTTGCCACCCCGAGACCCTGGTAGGCGTCGCTGATCGCGAACGCGATCTCGGCTGAGTCGGCGTCCTCGCCGGAATACCCGGCGTGGCCGACGATCTCGGCGTCGGCACCGGCCGTGGCCACGAGCCCGTGATCGCGCGCGGGGTCGAGGTGTGTGAACTGATGCGCCTGGCCCGCGAGGTCCGGGGCGGCAGAGAAGAAGCGCAGCACGCGCGAGCGCTGCGAGAGACCGCTCAGAAAGGCCTTGACCCGCGCCTCGTCATCGGGTCGTACCGCGCGCACCCGCACGGTCGAGCCGTCGCGCAGAACGACATCGGTCCCGGGAGCGATTTGCTCGCCGGCGATCAACCTTGGCTCCGCTCTGCCGCGGCCGTCGCGAGCCGGCTGTCCAGCATCGCAACGATATCGGCGGCGAGCTCGGCGACCGGGCGGTCCGAGCGCAGTACAAGATGATGCTGGGGCGCGATGTCGGCCTCGAGCGGCTCGAAGCGCTCAGCGAGCCGCGCGGCCAACGAGGGTCCTGCGTCCGAGGCGCGGTGCGGATCGGCGAGCCGCGCGCGTGCGCGACGCCGCAGGACGTCCACGGGCGCTCTGCATTCGCAGAAGATCGTCGGATGAGCCTCGCCAAACGCAGCCGCGAACGCCTCGCGGGCGTTGCGCTGCCCGAAGGTTGCGTCGACGATCACGCCGCTGCTGCCCGCAAGCTGCGCGGCGGCCTCCCGGCCGAGCTCGCTGTAGGTCCGCTTGCCGACCTCCGTGGCATATGCCTCACGGGGAGCGCGGGCGGTGAGCGCGACGCCGGCGATCGACTCGCGCGTCTCGTCGACAGAAACGACCCGCAGTCCGGACTGGTCGGCAAGCGTCTGCGCCAGCGTCGATTTACCGGCCGCCGGCGGACCGCATACCACGAGCGCGAGCGGGAGGCGCGCCTGCCAGGCGAGGCGCTCACCGAGCGCGAAGAGCTCGCGTGCGTCGTCGCACGCGCAGGCCCGCATCGCGGCCGGCGCGCTCGTGTCGACGCTGAGCAGCGCGGCAACCTTCGCGCGTACGAGCGCCTTGATCGACGCGTGAAATGCGATCAGCTCGGGCGGCCCCGCGTCGCCGCCCGATGAGCGGTATTCGCCGACCAATGTCTGCGCCAGCTCCGCGTGGCCGGTTCGCGCCAAGTCCATCACGAGGAAGGCAAGGTCCTCGGCGACGTCGATCTCGCGGAATGCGCTGTCGAATTCCACGCAGTCGATCGCGCGAACCTCCTCGCCGAGCAGGATGTGCTCGGCGCGCAGATCGCCATGGCACTCGCGGACGCGACCGGTCCTCGCGCGCCACCGCAGTAGTGGTGCGTGGCCCGCGAGGAAGGCATCGGCGAAGCGCTGGGTTGCGAGCACGCGCGCCGGGTCGAACAGCTCGTCATGGCGCAGCAGCTCTTCCGTGTTGCCGTCCACCGTGCGCGCGATTCCCGCGACAACCTCCGGATCACGGCGGCGCGGCGCGCTGGCCGCGTGAAATCGTGCGATCCGCCCCGCAACGGCACCAATGTCATGGTCCGAGGCCTGACCGCCGGCCAGCGCGGCTGCGAGTGTCGAGTCCTCGTCGAAGCGCCGCATCTCGACGAGGTAATCGACGGCGTCCTCGCAGTCCTGCCCGAGCTGCAGGCAGCCGCCGCGATTCACGATTGCCCTGACGCCAAGGTAGATGTCGCCGCCCAGGGGGCGGTTGAGCGCGACCTCGCGCTGGCACATGAGACGCCGGGCGGTGACGTTCCCGTAGTCGAGGAACGGGAGCACGAGCGGCTTCTTCAGCTTGTAGGCGCGATCGGCAACGAGGAACACCCACGAGACGTGGGTTTCGCGAAGGACGATCGGCTCCCGCGCGTCCGCGCCATAGAAGCTCGGGTCGCGCATTGCCGCAAGGATCTCGCCCGGTCCCGCAGGCCCGCCCGGGGGCGTCTCGACGCGGCGGATCGCGTCGCCCCACGCCCACAGGTTGGTGCGGGTGAACTGCGAGTTGCTGTGCGAGTCGCGTTCATAGAGGAAGCGCTCGCTCGTCCCTGCACGGGTTTGGCTCTGCTCAGCCACTCGAGCGATGATCGCCGCTATCGCCTGCTGACTGCATCGTGCGCGCGCCGCGCGGGCGCTCCGCTGAAACTACTGATGGCGGCAGACGCTCGCGTCCAACGCACCGCGGAGCGGCGATATGCGGGTGTATCGTCAAGCCCCGGACGGGGTTGACGGAGGACCGCCAGATGACAGAGAAGCTCAACAGCGAACGGCTTCGCACCCTGATCGACGTCGGTGGCTTCATCGTCTCCGAGCTCGACCTCGATACGCTGCTGCGCCGCGTACTTGACGCTGCCCTCGAGCTGACCGGCGCTCGTTACGCGGCCCTCGGCGTGCTCAACGCGGAGCGCAGCGAGCTCGAGCGGTTCATGACGGCCGGGATCGATGAGGACGCGCAGCGGCGCATCGGCGAGTTGCCACACGGGCGCGGGGTGCTCGGCGTGCTGATCGACGACCCGAAGCCGCTGCGCCTTAAGCGGGTGGGCGGGCACCCTGCCTCGTACGGCTTCCCCATGGGCCACCCGCCGATGGAGTCCTTCCTCGGCGTCCCGGTCTTCATCAGCGGCGAGGCGTGGGGCAACCTGTACTTGACCGAGAAGGAGGGTGGCGAGTTCGACGAGGCTGATGAGGAGGCGATTGTCGTGCTCGCGCGCTGGGCGGGCATCGCCGTGGAGAACGCGCGGCTCTATCACGACATCGAGAACCAGCGCGTCGAGCTAGAACGCGCTGTCGCGGGCTTGCGCGCGACCCAGGCGGTCGCGCTCGCCGTCGGCGCCGAGGTCGATCTCGAACGCTCGCTTGAGCTGATCGTCAAGCGCGGGCGCGCTCTGGTCGAAGCGCGTACCGTCGTCATCATGCTTCTGCAGGGCGACGAGCTGGTCGTCGCTGCGATGGCCGGTCACGGCGCCAGTAGCGGCGACCTGCGGATC
Organism: Solirubrobacterales bacterium; assembly: GCA_003138355.1. Classification (GTDB taxonomy): domain Bacteria; phylum Actinomycetota; class Thermoleophilia; order Solirubrobacterales; family Solirubrobacteraceae; genus Palsa-513. The sequence goes on from PLFX01000025.1 coordinate 46,237, forward strand.
CCCGTTGACGGATCCACCTCTGGCCAGGTCATGCTCCGCGGTCGCTCCGAGCGCATCGACGAGGTCGCCTCGCGGTTGCTCATCAGCGCGGATAAGTTGGGCGTCCCCGATGCGCACAGCGCATTGATCGTCCCGCTGGCGTATCGCGACGAGCCGCTCGGCGTACTGCTGGCATTCGACCGCACCCCCGGTGCGCAGCCCTTCACCGACGAGGACGAGCGCGCGCTCAAGGCGTTCGCCGCGAGCGCAGCCACCGCCGTCGTGATCGCGCAAAGCGTCGAGAAGCAGCGGTTGCGCGACACGCTCGCTGCCTCCGAGCAGGAACGCCGGCGCTGGGCGCGCGAGCTGCACGATGAGACCCTCCAAGCACTGGGCGGCTTGCGCGTGCTCCTCTCGTCTGCGCGCCGGGTCGGGACGCTCGATGCCCTGGTCGGAGCGACCGGTCAAGCGCTTGAGCAGATCGAGCAAGAGATCACGAACCTTCGCGCGATCATCACCGAGCTGCGCCCGGCGGCGCTCGACGAACTCGGCCTCGCGGCGGCGCTGGACGCGCTATTCGAACGCCATCGCGCCGTCAACGACCTCGACATCAACGCCGAGATCGAGATCCCGGACGCGGTCGAGATCGGCGGTGAGCTCGAAGCGACCGTCTATCGCGTGATCCAGGAGGCTCTGACGAACATTGCTAAGCACGCGCGCGCCAAGCACGTCAACGTCACCGTGCAAGCGGAGGACGGACGGATCAGCCTCGCCGTGATCGACGACGGGCGCGGCTTCGCCGTCGATCAGCGCGCGCAGGGCTTCGGCGTCATCGGCATGCAGGAGCGCGTCGCCGTCTCCGGCGGGGAGCTCTCGATCAAGTCGGCGGGAGGGCGGACCGCGGTGCGGGCCTGGCTGCCGCTGGCTCAGCGCGCACGCGCGTCGCTTGCGAGCTCCGCGGCGAGCAGACCCCGGCTCAACGCGTAGCGCACGAGCTCTGCCCGCGTGGTGAGCCCGAGCTTTCGGTGAATGCTCGCTCGATGCGACTCGACGGTGCGGACGGAAAGCCCGAGCAACCCGCCGATCTCGGAGTTCGTATGTCCCAGTCCGATCAGGCGCAGCACCTCGAGCTCGCGTCCGCTGAGCCCGTCGCTGCCACTCTCGTAGACGCGGATCAGCTGCTCGAGCTCGGGGGCGATGAAGCTCTCGCCGCGCGCTGCGGCGCGAACCGCGCGTCCGAGGTCCCGCTCGGCCCAGTCGGTCAGGACGTAGGCGCTCGCGCCGGCGGCCAGGACCTCGCGTGCGAAGCGCGGATCGTCGGTCATCGTCGTCACGACGATCGCGGTCTCGGGGGCCCGCGTGCGCAGATCGCGAATCACGCCGAGGATCGATCCCGCGGGCACGCCGACGTCGAGGATCAGAACGTGTGGCCCCTGCGCCTGGACCTGGCGCATCGCCGTCGTCAGGTCAGCCGCTTCGCCGACGACCTGGAGCTCGCCGTCGGAATCGAGCACTCCGCGCAGGCTCCGCCGCACGAACGCGTGATCGTCCGCCAGCAGGATGCTGATCGCTGAATAGTGTGCGACGGCCGCGCCGTCCGCCGGTACGGCGCGCAGCCAGCTACGCTCGGTGCGCCCGCCGCCGGCCGCCGGATCTGTGATTTCCCGTGGAGTCATCTCTGATCCGCCGATCGAACCACCGACGAGGGCTGCTGCCATCGTGGCTGGTTCCGCGATCGCCTGCGGGCTATTACTGTTTGCCGCTGCCGTCGCTCGCGCGGGCGAGCTACTCGTCGGTGTTGACGAGGCCGCGCTGGAGCGCGTAACGGACCAGCTCCGCGCGCGAGGATACGCGCAGCTTCTGCTGGATGTGAGAGCGATGGGTCTCGACCGTGCGGACCGAGAGGAACAGCTGCTCGGCGATCTCGGAGTTCGTGTGTCCGAGCGCGATGAGGCGCAACACCTCCACTTCGCGCTCGCTGAGGTCGTCGGGCGGGCCGGGCGGCGGCTCGCGAGCGATTCGCGCGCCCAGTGCGGGGTTCAGATATGTCTCGCCGGCTGCAGCGCGCCGCACGGCCTCGACGAGCTCGGCGTCGGCGGCCTCCTTGAGCACGTAGCCGATCGCGCCGGCGCTCAGCGCCTGTCGCGCGAATGCCGGCTCCTCCTGCATCGTCAGGATGACGATCTGCGTCTCCGGAGCCTCGTTGCGGAGCACTGGAATCGCGTCGAGGCTCGAGCCGCCGGGCATGTTGAGGTCGAGCACGAGCACGCCCGGATGGTGGCCGCGAACGTAGCGCCGCGCGGCTTCTACGTCGCCGGCTTCGGCCACGACCTCGAAGTCGGGCTCCGCTTCGAGCAGCAGCCGCAGGCCGCTTCGAACGACCGCGTGGTCGTCGGCGATCACGATCCGGATCATCGCGTTCGGCGCCTCCCCCGCATTCCCGCTCATATTCATGCACGCTATCGCGCGCGACAGCGCCGTGCGTGATACCGCTGCCCCGACGCGCGGTGGGTCCCGCAGTTGGTCGATGGCGCCGCTACGCTGTGGCGGAATGGGCACGCGGCCGCCACTCGCTGTTCTGATTGCCGGCGGCGGTGTCGCGGCGCTGGAGGCGGCACTCGCCCTGCGCGATCTCGCCGGTGATCTCGTGTCCCTGCGCATCCTCGCGCCCAATGGGGACTTCGGCTACCGACCGCTCAGCGTCCGTGAGCCGTTCGCCCACGCGAAGGCTGCGCGCTACTCGCTGTCCGAGCTCGCTGCGTCCGCGGGTGCCGAGCTGATCGAGGGCGAGTTCGCCTATCTGGAGGCCGATCGGCGTGTGGCGATAACCGCCTCCGGCGACGAGCTCCCCTACGACGCGCTCTTGCTCGGCCTCGGCGCGAGGACCAAGGACGCCTTCCCGCACGTGACCACGATCGACGCCGGGCATATGGATGAGCTCCTCCACGGTCTCGTCCAGGATGTCGAGGACGGCTACGCGCGCAGCGTCGCGTTCGCATCGCCCGCACGCCAAGGCTGGTCGCTGCCGCTTTACGAGCTGGCGCTGATGACCGCGGCGCGCGCCCACGACATGGGCGTAGCGGTCGAGCTGACCGTCGTGACCCCCGAGGCGTCGCCGCTCGCGTTCTTCGGCGAGCGCGCGAGTCAGGCTGTTGCGACGCTCCTCGACGAAGCCGGCGTTGGCGTGATCGCCGGCGTTGACGCGCACGTGCCCGAGGCCGGGGAGCTGCTCCTGATGCCCGGCGGGCGGACGCTCAACGCGAGTCGCATCGTCGCGCTGCCCGAGCTCTTCGGACCCGCGGTCCGCGGCCTGCCAACGGGTGAGCATGGCTTCATCCCGGTCGACGGGAATGGGCGCGTGCGCGGAGTCGAAGATGTCTGGGCGGCGGGAGACGCGACCGACTGCCCCGTCAAGTTCGGCGGCCTCGCAGCGCAGCAGGCCGATGTTGCGGCGGCTTCGATCGCCGCTGCCGCGGGAGCGGATGTCGCCACACCGAGTGACCAGCCGGAGATCCACGCGATCCTCCTCACCGGCCGGGAACCGCGCTACCTCAGCGCCCGGCTCGTCGGCGGGAAGGGCTTCGACGGCGAGCTCACGAAAGAGCCGACCTGGCAGCCCGTCGCGAAGGTGAACGCGCGCTACCTCACCGCCTACCTCGACGAAGCCACTCCACTCGCGGCAGGCCCGGGCTAGGCCGCCCGGGCGGTCGCCCCGAGCCCGCTAGCTGCTCGCGGACCAGGCGTCGGTGAAGCCGCTCCCGCCCGGGCTGCTCAGCGCGCCGGGCGACGCGAGCAGCGTCGAGTCTGTGGAGGAGCTGACCATCTCGATCGGCTCGCTCCCAAGCGCTCTGATCGACTGCGCCCCGCTGGTCGTCGTCGCGGTGGCATTCGTGAACTGGACCGTGCCGAAGTTGGCAAGTGGCGTGATTCCGCATTGGTCCTCGCCGGTGCAGACCTCGGGGCGCTCGACGATCCACTCCGCGGAGGACTCCTCTGGCGCCGTCCAGTTGAAGGTGGTGCTGAAGGTCCAAGCGCGGGGCGAGGTCTTGTCTTGCATGTAGATCGTCCAGACGTCGCTCGCGCTGACCGAGACGCTCGCTGTCATCGCGTCGCCGGCCGCGACGGGGCAGCCTGCCAGCGAGAGCGGCGTGCACTGCCACGGCGCGTCCGTCTGTTGCTGTCCCAACGTGACCGCAGCACCGCGGTGCACAACGCTGTCGCCGTACATCTCGTACCACGCGCCGTAGCTGGCCGTTGTGCCCGTGCAGTCAGCCTCCGTCCCGTCCTGCTCGACGGTTGCGTCGTTGACCCCGTCGATCCCGACCCACTGCGACGAGAGGGTGTCCGCCTGGCCGCTCGGGCAGGTCAGGGTTGGAACAGTCCAGCTCGCGGTGACCGCGCTGTACGTCGTTCCACTCGCGGCGTAGCCCGACCAGTTCTCTGCCAGTGCGTAGCCGACCGCCACGATCGCGGGGTTGCTCGCCACGATGCCCGCTGAGCTCGTGAACACGGCCTCGTATTCGGAGAGGTTGTCCGTGGCGCTCGCGACGAACGAGTAGGTGTTCGAAGTCGCGCCGCTGATCGCCTGCCAGCTCGCCCCATGGTTGGTCGAGACCTGCCATTGGATGCTTGGCGCGGGGTTGCCCGTGGCCGTCGCCGTGAACGTTGCCGTCTGTCCGGTGCTGACGCTCGTGTCCTGCGGCTGCTCGGTGACGGCGGGTGGACCCGTGATCGTTCCGCTCACGGTGAGCGTTGCGACGTCCGAAAGGACCGATCCGAGCGCGTTGGTGAACGCCGCGCGGAACTCGTCGCCGTTGAGGATCGAGCTCGCGACGAACGCAAGCGTGGGCTGCGTTGCGCCCGCGACGTCACTCCACGATGCGCCGCCGTTGTCCGAGATCTCCCACTGGACGCTCGGCGCCGGCTGCCCTGACGCAGTCGCGCCGAAGGTCACGGTTGCACCGGCGGCGGCGGTTTGGCTCGTCGGCTGGCTGACCACGAGCGGCGCGCTCTCGCCCGCGATCACCGAAAGCAGCGCGGGGGCCGTCGCGCGGCGGCCCCGGCGGTTGAGGAAGATCGCCCTGAACTCGTCCCCGCTCTGGCCGGCGAGGGCCATGAACGAGAAGCGCGTCGCGTGTGCGCCGGCGATGGCGCGCCACCTGCGTCCGCCGTTGACGGAGATCTGCCACCGGACTCTCGGTCGCGGGCGGCCGCTGGCCTTAGCCGTGAACTGTGCGTGGCTACCCGGCGCGACGAGCACGTTGGCCGGCTGCAGCGTGATCGTCGGGGCAACGGTAGCCGCGCGACGGCTGCGGCCCCGCTGCGCATGCGGCGAGACGAGGTCGAGATGAACGACCTGCCGGCTCTGGGGCCTCAGCAGCGGACCGGCAGTGCGCAGCTCCCTCGCGCTCGCCGATGCCGCCGCGGCCGAAACCCCGCCGACGATGGCGACCATCGCGACCCCTCGGCGCACCGCACTCTTCCAGCGGCAGCTCATCATCTGAGTGTCTTATCGGACGTCGCCGACGTGTCCAGGAGGGCCTCGACGCTTACTCAACCTCCTGACCGCTTTGTACACGCGGGTCGATCTCGCGCGAGTAACGAAACAGGTCACAAGCAGCGATCAGCGACGGCGGGGCGGCCACGATCGGCTGGGATCCCGAAACGCCGAAGGACGCCTGACCAGCATCGCCTAGCGCTGGCGGCGGCGCTCGCAACCGGCTAGGCTCGCGGCGGTCCGATGACTGGCGAGCCAACCGATCCCGAGCGCTCAGGTCGCCGACAGGAGCGAGCTGTGCGCAACCGCGCGCTACTCGCGCTCGAGTACCCCGCAACCCAGGATTTCTATGTCGCGTCGCTCTGGTGGCGACGGCTCTTCTCCGAGCTCTTCGGCACGTTCCTGCTCGTGCTCGTCGCTGCCGGCGGCGGGGTCGTCGCGGCGACGAGTCACGGTGCGGTCAGTCGCGCGGCCGCCGTCACCGCTCCGGGCCTCATGGTCATGGCGATCATCCTCTTCATGGGCGCCGTCTCCGGTGCGCATCTGAATCCTGCCGTCACGATCAGCTTCTGGCTGCGCGGTGACTTTCCGCGCGCGCGGGTGGTGCCCTACGTCGTGGTGCAGCTCGCCGGCGCCGTTCTCGCGTGCCTCTTCGTCGACAAGGTCATCGGCGGGGCGGCCGGGATCGGCGCGACGCTGCCCGGGGCGCACGTCGCGGACTGGAAGGCGGCCCTGGTCGAGGGGGTGCTCACCGTGGGGCTCGTCTCGACGATCCTCGGCACAGCCTCGCGCGCGCAGAACGTCGGCACGCTCTCGGCGGTTGCGGTCGGCGGCTACATCGCGCTCGCCGGACTTTGGTCGAGCCCGCTCACCGGCGCGTCGATGAACCCGGCGCGCTCGTTCGGCCCGGATCTGATCCGCGGAGACTTCGCCCACTTCTGGCCGTATCTCGCCGGCCCAGTGCTCGGTGGCATCCTCGCGGTCGGCATCGCGTGGGTCCTGCGCGGGCCGGGGGGTGACCCGGGCGGACTCACAGCGGCGCAGGGGACGCTCGAACGCATCATGCGGAAGGGGCTCGACTCAGAGGCGAGCGACGCTGGCCCCGCGAAGCAATAGGGGCGGTCTCGGGCGGTCGACCGCGCGGGGGGTGCGGCGGCGCGCGGCGGCCGTCGCGATGCTCTCGCTGGCCCTTGCGGTGGCCGCGTGCGGCGGTTCGCACACCCCCGGGGCGTCCGTCCCGCGCGCGCGCACGTTCATCGACGCCGTGCCGCTGCTTCCGGAGGACCTCGACAGCTCGGCAACGCCCTCGCCCGAGGCGGAGACCGTCCTGCCGAGCTGGTCGAGTGGCCTCGTCCGTCCGGCTGGCGTCACTCCCGGCGCGGGCACGCAGCTCCCGCCGGCTAGCGCGGTCGTTCCGTATCTCGCGACCTCGTGGCGGACCGCGCCCGGTGGCGACATCACGTTCGAGCTACGCCGCGGCGTGCGCAGCGCGTCCGGCGATCCGTTCACCGCCCGCGATGTCGCCTGGAGCATCCGCCGTGACCTGGCAGTCACGCCCGCCGCGCCCTACCTCTTCTCGCTCGCGCACCTCGACCGTGCCGACCCGCTCACGGTCCTTGGCCCCTACGCGATTCGCTTCAACGTGACCGCTCAGAGTCCCTTCCTGCTCGGGGTGCTCGCCTCGCTCGAAGGCGCGATCTTCGACCGCAAGCTCTATCTCGCGCACGCGAGCCCAAGCGACCCGTGGGGCGAGGGTTGGGGCGCCACGCACTCCGCAGGCTTTGGCGCTTACTACGTGGCGCAGTTCCGGGAGGGCCAGCGGATCATCCTGCTGCGCAACCCGTACGCCTGGGATCACCCGTTCTACACGAAGGTCGAGATCAGGCAGATGCCTGATTCGGGACACCGGCTCGCGGCGATCTTCGCCGGCAGGATCGACCACACGACGGGCCTTGACTTCGGCGACTTCGGCACCGCGATCCAGTACGGCTGGGCGAATCACGTCCGCGCGAGCATCCTCCAGACCGGCCCGGCGGTCGAGTCCTGGTTCCTCAATCTCGCGGTCAAGCCGTTCGACAATCCCGATGTACGGCGGGCGCTCGATATCGCGATCGATCGCTCGCAGATCGCCGGGCAGACTTGGGGCGGCTTCGCGAAGCCGGACGTGCTCGCGCTCCCTGGCGCCTACGGTCAGGCGCAGCCGGGTGTCGACGACGTCGCATCGGCGCGGCGCCTGCTGGCGCGGGCCGGCTACCCGCACGGCTTCACGCTACCCGTATACGTGCCCTACGACCTTGGCGTCGGCAACCAGAGCTACGAGCTCTACCTGCTCGGCCAACAGCTTGCCCAGGTCGGGATCACGCTCGCGCCAACCGTGGTCTACGACGACGATCAGCTCTACGCGCTGGCTGGCGCACACCAGGTGCCTTCGGCGATCGAGGACGTCGTGCCGCTGCTCGGCGGCGCGGCGTTCACGTTGATCACCACCTACGGCGGTGTCGCCCTCGATCCGGCGAGCCCCGCGAGCCACTTCGGCTACGCCGATCCCGCGGTCGCGACGCTCCTCGCCGACCTCGCCGGGACGCCGGCGAGCGCCCCTGTGGGCCCGCTGATCGAAAAGATCACGGCGCGGATCGACTCGGACGTGCCGGCGGTGAACCTCTTCGAGCTGCCCGTCGAGAACGTGACGCGCGCGCAGATCGTCGGTTATGCCGCCCGCGCCGTCCCCGTCACCTACTACGAGTATCTGCGCCCGGCGCGCTGACGCGCCGCCGCCGCCGCCGCCCGGTAACGTCATCGCAAATGCCAGCTGCGAGCGAGCCGCCGATCGGCGACGAGCGCTTCCGCGAGGTTCTCGGCCGCCTACCCACCGGCGTCGTCGTCGTGACGGCAAACCACGCCTCGGGCCCCGTCGGGATGTCCTCGAACTCGTTTACCTCGGTATCGCTCAAGCCGCCGCTCGTCCTCTTCTGCCCGGCCAAGGATTCGACGACGTGGCCGAAGATCGCCGCGACCGGCGCCTTTGCCGTCAACATCTTCGCCGCTCACCACGAGCAGGTCTCGCGCCGGTTCTCGCAGCGCGGCGTCGACCGCTTCGCCGGCATCGGCTGGCACCCGCGTGCGGCCGGCCCGGCGCTCGACGAGGCGATCGCCTGGATCGAATGCACGATCGACGCCGTCCATGAGGCGGGCGACCACCTGATCGTCGTCGCCGCGGTCGACCGGCTCGAGCTCAACCCCGAGCAGATCGATCCGCTGGTCTTCTTCCGCGGACGCTACGGCTCGTTCCGCGGCGGGCCCGGCGGGGTAGCCTCTCCAGGCGGCGACAGCTGACCAGGATGCGAGTAAACGCGAGCTCACAGCGGCCGATCGAGCGCCCGACCCGGCGGGTCAGCTTCTCGCGCAACCTGACGCTCTCGCTCTCGCGTACGTGCGTCTCGCACTGCAAGTACTGCGCGTTCGCCACGCACAAGGCCCACCTGCAAGAGCCGGACGAGGTGATCGCGCTGCTCGACCGCGCGGGCGCCCGCAACATCAAGGAGCTCCTGATCCTGACTGGCGACGACCCCGCCGACCATCCGGGCGTCGCCGCAAAGCTGGCCGAGCTCGGCTTCGGCGACTTCGTCGACTACGTCGTCTGGTGTTGCGAGCGCGCGCTCCAGCGGGGGCTCCTCCCGCACACCAACCTCGGCGCGCTTGCGCGTGCCGACCTGGCGCGCCTGCGCGCCGTGACCGCCTCCCAGGGCCTGATGCTCGAGTCCCTGCGCGCCGACCTGACGGCCCATGCCGGCTCGCCGACGAAGGACCCGCAGCTGCGCCTGCAGACGATTCGCGACGCCGGCGCGCTGCGCATCCCGTTCACGAGCGGCATCCTCGTCGGCATCGGCGAGACGCACGCCGATCGCATCGAGGCGCTCGAGGCGCTCGCCGCGCTCCACCGCCGCTACGGCCACATCCAGGAGCTGATCCTCCAGAACTTCGTCCCCCACCGCCACTACTACGGCGAGGAGCCCGCCGATCTTGCAACCGCCGCGGCCGACGCGTATTGGCGCACGGGCATCGGCCGCCATCCGAAGCTCCCGTTGCCCGACTGGGCCTGCGAGGTCTCGATCGACGAGATGCTCGAGCTCGTGCGCACGACGCGCGAGCTGCTCCCCGGGGTCGGTATCCAGGTCCCCCCGAACCTTGCCGACTGGTGGCCGGCGCTCGTCAAGGCCGGTGCCAGCGACCTCGGCGGCCTCTCGGCCAACGGCGACCACATCTCGCCCGAGCACCCGTTTCCCTCGCCGCAGCGGGTCCGCCGGACGCTCGCCCGCGACGGCTTTGCCCTGACCGAGCGTCTGTGTGTCTACCCGGACTTCATCGACCGGACCTGGCAGTCGCGCGCGGTGCTCGACACGGTCAAGGCGCGCTACTGGTCCTTCATCCCGCGGCGCGCGAGCGGGCGCCGCTCGGAGCGGCCGATACGCAGTGATCTGGTCTCGGGTGCGGTCTGTAAGGGGCGCGACGGCGTCGTGCTAAGCGAGCAGGAGCTCACGGCCCTCTTTGCCGAGACGCGACTCGAGGCGATCGAGGACATCCGCCAGGCCGCTGACGAGCTGCGCGCCGAGCTCGCCGGCGAGACGGTCACGTTCGTCGTTTGCCGCAACATCAACGTCTCGAACATCTGCACGGTCGGCTGCGCCTTCTGCGGCTTTGGCCAGAGCCGCCGCTCGCCGGAGGCCTACGAGCACGACCGGGCGACGCTCGAGGCGAAGGTCCGTGAGGCGGTCGAGCTCGGCGCGACCGAGATCTGCATGCAGTCGGGCATCCACCCCGACTGGACGCTGGCCGACTACGAGCACTGGCTGCGCGTGATCAAGGAGACCGCCGATATCCACGTCCACGCGTACTCGCCGATGGAGATCGCGCACATGTGCGACGTCTCGGGCCTCGGACCGGCGGAGGTTTTGCTGCGTCTGCGCGCGGCGGGCCTCGACTCCGTTCCAGGGACGGCGGCAGAGATCCTCGATGACGGCGTGCGTGAGCGCATCTCCCCGAACAAGCTCCCGGTCATGCGCTGGGTCGAGATCATCGAGGCGGCACACCGCATCGGCCTGCGGTCGACGGCGACGGTGATGTTCGGCCACATCGAGGAGCCGTGGGAGCTCGCCGAGCACATGCGCGTCGTTCGCTCGCTGGCCGAGCGTACCGGCGGCTTCACGGAGTTCGTCCCGCTTTCGTTCATCCCGTTCCAGACGCTGCTTGGGCGCACGCACGGAATCGAGGAGCTCTCGACCGAGGAGAAGCTCAAGCACACGGCGGTGTTCCGCCTCGCGCTGGGGCGCTCGATCCGTAACCTCCAAAGCTCCTGGGTGAAGATGGGCCTGGACGCCGCCGCAGAGTCGCTCCGCTGGGGCGTCAACGACCTCGGTGGCACCCTCATGGAGGAGTCGATCAGCCGCATGGCGGGCTCCTACCATGGCGTCAGGCTCGACCCCGAGGACCTGATCGGTGCGGCACACAGCGCCGGCCGGCCCGCCGCCGAGCGCACGACGCTGTACGAGATCCGCCGTCGCTTTGCCGTCGCGCAGCCGGCATATGGCTGAGCTCTGAGGCAATCCGCGGGCCCGCCGCGGTACGATCGCGCAGTTTGAGCACTCTGCCCACGACCGGCGCCGCGGAGGGCACGCGCGAGGGGCCCTACCTCGAGCTGCCGGATCGTGTCTCGCTCTACAGGTTCATGGCGCTGCAGCGCGCTGTCGAGGAGCGCGGGCTCTCGCTCTACAAGCAGGGCAGGGTGCCGGGCTCCTATTACGACGGTCGCGGTCAGGAGGCGACCTGCGTCGGCGCCACCTACGCGCTCAACGCGGCTGACACGGTCTGCCCGCTGATCCGCGACATGGGCGCCCACCTCGTGCGCGGAACGACGCCGCTCGCGATCCTCGCCCACTATCTCGGGCGCGCCGGCGGGGTGGGTCGCGGGCGCGACGGCAACGTCCACCTCGGCGAAGCCTCGCGCGGCGTCGTCGGAATGACTTCGATGCTCGCCGATATGGTGGTCGTCGCGGCGGGAATGGCGCTCGCCTTCAAGCTCCGCGGCGAGCCGCGCTGCTCGCTCGCATTCTTCGGCGACGGCGCGACATCCGTCGGGGACTGGCACGAGGCGGTCAACTTCGCGGCGATCGAGCGCCTGCCGCTGATCCTCGTTCTCGAGCTGAACGGCTACGCGTACTCGACGCCGAGCGCCGCCCAGTTCCCGGTTCACCCGCTCGCGCGCGCGACCGCCTACGGGATCCACGGCGAGCCGGTCGACGGCAACGACGTCGAGGCGGTCTTCGAGGTGACGCGCCAGGCGCGCGAGCGCGCGCTTGCCGGCGAGGGTCCGACGCTGATCGCAGCGAAGACGATGCGCATGCACGGGCACGGCGCGCACGACGATGCGCGCTACGTCCCGGCTGAGCTGCTTGCGAAGTGGGAGGCGCGCGATCCGCTCGCGCGCCAGCGCGGCCGTCTCGTCGAGCTGGGCGTCGACGTCGCGGCGATCGATGCCGCGGTGGCCGAGGAGGTCGCGGCGGCAGCGCAGGCCGCGCTCGCGATGCCGGCGCCGGACGCCGCGAGCGCGACGGTCGGTGTGTACGCCGCGAGCGAGCCGACGCCGCTCGGGCGCGGCGAGGCACCTTGGAGCGGCTTTTGCAGCTGACCTACCTCGAGGCGATCTCCGATGGTCTGCGCTGCGCATTGCGCGAGGACGACCGTGTCTTCCTACTCGGGGAGGACATCGGCGTGATGGGCGGGGCGTTCAAGGTGACCGCCGGCCTGCTCGACGAGTTCGGTCCCGAACGCGTCATCGACACGCCGATCTCCGAGGAGATGATCGTCGGGGGCGCGGTCGGCGCCGCGATCGTCGGCATGCGCCCGATCTGCGAGATGCAATTCGCCGATTTCGTCGCCTGCGGTTTCGACCAGATCGTCAACGTCGCCGGCAAGCTCCACTATCGCCTCGAGCTCGCGGCACCGATCGTGATCCGCCTGCCCTGTGGCGGTGGGGTCTCGGGCGGGCCCTACCACTCGGCCAACCCGGAGGCCTGGTTCCTGCACGCGCCCGGCCTGAAGGTCGTCGCGCCGTCGACGGCCGAGGACGCGAAGGGCCTTCTGCTCGCGGCGCTCGCCGACCCCAATCCCGTCATCTTCATGGAGCACAAGGGGCTCTACCGGAGGGTTCGCGGGGAGGTACCGGAGGGCCCGTACGAGACGCCGTTCGAGGCTCGAACGGTGCGCGATGGCGACGATCTCGTCGTGATCACCTACGGTGCGATGGTGCACGCGGCGGCGGCTGCGATCGAGCAGCTCGACGGTGCGAGCGTCCGCTTGCTCGACCTGCGCTCGCTCGAGCCGCTCGACGAGGAGGCGATCCTCGCCGCAGCGCGCGAGTGCTCGAAGGTTGTGATCGTCGACGAGGCCAACTACACGTGCGCGATCGGCGCGCAGGTCTCCGCGCTGATCGCTGAGCGCGCGTTCGAGGACCTCGACGGGCCGATCATCCGCGTCGCGACGCCGGATGTCCCGATTCCATTCGCCCCTGAGCTCGAGCGCGCGGTACTGCCGAGCGTCGAGCGCATTCGCGCCGCGATCACCGAGCTGCTCGCCTACTGATGGCCTCCGACACCCGCGTCGACGTGCTCCTGCCATCGCTTGGCATCTCGGTCGTCGAGGGCACGATCGTGCGCTGGCGCAAGCAGCCGGGTGACGCGGTCGTCTACGAGGAGCCGATCTGTGACATCGCGACCGACAAGATCGAATCCGAGCTGCCGGCGCCGGCCACCGGCACGCTCGTCGAGATCCTCGTCGAGGAGGGGGAGACCGTTGACGTGGGGACGGCGATCGCGGTCGTGCTGACCGACCAGGACCGCGCCGACGCGATTGCCGCCCGGCAGGAGACCGTGCTCGACACGGCCTACGGCGTGCCGTTGGCGCCGGGCGAGCCAGGTGCCGTCTCGCCGGTCGTGGCGCGGCTTGCGAAGGACCTCGGCGTCGACCTCGCGCAGGTGAACGGCACCGGGGCGGGTGGTCGGATCCGCAAGCAGGACGTGATCGCCGCGGCCGATCAGGACAAGGTCGCCGCGCGCTACGAGCCGCCGCCGCCGGTCGCGCTGTCGCACATGCGTCGCTCGATCGGCGCCCACATGAAGCGCTCCCTCGACACGGCCGCGACCGTCACCTCCTGGATCGAGGTCGACTTCAGCGCGATCGAGCGTACGCGCATGGAGATCGGCACGACCGCACTACCGATCGTCGCCAAGGCGACGCTCCAGACGCTGGGCGAGTTCCCCGACCTCAACGCATGGGTCGACGGCGAGCGCTTCACGCGCCACGAGACCGTCAACCTCGGCATCGCCGTGGCGATCGAGGGCGGCCTGATCGTGCCGGTGATCCGATCGGCGGAGCTTCTGTCGGTGCTCGAGCTCGGGAGCGCGATCCGCGAGCTCGCCGGGCGCGCGCGCGCCGGCGAGCTGGCGCCCGACGAGCTCGCCGACGGCACGTTCACGATCACCAACCCCGGCCAGTTCGGCACGGTCATGGCGACCCCGGTGATCAGCCAGCCGCAGGTGGCGATCCTCGACGTCGAGGCGATCGTGCGCCGGCCGGTCGTCGTGGATGACGAGATCGTGGTCCGCTCGATCTGCATCCTCGGCCTGTCATGGGACCATCGTGCGCTCGACGGCGCGATCGCGGCTCGCTTTCTCGGCGCCCTGCGCCGCCGCCTCGAATCGTGGGGCGCCGGCTAGGCGGTCAGCTGACCGAGGCCCGCGCGGTAGAACGCGAGCGCCGCGCCTCGCTGAGATGGGGAGTTCACGATGTCGGCGTAGGCGAGCTCCGCCCCAGAGAAGCCCCTCGCTTGCCAAAGCTCGCCCGCAGGCGTCTTGCCCCACGGTGCCACGTACAGGTAAGGCTCCGGGTGATCCGCGTCGCCAGGCGAGAGACCGTAGGTCGCGCGTGCTCCGGCTGCCTCGTTGCCGAGCTCGATTGCGACGTCGAAGTGCTCGGGCCACAGCTGCACGCACGAGGGCTCGAGCTTTCGCGCGCCGTAGCGCAGCTCCGCGAGCACCGAGCTCGCGAACCCGTAGAGCTCGCCGAGCGCAGCAGCCGAGGCGCCGTCCACGGCCAGCGGCTCGGCCCCGTCCGCGCGCGACGCTCCCGCGAGCTCGCCGAGCAGCTCGCGTGCAGCCTCGAGCGTTTCGATCGGCGCGCGCCAAGCGCGCCGGCGCTCCTGCACGACGAGCGCGTCTGCTTCCACTCGCACCTGTGCGTCCGCCCCGAAGAACGGCGTCCCGAACCCACCGAGCGTCCAGCGCAGGCCGATCTTCCCGTTGGCTGCCTCGCGCGCCGGCGAGATCACGCAGAGCGCCAGCGCATGCAGCGCCGCGCGCGTCTGCTCGAAGCTCGCCGGTAGCTCGCCGAGGCGCCGGTAGGGTCCAAGCCAGCGGGTGGCGCACCACTCGTACAGCGCCGGGTCGTCGGCTGCGAGAGTTTCCCATCGCCACTCCGGCGGCCCAAACGGCCGTACGACGGCGCTCCCCTCTGGCTCGTGGTCCGCGAACCAAGGCGGCTCGTCCACAGCCGGCGGCGCCGGCTCGAGCACGAGAACGTCACACGCCTCCTCGCGCACCCGCTGCGCCCAGCCCAGCGCCTCCGCGCGCGGATTCCGAGCTGCGATTTCCTGCACCGGCAAGTAGTAGCACGCCCAACGCCGCGTCCACCAAGGCGACCCGGCGTCCGGTCCGGGACGCTAGGGCTCGAGCGCTCCGGCGTAGAGCGCGAAGTGCCCGCCCTGCGGGTCATGGACGCCGGCGATCTTCGCCACGCCGATGTCCGTCGGCCCAAACGTCGTACCGCCGCCGAGCTCGCCGACCCGCGCCAGCGCGGCGTCGATGTCCTCGACCGCGAAGTAGACGAGCCAGGTCGGCATCATCCCCTCCTGCAGCTCCATCACGCCGCCGTTCCCATGCCCGTCGTTGCTCACCACGAGGTAGGGCATCGCCGAGCCCTCGAACGGCTCGATGCTCCAGCCGAAGAGATCGCCGTAGAAGGCGGTCGAGGCGTCCGTGTCCGCCGAGTAGAGCTCGTTCCAGCACCAGGCGCCCGGCGCGTTGACGAGCTCGGCGCCAAACGTGCCGCCCGGTTGCCAGAGCATCACGAACGCGCCCTGCGGATCCTGGAGGACGGCCATGCGTCCCGCGTCCATCACGTCGAATGGGGGAGCGTGCAGGATCGCGCCGAGCTCGCGGGCGCGCTCCGCGCTCGAGTCGACGTCCGCCACGCTGACGTAGGAGTTCCAGACCGGTGGCATGCCCTGCTGGTTCTCGTTCTGCGGGCTGATCGCGCAGACCGTGCCGCCGCCAAGGGTCATGATCGAGTAGACGGCGCCTTCGCCAACAGGCCGGTCGTCGGCCTCCCAGCCGAACAGGCTCATGTAGAAGCTCTTGGCCGCCGTGTGGTCGGGCGTCGACAGGTCGACCCAGCAGAAGGTCCCCGGCTTGTATTCCGTCCGCTCGCCCATTGCGTCTAAGCCTAGCGCCACGCACACCGCGGCCGTGAAGATCCGGTGACGCTCACACGAGTCGCACGATCGCGATGATCGCGACGGCCACGATCAGCGCCCGCAGCGCGGTCGGTGGCAGTCGCCGGCCGTAGCGCGCGCCGATGATCCCGCCGCTGATCGATGACACGGCGAGCAGGCCCGCGACGGCCCAGTCGACGTGCGGCGCGGCGAAGGCGAAGACGATTCCGGCGGTCAGGTTGGCCAGCCCTGCCAGCAGGTTCTTCACCGCGTTGGCGCGATGCAGCCCCTCGTTCAGGCCGATCGCGAGGATCGAGATCAGGATGATCCCTTGAGCCGCGCCGAAGTAGCCGCCGTAGACGCCCGTGAGCAGCACGGCGGCGAACAGCCCCGCACTGGGGGCGTGCGGGTTGTGCTCGCGTGCGGCAGAGTGGCGCGCGAGGCGCGCGCTCAGGCGGGGCTGCACAACGATCAGGACGAGCGCCAGGACGATGAAGACGGGCACGATCGACTTGAACGCCGAGGGCGGCAGCACGAGCAGCAACACCGCCCCGGCGACGGCTCCGATCACGGTCGCGAGCGCAAGGCGGGCAGCGCGCCGCCCCTGACCCTCCAGGTCGCGGCGATAGCCGACAGCGCCCGTGAGCGCCCCAGGCGCGAGGCCAAGGCTGTTCGAGACGTTGGCGGTCACGGGCGCAAACCCCCACGCCAGCAGCACCGGGAACGTGATCAGAGTCCCCGAGCCGACGACCACGTTGATCGTTCCCGCCGCCAGCCCTGCGGCGAGGATCGAGAGGATCTCGAGCGCGCTCACCGCGGCGAGCCTACCGGGCGCCTGCAGCCCGGCTGCGATAATTCGCTCGATGAGTGCGAACAGCTTCGACGCGCGCGCCGAGCTGGAGGTCGGTGGCCGGCGCTTGGAGATCTTCAGACTGGATGCGCTGCAGGAGCGCTTCGACGTTGCGCGACTGCCGTTCTCGTTGAAGGTCCTGCTCGAGAACTTGCTGCGCACGGAGGGCAACGGTGCTGTCACCGCGGCGGACATCGCGGCGATCGCGGAATGGGACGCCGGCGCCGAGCCGAGCAAGGAGATCGCGTTCACGCCGGCGCGCGTGCTGATGCAGGACTTCACGGGCGTTCCGGGCGTCGTCGACCTCGCTGCGATGCGCGATGCGATCGTCGAGCTCGGGGGCGATCCACAGCGGGTCAACCCGCTCGTTCCGACCGAGCTCGTCATCGACCACTCGGTTCAGGTCGACGTCTTCGCGCGTCACGACGCTTTTGCGATAAACGTGGAGCGCGAGTTCGAGCGCAATCGCGAGCGCTACGCGTTCCTGCGCTGGGGCCAGCGCGCATTCGACAACTTCTCGGTCGTCCCGCCCGACACCGGCATCTGCCACCAGGTGAACCTCGAGTACCTCTCGCGCGTCGTCTTCGTGCGCGAAGGCGGGGAGCTGCCGCGAGCCTATCCAGACACGCTCGTCGGCACTGACTCGCACACGCCGATGGTCAACGGCCTCGGCGTGCTCGGCTGGGGCGTCGGGGGGATCGAGGCGGAGGCTGTGATGCTCGGCCAGCCGATGTCGATGTTGCTGCCCCAGGTGATCGGCTTCCAGTTGCACGGCAAGCTGCGCGACGGCACGACTGCAACGGACCTCGTGCTCACGATTGCCCAGCTACTGCGCCAGAAGGGCGTCGTTGGCCGCTTCGTCGAGTTCTACGGCGCCGGCGTCGGCGCCCTGCCGATCGCCGATCGCGCGACGATCGGCAACATGTCGCCCGAGTTCGGCTCGACCGTCGCGATCTTCCCGATCGACCGCGCCACGCTCCGCTATCTCGAGCTGACCGGTCGTCCGCCCGAGCAGATCGAGCTCGTGGAGTCCTACGCCCAGGAGCAGGGTCTGTGGCATGACGAGAGCTCCCGCGAGCCGGTTTTCACCGACACCCTCGAGCTCGACCTCGACGAGGTCGAGTCAAGCCTTGCGGGGCCGCGCCGGCCGCAGGACCGGATAGCGCTCTCCGCCGCGCGGCGCAGCCTGCACGAGACGCTCGAGAGCTATCTCGACGACGCGGTAGCCGGGAGCTTCCCCGCGAGCGACCCTCCAGCCAACGGCACGAACGGCGCGCACGTGAAGGCCCGTGTGAAGCTCGCCGACGGCGATGTGGTCGAGCTTGACCACGGGGACGTCGTGATCGCCGCGATCACGAGCTGCACCAACACCTCGAACCCCTCCGTGATGCTCGGCGCCGGGCTGCTCGCCCGCAACGCCGTCGCACGCGGGCTACGGCGCAAGCCCTGGGTGAAGACCTCGCTCGCGCCTGGCTCGATGGTCGTCACCGACTACCTCGAGCGAGCGGGCCTCACGCAGCCGCTCAACGAGCTGGGCTTCAACCTTGTCGGCTACGGCTGCACCACCTGCATCGGCAACTCCGGCCCGCTGCCGGACGAGATCTCCGCCGCCATCAACGAGCACGACCTAGCCGTCGCGGCGGTGCTGTCGGGCAACCGCAACTTCGAGGGGCGGATCAACCAGGACGTGAAGCTCAACTACCTTGCCTCGCCGCTGCTCGTGGTCGCCTACGCGCTCGCCGGGACGATGGACATCGATCTGACGCGCGACCCGCTCGGAACCGATACGGCGGGTGAGCCCGTGTACCTGCGCGATATCTGGCCGTCCGCGGGAGAGATCGCCGAGACGATCCAGTATGCCGTTCAGGCGGACATGTTCCATAAGCGCTACGCCGAGGTCTACGACGGCGACGAGCATTGGCACGCGCTCGAGACCCCGAGCGGCGACCGCTTCGCCTGGGCCGAGGACTCGACCTACATCCGCCGCCCGCCGTTCCTCGAAGCGCTCGCGCCCGAGCCCGAACCGCCGACGGACATCGAGGGCGCGCGCGTCCTGGCCTTGCTCGGCGACTCGGTCACCACCGACCACATCTCCCCGGCCGGGTCGATCAAGGCCGATAGCCCGGCTGGACGCTACCTCCAGGAGCACGGCGTCGAGCCCGCGGACTTCAACTCCTACGGCGCACGGCGCGGCAACCACGAGGTCTTGATGCGCGGCACCTTCGCAAACATCCGTCTGCGAAACCGCCTCGCGTCGGCGGGCCGAACACCGCTCCCCGAAGGCGGCTACACCTACCACCTGCCCGACGGCGAGCAGCTCGCGATCTACGACGCCGCGATGCGCTACCAGCAGGAAGGCGTCCCGCTGATCGTCATCGGCGGCAAGGAGTACGGCTCCGGCTCCTCACGCGACTGGGCCGCCAAGGGCTCGCTCCTGCTCGGCATTCGCGCCGTCCTCGCCGAGAGCTTCGAGCGCATCCACCGCTCGAACCTCGTCGGCATGGGCGTCCTGCCGCTCCAGTTCCAGGACGGTCAGAGCGCCGCGTCCCTCGGCCTGAGCGGAAACGAGACCTTCTCGATCGCCGACTTCGCCGAGCGGCTCGCCGCCGGCGAGCTACCGAAGACCGCGAAGGTCACCGCCGACGACGCGCAGTTCGAGGTGCGCGTCCGCATCGACACTCCGATGGAGGCGACGTACTTCCGCCACGGCGGCATCCTCCCTTACGTGGTTCGTCGGGCGGTCTTGGACTCAGGTTGATGTGGCGGGGCCGTGCTGGACCGGCCCTCCTCAGGCTTCTCCCGTGCGCCGCGCATGTGACGCGGTGGCTTGACGGGGCGCCGCGTGCGCGGGCGTGGTGATGGGCGCTAACCGTCGTGGCTTACGCCGCAAATGCCTAGGATGGTCGTCATGCCCAGAGAATCGGCGGTGCGCGCGAGCGCACCGCTCTTGCGCGTGCGGGCGCTCAGCGTGCGCTACGAGGGTTTCAATGCGCTCGACGCGCTCGACCTCGATATTCGCTCCGGCGAGACCGTCGCGCTCGCCGGCGAGAACGGGGCGGGGAAGTCGACACTCGTGCGCTGCATCGGCGGCGACATGGCCCCGACCAGCGGCCACGTCTACCTCAATGGCAATCGGGTGGGGTCGACGCCCGCAGCGGCAACGCGGCGCGGCATCACGGTCGTCTGGCAGAACCTCGTGCTCTGTGACAACCTCGATGTCGCGGCAAACCTCCTCCTCGGCAGAGAGAGTTCCCCCCTGCTGCGCTCGACGCCGCGCTTTCACGAAGCCGCGAGGGAGCTGCTCGCGGATCTCGGGATCGCCTTGACCGATACGACGCGCCGGGTCGGGACATTGTCCGGCGGCGAGCGCCAGCTCGTCGCCGTCGCGCGCGCGATGGCCAGCCGGCCCAAGCTGCTCGTGCTCGACGAGCCCACGACGGCGCTCGGCGTGAACGAGTCGGCACAGGTCGACAAGCTGATGGGGACCGTACGCGAGCGCGGCACGACCGTGCTGCTCGTCTCGCACGACATCGATCAGATATTCCGCCTTGCCGACCGCATCGTCGTGCTGCGCCGCGGACGGATCGCCGCGGACGTCAATCCGGCCGAATCGCACCCCGAGGACATTGTCGCCTTCATCTCCGGTCAGCCGGTCGATTCCTCCGCCCGCCGGCAGCTGAGCCGGCTGCACGGCCTCGCGGATCAGCTTGCGTCGGCGGAGCCCTCCTCGAGCCTGCCATTGATCGTGTCGGCGCTCGCCGGCGCGCTCGGGGCGCCGCGGTTGTGCGTGCATCTCGTCGAGGACCGGCGGCTGCGCGTCGCAGGCGCGCTTGGCCTGCCGACCGCGATCGCCGACGCGTGGTCGGACCTGCCGTTCGACGTTGCCGGCGGCCCGGTCGGAGTGGCCGCCCATTCTGGCGAGGCCGTGATCGATTTCGATATCCGGTCGAGCTCGGCCTGGGCCCCATGGCGGTCGTTGGCAACCGAGGCACGCGTGCGCAGCTCCTGGTCGGTCCCGGTGATGGGCGCCGACGGCGTGCTCGGCGTGATCACCGTCTTTCGCGAGGTCCCCGGGTACCCGCCGAGCGACGAGCGCCAGCTCGTGAACCTTTACGCCGGCTACATCGCCAGCGCCGTCGAGCGGGAGCGCCTGCTCGGCGAGCTCACCGGGCGCAACCGCGTCCTCGAGACGATCCGCGTCGTGCTCGAAACGCTCGCCGGCCCGCCGTTTGCCGAAGCCCTCACGAGCGTGCTGAACACGCTTCGTGAAGGTCTCCTCGCCGAGCGCGTGGCATTGCTGACCCTCTCAGGCTCAGTCGACGGTGCCGAGAGTTGGCTCACGGTCGACTCCTCCGGCGCGAAGGTGCCGCCATCCGCCGGCCTGCTCGAGGCGGGGGCGGTTATGCGCCGGGGCGAAGTGCGTGAAGGTCGCGCGGCGAGCATCGTGCCGGCCGGCGGCGACGGTTGCATGGCGGTGCGCTTCTCGGCCCCGGACGGCGGCGGCATCCTGATCGCGCAGTGGCGGGCGACGGCGGCCCCGCCAGATGTCGTCGCGCTGATGGAGGACACCGCCAACTCACTACGCCTGGCTCGCGAGCGCGAGGAATCGGAGCGTGCTCGTCAGGAGGCGAGCGCCCTGCGACGCTCGCGGGAGCTCCAGCGAGGGTTCCTCTCGCGCCTCAGCCACGAGCTACGCACGCCGCTGACGGCGATCGGGGGCTACGCGTCGAGCCTGATGGCGCCTGACGTCACCTGGGATCGTGCGTCGGAGACGCGCTTCCTCACGCGAATCGGCGCCGAGTCAGCCCGCCTCGGCCGGCTGGTCGGCGACCTACTCGATTTCTCGGCGATCGAGTCCTCGACGATGCGGATGCTGCCGGACTGGTGCGAGCTGCCGCTGGTCATCGATGCCGCGATCGCATGCCTTTCGCCGACCCAGGCGGCTGTGATCGACGTCGATTGCCAAGACGATCTGCCGGTGATCTGGGCGGACCACGATCGGCTCGAGCAGGTCTTCTTGAACCTGCTCGAGAATGCGCTGCGCCACAATCCCCCCGGTACGCGGGTTGTGGTCAACGCGACCGGGGACGAGGGGCAGGGCGTCTTTGTGACCGTGACCGACGACGGCGGTGGGCTTCCCGGGGAAGTGGCGAGTGCGCTGTTCGAGGCGCGCAGCGGCGGCGTCGGTCCAGCGGCCGGGGCCGGCCTCGGACTCTCGATCGCCAAAGGCATCGTTGATGCGCATCTCGGCGAGATCGCGCTCGAACGGCTCGAGCACGGCACGCGCTTTTCCGTGAAGCTGCCGATTGGCGAACCGGACCCATCGCACCGCTACACGGAGGACCATGACCTCGCCGACGTCTGAGACAGCGCTCGCCACGAAGATCCTGGTGGTCGAGGACGACCCGAACATCGTCGACCTGATTCGCTCGAACCTCACCGTGCGGGGCTTCGACACGGTCGTGTCCACGGACGGCGCTCGGGTGCTGCAGATCCTCGAAACCGAGCAGCCCGACCTGATCCTGCTCGACCTCATGCTGCCGTCCGTCGACGGCTTCGAGCTCTGCAAGCAGGTCCGCGAGCGTTCGAGCGTCGGCGTTGTCGTGGTCTCCGCGCGCGGCGGCGATCACGACAAGGTCGCGGCGCTCAACCTGGGCGCCGATGACTACCTGACAAAGCCGTTCAGCATCGACGAGCTCCTCGCACGCATCAGTGCCACGCTGCGGCGCACGCGCCCCGCTCCCGCCGAGGCGCAGAGCACGCTGGTCGCGCTCGGCGACGGGCTCGAGATGGACCTCGCCGGGCGCCAGGTCACGCGCGATGGTGCCCCCCTCCATCTGACGCCGACGGAGTTCGCATTGCTACGAGAGCTGGTGGTCAATCGCGGCAAGCTGCTGACGCACGCGCAGCTGCTGCGGCGCGTCTGGGGGCCAGGGTATGAAACTGAGACGGAGTACGTCCGAGTCTACGTGCGCCGCCTACGCGCCAAGCTGGAGCCCGCCGGGAGTCCGCCGCTGATCCTCACCCAGCCCCGGGTCGGCTACCGGCTCGCCGCCGAATAAACAAGACGTAAACGCGTTTACATCTTGTTCCAGAAACGGCACGAACTTTGATGCCGCGTTTACGCAAAAACGCCTAGATTCGTTTCGTTCCCGTGTTGCGGGGGTCGCGGCGCGTTGCGCCGGCCTCGGTAGCACAGCAATGTGATCAGAGAGAGAGGGACCGAAGCATGTCTCTGCTTAGGAGCAGACTCGCCTTCGTCGGCATCGTGTCGGTGGCTATCACCGGCGTGCTGTTTGCGAGCGAGAGCAGTTTCGCGGCCAAGGCCACGCCGGCCGTGACGTACAAGAACCTCAGTTCCAAGGACTTCAACACGTCGTTCTCGGCGATGAAGGCCCTCGTCCCCCTTGCCAAGAAGGGCAAGGGCAAGGTGGCGGTGATCCTTCCGGACACGGTGTCCTCGACCCGCTGGACCGAGTTCGACGCGCCATACCTCAACAAGGCGTTGTCGGCCGCCGGCCTCAAGTCGAGCGACATCATCATTCAGAACGCCCAGGGCAGTGACTCCACCTTCATCACCGACGACCAGTCGGACATCACGGCTGGCGCCAAGGTGATCTTGATCACCCCGGTGGACTCCGCGACCGGCGATCAGGTCGAGAAGGCGGATTCGGCAGCTGGCGTCAAGACGATCGACTACGACCGGCTGACGCTCGGCGGTGCCACCACCGGGAAGTACTACGTCAGCTTCAACAACGTCAGGGTCGGTCAGCTGGAGGGCTCGGGGCTCATTTCCTGCGTCGCCGCATGGCACGTCAGCACCCCGCAGGTCATCGTGAACCACGGCGCCGCGACGGACAACAACGCGACGCAGTTCGCGCAGGGCTACTTCGACGAGCTCAACCCGAAGTTCAACGGCGGCGGGTGGACCGATCTCGAGGGCGCGAACGGCTACCTCGCCGGAACATGGGATGGCCCGACGGCCGAGACCGAGTTCCAGCAGGCGTTCACTGCGCACCCGACCGCAAACGCGACGCTGACGGCAAACGACGCGACCGCCGCTGCGATCATCACCTACCTGCAGCAGGAGGGTGTCAAGCCCGACACGTTCCCGACGACGGGCCAGGACGCCTCGCTGCCGGGTCTGCAGAACATCATCAGCGGCTACCAGTGCGGAACGGTCTACAAGCCGGTCTTCCTGGAGGCTCAGGCTGCCGCGGCGCTCGCGATGTACGCGCGCGCCGGCATGAAGCCGCCGAGCACGCTCCTGAACGGCTCGACGCTGGATAGCGTGTCGAACGTGAACATCCCGTCGGTGCTCGAGACCCCGGAATGGGTCACGGCGGCGACGATCGAGAAGACGGTCGTCAAGGACAAGTTCGTCCCGGCATCGCAGATCTGTGCCGGCGCGCCCCCTTCGGGCCCGTCGTACGCCACGGATTGCGCCAAGTACAAGATCAAGTAGGCAAGCAAAGCCGCGTTCTATAGGCTGCGGACGATGATGGCCGATCCCACAGACGCGGCTAGCGAAACGCAGGAGGGGAACGTCTCCCGGTCCGCCTTGGCGGACCGGGAGACCAACCCCGGCAGCGAGGCGCGAGGCGGCACACCCGACTCTCAGACCCTGCTCTCCCTGCGCGGCATCTCCAAGCACTTCGGTCCGGTGACCGCGCTTGACGGTGTCGACCTGGACGTTCCGTCGGGGCGCGTGACCGCGCTGATCGGCGACAACGGCGCCGGCAAGTCGACCCTGATCAAGGTGATCGCGGGGATCCACGAAGCCGACCACGGCGAGATCTTCTGGAGCGGCGAGCGCGTGCAGATTCGCACCCCGCACGAGGCGACCCTGCTCGGCGTTGCGACCGTCTACCAGGACCTCGCGCTGTGCGACAACCTCGACATCGTCGCCAATATGTTCCTCGGCCTCGAGACCATCAGTCACGGCATGCTCGACGAGACGCCGATGGAGCTGAAGGCCAGGGAGACGCTCACCAGTTTGTCGGTCACCTCGGTGCGCTCGATCCGCCAACCCGTCGGATCGCTCTCCGGCGGACAGCGTCAGAGCGTGGCAGTGGCCCGCGCCGTGATGGGCGATGCGAAGCTCGTGATCATGGATGAGCCGACCGCGGCGCTCGGCGTATCGCAGACGGCGATGGTGCTCGACCTGATCCAACGGCTCGCCGCCGGCGGCATCGCGGTGATCGTGATCTCCCACAACCTGAACGACGTCTTCGCGGTCGCCGACCGCGTGGCGATCCTCCACCTCGGCAGGCTCGTCTCCTCTGGGCCCGCATCGGACTACGACCGCCAGAGCGCCGTCGAGATCATGACGACGGGCGCCTTGAGCGGGCGCGAGAACGGCGCCCGCGAGGCAGCGGCAAGAGCCTGAGATGACCACGACCGACAATCCACACCTCGGCGAGGTCGTCGCGCCTCCCGAGATCGAGGAGGAGACCGCAGCCGACCAGGCGCCGCTCGACCGCGACCTGATGGCGCTGCCTCCCGACGCGAGTGTCAACGAGTACATCACGGCGTGGTTCAAGCGCGTGCGCAGCGGCCAGAGCGGCGTGCTGCCGGTCGTCGGCGGCCTGATCGTCATCATCATCGTCTTCCAGATCGAGCGTTCGCAGTTCCTCTCCGCGCTCAACCTCGTCAACCTCCTCCAGCAGTCCGCCGCGTTCATCGTGCTCGGCATGGCGGAGATCTTCGTGCTGCTGCTCGGGGAGATCGACCTCTCGCTCGGATACTCGGGCGCCGTCGGCGCAGCGGTGATGACGATTCTCGCCTACCCACCGATCAACCTGCCGTGGGAGTTCGCGATCCTCGCGGGACTCGCGACGACCGCGACGATCGGCTTTGCCCAGGGGCAGATCATCTCCCGCCTGCGGCTTCCCCCGTTCGTGGTAACGCTCGCCGGCCTGCTGTTCTGGGAGGGCTTCCTGATCTGGGTGATCAACAACCAGAGTCCGTCCAACGGCGGCTCGATCCGGATCAACAACACGGTCATCTACGACATCGTCAACGGCAACATGAGCGTCACCGCCGGCTGGATCGTCCTCGCGGTCGCGCTTGTGCTGTTCGGCGTTGTCAGCGTCACACGCGATCGCCGGCGCCGCGCCGGCGGCCTCGTCGCGCCGCCGCTCGCCCTCACGCTGGCCAAGGTTGCCTTCGTCGCGGTAGGGGGCATCGCGCTCGTGGCGATCTGTGGCATCAACCGCGCCGTCTTCACCGGCACGACGGTCAGGGGCATCCCGTGGGTGGTGCCGATCGTGATCGCCATCGTCGTGATGTGGACGGTTCTGCTCAACCGCACCCGCTTCGGCCGCTACATCTACGCGATCGGCGGCAACCGCGAGGCGGCACGACGGGCCGGCATCAACGTTCACCGTGTCCGCGTACTCGCCTACACGCTCGCCGGGCTGACCGCCGCCGCCGCGATCATCATCCTCGACTCCCGCACCGGGGGCGCAAACACGGATACCGACGGCGGCCAGATCGTGCTGTACGGCGTCGCGGCGGCCGTCATCGGCGGCACGAGCCTGCTGGGCGGCCGCGGCAAGATGATCGACGCGCTGCTCGGCGGCCTCGTCATCGCGACGATCTACAACGGCATGGGCTTGCTCAGCCTCTCGGCCGATTTTCAGTACATGATCACCGCGCTCGTGCTGCTCGCCGCCGTGATCGTGGACGCGGTGTCGCGGCGCGGACAGAGCTCGGCCTAGCCCGAGCGCACTGGTCGCGCGGATCCGCGTCCGTCAGTCGTTGACAGGAGATTCGATCGGTGCGCGCTGGTCCCAGGCCACGCCATTCGAAGTCGGTGAGGACGTCGGGCCTGTGATCTCTGCCTCATCGTCCGACCACTCCGGCGAGACGATGGCCGGCGTCTCGCGGACCACCTCGAACGGCTCGACGAACCTGGTCTGTCCGTAACGGCTCCAGTAGCGGCTGGTCGCGCGGAGCAGGTCGGCGTCGAGGTAGCGGCGCTGGCGGACGTTCGATGTGTAGGCGCGTACGACGGCGAGCTTGCGATCCATGTACTCATCGACCGCCACGAAGCGGCTCGGCTGGAATTCGACGGTGCTCGAGGCGCTCTGGTAGCAGAAGACCCGCGGCACGCTCGGGGCCGCCGCGACGGAGGCCTCGTGCACGCTGCGGTGATCCTGGTTGAAGTCGTGGATGCTGTGGGTGTAAAGAGTGTCGGGCGTCAGTTCCTCGACCACGCGTCGAATTTCGTTCGTCGTCGCGTCCAGTTCGCCGACGTTGGCGTCGCCGACGTTGATATGGAATAGACGAACGCCCATCAGCTCGGCGGCCCGTGCCGCTTCGCGAGCGTGGTCCGCAGGGACTCCGCCCACCTCGCCGCCGGTGATCACGAGCGCGGAGACCGAGTGATTCTGCGCGATGTGGGAAAGCAGGGTGCCGCCACAGCCGACCTCGATGTCGTCGGGGTGAGCGCCAACGGCGAGGATCGTGGCGCTACTCGAGGCACGGCGTCGAGCGCTCAGCGCCGCGAGCTCATCGATCTTCTCGATCAGCGTCGCGCGGTCGACGGGCTTCGTGAGGAAATCGTCAGCGCCGACGCGGATCGCCTCGACCGCGTTGTCGAAGCTGCGATGGCCCGTCAGGATCAGCGTCGCGACGTGCGGCTGCGACGCCTTGATCTTCATCACGAGCTCGAGTCCGCTCATTCCCGGGAGCTCGATGTCGGTGATGATCAGGTCCCACTCCTTCTCGCCCGCGGCGGCGAGTGCCGCTTCAGCCGTCGGGGTCCAGCGGACGAGCGCGCGTTCGCGCATCACCTCGGCGGTGACCGCGGCGAAGATCGCGTCGTCCTCGACGAGCAGGATGCGCAGGCGCCGCGGCGAACTCATGCTCGTATCCCCCCGCCCTGGACGCATGTTCGAGTCGTCTTCGGCGCCCAGATAGCCGTTCTTATGTCGTGTCGATGACTCCCGCCAAGCCGAGAGCTGCGAGCCGGACGCCTCAAGCCGGCACTGCCCGCCGGGCGCCGCGCCCGCGCAGCACCACTCCGAAGACCGCCGCGCCGGCCACGTCGGTCGTCAGCGCTGAGCTCGCTGCCGCGATGCTCGAAGCGATGGATGAGGGCGTGCTCGTTCTCGATCGCGACTCGAACGTCGTTCACTGCAACCAGCGCGCCAACGACATAACGGCCTTGCCGCTGGACGAACGGCTGAGGCTCACGCCCGAGGAAACCGCGGCGAGGCTGATCCGCGAGGATGGAACCCCGCACAGGGTCGACACGCTGCCGGCCTACGTGGCCTTGAGGAGCGGCAAGCGCGAGAGTTCCAGGCACCGCATCGCCCTGCCCGACGGCGGGACGCGCTGGGTCGAGGCGACGGCTACGCCGATTCGCCCTAATGGCGATGGCGAGATGATCGGCGTTTGCGTGGTGCTGCGCGACGTCACCGAGGCGAAGACCGCGCGCGCTGCGCTCGAGGCCAGCGAGGAGATGAAGAGCGCCGTGATGGCGGCGAGCGTCGACGCGATCCTGATGCTCGACGGCGACGGCACGATCGTGGACCTGAACCGCTCCGCTGAGCGGCTCTACAAGACGACCCGCGCCGCCGTCGGCGAGACGCTCGAGACGTTCGTCCCGTGGCGTGACCGCCAGGTTTGGGTCGAGATCCTCGACCGCCTGCGCAGCGATCCAAAGCACTTCCGCGGTCGCCGGCTCACCGGTACCGGCCGGCGCAGCGACGGCAGCGAGTTCCCGCTCGAGGCAACGATCGATTCGCTCGAAACCGCCGGTCAGCAAATGTTCGTGACCTTCGTCCGTGACGTCACCGAGCGGCGCGCGGCGGAACGTCGGCTCGCCGACGCTCGCGACGCGGCACTGCGCGCGTCGGTCGTCAAGTCCGAGTTCCTGGCAACGATGAGCCACGAGATACGCACTCCTATGAACGGTGTCATCGGCAGCCTCGATCTCATCCTTGACTCGGACCTGGAGGACGAGCAGCGCGAGCTGGCGACGATCGCCCGAACCTCGGCCCACGACCTACTGGCGATCATCGATGACATCCTCGACCTCTCGAAGATCGAGGCCGACAAGCTCGACAGCCAGGCGATCGAGTTCGACCTCGCGACGCTAGTCGAGGGCGTCACCGACATCGTCGCCGTGCCTGCCCGGCGCAAGGGACTAGCGCTCGGCTGCTTCGTCGATCCTCGGACTCCGTCGGTCCTTCGCGGCGACGCCCGGCTGCTGCGGCAGGTCCTGGTCAACCTCGTCGGCAACGCCGTCAAGTTCACCGATGCCGGCGAGGTGGCGATCCGCGCCGAGCTGCAACCGGCTGAGGGGAATCGCGTGCGCGTTCAGTTCGCGGTCAGCGACACAGGGATCGGAATCCCGGCCGACGCCCGTGAGAAGCTCTTTGAGCCATTCACGCAGGTGGACGGCAGCTCGACTCGCGCCCATGGTGGTACCGGCCTCGGGCTTGCCATCTCCTCGCGCCTCGTCCGCCTGCTGGGCGGAGATCTGGCGGTCGACTCCGGCGTCGGTCGCGGCTCGACGTTCTCGTTTGCGGCACCGTTCGAGGTGCCCGAGCGCGCCGCCGATCCGGCCTATGGTCCGCTGCCACAGAGTCGGCCACTGCGCGTGCTGATTGTCGAATCGGCGGCCAGCGCGGCCGAGACGATCGACCGCTACCTGCGCGCGTGGGGGATGCACACCACGCGGGCTTCCTCGGCGGCGGAGGGACTTAAGCTGTTCAGCGCCGCCCTCGTAAACGAGCCCTACGATGCGGTGCTTCTCGCCGTGAGCTCGGCCGAGGAGAACCCTGATGGGCTCTCCTCGCAACTACGCGAGCTCGCTGGCGAGGACGGCGTGTTCGTCGTTGCGCTGCTGGACGTCGGCGAGCGACTGGGCGACCGAGCGGCGGAGCCGTTCGATGCCGTCATCGCCAAGCCGATCAAGCAGTCGCGCCTCTACGACGCGCTCGCTGGCTGCGATCGCTCAGCCGCCCCCGCCCCGCCGGTCGCGGACGAGGTCCCCGCGGTCGCGGATCTGCGTGGGCTGCGGATCCTCATCGCCGAGGACAACCCCGTCAACCAGCAGGTGCTGACGCGGCAGGCGAGCCGCCTCGGACTCGTGGTGAACGCGGTCGAGAATGGCGAGGCGGCACTCGCCGCTCTCGCCGCGGAGACCTACGACGCGGTGCTCATGGATTGCCAGATGCCTGTGATGGATGGCTACGCGGCCACGCGCGCGATCCGCGGTCGGGAGGCCGCGGGCGGCCCGCGCATGCCGATCGTCGCTGTCACCGCGAACGCGATGCGCGAGGACTACGACCGTTGCCGCGACGCCGGTATGGACGACTTCGTCGCGAAGCCGGTCACGCTCGCCGCGCTGGCGCAGGCAATCGAGCGCGCCGTCCTGGCAAACGGCCGCGCTTCGCAACCGGCGGAGGAAGGCTCGCTCGAGGACGCTCTCGAGCGCGCGAACGGCGCGCAGCGCGACGACGGCTTCGCCATCGACCGTTCGATCCTCGCCGCGTTACAGGAGGACGTCGGCGGCGCTGCCGCCCTGTCGCGGATCATTCGCCTGTTCCTCGAGCAGCTCGATCCGCAGGCAGTCGAGATTCGCACGGCCGTCCAAGCGTCAGACCACGCGGCGGCGGCGCGCGTGGCGCACCGGATGAAGTCGAGCAGCGCGACGCTCGGCGCGAGCGCGCTCGCGGAGGTGCTCGCGGAGATCGAGACGGCGGCAAACGACGGCGACAGCGCCGCACTGGAAAACCTCGGCCCCGCCCTCGCCCGCGCCGTCGCGAGCGTGCGCAGCGCGTTCGAGGGCGTGATGGAAGGGCTCGCCGCCGCCAGTTGACGGCCGGAGCCTCGCTAGGTCAACGGCTCGAGCTGACGTCGCACTCGGCCACCCTAATCCGGTGGGCTGGGTTCGCGTCCCAGGCCGCGCATGGAGACGGCGTCGGCGAGGGCCCGCCACCGGCCAGACCAGCCAGCCGCGTTGACGGCTCGCCCGCCGCCCGATCCACGGTCAGCAGCTGGTGTCGCACTCCTCCTCATCCACGACCTGCCAGCCGTTGTTCGTCGGCTGGGGGAAGTAGGGGGGCAGGTCCGTCGCGAGGCGCGAGTCGTACCAGTAGTTGTTCGAGTAGCCTGTATACCCGTTGCTCTCCGCGGGCTGCCCGAAGAAGTCTGTCGCGGTCGCGCCGTTCACGGTCAGCTGACCGAGGCCGTAGCCGCCGGTGACGCCGGAGCCGCCGGCGCCACAGTCGAGGTTATCGACCGTAAACGAGCCGTTGATCGCGAGGATCGCCGCGTCCACCACCGGGTTGACGAGCGAGCCGGTGCCGTTCAGACCGCCGCCGCTCGGGCAATTCAACTCATAGCCGACGATTGAGCGAGTGCCGGTGACAGGGTGAAAGATGCGCACCTCGTGGTTCGCGACCAGCCCGAGCGTGGCCGACCCCGTGGGGCAGCTCGTTTCGGGGAGGGCTTGGGGCTGGGTGTTGGTGTACCATCCGGCCGCGCAGCCTGAGCTCGTCGATGTCGTCGTCAGGCTGCTGGCGATGATGACGTCGTTGGCCGCCCCGATCGTCAGCGATTGCGTGTAGGGGCACACGCCGCTTACCGACGTCGTGCCATTGCCGCAGGATGTCGGGGAGGAATACGGCGTGCCGTTCGGTGTCCCCGTGTAGGGCGCCGCCTGCACGACCGCATCGCCGCAGCCCGCGTTGTCCGTGTCGCCACTGTTCGTGTCGAGCGTGGTACCACCGTAAAGTTGGTTTTCGTTGGTATACGGCGTGTAGGAATACGTGCACGAGCCGGTGGCGTTGACGTAGACGACGCCGTTCGACGGGTAGTTGACCTTAGTCGGCACGTCGCTGTGGAAGTTCGCGTTCGTCACGGTCATCTGGTTCTCGGCAACGCTGGACGAAGTTGGGCCGTCGAGCACGATCGTCGTCGGGCCGTTGAACTCGCATCCGTAGCCGGTGAAGCAGCCATTCACGTTGGTGCCGGTGGTGAGGCAGGCGCCGCCCTCAGCGGTCTTACATAGCTGCGTGGCGTCGGTCGGCAACGCAAGCGTGGTCACGTTGTTGTTGGGCGTGCCGGTCATGATCTGTTGGCTCTGGGCGGTGGCGCACGATCCCCCCTCAAAGTAGGAGGGCTTCCATTCCTTGAAGGTGGAGCTGAAGACGTTGGGCGCCTCGATCGCGTCGGCCGGGGTGCGCCCGAAGATCGTGTACGGGTTCCCGTTGCCCCCGCATACGAACATGTCGTCGTTGCTGTGCACTGGACCGTTGAATTGGTACGCGCCGTGGGCGAGGACTGTGCAGTTCTGGCTTCGTCCTCCCACGGCCCAATAGTAGACGGCGCAATGGAGCCCGCTGACCGTGGATTCGGGCCGCCCTGCGGGCGGGTACCCCCCGGGGTTCGTCGTCTCGTTCGCGTACTCCGGGTCCGCGTCCTCGTAGTTCGTGAACCAGACGTAGTTCAGGAACGACAAGGGGGCCAGCTCCGCGACGATTGTGCGCGACACATTGTTCGACGTACCTCTAACCTCGACGCGAAACGAGTTCGAGGCTACGCTATTACCTTCCAGGATCGTGCTGGCGGGATTGGCCGGATCGCACTTGTCGTCACCGCTTGGCGCAGTCGTGGCCGGCAGCTCGAAGTAGCTGTAATACTCGGTTGAGCCGGCGTCGGTCGAGTTCGGCACCGCCGTTTCGCCCGTGAGCCCCGTGACGCCCGTCGCGCCGTTAACCCCGGGGCATGATTGCCAGAAGCTAGCGCCGCCCGCGGCGAGCTGTTGACGGAACGCCGCCAGTCCTGCCTGGGCCGCGTCCAACGCGCGATTCTGGTCCAGCGAGTTCCTCACGAGCTGGGCGTCACCCGTCACGCCGTCGATCGCGGCGAAGCTCAGCAGTGAGGCGGCGGCGAGCACGAGGACGGCGATGACCAGTGAGAACCCAGACTCGCTGGCCGCTGCGCGACGGCGCCGGGCAAGGCAAGCGTGCAGCTGTCTCGCGCGGGTCATGAGCATGGCAGTGGAGTGGTCGAGAGTGTCGAGGTCGAAACAGGCGTCAGACGCAGCACGACCTCCGAAGCGAAGTCGGCGTTGCTACCGGTGACCGTCACGCCGTCGGTCGGCTGGGCCTCGAACTGGATGCCAATTTCGGCGACATTGCTCCCCTGCGACACGGAGGTCAAGCTCCCCGTCTGGAGCGCGCCGGTCGATGTGTAGGGGTAGTAGCTGAAGATCGCCGACGTGCCCGGCACGAGCGCCGCGTGGGCGATCAGGGTTTGCGTCGGCCCGGATGAAGAGAAGGTCCAGGTGGGGGCCGAGCCCCCTGTTGCCTGACCATAATTCGTCAGGTCGAGCTGATTGGAACCGCTTAGATAGATCTGGTACTCCGATGGCGGAATTGCCGGGTTGTCTGCCTGGGAGGCAACGAAGGTGATCGAGTTGGCGCTTCCGGCTTGGACCGGCGAGTAGCCCAGTCCGCCGACGCAGCTCGAGTTCAGCAGCTGCTCGATCTCGAGCATCGCCGTGCGTCCTTGCTGGTTTGCGTCTACCCGATCGGCGTCGTTCCTCAGCAGCTCGTAGGAAACGGCGATGATCGCCAGGGCCGCCCCACTCACCAGCAGCCCTGCCGCGCTCGCAAGGATCAGCTCGATCAACGTGTATCCGCGCTCATCGCGCAGCCGCGCACGCCAGGTCATGGCGGACACGCCCCAGAGTTGCCGAATGCCGCGCTCGATAGGGGCCCCGAGTTGGTCGTCGGTAGCGTGAGCGAGGTGGGCGTCGAGCCGGTGAAGTCGGTGTTGGCGATGTCGCCGCTCGACGGGAGCAGCCCGGTGTCGGTGGAGGTGTTCGAGTTGGCGATGCAAACCTGCGTCGAGGCTCCGTAGGGAGCCGCCACGGGGAACATGAACGAGCTGGTCGCGACGGGATTCGACGGGAAGCGCTCGACGGCCGGGGAGCAGGAGTCGTAGGTGACGATGCTCCAGCCTGAGGGCCAGCTGGTTACCGCGGCGGTGGTGGTGGGGGACGTGACGATGAACTCGTCGACCGCGACGTTGTTGCCGGTGGAGCTGGCGTCGTGTTTCCCGTCCACATAGACCTCGATGGTGTGCGTGCCCGAGCTCGCCCAGCTCTCCTGGAAGGCCTCGACCTGGAAGGTCGCACTCGGTGCGTAGGTATCGATATTTTGCGCGACGTCGGTGAGGTCCATGTAGACGTCGGCCTCGCCGTGGTCCGGCCACTCGGACGTGATCCACGCGACGCTCGTTCCCGTGAAGGTGAGGCTCGCAGTGCTCCCGGCGACACTGTTGTTATGTTCGCTACCGCTGTATTCGTTGCTGTTCGTGTAGGTCCCCCAGGTGGTGCCAGCGTAGGTGATTGACGAGCTTGTGTTCGGCACCTGTGTCTGCGTGTATGTGCCAACGATGAATGCGTCACTGACGATGTAGGTGCCGCTGGAGCCTGGCGGCACGCCACTGTCGTCGACGATCTTTATCGTGTGCGTCCCCGACGTCGGCCAGACATAGGTGAACGCCTGGTACTGGTACACGGTCGAGGCGCTATAGGTGTTGATGTTGTGGGCGACGTCGTTCCCGTCGATGTAGACGTCGGCGTAGCCGTGGTTTGGGTACAGCTTTGTGACCCACGTGATGCTCGTGCCAGTGAACGTGTAGCTCGCTGTGTTATTTGCGACGTTGGTGTAGTGCTCGCCGCTGTCGAAGTCGCCAGGTGTGCTGCCCTGGAGCGTCCAGCCGTTGCTCGATCCGGTGCCCTGGGCGTAGGTCACGGACGAGTTGCTGTCGTCGACCCACGTGGTGCCCCCCGCGTTGGTGAAGGAGCTGGTCAGCCCGAGTAGCATCGACGGCACCCTCACCGTCGGCGACGCCGTTCCGCCATCGCTGAGCGCGACTGGCGTATCCGGGGGGACGGTGCCCGGGGAACCCGGATCGTCCGCGGCACAAGTGCCGGCGAAGGCGGCGTAGTTTTTGCCGGTCCCGTACGGATAAACGGTAGCCCCGGTCGTGACCGTGCTCGGCGGGGAGGGATTCCCCGCGGTGCCGTAGGAGGTCTCGGACGAGCCCGAGTTCGCATCGAGCGAGAACGTGTCGAATGGAATCGACTGGGCCGTGCCCCCATTGATCTGGGTCGTGAAGCCCGCATTTACGGTCGCCGCTTGTGCGACAGAGAAGTTGGCTTGGGCACTGGCACCGTTGACCACGATCACCGGCTTGGTGGATGACCCGCCAGCGGGGAGGTAGGGGCTCGGCAGCGTTTCGCTCACGGTGTAGGTGCCGGGGTTCTCGCCAATGAAGATCGCGCAGCCATTGGCGTCGGTGTTGAGCGTTTGGGTGGCCGTACTCGTGCCTGGCCCTGTGATCGTCACCGCGACGTTCGATAGCCCGGCAGTCGGCGAGCCGACCGAGTCGGTGACCGTGGCGACGATCTGGCCGCCCGCGGCTGGGGTGACGATGCCGTGCTCCTCGACCGGTTTGCGGCCGTCGTTGTTATTGGCCCACTGAACTACCGACGTGATCGGGATGTCGTCGGCGCTGCTACTGCTGGACGTCGTGCATGCGGTACTGCCGCTCGCGGTGTAGAACTGGGCGCTCGACGTGATGGTGTAGGTCTCCCCGTCGTAGGGCTCCGTGTAGCAGCCGTTCCCGGTTTGGGGGATCGTGGCCGTGCATGCCGATGTCGTTGTCGATGTCAGCTGCTGCACGGTCAGGCCGCGCAGGCGCTGCTGATCCTGCTGGGCGAGGTAGATCGCGACTGACTGGTGGCGCTCGGCACCCTGAATATCGGTCGCGGCTCCGAGGCCCGTAAATACGGCCAGGGCAGTCAAGGCCACAATCAGCACCGCGACCATGACCTCGATCATCGTGTCGCCGGCCTCGCCGCGAGCGCGTGCGAGAGCGGTGCGCCGCCACAGGCGCACGGGCCCCTGCGGACGAAACCGCACTCGTGACATCAGGCTTTCTATCGGTCGCGGGTGCGCTCGGCTTGAGGCGTCTAAGCACCTGCACGAGCCGACTACGGTCGCGCCTGCGGGCGCCCGGCGGTTGCTAGCGCACGAGCCGCTTGTACGTGATCCGCTTGGGGCGGTCGGCTTCGGGCCCCAGCACGGCGCGGCGGTGCTCCTCGTAAGCCTCGAAGTTGCCCTCGAACCACGTTGCGCGGCTGTCGCCTTCGAAGGCGAGCACGTGCGTGGCGACGCGATCGAGGAACCAGCGATCGTGCGAGACGACAACCGCGCAACCGGCGAAGGTGAGCAGTGCCTCCTCGAGCGCGCGCAGCGTGTCGACGTCGAGGTCGTTGGTCGGCTCGTCGAGGAGCAGGACGTTGCCACCGCTGCGCAACAGCTTCGCCAGGTGCAGGCGGTTGCGCTCGCCACCTGAGAGCTTGGCGACCTGCTTCTGCTGGTCGGCCCCCTTGAAGTTGAACGAGGAGACGTACTGGCGCGAGCTCATCCACTGCTCCCCGACCTTGATCTGATCGTGGCCGCCGGATATCTCCTCCCAGACCGACTTCGTGTCGTCGAGCGCGTCTCGTGACTGGTCGACGTAGGCAAGCTCGACGCTCTCGCCGACACGTAGCTCGCCGCCGTCGGGCTCCTCCTGGCCTGTGATCAGTCGCATCAGTGTCGTCTTGCCCGCCCCGTTCGGTCCGATCACGCCGACGATGCCACCACGGGGCAGCGAGAACGACAGATCCTCGAACAGCACCTTGTCGCCGTAGGCCTTGCGCAGGCCTTGGGCCTCGATGACGAGGTCACCGAGCCGCGGGCCCGCGGGGATGTGGATCTGGACTTCGTCGAGCTTCACCTCCGTCTCCTCCGCAAGCAGCGCTTCGTAGCGCGCGAGGCGCGCCTTGCTGCGCGACTGGCGACCGCGCGGGTTCTGGCGCACCCATTCGAGCTCGGCCGCGATCGTGCGCTGGCGCGCCTTCTCCTGCTTCTCGCTTTGCGCGAGGCGCGCTTGCTTCTGCTCGAGCCAACCCGAGTAGTTGCCCTGATACGGGATCCCGCGTCCGCGGTCGAGCTCGAGGATCCAGCCGGCGACGTTGTCGAGGAAATAGCGGTCATGCGTGACGGCGACGACCGTCCCCTTGTACTCGGCAAGGTGGCGCTCCAACCACTCGACCGACTCTGCATCGAGGTGGTTGGTCGGCTCGTCGAGCAGCAGCAGGTCCGGCTGGCTCAGCAGCAGCCGGCAGAGCGCCACGCGCCGGCGCTCACCGCCGGAGAGATGCTCAACCGACGCTTCTGGGGGCGGACAGCGCAGCGCATCCATCGCGTACTCGATGGTCGTGTCGAGGTTCCAAGCGTCCGCCGCATCGATCTGCTCCTGCAGGCGCGCGAACTCGTCGGCGGTCTCATCGGAGTAGTTGGTTGCGAGCTCGTTGAAGCGCTCGACGAGCGCGACGAGTTCGCCGACGCCCTCGAGCACGTTCTCGCGCACCGTCTTGGCCGGGTCAAGCGACGGCTCCTGCGCGAGCAGGCCAACCTTGGCTCCGGGCGCCAGCTGGGCATCCCCACGATATTCGCCGTCGACCCCGGCCATGATCCGCAGCAGGCTTGACTTGCCGGCGCCGTTGTAGCCGAGGACTCCGATCTTCGCGCCGAAGAAGAACGAGAGCGAGATGTCTTCGAGGACCTTGCGGTCGGGCGCGTGGACCTTGCCGAGCTTGTAGGTCTGGAAGATGTATTCACCGGGCATCGCTTCGCAGGATACGTGGCGGTGTGCACCTCGTCGCCGTGCGGCTTGAGGTCGCCACCGCTCGACGAGGCGCGGCGAGCATCGTGGCGCTAGGGTCCACACCGGCATGGCGTACGTGTTTCTCGAGCATCGCTCCTCGCTCGAGCACATCACGGCGTCGCGGCCGGCGAGCTCGGCGATGAGCGTGAACCCCGAGCAGCCGACGAGGATCCTCGCGATCGAGCGGGAACTGGACGCCCGCGACTGGTGCGGCTTCGAGCGCATGCAGGCCCCGCCCGTTGAGCGCTCGCTGCTGACGGCCATCCATCCGGAGAGTCACGTGGCGGAGATCGAACGGTTCTGCGCCGCCGGCGGTGGGCACATCGACGATGACACCGTCGTGAGTCCCGGGTCGTGGGAGGCGGCTCTGCATGCCGCCGGCGCCGGCGTTCGCATGGTCGACCTGCTGCTGGACGGGTACGCGTCGTCCGCGTTCTGCTCGGTGCGGCCTCCAGGACACCATGCAATGCCGACGCAGGCGATGGGCTTCTGCATCTTCAACAACATCGCGATCGCAGCGAAGTACGCGGTCGAGGTGCGCGGGCTCGAGCGAGTGATGATCTTCGATTGGGACGTTCACCACGCGAACAGCACGAACGAGGTTTTTCACGCCAGCAACAACGTGTTGTTCGTCTCGATCCATCAGTCGCCGCTGTTCCCGGGCACCGGTCCGGCGGATGACGTCGGCGAGGGCGCGGGCGTGGGCTACACGGTGAATCTGCCGGTCCGGGCGGGATCGGGGGACGACGTTTGGATCTCGCTCGTCGAGCATGTCGTTGTGCCACTCGCGTTCGCCTTCGAGCCGCAGCTCGTCCTGGTCTCGGCCGGCTACGACGCGCACCTCGAGGACCCGATGGCCGACTGCAACGTGACCGACGCCGGGTTCAGCGCGATGGCGCATGCGATCGCGGCGACCTGCCGCGAGCTCGCGGCGCCCGTCGGCGCCATGCTCGAGGGTGGCTACGCACTCGGGACGCTGGCGCGCTGCGTGGCGACGACCCTCGAGGCGATGTCGACGGTGCCCGATCGCAACGGCGGCGCGGCTGCGCCGTTGGCCCGCGACGCGCGCCACCGGCTCGCCGAGTGGTGGCCTCAGCTGACTGCGGGCTCGTCCGCGCGCTCGTGGTGAGAAGCTCATTCGCGCCGGGAAAAGTTCCTCGGCGGCGGGCGTGCACGCGCAGGTAACTTTGGCGAGGACAGCTGGCCTGCGCGGGGCCTGAACCGCGGCGAGCGGCGGCTGTTTCCCGCAGCCCGGCTCGCTAACGTGCTTGGCTGATGGCGAACGTCTTCGATCTGGAGCAGGCGATGCTGCTGCTCGAGCTTGAGCCTCCGTTTGGCGTGCGCGACGTCCAGCTCGCGCGGCGGCGGATGGCAAAGCGCTGGCACCCGGACATCGCCCCGCCGGGCCGAGCGCACGAGCACCAGCGCCACCTGCAGGCGATCAACGACGCGGCGGACGAGCTCGAGAGCCTCGCCGAGGGCTCGCGCGGCGGGAAGATCACGCTCGGCGCGGTCAAGGTCTCGGCTGCGGCCACGCGCCGAGCGCGCGAGGAGGAGGGGCAGCGCGCGTACGAGGCCGCGGAGCGGGAGCGCACGGCCGCTGCCGATCGCGCGAAGCACGACCCGTTCGCCGACCGGCTGCCCGACCATTCCGTCGTCCACCGCTACGCGCGCTGCCTTAGCTACCCGGAGTGGGGCGTCGGCAGCGTCACCGGCATCTACTTCAGCGGCGACGGAGACGAGGTCAAGCAGTGGGCGCGGGTGCTTTTCGCCGAGGGAGTGCGCACCGTCCCGGCAGGGAGCCTCAGCTTCGTGGACTTCTCAAAGCCCGACGCCGGTGCCGACAGGCTCGAACGCTTCATGACTGCTGCGACGCACGCTCTCGCCGAAGGTGATTACGGGCTCGCGGCGCAGCGGCTGATTTATGCGCGCGATGCCGATCCGACGAACGTCGCGGTGCTGCGCCTGATGACGCTCGCCTTCTGGCAGGCGGGCAACCTCGAGGCGGCGGGCCGGGCCGTGCGGGATTGGGCGCGCATCGATGGCGCGCGCCCGGCGGCCCACCGCTTCGCCGCGCGCATCTATGAGGACATGGGCGCGATCGACCTGGCGGCGGAAGCCGCCGAACGTGCGGCCGACCGCGCCCCGGGCGACGCGCGCGAGTGGGAGCGGCTCGGTCGGCTGCGTTTGCGCCTGCACGATCCGTCAGCTGCAGCCGACGCGCTGCGCCGCGCTCAGACGCTTCGTCCGAGCGTCGAGGGCCTGCTCGACCTCGCGCTCGCTTTGGCGCTCAGCGGCGATCTTGGCGGCGAGCTTTCCGCGTGCGAAGCGGCTACGCAGCTCGATCCGCAGTCGATCGACGCCTGGGTTCGCCTCGCCCACGCGCTGGCGCGCACCGACCGCATCAGCGACTGCCTCGACGCGTGCGCGACCGCGCTCAAGCTGGGCGCCGGCGCAGAGCTCCTCGACCTGCGTGATCGGATGCGCGAGGCCCGCCGGCGCGTCCTCCCGGCAGCGTAGCCGGCCTCGCGGGCGATGCTTCGGCGTTCGCCCGCGCAATGCGGATCTCGCCCGCTGCCGCAGCCTCGACAAGGCGACGGAATGCCTGCATCCGCTCGGCTGCGCCAATCCGCGGCGAGCGCTCGGCGGCCTCCCAGCGGCGCCGGAGCGCGGCGATCCGCAGGTCCAGGATCTCGTCAGGTGGGGCTGACTGCTCGAGTGCCGCCGCGTCGGCCTCGAGCACGCGTGCCTCTGCTCGCAGGCAGTCCGGGTGGTCGTGGCACGGGCAGCGCGCGAGCGCGGAGGCGTGGACCGCGAGCGCGTAGCGCAGGCGTGGAGTGAGCGGTTCGCCAACCAGCGCCCGCGCGTGAACCGTCCGCTCGGCCTGGCGCAGACGCTCCTCCAGTGCGCGCATCGTTTGCTCGGCGCGCTGTTCGGTCATCCAAGCGCTCTTCGCCGACCCCTGCCGCCACGCCGGGCGGGGCCCGAGCGCGAGCTCAACGACCGAGTGACCTCGCCACTGCCACTCACGCGCGACCAGCGCGCAGAGGATGCTCTCGTTGAGTCGGCGCGCTTGCCAGGCCGGCGCCGCGACCTGAATGGGCGTGGCACGCGACGTTTGCATGCTGGCGGAAGCTACGCGCCGGCGCGGTTGCGGTCCAGCTGCGGCGGCGCCCACAATGCCCAACTTGAGGCAAACGCTTCACGGGGACCGCGAGCTTTTCGCCCTCTTAGCGGGTTCGGCCGATTCCCGGCCCGCACGGCGTCCAGGCGTGTCCGTAACCTGGCCTGCCGGTCATGCGTCTCATCGTTGCTCGCTGCGCCGTCTCCTACAGCGGCCGTCTTTCAACAACACTGCCGATGGCGGTGCGGCTGCTAGTGCTGAAGGCCGACGGCTCGCTGCTGGTGCATGCGGACAGCGGTGGCTACAAGCCGCTCAATTGAAGCATTGACAAAGAGCCGACGCCGGTCTAAGGTGCGGGCATGTCGCAGACCAAGCCCGTCGACGTGTACGTGCGCGTTAGCCGCGTCGGCACCCGAGAGCACCTAACCTCGCCAGAGGAGCAGGAGCGCGACGCGCGCCGATTCGCCGAGTCTCGCGGGCTCACCATCGGCGAGGTGTTCACAGACCTGAATGAGAGCGGCGGCACGCTCGAGCGGCCAGGGTTCGCGAAGGTGCTCCGCCGCATCGAGCGGGGCGAGTCGGCCGGCGTCGTCGTCGCCTATCTCTCGCGCGCCAGCCGCGACACAGTGCAGGGCCTCGAGTTGCTCAGTCGCATCTCGTCGTTAGGCGCTGAGCTGTACGCGCCGAACCTGCCCGACTACACCACGCCGGACGGGCGCATGTTGGCGACGATTCAGTTTGCGATCGACACGGGCTATCTCGATCGCAAGGCTGCCGAGTTCGAGCAGGCGAAGCGCGGAGCGATCGAGGCTGGAATCCCGATCGCGCATCAGGCGCCGATCGGCTACCGCAAGCGCGCAGACCGTCGCCTAGAGCCCGATCCGGTCACGGCGCCGATCGTCCGGCGAGTGTTCGAGGAGCGCGCCAAGGGCGCCGGTCCGACCGCGCTCGCGCGCATGCTCGACGAGTCCGGCATCCGCACAGCGGCGAAGTCGCCGGCATGGACGAAATCGGCCGTGCAGCAGCTCATCGCCAACCGCGTCTATCTCGGCGAGCTGTCCTACGGACGGCCGCCGCGGTATGTGAACCGTGAAGCCCACGAGCCGATCGTCGACGTTGCGCTCTGGCAGGCGGCACAGCATCCGAACGGCAAGCGCCCCGCTCCGCCACGCACGGGCGCCTTCACGCTCGCCGGAGTGCTCCGCTGCGAGGCGTGCGGGTACGCGATGAACGGGACGCGCACGAGCCGCGACCGTGGGTCCAAGCGTGTCTACCGGTGCCGCCGGCGCCACGCTGGCGGGATCTGCCCAGCGCCGGCCTACGTGCTCGCCGATAGCGTCGAGCGCGTCGTGCATGGTGTCTACGCCGATCTCCTGCAAGCCGTCCTCGAGCATCATCGCCCGGGCGGCGTAACGCTCGCCGGCAAGCCCGCGCCGTCGCTCGATGCGCTCGAAGGGGCGCTCGCGACGGCAGAGGTTCGCGTTGCCGAGAGCCTCAAGCCCGAGATGGCGTCGGCGGCAGGGGAGGACTGGCCGACGGTCGTTCGCAACGCTCGCGCGGCGCGCGATGCCGCAGCACTGGCGCTCGGCCACGCACGAGCTGAGCTCGGCGAGGATGCGGTCACAGTGTCGATCGAGGAGGCGCTCGCGATGTGGGAGCGCGCCAGCACCACGACTCAGCGCGAGCTGATCGCCAAGTGGCTACCGACCATCACGCTCTCAGTGATCCCCGCCACGCGCAACGCGCCGCGCTCGACGTGGGTGCATATCTGGCCGCAGACTCTCGAGCAGCCCGTCACGCCGCAACGGGGGAAGCGCCGCGACGACGACGCGCCGCCCAAGCTCTGCCCGATCGAGGATGCCGAAGGGACCTTCGTCTACCCGGTGCCGGCCTAGCGAACCTGTCGCTGGGCGCGCTTCCGGCAGCTCGCTCGGCGACAGACTCGAGCGTGCCGTCGGTAGCCGGCGAGTGACGAGCCGCAGAACGGACAGGCGCGTGTCTTACTTTCCGAGGGGTGGCGGACCACTGGCCCGGCTGCTCGCGTCCCGTCCTGCGCCGTCCCTGCGCGCGGTGGGCGCCATTTCGGCTCGAGCTCTCGCAGACGGCGCTCCAGCATCGCGAGGTCGTCCGCGGCGAGATCGCGACGAGCCACCTCATGCACTCCGTCGACGCCATGGCGCTCGGCGTGGCGGATGTAGTCGGCGAGCGCGCTCATGCGGCCTCCTCGGCATCCGGCAGCCACGCCGGCGGCCACGAGATCATCGCGGGGTCGTAGCCGACGACGCGAATCCTCGAGCCGGGGTAGAGCGTCACGGGCTCGCGGAGCCACGTGATCGGATTGCCCCGGTAGACGGCCGGCCGTGACGCCTCGGCGCGCTCAGCCGCCGTCAGCGGACGCGACGCGGCGCCCGCTGGCGCAGGCTCGGGCGGTTCAGCCTCAAGGCGCGCGACGAGCTGGCGCTGGACCTTGACCGTCTCCGGGGTCGCGGTCCTGCACTCGGCGCCCCAGCGCTCGAGACGGCGCTCCATCGCGACGAGCCGGGATCGCTCTAGCTCGAGCCGTGTCTGCGGCGCCGGCTGCTCGGTCCTCGACGCCGCTCGTCGGCGCTGCTCGGCGAGCAACTCCGCGCGGTCGGCGCTGACAGAGCCGCCACCGCTTGCGACCGTCCGGCGCCCTGCGCGAGCCTTCGATTCGGCGTCCATGCGCTCAGCGAGGCTCGGGCCGCCGTGTGGACCGCGGCGACGCTTAGAGGCGCTTGGCGGCGCGCTCACGATCGCCTCTGGCGCGGCAACGATGCCGACCGCAGAGCTCGCGAGCGCGCGGTTCCCAGGTCGAACTCGTAATAGGCCCTCGGACGCCAGCCGGGGCCTTCGCGGTCGAAGTTCAGGAGCTCGAGCTTCCCGGTCAGGGTGCCGGCGCGAGCCTCGGGCTCGATCAGCGCCCACGCTTCTCGGAGCGTCGCGAGTTGTCGCTGAGTCCGTGGCCAAAGGATCTCGCAGAAGCCGTGGAGCTCCCAAGCGAGCTCCTCTGCGAGCTGGCGTAGTTTGGCGGTTCGGTCCATCGTCATCACCTCGTCATCTCGGCGAGCATGTCGTCGAGGTCGTCAGATTGAGCGCTCAGCCGCTTACGAATCGCCGCCGTGAGGCCCAGCTCGCGAGCGAGCGCGTTCGCGTCGAGCCGGGCGCGGCGTTCGAGCTCGACATCGGGAGCAATCACCGGCTGCCCCATCGAACCCTTCGCGATGAAGGCGCCCGCGGGGTCGGCCTTCGCCCGCTTCGCGATGCGCTCGCGCGCCAGTCGTGACATCGCCGACGCCCGGCAGTAGCGCTCGAGCGCGTCTACGTCGACGGGCTGCCAGATGCCGAGCTCCTCGAGCGCCTCGATCGAGCGGCGCCACAACGCACGCTCGGGCGCGGCGAAGTCGGCCGGCGGCTTCGGCGAGGTCATCCGGGCCGTCCTTCCGATTTCGGAGGCGCTGAAAAACGGCGCTTCATTTTGTGAAGTTCCTCCAAGCGGGAGGGTGAGAATGGAACTCCAACCATCCGCGCAGCGAACGACCGCAGACCCCCCATCACTTGCTCCCGTGGTCGAGCAGCATGTGGTGCCGATGGCAGAGGCACACGAGGTTGGTTTCTACGTCGAGTCCACCTTTGCGATGCGGCACAAGGTGCGAGAGCTCTAGGGTCGTCGTCATCGTGCAGCGCTGGCCCGTTTCATCGTCGATCGCTCGACAACGATGGCCGTCGCGCGCGAAGACGACCTTGCGGACTCGCTTCCACTCGGTCGAGCCTTGCCGCTTCGGTCCGCGGCACGGGCAACGTGTGCCTGTGTAGCGCGTGCGGCAGTATGGGCAGACGCGGGCGATGGTCATAACCCGTCTCCCGTTGGGGTGCGGTCGCTGCGAGCTCCGCCGTGTGTCCATGGCGCAGGCTTACGCTCGGACTCGTCGACGCGCTTGAGCAGCTCGAGCGCGTCGTAGCGCGTGCGGTTGGCGAAGCGCATCGTCTCCGTCCGATGCTCGACACACGAGGCGCGCCGCAAGTCCTCGGCCATGTCGGCGATGAGGTGTAGTGCGTCCGCTACGGTCGTCCCGATCATCGACTCGTCACCGTCACCCGCTCGTGCCTGATGCCGAAGTCGATCGCTCGAGAGCAGCTCGGCTGGAACACGTCCAGGGACGCTGCGTCGCTCGGGTTCATCCGATCCTCGACCTT
Organism: Solirubrobacterales bacterium; assembly: GCA_003138355.1. Lineage (GTDB taxonomy): Bacteria > Actinomycetota > Thermoleophilia > Solirubrobacterales > Solirubrobacteraceae > Palsa-513. Next base: position 91,196 of record PLFX01000025.1, read on the forward strand.
GAAGCGATGCCGGCCGAACGCTGCCGGGCGCAGCGTGACGATGGACCCGAATGGGATCGTCGTGGAGCGCGTGGCTACGTCGCCGAAGCGAACGCGCTCGCCGCTCGCTGTGATCGTGCCGC
>PLFX01000043.1 GCA_003138355.1 Solirubrobacterales bacterium
AACGCGAGCCGCTCGTACGCGGCAGATTGGAACGACATCCGATGCAGCGGCGAGACACCTTGACGGGCGATCGCGGCGCGATGCTCGGGCGTCGAGTAGCCGACGTGCGTCGCGAACTGCCAGCCGGGATGAACCTCGTCGGCGCGCTGCATGAAGCGGTCGCGCGTGACCTTGGCGATGATCGACGCGGCGGCGATCGCCGCGCTCGTCGCGTCGCCGTCGACGATCGCGCGCTGCTCATGGCCGAAGTCGGGGACCGCAAAGCCGTCGATCAAACACAGACAGCCTTCGCGGGCAACGGCGCCGAGCGCACCGGCGAGCGCGGCGAGGTTCGTGACGTGCAGCCCCCGCGAATCGATACCGCGGACCGAGCGCGTTACGACCGCGACGGCGCGCGCGCTCTGCAGCACGCGCGGGTAGAGGGCCTCGCGCGCCGCTTGGTCGTGCTGCTTGGAATCGTTGAGCGCGCTGAGCGAGCGCATCTCGCGCGTGCTGAGCGCCTGATAGTCGAACAGCACCGCTGCAGCCACGAGCGGACCGGCGAGGCAGCCCCGCCCCGCCTCATCGGCGCCGGCGATCAGGCGCACGCCCAGAGCGCGGTCGAAGGCGAAGAGGCGGTGACCGCTGCGCCGCCGGCGCGCGGCGCGGCGGTCGCGGGCGCTACCGCTAGAAGAAACCGATGCGGTCAGGCGGCCAGTAGGTGGCAAAGGCGTCGCCGATGATCCAGGAGTCGGGGACCGGTCCCCAGAACCTGCTGTCGTCGGAGTCGCCACGGTTGTCGCCCATCATGAAGAAGTAACCGGCTGGAACCTTGATCGGTGTCGTGAACGTGCAGTTGCCGCTGCCGCCACAGAGGGACAGGTTGGCGAAAGGCTCCTTCTGGCGCTTGCCGTTGAGGATCACGTGCCCGTTGATCAGCGCAACCGTGTCGCCGCCGGCGGCCACGACGCGCTTGATGTAGGTGGTGCTCGCCTCCTGCCTGGTCGGGCGCGGGCACATCTCGTTGCTCGTCTCGGGCACGCCGCAGGTGCCGTTGGCGCCATCGACCGCACCCTGCGGCGGATGAAAGACGACGATGTCGCCGACCGACGGATCGAAGAAGTCGTTGCCGATGCGGTCGACGAGCACGCGCTGCCCGATCGCGAGGGTCGGCTCCATCGAACCTGACGGGATCCTGTAGGGCTTGACCACGAACGCCTGGATCAGCCACGCCAGGCCCAGCGCGAGCCCGATGATCACGACGAGCTCAACGATCTGGTTCCCGCGGGCACGCCGCAGGAGCTTCACAAGAGCCCCCGCAGATGGCTACTGGCGACGTTCACGGCGAGCTCCGTGAGCTGAGCGTGGGCCGCCGGCGCAGCGAACAGCAGCGCAACGAGCGCGGCCGTGAAGGCGCTGACCGTCAGGCCGCTGAGTCGGCGCACCGGCCGCGGCGATGCGGCGACGCGCGCGAGCTCGTCGTGGAGTTCCGGCAGCAACATCAGCGCGCCTCCTCGAGGCGCAGCCGCAGCCGCGCGAGGCCGCGGCTCACGCGCTTGCGCACCACGGATTCCGAGCATTGCAGCCCGGCGGCGATGTCACTGTAGGCGCACTCGTCGACGACGTAGGCGAGCACGGCTTGCCGCTGATCGGCGCTGAGTCCCCGTACCAGCGAGTCGACCTCGGACTCGCCATAGAGGCCTTCGATCTCGGACACCTGACCGCGCGTGAGCTCGAGCGCACGCATCTGCAGCTTGCGTCGCGCGTTGTCCTCGACGCGCGCCCGGCGGACACCGTCCGCGAGCTTGTGGTTGGCGATCGCGAACAACCACGCCACCGGGACGTCAGGAATCGGCGCGCCCCGCCGGCAGGCGGCAAGGGCCGCTGCGAAGACCTCGGCGGACAGGTCGGCGGCCACCTCCCCCCTACCGGTTCGCCGTACGAGGTAGGCGAGCAGACGACGCTCGTGCCGAGCGTAGAAGTCACCGAACTGCGTGCCATGGTCATGGAGCAGCTCGGCGTCGCTGACAAGGTCTGCGCGGGGCATTACTCAGCTTGTCGTTCGAGTGGTGGTGAATTGTGACCGCAAATCGCCCGGCACTCGGCAGCAGCCGGGCGGCGTCAGTGCCGCGAAGATCACGCCGGCTCGGCGGTCCCCGACCCCGTCGCTTCCTGCGTGGCCTCCCCGGCGACGGGCTGATCCTCCGCTGGCGCCTCCGCTACCTCCAGCTGCGCGCCGCTCTCGACGGGTTCGCCCGCTTCCTCGGGCGCGGCATCCTCCACGGAGGGCTCTACGGCATCGGGCTGGGCGGCGGGCTCCCGTTGCCTGACGAGCCCCGGCTCGATCGCGTCCTCCGGACCGACATAGCCGCGCTCGCGCACGCGCGCAGCCTTACCAACTCGATCGCGCAGGTAGTAGAGCTTTGCGCGACGGACGTCACCCCGCGCGGCGACCTCGATCCGCTCGATCTTCGGCGAGTGCAGTGGGAACGTACGCTCGACACCGACGCCGAAGGACTGCTTGCGCACGGTGAATGTCTCGCGCACGCCGTGCCCCTGACGCTTGATCGCGATGCCCTCGAAGACCTGCGTGCGCCGGCGACTCCCCTCGATGACTTGGAAGTGCACCTTGACTCGGTCGCCGGGCGCAAACCGCGGCACCCGGCGCAGCTGGTCGCGCTCGATCTTGTCGATGATCGTGCTCATGGCAAAAAAGACGCGCGGCATGAGTCCACCGCGCGAGCGCCCCCATCCTATCGCGCCCGACGCGCCGGCGCGGGTTCACTGGTTGCGATGGCGCGCCTGGTCGAGCCGCCAGCGCTGGATCTCCTCGTGGTGACCGCCGAGCAGCACCTCGGGCACCCGCCAGCCGCGATAGGCGGCAGGGCGCGTGTAGTGCGGATACTCGGGGAATCCCCCGAGCGCCTCGCTGAAGGACTCTTCAAGGGCCGAGGCGGCGTGCCCCAGCGACCCGGGGAGCTTGCGCAACACGGCGTCCGCGAGCACCATCGCCGGTAGCTCGCCGCCGGCCAGGACGTAGCGTCCGATCGAGACCACGTCGCTCGCGAAGTGCTCGATGATGCGCTCGTCGAAGCCCTCATAGCGCCCGCACAGGAGCGTGATCGCGCGCTCCTGCGCAAGCTCGCCGACGAGGCGCTCATCGAGCAGCCTTCCGGAGGGAGTCAGCGCGATCACGCGCCGCGTGTGACGGAGATCAACCGGATCCTCGCCGTAGTGCGCGCGAAGCGCGGCATCGATCACATCGACGCGCAGGACCATTCCGGCGCCGCCTCCGAACGGGGCGTCGTCGACCTGCCCGCCGCTCAGCGGTGTGTGGTCACGCGGGTTGATCAGCGTCAGCGTGCTCCCCGCAGCGAGCGAGTTGACGACGTGTCGCTGCCCGCGAAACCACTCGAATGCTTCGGGGAAGAGCGTGACGACGTCGATGTTCAAGGCGCGACCTCGCCGAGGAACGCGGCGTCCACTTCGATCACGCGTGCCGCCACGTCGATCGCGCGGATCGCGTCATGCACGAGCGGAACGAGCAGCTCGCCGCCCGCGGGCCGAGAAACGGACAGGCACTCGCAGGATGGGAGTGCAATCAGCCTCGCGACGATGCCGAGCTCTCGCTCACCGTCAACCACTCGCGCTCCTTCGAGATCCTCGGCCCGGTACGCGTCCGGGCCGAGCGGCTCCGGCTGCTGATCCACGGCCAGCAGCTCGTGCCCGCGAAGCCCCTCAGCGGCCTCCCGGTCGCCGCAGATTGAGAGCCGTACGATCGGTCGGGCGTCGAGCCCGGCGCGGCGCACGACCGTGGCCGTCACACCGTCGATGCTCAGCGCGGCGCCCACGGCGAGTAGCTCGGCCTGTGGCTGCGCGACGTAGAAGCTCCCGTCGAGTCCGTGCGCTCGCCCGACGAGGCCGGCGCGCCGCACCTAGTCGACGATGTCGACGAGCACGCGCCGACCGCTGCGCGCCCCCGCGGCCTTGATCACGCGTCGCAGCGCCCATGCGGTACGCCCGCCGCGCCCGATCACCTTCCCGTAGTCGTCCGGCCCGACCGCGAGCTCCAGCACGATCGTGCTGGGGTCCTCCTCGAAGCTGTCGACGGTCACAGCCTCCGGATCGTCAACGAGACCTTCCGCCAGGTAGGCGAGGAGATCGGTCAGCTCCATCGGTGCTAGCTGGCGATGCCTTGGGTGCGCAGCAGCTTGCGCACAGTCGCCGTCGGCTGGGCGCCCTGTTCGAGCCAGTGCCGCGCCCTGGTCTCGTCGATCGTGATCGTCGACGGGTTGGTCTGCGGGTTGTAGTGCCCGATCGTCTCGATCACGCGACCGTCGCGCTGCGAGCGCTGGTCGGCAACGACGACGCGCCAGATCGGGTTCTTGCGCGCACCGATGCGTGTCAGCCTAAGTCTTACGGCCACGATGTCCCTTCGCTTGCGATTCCACGGCAAAGCAGCGTAGCGAAGCGCGCCGGCCCTGGCCCGTCCGGCTCGCTCAGCGCGGCGGTCGGCCGAGTGCAGCAAGGTCGGGCATCCGGCCGCGCCCAACCTGCCTCATCACCTTTCGCACGTGAGCGAACTGCTTGACGAGCTGATTGACCGCCTGCACGCTTGTGCCCGACCCGCGCGCTATGCGAAGGCGCCGCGCGCCCTTGATCAGCTCCGGGTGGCGACGCTCGTGCGGCGTCATCGACAGGATGATCGCCTGTATCCGGTCGATCTCGCGCTCGTCGACCTTCATCCCACGCAGCTGCGTGCCGAGGCCCGGAATCATGCTGAGCAGGCCCTGCAGCGGGCCCATCCTGCGCATCATCCGCAGCTGAGAGAGGAAGTCGTCGAGGTCGAACTCGCCTTGACGCAAGCGTGCCTCGAGCTTCTCGGACTCGCGCTCGTCAACCTCCTTGCCGGCCTTCTCGATCAGCGTCAGCACGTCGCCCATGCCGAGGATCCGCTGCGCCATGCGCTCGGGGTGGAAGCGCTCGAACTGGTCGCGCTTCTCGCCGAGCGAGGCGAACAGGATCGGCTTGCCGGTGACCGAGCGCACCGACAGCGCAGCGCCCCCGCGCGCGTCGCCGTCGAGCTTGGTCAGCACGCTGCCGGTGAGTGGCAGGGCCGCCCCGAACTGTGCCGCCACATTGACAGCGTCCTGTCCGGTCATCGCATCGAGCACGAGGAGAACGTCGTCGGGGTCCGTCACGCGGCAGATCTCGCCGAGCTCCGCCATCAGCGCCTCGTCGACGTGCAGCCGCCCCGAGGTGTCCACGATCAGCACGTCCTTGCCATCCTGCTTCGCCCGCTCGAGCGCCCATTTCGCGATCTCGACCGGGCTACGCTCGGTGCCCTGCTCGTAGACCGTCGCGCCGGCGTTCGTCGCAACCGTCACAAGCTGTTCGATCGCCGCCGGGCGCTGCGTGTCGCACGCGGCAACCGCGACGGTGCTGTGATGCTCGGCCTGCAGGTAGTGCGCGAGCTTCGCGGTCGCCGTCGTCTTGCCAGAGCCCTGTAACCCGACCATCAGGATCACCGTCGGCGGGCTCGACGCGAACTCGATCGCGGCGGCCGGTCCGCCGAGCAGCTCCGCCAGCTCCTCGTGGACGATCTTCACGACCTGCTGTCCTGGGTTGAGCTGCCCGATGATGTCCGAGCCAACCGCGCGCTCGCGCACCGCGGCCGTGAACTGCTTGACGACCTCCAGGTTGACGTCCGCCTCGAGCAGCGCGAGGCGGATCTCGCGTAGCGCGGCGGTCACGTCCTGCTCGGTCAGCGTGCCGCGGCTACGCAGGCTCGCGAGCGTCGCCTGGAGCTTCTCGGATAGTGCGTCGAACATTGCTCAGCGCTTGCCGCGCCGAGCGCGCGCGGCCAGTTTCACTCTTCGGTCGTCAGCTGCTTTGGGATCGCCCCCGCCCCCGCCTTGCCGAGCACCTCGCCGATCCCGGCGAAGGCCTGCGTGAACTCCGAGGGGATAACGAAGACCTTGTTGGCCTCGCCCTGCGCGAGCTGCGGCAGCATCTGCAGGTACTGGTAGCTCAGCAGCTTCTGGTCGACGTCGCCCTTGTGGATCGCATCGAAGACCGTCGCAATCGCTTTCGCCTCGCCCTCGGCGCGCAGGATCGCCGACTGACGCGCACCCTCGGCCTTGAGCACGGCTGACTGCTTCTCGCCTTCTGCGGTGAGGATTGCGGCCTGCTTTGTTCCCTCCGCCGTGAGGATCGCCGCGCGCCGATCGCGCTCGGCGCGCATCTGCTTCTCCATCGCCGCCTTGATGTCCGGTGGCGGATCGACCGACTTGATCTCGACGCGGTTGATGCGGATGCCCCACTTGCCGGTCGCCTCGTCGAGCACGCCGCGCAGCTCGGAGTTCACGTTCTCGCGGCTCGTCAGCGTCTGCTCGAGCGTGATGCCGCCGATCACGTTGCGCAGCGTCGTCACCGTCAGCTGCTCGATCGCCTGCAGCGGATTCGCGATCTCGTAGGTGGCGCTGCGCGCGTCGGTGATCGTGAAATAGAGGACGGTCTCGATCGAGACGACGACGTTGTCCTGCGTGATGACGGGCTGCGGGCGGAAGTTCACGACCTGCTCGCGCAGGTCCACCAGCGGCCGTACGCGCTCGATGAACGGCACGACGATGTTCAGGCCCGGCTCGAGCGTGCGGCTGTAGCGGCCAAGGCGCTCGAGCACGCCGGCGCGAGCCTGGGGAATGACGCGAATCGATCGCGACGCGACGAACAGCGCCACGACGACAAGGACTGCGACAACGATCAGTGCGACCACCAAGAGCTCCTTTGACTAGGGCAGGACGAGCGCAGTGGCGCCCCTGATCTCAACCACTTCGACCTGCTCCCCCGGCTCGATCTCGCGATCGTCGTCAAACGAGCGCGCGGTCCAAACCTCACCGCCGATCTTGACGGTGCCGAGGCCCTCGTGGTTGGCGATCCGTTCGATCACGAGCGCGGGCTGCCCGATCAACGCCGCCGTGCCCGTGCGCATCGCCGGCGGCAGACGCCGATGGCGCATCGCGACGGGGCGCAGCAGCAGGACCACCGACAGCGACACGGCGAGGAACGCCACCGCCGAGAGGACGCCGCCGATCCCTGCGACGCCGCTCAGGACCGCCGCGAACGCTGCGCCGAGCGCGAACGGCGCCAGGTAGAAGCCGTTCGTGTGCATCTCGCCGACGGCGAACGCTCCGGCGATCACAACCCATAAGACCCATAGGCCCATACGACGATTATGGCGCTACCCGAAGGCGACCGCTAGCGGGTAACTACTCAATCAGCGCGCGCGCGAACTCATCCGGGTCGAAGGGACGCAGGTCCTCGAGCGCCTCGCCGATCCCGATCAGCTTCACCGGGATCGCAAGCTCCCGCGCGATCGCCAGCGCGATACCGCCCTTCGCACTACCGTCCAGCTTGGTCAAGACGATGCCGTCGAGCGCCACAGCGTCGGCGAAGGCACGCGCCTGGCGAAGCCCGTTCTGGCCGGTCGTGGCGTCGAGTGAGAGCAGCGTCTCGTGCGGGGCGCCGGCGAGCTGGTTGGCGATCACACGCCGGACCTTCGCCAGCTCAGCCATCAGCGGCTCCTGGTTGTGCAGCCGTCCCGCGGTGTCGACGAGCACGACGTCGTAGCCCTCGCCGCGCGCGCGTGCGACTGCGTCGAAGGCGACCGAGCCCGGGTCAGAGCCGGCCGCCGCCGTGACGATGTCGGCGCCCGCACGCTCCGCCCAGCGCTCGAGCTGCTCGGTAGCGGCTGCCCGAAACGTGTCCGCCGCCGCTAGTAGGACGCGCAGTCCCTCCTCGTGTGTCAGCCGCCACGCGAGCTTCCCGATGGTCGTCGTCTTGCCGGTGCCGTTGACGCCGACCATCAGGATCACAGTCGGCTCGGGGCGCAGGTCGATGTGCAAGGGGGCGCCACCCGTCACAGTTGCCTCGGCCGCGAGGAGCTCGACAAGCCGCTCGCGCAGCTCATCCCCGTCGAGCCGCTCCCGGCGCACGGTCGATTCGAGACCCGAGACGATCTCTGCCGCCGCCGGGCCGCCGACATCCGCGACGATCAGCGACTCCTCGAGCGCGTCCCAATCGTGCGCCGTGAGCGTGCGCGAGAACGTCGCCGCAACCTCACTGCCGAGCGCCTGGCGGGTCGCGCGCAGGCTTTCGCGCAAACGCGAGAAGGCGCCGCGTCGCCGGCCGTCGGCGTCCTCGCCATCCTCATCGACGGCCGCGGACCGCCCGCGCCGCGTGAGCAGCAGCTCGTCCCAGTCTCGCGCCACGCGCGCTAAGTGGTTCCGGCGGGGGCCACTAAGCTGCGTCGGCTTCCGCGAGGCGGACGAAGCCGCCGCCTGCCCCGGCGTCATCGCTGCCCGCCGCCTCGAGCTCGTGCAGACCCGTTTCACCAAGGCGACGCGAGACGACCTTCGAGACTCCGTCCCCACCCATCGAGACACCGTACAGCCAGTCGGCGGCCTCCATCGTGCGCTTCTGGTGGGTGACGACGATGAACTGCGCGCGTGAGCTGTGGCGGCGCAGCAGCGCGAGGAAGCGGTCGATGTTCAAATCGTCGAGCGCCGCCTCGACCTCGTCGAGGATGTAGAACGGGCACGGCCGTGCGAGGAACACGGCGAACAGGAAGGCGATCGCGGTCATCGACTTCTCCCCGCCGGAGAGCAGTGACAGTCGCTTCATCGACTTGCCGGCCGGGGTCACCTCGATCTCGACGCCGAGCGAGCGATCGGCCTCCTCGCCTACGCCATCTCCCGCGTCGGCTTGCGCCTCGCGCTCAGCGCTCGCCTCGCCGTCGGCGCCCGCGTCCTGGCCTCCGAGCACCGCTCGCGGCGAGCTCTCATCGCGCACCAGGCGCAGCCGGCCGCTGCCGCCCGGGAACACGTCCTCGATCAGCTCCTCGAAGTTCTGGGCCGCCGCCTCAAAGGTCGCGGTGAAGCTATCGCTGATCTGCCGGTCGGCGTCGCGGATCACCTGAGCGAGCTCGCGGATCGCCGTCTCGAGATCGACGCGCTGCGCCTCGAGCTCGTTCACGTGCTCGAGCGCTGCCCGGTACTCCTCCGCTGCGAGCGGGTTGACGGGTCCGAGTTGCTCGCGCCGGCGTGCCAGTCGCTCGACGCGTTCGCGTAGGGCCTCCCGCTCGCCCACGTCCAGCGGCTCGGGAGCGGCATCCGCGTCCAGGCCGAGGCGCTCGGCGAGCCCTCGCAGCTCGCCGGCTGCTTCTGCCGCACGGTCACGCGCCTGCTGCGCGGCCACCTCCGCAGCGGTGAGCGCTTCGGCGTGCTCCTGCAGGTGGCCCTGGAGCAGCGTCTCGGTCGTCGTGCATTCGCGCAGCTCCCCCGCGAGCGCTTCGCCTGCGGCACTGCCCGCCGCGAGCTCCTGCTCGATCGCGTGGACGTTGCCCCGCAGCGCGTCGGCGAGCGCCTCGAGCACGCGCGCGAAGCGCTCGACACGCGGCGCGAGCTCGGCGTCGACCGCCCCCTGGCGCTCGAGCTGAGCTTGGCGTTGCGCGCGCGCGAGGCGCTCGCGCTCCGCGCGCGCGAGCGCGCGACGCTCGGCGGCCAGCTCACCTTCGAGCTCCGCGCGGCGCACCGCCAGCTCGCCCGCATCGGGAGCAACTCGGCGCTGCTCGATCACCCAGGCCGCAAGCCGCTCGCGCTCCTGCGATTCGCCGCGTGCGCGCTCAGCCGCGCGCAGCGTCAGCTCGGCTGACTCACGCGCCTCGAGCGCGGCGCTTGCCTGCGCCTGCGCGGTGGATGCGGCGGCGCGCGCCTCGTATTCGAGCTGTGCAGCGCGCTCCGATTCGGCGATCAGCGCGTCGCGACGGTTGCGCTGCTCGAGCGCCCGCTCCGCACCGCCGCTCGCGGCCTGCGTCAGCTCGCCGAGCGCGGCATTCCACACCCGGCCCGAGCGCGTCACGGCCACACCCGTGAACGCCTGCGGCACGCTCGCGATCTCGTCGACGACCCAGGTGGCCGCGAGCAGCCGGCCGAGCACCGCGAGCGCCTCGGCGTCGCCTTCGACGAGCTCGACCAGGCGCTGCGCGCCGGCCGCAGGCGGCTCACCCGGCGCCTGCTGGCGCTCCGGCGTCCCGGCGACGAGCGCGCGCGCGCCGTCCTCGCCTGAGGCATCGAGCATGGCCTCGGCGCTCGCACGGTCGGCAGCGATGAGCGCGGTTAGCCGGGCCCCGCCGAGCGCTGCGGCAAGGGCGAGCTCGTAGCCGGGCGCGACGTGAATGCGCTGCTCGAGCCCTTCGCTGCGCCCACGCGCGGCGTCATGGCTTCGCAGGAACTGGTTTACACCGGCGAGCTCGGCGCCGACGCGGGCGGCTTCGCGGCGTGCCCGCTCGACCGCCTGCTCGGCGTCGCGGAGGGTGTCGCGCGCCGCAATGACCGCCGCGTCCGCCGCATCGCGCTCTCCGGAGGCTCGCGCGCGTACGGTCTCGACCTCGGCGAGCTCGGCGGCGGCGGCCTCGCGCGCGCCTTCGAACTCTTGCAACTCGGTCTCGAGATGCGCCTTGCGCTCGCGCTCGAGCTCGGCGATCGCGCTTTCGAGCTGCTCGATCCGTGCCTGGCCCCCCTGATCGAGCTCGGCGGGCTCAGCGGCAAACTGACGAAGCTCCGCGGCGCGCCGCTCGGTGCGCCGCGCGATCGTCCCGGCAAGCTCGCGCGCGCGCTCCAAGCGCAGCTCCACGCGGTCCTGCGTGCTGCGCGCAGCAAGCGCGCGCCCGGCGATCTGCTCGTGGCGCTTGCTGCGCTCGGCTAGCGCGAGCTCCGCGCGCTCGCGTCGCTCACCGACCGCTGCCAGCTCGCGCATACGCTCATCGCGCGCGGAGCGCTGCTCGGCCGCGGCGCGCTCGGCCTCTGTTAGACGCACGCGCCGCTCGCGCAGCTCGTCGCGAACGAGCGTCCAGCGCACCTCGAGCGTCTGGCGCTCGAGGCGTTCGTGCAGCTCGGCCGCCTCGGCTTGACGCTTCAGCGGTCGCAGCCGCGAGCGCGCCTCGCGCTCGACGTCGAGCGCGCGGTCCAGGTTCTCTTGCGCACGGTCGAGCTTCAGCTGGGCACGACGCCGACGTTTGCGGTGCTTGCCAAGCCCGGCCGCCTCCTCGATCAGTAGCCGCCGGTCGCGCGGCTTGGAGGTGACGATCGACTCGACTCGACCTTGCGAGATGACCGAATGCGCCTCCTTCCCGAGGCCCGTATCGGAGAGCAGCTCGAGCACGTCAACGAGTCGGCAGCGCGCGCCGTTGATTCGGTAGCTGCCCTCGCCGGCGCGGTTGAGGGTGCGGGAGATCGCGATCTCGCTCGCGGGCACGTCGAGCAGCTCGTCCGCGTTGTCGAGCACCAGCTCGACCTCGGCTTCGCTGCGCGCCTGAACGCCACGTCCGCCCGCGAAGATGACGTCCTGCATCGACTGCCCGCGCACCGCCAGCGGCGACTGCTCGCCGAGCGCCCACAGGACCGCGTCGGTGATGTTCGATTTACCCGACCCGTTGGGCCCGACGATCACGCTGACCCCCTCGCCGAAGCGCAGGCGCGTGCGCTCGGGGAACGATTTGAAGCCCTTGATCGTGATCGATTTCAGGTGCAAGGCATCCTCACCGTGATCGGGCGGCGCTGCGCGCCTGTAGCGCCAGCCGGGCCGCCTCTTGCTCGGCGTGCTTCTTGCTGCGTCCCTGGCCGGCGCCGAGCGTATCCCCCGACCCCGTGCGGGCCTCGACCATGAACGTGCGCGCGTGCGGCAGACCCTGCTCCTCGACCACCTCGTAGCGCACGACCTCGTTGTCGCGTGCCAGCTCCTCCTGGAGCGCCGATTTGAAGTCGACCGGGTTCTCGAGCGCCTCGTCGATCCGCGAAGCGAAGGCCTCGATGACCGCGCCCGCCGTTCGCTCGTAGCCGTAGCTGATGTAACAGGCGCCGATCACCGCCTCGATCACCGACGCGAGCACGCGCTCGGTCTCGACCACCGCCGCTGCCAAAGGCGCCGCTGTCGGCGGCGCCGACGCAAGCAGCCGATCGACGAGTCCAAGCTCCTCCGCGACGGTCCTGCAGGACGGTCCGGAGACCGCCTGCGCGCGGATCTTCGTCAGCCGTCCGGCGCCGAAGCGTTCCGCCTCCAGTCGCGGGTACAGGTGCGCCGTGACCGCAAGCGCGAGCACGCTGTCGCCGAGGAACGCGAGACGCGTGTACGAGTCGCTGCGCCGCTGCGTCCAAGAGGCGTGCGTGAACACCTGCCGGTAGAGATCCTCCGGCAGCTCGTCGAGCAATTCGCGCAGCGCCGTCAGTGCCCGCCGGCTTGGGAGAGGACGTACTCGACCGTGTCATTGACCGTCACGAGCTTGACCGCCTGCTCGTCGGGGACCGAAATTCCGTAGGTGTCCTCGAGCTCTTGCACCATCGTGTACAGGTCAAGCGAGTCGATGGCGAGATCCTCGCGAAAGCGCGTGCCCAGCTGGACACGCTCCGGGTCGAGCTCGAGCTCGTCGGCCAGGTGCGAACGGATCAGTTCCAGGACCTCCTCACGGGTCATGCGCAACGCGTCACGATAGCGCCGGGCCAGGACACGCCCCGGCGCCTGCGCCCCAGCCACGGGCATCCAAGGGGCGCCGCGCCCGCCGCTCAGGACGCCGTAGGCACGCCGGCGCGGCGCAGCGCGCCGGCAGCCTCGAGCGCGCTGTGCGTGCGCCCGACGACGTCCTCTTCGACACCGCGCCGCGCGCGCAGAATCGCTTTGGCGATTCCCTGGCGGGTGAAGCTGCCGTGCGCGACGACGCCGAGGTGGCGCAAACCGAGCAGGTAGGCGCCACCCTGGCCCTCGGGATCGATCTCCTCGACGAACGGACGAAGCCCGCCCGAGAGCAGCAGGCCGCCGAGCTTGCCGCGAGTGGACGCGTTCGCGATGTCGCGGATCGTGTGGAGCATCGTCTGCGAGACCGCCTCGATCAGCTTCAGTGCGACGTTGCCGGTGAACCCGTCGGTGACGACAACGTCGGCGGCGCCGTTCAAGACGCCGTCGCCCTCGATGTTGCCGACGAAGGTCAGTACGTCGCTTGCGCGGGAGCGCGCGATCAGCGCCTCGTGGGCCTCGATGACCACCTGGCTGCCGCGCTCGGGCTCGATGCCATTGGACAGCAGGCCAACCCGTGGGCGTTCGACGCCGAGCACCGTGCTCGCATAGGCGGCGCCCATGAATGCGAACTGGACGAGGTACTCGACGCGCACATCCGGGTTAGCGCCAACGTCCAACACGGTCACCGGATGGCTCGGGACCGGGACCGTGATCGCGAGCGCCGGGCGGTGGATCCCGTGCGCACGGCGAATGTGAAGCTGCGCGGCGACGAGCGCGGTGCCGGTCGAGCCGTTGCAGACGAGCGCCGCGGCGCGGCCCTCACCGACGGCGCGCGCGGCGAGGACGATCGATGCGTCCGGGACGGTGCGCACCGCGCGTGCGGGGTTCTCCTCCTTGGCGATCGAACGCGGCGCGTCGACGATCTCGACGCCGCCTCCGCTGGGTCCGAGCTGGTCCGCGGGACCGAAGAGCAGCACCTCCACCCCCGCGGCTGCTGCGAGCCGCGCTGCGGCTGCGACCTCGCCCGGCCCGAGATCGGCGCCGTTCGCGTCGACCGCGATGACCGTCACGGTGACCCGGCGGACCTTCTAGTGGTCGTGGTCGTGGTCGTGCTCAGGCGACGCCACGACCTCACGCCCAGCGTAGTAGCCACACGTCGGGCAGACGCGGTGCGGGCGACGTGGACCGTGGCAGTGGGGGCACTCGTTCAGGGCCGGCGCGGCCATCTTGTGCTGCGCGCGACGCTTCGCGGTCCGGCTGTGCGACTGCTTGCGCTTGGGTGCTTGCATCGGCCGGCAAGCCTAGCAGCCCGCTGCGGGCGCGCCGCTCCGGCCGAGCGCTCTAATCGAGCTTCAGTTCGGCAAGCTTCGCCCAGCGTGGATCGGGCGCGCTCTCGTGGCGGTGCCCGGGCTCGAGCGCGCGCAGCGGCTTGGCACAGACCGGGCAGAGCCCCGGGCAGTCCTCGGTGCAGACGATCTGGTCGGGCAACGCGAGCGCGAACGCGTCGCGCGCGAAGGCCCGCAGATCGAGGAGCTCGCCGTCGACGTAGGGGCTGGCGAGCTCCTCGCCGCTGCCCGGAAGGTCGACCTCGCGAGCATCTACCTCGATGGCCGGCGCCGCGTCGGCGAGGCAGCGCATGCACGGCCCAGCGATCGCGGCCGCGAAGCGCAGGTGCAGCGCGTAGCCGCCGCCGGTCATGCGCGAGACGTCGAGTTTGACCGGGACGCGGTCGGGCTCGGCGGCATAGTGCTGGCCGCCGAGCTCGAGCGGGTCGAGCGCCACGACGAGCTCCAGGCGCCGCGCCTCGCCCGGCGAAAGTCGCAGCCCGCCGAGATCGAATGTGTCGCTCGCGAGCACATGCTCAGAGTAGCTGCGCCGCCCGTCCGGTCGGCGCGTTCCGGCGCCCGCTCAGCTGTGGTCCAGCTCGCGCTTGACGACCTTCCCGGTCGCCGTGCGCGGCAGCTCCTCGACGAACAGCACGTCGCGGGGCACCTTGAAGCGCGCGAGGTTCTCGCGAACGTGCGCGCGCACGCCGTCGGCGTCGAGGTTGGCGTCGGTCTCGAGCACGACGAAGGCTCGCAGGCGCTGCCCGTACTCGTGATCGTCGACGCCGACGACCGCGACGTCGGCGACCTCGGGATGATCGGCCAGGAGGTCCTCGACCTCGCGCGGGAAGACGTTCTCCCCGCCGGAGACGATCATCTCGTCGTCACGCCCGGAGACGAACAGCCGGCCCTCCTCGTCGATGTGGCCGACATCGCCGGTCGCGAACAGGCCGTCAAGGACAGTCTTACCGTCACCGGTCGTGTAGCCGTCCATGACCATCTCGTTGCTGACGAAGATGCGCCCCGTCCGTCCAGGGCCGCGCAGCTCCCGGTCTTGCTCGTCGAACAACCGCAGGCGCGTGCCGTGCGGCGGCGTGCCGGCGGTGCCGGGTGCCGCGCGCAGCTGGCGCGGGGATGCGATCGACGCCCAGGCGACCTCGGTCGAGCCGTAGAGGTTGTAGAGGACCTCGCCGAAGGCGTCCATCACCCGCAGCGCAAGCTCGCCCGGCAGCGACGAACCGCTGACCGCGATCACGCGCAGCGAGCTCGTGTCATAGCTGTGGATCGTGTCGGGGCCCAGTTCGAGGATGCGCTGGAGCATCAGCGGGACAGCGACGAGCGCGCTGACCCGGTGGCGTTCGATCGACGCCAGCACCTGCTCGGGCTCGAACCGGCGATGCAGGATCAGCGTCGAGGAGAGCGCGAGGCCGAGCGTGAAGTGGCCGTAGCCCCAGGAATGGAAGAGGGGCGAAGCGATCAGCGTCGGCTGGCGCGCGCGTAGCGGGATCCGCGAGAAGAGCGCGGCCGCGGGGTCGAGCGAGCGGGGCTGGTGGCGCGAGGCGCCCTTCGGCGAGCCGGTCGTGCCCGAGGTGAGGATGACGACGCGGCCGCGGTCACGCGGCGGGCTGAGATTGCTGCGATCGCCCGTCGCGACGAGATCGTCGATCGTCGTGAAGCTGCTCGGCCCGTCATGCCAGGCGATCACGGTATGACGCCCTGCGGCCGCCTGGGCGCACAGCGGGATGAACTCCTCGTCGTAGATCAGGACACGCGGCTGCTCGCGCTCACAGACCTCGGCGATCTGCGGCCCCGCGAACGAAGTATTGAGCAGCAGGAGCGGCGCGCCGAGCTTCGACGCGGCAACCGAGGAGCGTACGAAGCCCGCGTGATCGCGGCAGAGGATCGCGATCCCGTCGCCCTCGCCGACGCCGAGCTCGCGCAGGCCGCGAGCGAAGGCGTTCGTCTCCTCGTGGAGCTCGCGAAAGCTGACGGTTCCGCGATCGTCGTGCACCGCGGGGCGGTCGGGGTCGCGCATCGCCGAGATCGCATAGCCGGACGCGGGGGTCGGGCCCCAGCGCTTGAGCAGGATCAGCGTGCGGACGATCTTGTCCGGCCGAGTCGGCGCGAGCACGCCGGCCCGCGCGAGCGTCCAGCCGGTGAAGAGCATGTTCAGTAGGCGCGCGAACGGACGCACGGCGCGTTATCCAAGCATCCCCGCCGCGATGCGGCGAGAAGATCTAGGAAACGCCGACCTGTTCGTCGCGGCCGGCGAGACGCTCACGGCCGCGCTGGACGGCGTTGATGAACTTGGTCAGATTGGTTTCGAGGGTGTCGAGGATCTCATCGGCGTAATCCTCTGCCCCAAGGCGAATCTCGCGCTCCTGCGCGCGGGCATCCTCGATGATGTCCTCGGCGGCGCGCTCGGCTGCCTTGACAATCTCCTCGTCGGCGATCAGCCGCTCCGCGCGCTCGCGCCCGTCCTTGACGATCCGCTCAGCCTCGCGCTTGGCCTCCGCCAGCATCTCCTGGCGCTCCTTGACGATCCAGCGCGCCTGCTTGATCTCTTCCGGGATCGTCGCGCGCATCTGGTCGAGGATCTCGTAGATCTCTTCCTTGTCCACGCGCACCTGATCGGTCAGGGGAACCTGCTTGGCGTTGTGGACCAAGTCGTCAAGCTTGTCGATTAGAACCAGGACGTCCATTGGGGTAAGGGTAGACGGTCAGCAGGCAGACGCAAAGCACTGCGTGCGTCGTTGCGGGGATTCGCTAGCGCCGCAGCTCTTCCTGCAAGCGCTTCGCGACGAGCTCGTGGACGTACGGTGAGACGTCGCCGCCGAAGGTCGCGAGCTCCTTCACGCCGCTCGAGGAGAGGAAGCTGTACTCGGGGCTCGCCATGATGTAGAGCGACTCGATCTGCGGCGCCTGCTTGCGGTTGAGCTGGTTCATCTCGAACTCGTGCTCGAAGTCGGAGATCGCGCGCAGCCCTTTGACGATCGCCGCGGCACCCTGCGTGCGCGCGAACTCGACGATCAACGTGTCGAACGCCGTCACGCGGATCCGCTCGAGGTGCTCGGTGGCGGCGTTGATGAACGCGACGCGCTCGTCGAGGGGAAACAGCGTCGGGTGCTTGCGCAGCGAGTGGTTGACGACCGCGACGATCACCTCGTCGAAGAGCTCCGCCGTGCGGGTGATGACGTCGACGTGGCCGTTCGTGATCGGGTCGTAGGACCCCGGACAGACGGCGATGCGGGGACGGTCGCTCATGCGGGCGCGAGCTCGTACACACGGATCAGCGTATCCCCGTAGCGCCGTTCGCGACCCAGCGGGAGGCTGAGGGTGAGCGGATCGCGGTGATCGGACTCGGTCACGACTCGCGCTCGGGCGCCCAGCAGGGGCGGCAGGCGCCGATCGAGCAGCGGGCCAAACGACGCAGCTCGGGCATACGGCGGGTCGACGAAGACGAGGTCGAACTCGCCGGTCGGGAGCTCGTCGCGCAGGTCGGAGCGCTTGACGATCGCACGCGTGCCGAGGTCGAGCTCGGCGACGTTGTCGAGCATCGCGCGAATCGCGCCGAGATCGCGGTCGACCAACACAGCCTGTGCCGCGCCGCGCGACAGGGCCTCGATCGCGAGTGCTCCGGACCCGGCGAAGAGGTCGAGGACGCGCGCACCACGCACGTCCCCGAGGATCGAGAAGATCGCCTCGCGGGTGCGGTCGGACGTCGGACGCGTCCCGCGCCCGCGTGGCGCGCGCAGGCGCCTACCCCCCAGCTCGCCAGCGATGACGCGCATCAGCCGGGAATCGCGCGCGCAGAGATCTCCGGGTAGCGCTCGGCGATCGCCGGCGTCAGGAGCCGGTGCTCGGGCTCGGCAAGCGCCGGGTCGGTGTCGACGATGCGAGTCGCCCAGGCACGCGCGCTGAGCAGCAGACCCTCGTCATCGGGCAGGCGCGCGTGCTTGAAGTCACTGAGCCCCGACTGCTTAGTGCCGATGAGCTCCCCCTCCTTGCGCAGTTGGAGGTCGATCTCAGCGAGCTCGAAGCCGTCGTCGTGGCGCGTCAGCGCGTCGAGGCGCGGCGCGTCCCGCGGGCCGCAGAGCAGGCAGAGGCCGGGATGCTCACCGCGGCCGACGCGACCGCGCAGCTGGTGGAGCTGCGAGATGCCGAAACGCTCGGCGTTCTCGATCAACATCACGGTCGCGTTCGGGACGTCGATGCCAACCTCGATGACGGTCGTCGCGACGAGCACGTCGGCGTCGCCGGCGGAAAACGCGGCCATCGCCGCCTGCTTTTCGCGGTGGGCCATCTGACCGTGGATCAGGACGACGCGGAAGTCGCGCAGCTCGCCGGCGCGCAGCCGCTCGAACTCGGCGGTCGCGGCGCGCACGTCACCGGCATCCGGCTCCTCGGACTGCTCGACGAGAGGGCAGACAACGAACGCCTGTCGCCCGGCGCGGATCTCCTCGGCGATCCGCTCGTAGGCGCGCCCGCGCGCTCGGGCGCCCGAGACGATGTGGGTGGCGATCGGCTGGCGGCGCGCGGGCAGCTCGCGCAGGCGAGTCTGGTCGAGATCCCCGTAGTTGCACAGTGCGAGCGTGCGCGGGATCGGCGTCGCGGTCATGTGCAGGACATGCGGAGCCAGGCCCGCAGGCGCCTTGGCGTCGAGCGCGGCGCGCTGGCGCACGCCGAAGCGGTGCTGCTCGTCGATCACGACGAGCGCGAGGTTGCGAAAGCGAACCGACTCCTCGATCAGCGCGTGCGTGCCGACGATCATGGCGAGCTCGCCGCTCCCCAGACGCGCGAGGATCTCGCCCCGGCGCGCTCCGGGCGTCGAGCCGGTCAATAGTGCCAGCGTGACCGGCTCCGGCCCGAGCAGGCGCTGGATCGTCGCGAAGTGCTGCTCGGCGAGCGTCTCGGTGGGCGCCATCAGCGCGGCCTGTGCACCCGATTCGACGGCGCGCAGCATCGCGTGAAGCGCGACGACCGTCTTGCCGCTGCCGACCTCCCCCATCAGCAGGCGCTGCGCCGGCACGCTGCCGGCGAGCTCCAGCGCGATCTCGGCGATCGCGGCCTGCTGCTCGCCCGTCAGCGAGAACGGCAGTCCCCCGTCGAGCCAGCGCGCGCTCAGCGCGGGCGGGGCGTCGAGCGCGACCGCACGCGCCTCGCCGCTTCGCCGCTCGCGGCGCAGCAGCAGCGCGAGCTGGAGCAGCAGCAGCTCCTCGAAAGCGAGGCGCCGCCGCGCCGCTTCGAGCTCGTCCCCCGCCCCGAAGTGCAGTGCTTCGATCGCCGCGGCGCGCTCCGGCAGGCGCTCGCGCGTGCGCAGCCGCGCCGGCAGCGGCTCGTACAGCTCGCAGATCGCGGGGCGCGCCTCGCGCATCAGCGCGAGCAGCTGGGTACTCGTGATCCCCTCGGTCGCGGCGTAGTGGGAGACATCCTCTCCGCCCTCGGTCGTCTCGTCCGTGCGCGCATGGCTCGCGACGCGAAAGCGGTTGCGGGCCTCGTACTTGCCGTGCAGGACGAGGCGAGTGCCGGGCGCGTAGCGGCGCGCCAACCATGGCTGGTTGAAGAACGTCGCCACCATCGGCCCGGTCTCGTCGGCGACCGTCGCCTCGACGATCGGGCGCATGCCCCGGCGCCGGACCGGGCGCTGGGTGATCGAGCGGACCGCCACGACGACGGTCGCGGTTTCGCCGACGCTCAGTGCCGCGACAGTGCGCCCCTCGCGACGCGCGCGCGGCGTGTACTCGAGCAGGTCGCCGACGCTCCGCAGCCCGAGCGACTCCGCGGCTTCCGCAACCTTGCCCTTCAGCGCCAGCGGCTGTGCGAGACGCGAAGGGCGCGGCCAGCGGGCCGTCGCGAGCAGCGCCTCACGCGACGCAACCCCGTCGCCGGCGAAGCCGGCCATAAAGAAGTCACTGGTGGCGGCGAGCACCTCTGCATGATGAAGGGCTGCGGTGACGGCCCTCGCGCGTGCTCAGCCAGGCAAGCAGACCCGACCAGCACGAAGCCCGCACATCACGAGAAAACGAGGAGGGGCCCCGCAGCCTATTCCGCGCTCAGCAGCCACCAATGCGTCGGGGGACCGCCGTCGCGGTGCTCGAGCTCGAGTCCACCCGGAACCAGCGCGGCGACGTGCTCGCTCGCGAGGGGCGCGTCGGCGCCCGCGATGCACGTGATGAGCTCGCTCCCGTCGCCGAGCGTCGCGATCACGCGCGCCAGCGTCTGCTCGGGTTCGCCCCAGGCGACCAGCGTCTCCTCGACGAAACCGACGGCGTCGCCGGCGCGGAAGCGACCGCCCGCGTCATCGCGCGCGGCCGGCGCGACCGAGCCGCCGCGAACCCGTTCGAGCGCGGCGGTGATGGCCTGTGCGTTCACCTGCGCGGAGCGTTCCGGCGAGTAGGCGACAAGCGCCGCGAGCGCCGTCTGCTGGGAGCGCGACGGCACGACGACGACCTGCTTCTCGGACAGCTCGGCGGCCTTCTCGGCGGCGAGGACGACGCTCGCGTCGTTGGTCAGAACGACCACCTCCTCCGACGGAACGGCGTGGATCCCCGCCAGCAGCTCGTAGGTCGAGGGGTTCAGCTTCGGGCCGCCGTCGACGACGTGCGCGCCGAGGCTCTCGAACAGCTCGCCGATACCGCGGCTCGCCACGACCGCGAGGACGCTGCAGCGGACCGCCTGCGCCTCCCCGCGCGCGATTCGCTCGGCGACCTGCTCTTGCATGTCGGCCACGTCGAGGTGGGAAACCTCGCCGGCATCGGCGAAGACGGCGGTCGCGTGATCCGGCTGATCGGTGTGGACGTGCACCTTGAGCGTCGTGGCGTCGCCGACGACCAGCACCGAGTCGCCGAGCTGCTCGAGCGCGGCGACGTAGCGGCTCGGCTCAAGCCCCTGGCCGATGACTGCGAAGTTGGTGCAGTAGCGATACGTGGAGGAAGCGTGATGCGGATGGCTGATCCGAGCCGGGGCGTGATGGGCGAGCGGTGGCGGCTCGTCCCCTCGCAGCGCGGCGACGATGCCGGCGAAGATGATCGTCAGGCCATAGCCGCCGGCGTCCACGACGCCGGCGTCGCGCAGCACCGCGAGCAGGTCCGGCGTACGCATGACCGACGCCTCGCCGGCGGCAACCGCGCGCTCGAGCACCGAGGCGATCATGTCGTCCTGAATCTCACTCGGGGAGTCGGGATCCAGGCGCGGGTCGGGCATGTGGGCGAGCTCGACCGCGACGCGGCTTGCCATCTCGCGCACCACCGTGAGGATCGTTCCCTCCGCCGGCTCGCGCACCGAGGCGTAGGCCCGGTCGGCGGCGCGCGCGAGCGCGGCGCCGATCAGCGTCGCATCGACGAGCTCGCCGGGACGGCTGACGAGCTCCTCGGCCGCGCCGCGAATCAGTTGCGAGAGGATCACGCCGCTGTTGCCGCGCGCGCCGAGCAGTGCCGCGCCCGCGACCGCGTCGACGATGTCGTCGCGACCGATATCGTCGATCGTGCGGTTGCCGTCCGCGCCGAGCCGGTCGAGCTCATCGACCACGGCGCGGAGCGTCAGCACCATGTTGTCTCCCGTGTCGCCATCGGCGACCGGAAAGACGTTGAGATCGTTGACCTCCTGGCGGCGTGCCTCAAGCTGCGCGAGCGCGCCCGCGACGATCGTGCGGAAGCGGACGATGTTGGGGTCAGTCACGACCCGCTACAGGGCTTTGCTGACCTTGCCCGCTTTGAGGCAGCGCGTGCACACGTACACGCGGCGCGCGGTGCCGTCCTCGACGATTCGAACCTTCTGGAGGTTCGGATCGAAGCGCCGCCGCGTCGCGACCATCGAGTGGCTGCGCGAGTTGCCGAATGCCGGCCCCTTGCCGCAGGAGTGACAAACCTTGGCCATCGCAGCGCAGTGTAATGGGTCGCGCGAAAGAGCCTCCCACGCGGCAAGCAACCGGCCTGCGCGTTCCCTAACATGTGGCGGTCGCGCGACGCTCTTGGCTGCCTTCCGGGCGGTGTCTGCACGGCGAGCCGTAGCGTCACGCCCGCACCGCGGGCTCAGTCAGCACTACCGAACCAGGAACGGTGACCCGTTGATAGGACTCGCGCGCTGGTGCAGCAATCACCGCCGGATCGTGATCGTTGGTTGGATCGTCATCGCGATCGTCGCGTCGGTCGCCGCGCAGGCGGTCGGACGCAGCTACTCCACGAACTACACGCTCCCGGGCACGCAGTCCACGACCGTCCTCGACCTGCTCGAGCACGACTTCGGCGCGCAGAGCGGCGACAAGGACACGCTCGTCTTCCACGTCACGCAGGGGACGATCTATAGCCCAGCCGTGCGCGCGGCGATGCTGCCGCTGCTCGCGAAGGTGAAGAGCTTCCCGCACGTCGCCGGCGTGCTGAGCCCGTACGCGCCAAGTGGCGCGGTCGAAGTCTCGCGTGATCGCAAGACCGCGTTCGAGACGATCTTCTACGACAAGCCGGCGAATCTGCTCAACGTCAACACGGGCGCCCCGCTGATCGCGCTGACCAAGACTCACGTGGCGGGCGTAGAGCTCGCGGCGGGCGGCGCGGTGGTCGAGGATGCGGAGGGCTTCAATGTCGGGCCGGCGACGGAAGTCGGCGTGCTGGCCGCGCTCGTAATCCTGCTGATCACCTTCGGCTCGCTCGTCGCCGCCGGCATGCCGCTCGTCACCGCGGGCCTTGGCCTGATCTCGGGCGTTGGGCTGATCGGGCTCGCGACTCACGTAACGGCGATCTCGAACGTCGGGCCTCAGCTCGCCCTGATGATCGGACTCGGCGTCGGGATCGACTACGCGCTGTTCATCGTCACGCGCTTTCGCGAGAACTACCGGCGCACGCACGACGTACAGGAGGCGCTCGACCAGGCGATGGACACCTCCGGGCGCGCGATCCTGCTGGCTGGGGCGACCGTGGTGATCGCCCTGCTCGGGATGTTCGCCACGGGCGTCAACTTTATGTACGGGCTCGCCGTCGCATCCGTGCTCGGCGTGCTGCTCGTGCTGCTCGCATCGTTGACGCTGCTGCCGGCGATGATCTCGCGCTTCGGCATTCGGGTCGCGGGCAAGAAGGCGCGCGCAGCGGCCGACCTGACCCCCGAGGAGCGGGCGCTCGCCGCGTCACACTCGCGCTGGCGCACCTGGAGCGAGTTCATCCAGCGCCATCCGGGCCGCATGGCGCTCGTGGCGCTGGCGGTCATGATCGCCGTGCTCTCGCCGGTCTTCGCGCTGCGCCTCGACACGAGCGACGCCGGCAACGACGCGTCGAACCTCACATCACGCCACGCTTTCGACCTGCTCGCGCAGGGCTTTGGCCCGGGCTTCAACGGACCGCTGCTCGTCGTGGCGGAGCTGCCCTCGGCCGGCGACAAGGCCGCGCTGCCGGCGATCCGCGCCGCGGTCCAGGCGGCGCCGGACATAGTGCGCCTGAGCCCTGCCTCGTACTCCCCGAGCCAACGGATCGCCGTCTTCGAGGCCTACCCCGCGTCTGCGCCGCAGGCGCCCGCAACGACGACGCTCGTCAACACGCTGCGCAACGACGTGCTGCCGCGCTTCGCCCAGACCGCGCACACGACCGTCCTCGTCGGTGGCTTCACTGCGGGCTCGATCGACTTCTCGAACGTGCTCTCAGCGAAGCTGCCCTTGTTCATCGCGATCGTCGTCGTGCTCTCCGCGCTGCTGCTGCTCGTGATGTTCCGCTCGCCGGTGATCGCACTCCAGGCGGCAGCGATGAACATCCTCAGCATCGGCGGATCGCTCGGCGCAACGGTGGCGATCTTCCAGTGGGGCTGGCTGTCGAGCATCTTCGGCGTGCAGAAGGGCCCCGTCGAGCCATGGATCCCGGTGATTATCTTCGCCGTCGTGTTCGGGCTCTCCATGGACTACGAGGTCTTCCTCGTCTCGCGCGTGCGCGAGGAGTGGATCCGCAAGCACGACGCGAGCAGCGCCGTCACCGACGCGCTCGCCTTCACCGGGCGCGTCATCACGGCTGCCGCGGCGATCATGATCTGCGTCTTCCTATCGTTCATGCTCGGCAACGAGCGCGCGATCAAGGAGTTCGGCTTCGGCCTGGCAGCCGCCGTGTTCCTCGATGCGGTCGTCGTGCGCTGCGTGCTCCTGCCGGCCGTGCTCGAGCTGCTCGGCCCGTTGACCTGGCGGCTGCCGAGCTGGCTCGACGCGCGCCTGCCCCACATCAATATCGAGGGCCACGCGGCGCGCGGTGCAGCCGAAGAGAGGCCGGCGCCGCGCCCGCTCGAGCCCGAGAGCGAGCCGGCCGGAGCTTAGGGGGACAGCTCGTTGCGCAGGCGCGCGAGCGTGAGGACGGCGTGCGCCGCCTGCGCGCCGTGGTCGCGCTTGCGCCCACCGGTGCGCTCGAGCGCCTGGTCGATCGAATCGACCGTCAGCACGCCAAACGAGCACGGGACGCCGGTGCGCAGCTGGACGTCCTGGATGCCGCGCGCGCACTCGGCGCAGACGTAGTCGTAGTGGTCGGTCTCGCCGCGGATGATCGCGCCGAGGCAGGCGACGCCCGCGTAGCGCCCGCTTTGCGCCGCGTAGAGCGCGGCGAGCGGCAGCTCGAACGCACCGGGCACGTCGAAGATGTCGATCTCGTGCGCGCCGTCTGACTCGAATGTGCGGCGAGCGCTCGTGACGAGCCGGTCGGCGAGCTCCGCGTAGAAGCGCGCGACGACGATTGCGTAGCGCTCGTCCATCAGCCGCGTCGGCGCTTCTCGGCGCGCTCGTTGAAGAGCAGCTCTGCGTCCAGGTCGAGGCCCTGGTGGTGCAGCGTGTGGCCGAGCTTGTCGCGCTTGGTGCGCAGGTACGCGTGGTTGTTGGGGTTGGGCGCGGGCTCGATCGGAAGCTGCGCGGTCACCGAAAGGCCGTAGCCCTCGAGGCCGCGGATCTTCTTCGGGTTGTTCGTCAGGATCCGGATCGAGGAGAGGCCGAGATCGACGAGGATCTGCGCGCCGATCCCGTAGTCGCGCAGGTCAGCGGGTAGGCCGAGGCGCTCGTTCGCTTCGACGGTATCGAGGCCCTCCTCCTGGAGCTTGTACGCGCGCAGCTTGTTGAGCAGGCCGATACCGCGCCCCTCCTGGGCGAGGTAGAGCAGCACGCCCTCGCCTTCGTCCTCGATCATCGCGAGCGCGGCCTCGAGCTGCTCGCCGCAGTCGCAGCGCTGCGAGTGGAAGACGTCGCCGGTCACGCATTCGGAGTGCACGCGAACGAGGACGTCCTGCTTGCCGGCGACCTCGCCCTTGACGAGCGCGAGGTGGTGCTTGTCGTCGACGAGCGAGCGATAGCCGACGACCTCGAAGTCGCCGGCGGCGATCGGCAGGTGCGTCGCGACGACGCGCTCGACGAGCCGCTCGTTGCGCCGGCGGTAGGCGATCAGATCCTTGATCGTGATCATCTTCAGGCCGTGACGCGCGCAGTACATGACGAGGTCCGGCACGCGCGCCATCTCGCCGTCGTCGCGCATCACCTCGCAGATCACACCCGACGGGTCGAGGCCCGCCAAGCGCGCCAGGTCGATACTCGCCTCGGTGTGCCCGGTCCGCTCCAGCACCCCGCCGGGCTTCGCCTTCAGTGGGTTGACGTGCCCCGGCTGCACGAGGTCGCTGGGGCTGCTCGCGGGGTCGATCGCGACGAGCATCGTGTGCGCGCGGTCGTGCGCGGAGACGCCCGTCGTGACGCCGGCGCGGGCTTCGATCGTCACCGTGAACGGCGTCCCCATCGGTGACTCGTTCTTCGCCGTCATCAGGTCGAGACCGAGCGCCTCGCAGCGCTGTGGGGTCAGCGCGAGGCAGATGAACCCGCGCGCCTCCTTGGCCATGAAGTTGATCGCCTCGGCGCTCACGAGCTGCGCCGCCATGACGAGGTCCCCCTCGTTCTCACGGTCCTCGTCGTCGCACACGACGACCATGCGACCGTTGCGGATCTCCTCGATCGCGTCGTCGATAGTGGAAAACAAAGAAGCGTCGTCGGCCGGCTTCGCCGCCTCCTCCTTTGCTTCGCGCTTGCGGGCGGTGGGCGCGCTCATCTGGACGCCACCAGCGGCGTCGTCGGCCGGCTTCGCCGCCTCCTCCTTTGCTTCGCGCTTGCGGGCGGTGGGCGCGCTCATCTGACTGCCACCAGCTTCTCGAGCTGCTTGGCGAGGATGTCGACCTCGACGTTGACGCGGTCCCCCGGCTGTAGGGAGCCGAGCGTGGTCGCGCGGCGTGTCTGTGGTATCAGGGCGATTGTCACCAGGGGGCCTTCGATCGCTGCCACGGTCAAGCTCGCCCCATCGAGGGCGATCGAGCCTTTCTCCACAACGTAGCGGACGAGCCCCCCGTCCAATCCGAACACGACCTCACCGGACTCGCGGACCTCCCGCACCTCCGCCGTGCCATCGACGTGCCCGAGCACGAAATGGCCACCCATCCGGTCCGAAGCGCGCAGCGGCAGCTCCAAGTTCACACGCGATCCCACGGTAAGCGAGCCAAGGGTCGTGCGCCGCAGCGTCTCCTCAACGACATCCGCGCGGAAGCGCGATCCGTCCACCTCGACGGCGGTCAGGCAGGCGCCGCTGACCGCAACCGAATCTCCCACTCCAATCTCGCGCACGAGGGACTCACCCGCAACCTCCAGTCGCGAACCCCCCAGCACGGGCGCGACCGCCACCACGGTTCCGACCCCTGCAACTAGCCCAGTGAACACAAGCGAGAGCTGGGGCGAGCTGCTACCACTCGCGCAAGCGCGCTGAGATCAGTAGATCCTCCCCAACGTGCTCGCACTCGAGCGTCAGCGCACGGATTGCGTCGGCGATCCGGGCAACGCCCTCGCCCTCGAGCGGGTCGCGAGCGCTCGCGCCGCCGAGCAGCGTCGGCGCGAGGAAAAGACGAACCTCGTCGATCTCGCCGGCATCGAGGAACGCGCCGGCGAGATGCGGGCCGCCTTCGAGGAGGACCGCCGCAACGCCGGCGTCGCCGAGCTGCTCGAGTGCGGAGCGCACGCGCGCAGGCTCGTTCTCGCCGCTCGCGACGAGGACCTCGGCGCCGGCGGCGGTCAGCCCGTCGATGTCGGTGCGGCGCGCCGCGCGCGAGACGACGACGATGACCGGCACCTCGACCGCCGCGTGAACGAGCCGCGAGCTGACCGGCAGGCGCGCGAGCGAGTCGAAGATGACGCGGCGCGGCTGGCGTTGGACACCGGGCACGCGCGCGGTGAGCTGGGGGTTGTCGGTGAGCGCGGTGCCGATCCCGATCGCAACGGCGTCGACGGACGCACGCCAGTGGTGCGCGAGCTCGCGGCTCTCCTCGCCGGAGATCCACTGCGAGTCGCCGTCGCGCGTCGCGACCTTGCCATCGAGCGTCATCGCGGACTTGAATAGAACCCACGGCCTGCCGGTTCGCGCGTGCTTGCGGAAAGCCTGGTTGAGCAGGCGCGCCGCGCGTGCGGTGTCCTCGTCCGCGAGCACGACCTCGACGCCCTCGTCGCGCAGTACGCCGAGGCCGCGTCCGTTTGCCTTCTCGGTCGGATCGTCGCTCGCCACGACGACGCGGCGGATGCCCGCGGCGACAATCGCATCCGTGCACGGCGGCGTGCGACCGTGGTGGCAGCAGGGCTCGAGCGATACGTAGAGCGTCGCGCGCGAGAGGTCGGCGTCGCCGCAGGCGCGGATCGCGTTGGCCTCCGCGTGCGGACCACCGAGACGCTCGTGCCAGCCCTCACCGAGGACCTGCGCCTCGGTCGCGACGACGGCGCCGACGACGGGGTTCGGCTGGGTCTTCCCGTGCCCGTTTTCCGCCAGCTCGATCGCGCGCATCAGGTGGGCGCGGTCGATCTCCGTGCGGGTGAACGTCCCCACTACACCAGCATAGGGATCGCCGCCCCGCCATTCATGGGAAGTTCTTAACAGTGGCGCAGCGCCCCGTATGCAGGCGAAAGATGTTCACGACAGGCCCCGGGCGCTGGTACGCGAGCGGGTAGTAATCGAACGACCAATCGAAGTTGAACGCGACGCTCGCGGCGTGCGCAAACGGCGAGACCTGGTAGGCAAGCGTGCCCGAACGGGCGAGGTCGCGGTAGTAGGCAATCGCCTGCGGCACCGCCTGCGGATCGACCTGTGCGCGGCCGTACTGCTGCGATCCGGTGAGGACCCAACAGAAGCCGTGCGCCTCGTAGAAGGGGATCAGTTGGGGCCGCAGCAGGTGCTCGTAGTTCTCGATTGTCTCTGCCGGACCCGTCTCGTACGTCAGCTTGCCGTCGCGTTCGTTCTTGCGCAGGACGGGGAAGCCGCGCCAGCGGTAGCCGTCGGTCGTCGGCAACGGATGTCCGATGTCGAGCCCCCACTCCTCGGGGACGACCGGCTCGATCACGACGCCCGTGCCGAGCGGCACGTGCGCGACAAGCCACGCGCGCGCGAGCGCACGCGTGTCGGCGCGCGAGTCGACGATCCCAGCGTGAATCGAGTAGACGAGCCCCTGCGCGCAGACCGCGGCGCCGAGCAGCAGCGCGATGGCCGGACCGGCGCGCGGAACGCGACTGGCGAGAAGGTCGCTCAGACGCAGCGCCGCATACGCCGCGAGAACGCAGATCAGCGGCACGATCGGCATCAGCCAGCGCCCGAAATACCGTCCCTGCAGACCCATGAAGAGCAGGTAGACGCCGAGCGCCGGCACGAGCAGGAGGAGGACGCGCCGGTCATCGAGCCAGAGGGCGCCGAGGCCGAGCAGAGCGCCAACCGCCGGCACCCAGCCGACCCCCCAGGTGGCCGTCCACAGGTAGTAGAGGATGCCGCTGCCGTGCGTCAGCCCGAGCTTGCCGGACGCGGCGGCGCTCTCGGCGCCCTGATGCGCAAGGCCCGCCTTGAACGAGCTGAACGCCAGCAGCGAGTATGGGTCGCAGACGACGAACGCCACGGCCGCGCAGGCGCCGGCGATCGCGAGGGCGCGCACCAGCGCGCGCGGGTCGGCGCGCTCGCGCATCAGGATTGCCGCGATCAGCGGCAGGATCGCGATCCCGCCCGTGTACTTGGTCGCGGCGGCCAGGCCGAGCGCCAAACCGCCGATCGCGTAGTGGCGCCGCGAGCCGCCACGCAGCAGCGCCGCGGAGGACCACAGGGCAATCTCGACGCCGATCAGCGCCGGGACGTCGTTGAGCGCGAGCTTCGAGTAGAAGACCGGCAGGAACGCGACAGCCATCAACGCCGCGGCGAGCAGGCCGACGCGGCGGTCGAACAGGCGCGCGGCGAACACGTACAGGAGCCAGACCGCGAGCGTGCCGAGCAGCGCCGTGACGACGCGGGCGAGCACGTAGACCTCGGTCGGGTTGACGGCCAGCGCGTGCGAGACCGCGCCGCGCCCGCCGAACCACAACTCGAAGACGAGCGCGAGCAGATACGTGAAAGCCGGCGGGTTGTCGAAGTAGTTGGGGTTCCCGTTGTGGGCGAGCAGCGAGATCGCGTGGGGCACGAAATGCTGGTTCTCGTCGGTGTCGTAGACGTAGGGCAAGCCCGACTTGATGCCCCACAGCCGCAGCAGCAGTGCGACGACGAGCACGCCGACGAGGGCCGCCGGCCACGCGAGGCGGTTCCCGCCGTGAGTAGCGTCGGACCGAGAGCCGTCACCGGCGCGCGACTGGCGAGGACGCAGGAGGCGACGCGCAGCAGCGCTGCGCGAGCCGACGAGAACGACGCCAGGCGCCGCCCTGGGCGGTTCGAATGCGACGCTACTCGCGTCGGGGACCGCTCGGCGCCTCATGTCGGGCAGCGCGCGTAGGCCGCGTAATACGCGCTCGCGTGGACGAAGGAGAAGCCCGCCAGCGGCACGTTGTCGAGCGGGTTGTCGGTCGGCTCGACGAGCGCGTAACGGGTCAGGGCGAGGTTGAGCGCGTAGATCGCGACGCCGTAGCGGATGCGCGCCGCCAGGCGCGGGTGGTTGTCGGCGTCGCTGCGGGCGATCACGCCGCTCGCGGGCGCATCGATGATCCAGCGCGTGTCGGGGATCAGCTTGTGGTTTGGAACCGATACCGGCCCGCAATGCAGATCGCGCTTCACGGCCGGATTCGCGAGGATCGCCGCGAGCTCGGTGTGGCCGCTGTCGCGGAAGCCGAGCTCGCTCTGGACGTAGTTGAGGCTCAGCACCTTCGCGTAGCTAACGACCCCATAGAGGGCGAGGATCAGAGCGCCGGCAGCCCACACGCGTCGCACGACGCCGGGCTCGAGCATCGTCCAACCCATCAGCGCGAAGGCGCAGAACGCGAGCAGGATTACCGCCGGCAGGAGCAGGTAGCGGTCGATGACCGACAATCCGGCGGCCGCGATCACGGCGAACATCAGGATCCCCGTGACGAGGATGACGAGCGACATCCAGATCCGCTTCGGCACGAACCAGGCGGCGAGCAGGATGCCAGCGACGCCGCCGCCGACGAGCGGGCCCTTGATCAGGCCGACGAGGTACTTCCCGGTCGCCGTCGGAACGCCGCTCAGCGGGACGGTGCGGTTGAGCGCGACCGCAAGGTTGTTCGTGGCGTGCAGCGACCACAGCGGGTCGCCCGTCACGAGCAGGTCGAGCCCGAACCAGGCGACCGGGCCGACGGCGCAGATCGCGGCCCAGCGGATCCGCTGGCGCCAGTCGGCGTGCGGGAAGCACCAAAGCCAGTAGAGGCCGGCGAGCAACCACGCGTCGGGACGGATCAGCTCGGCCACGCCGAGCAGCAGGAACACCGGCGTGCCGCGGCGCGGGCGCTCGATCTCGAGCGCGGCAGCCCAGACGACCGCGGCGAGGAAGGTGATGTCGACGTAGCCGCGGATCGCAAGGAAGACGAGGTTGAAACGCGTGCACAGCAGGAGCACGGCGATCGCACCGACGGCCGGTGCGAACGCGACGCGCGCGAGGCGGTAGAGCCCGGCGGCGAGGATCACGAACGAGGCGATCGCGCTGAGGACGATCAGGCGCAGCGCGGCGTTGCCGAAGATCGCGAGCACTGTGCCGTAGACGACCGCGAGCGGGTGCTCGGTCGGCGCGTCGTAGGCGGCGAACGACGGCGTGTGCAGATGGAGGATCTCGCGGCCCCAGAGGAGGTAGTACTCCGAGTCGTAGATCGGGTAGGTCGGGAAGGCCAGGAAGCCGACCAGCGCCACGACACACAGTCCGCCGAGACCGAGCTTCGCCCAGGTCGTGGCGGGCAGGGCGCGCAGGCGGATGAGCAATGGGCGTGAAGCCCCGCTGGCCGTGGCGCTTTCCATCGCGACGAGGCGCGAGTTTACGGGGTGAGCTCGTCGGGCGGTGCGCGTGTGCCGCGCGACACGCCTCCCCACCACCGGTGGATGATGCCCACACCTGCCGCGCGGTGGCTCACCCGATAGCCTGGACCGGACGCGGAACGATGAAGCTGATCATCCAAATCCCCTGCAAGGACGAGGCAGCGCAGCTGCCTGCGACGCTCGCGGATCTGCCACGGACGCTGGCCGGGTTTGACAAGGTGGAGTGGCTCGTGATCGACGACGGGTCAACCGACGACACCGTCGCCGTGGCGCGCGCGCACGGCGTCGAGCACATCGTGCGCCTGACCAACCACAAGGGCCTAGCGAGTGCCTTCCAGGCCGGGCTCGACGCCTCGCTGAAGCTCGGCGCCGACATGATCGTCAACACCGATGCCGACAACCAGTACTACGGCGGCGATATCGAGAAGCTCGTCGCGCCGATCCTCGCCGGCCATGCGGACATGGTGATCGGCGACCGCGACCTGGCCGGCCACAGCGAGTTCTCGACGCGCAAGAAGCGCTTGCAGCGCCTCGGCTCCTGGGTCGTGCGGCACGCGTCGGGGACGACGGTCCCGGACACCACCTCGGGCTTTCGCGCCTACAACCGCGAGGCCGCGCTGCAGATCATGGTCGTCTCGAGCTTCACCTACACGCTCGAGTCGATCATCCAGGCGGGTAAACAGCTCGTCGCGATCGACCACGTGCCGATCCGCACGAACCCGAAGACGCGGGAGTCACGGCTTTTCACCTCGGTCGGCGGCTACGTGCGCCGGAGCGCCGTTTCGATCTTCCGCATTTACTCGCAGTACGAGCCGCTGCGGGTTTTCCTCTCGATCGCGGCGCTGCTCGGGCTTGGCGCGGCCGCGGTATGGATCCGCTTCGCCGTTGCCTACGCCGAGGGCAAGGGCGCGGGCCATGTCCAGTCGCTGATCCTCGGCGCGGTCCTGTTCAACGCCGCGGTGATGGTCGCGGCGCTCGGCGTGATCGGCGACCTGCTGAGCGCGCAGCGGACGATGATCCAGCGCACCTTCGAGCGCGTGCGGCGAATCGAGCTCAAAATCGGCGTCGAGCCCTCCCACTACGAGCCCGCGGAGCGCGAAGAGATCCCGTCGTGAGCCCGACGCGCTCGGCCGAGGGCATCGTCCTCGGCAACACATACGACAAGTACGGCTCGCGCAACCCGGTCACGAGGCTGCTGATGGCGGGCTTCACCCGCAACGTCGATGACCTGTTGCTGTCCACGAGCCCCGAGTCGGTGCTCGACATCGGCTGTGGCGAGGGAGTCCTGACGCAGCGCTGGGCGCGAGCGATCGCGCCCGCAAGGGTCGTCGGCCTCGACCTCGACGATCCCGCGATCGCGGCCGAGTGGGAGAAGCACGCGGCGCCCAATCTCGAATACGTCGCGCACGCGGCGCAGGCGCTGCCGTTCGCCGACGGCGAGTTCGACCTCGCCACGGCGATCGAGGTGCTCGAGCACGTGCCCGACCCGCGCGCGACGCTCGCCGAGATGGCGCGCTGCGCCCGCAATCACCTGCTCGTCAGCGTGCCGCACGAGCCGCTCTGGCGCGCACTGAACATCGCGCGCGGCGCCTACTGGCGCGAGCTCGGCAATACGCCCGGCCACGTCAACCACTTCTCGAAGAAAGCGATCGAGGCGCTGTGCGCCGAGCACGGCGACGTGATCGAGACACGCATGCCGTTCCCCTGGACGATGGTGCTTGTCCGGCTCTAGTGGGGCTTGAGGCAACGTTGGACCGCAGAGGGCGAGTGGCTGGGGCCGGGCGCCGCGGACGCAGGGAGCGTCAAGGCTGGTCGCCTTGACGCGACTGAGGACAAAGCCGGACGGCTCCAGACGCCGCCGTAACGGGCTGAACGTTTCCTCGAGCCCCACCGTTAACCGGTCCTACGCGCGGGGCGCGCGGATCCTCTCGATCGGGATCGCCGCGACCGGCGTCCTGACGTTCGCCTACTTCGCGGTCGCGAGCCACGTCCTCGCTCACGAGCGGTCGCAGTACAGCAAGATCGACGTCCTCTGGTCGGTGATGTTCGTGATCATCTGCGTCACCTACCGCCCCGTCGAGCAGCTGCTCTCGCGCACGATCGCCGACCGGCGCGCGCGCGGGCTCGAGCGTTACCCGCTGCGCGCCGCGTTCACGATCCAAGGGGCCTTTGCGCTCGTCTTCCTCGCGGTCGCGCTGCCGCTGCGCCACACGCTCGAGCGCGGCGTATTCGGCTCGACGACGCTCTACTGGATCCTCGTCGTCGGCGTCCTCGCCTACGCCGCGAGCTACTTCGCGCGCGGCTGGCTCGCCGGCCACAAGTACTTCGCGCTCTACGGCGGCCTCGTGCTGATGGAGTCCGCGTCGCGCTTCTGCTTCGTGCTGGCCGCGGCGGTCGGCCTCTCGCACGGCCAGTCGGCGATCGCGCTCGGCATCGCGGCGGCGCCGTTCGTCTCGCTCGTGGTCGTCCCGGCGGCGTTCGCGAGCCGCGGCACGCGCCCCGCGGCGGCCGGCCCGAGCGTCAGCGATGCGGTCCTCGAAGGCCCCGCGGCAGAGACAAGCGAGGAGGTCGTCGCGACGCTCTCGGCACGAGAAAGCGGACGCTTTGCGATCTCCGTGTCCGGGATCCAGCTCGCCGAGCAGACGCTGCTGAACGCCGCGGTGCTGACCGTCTATGCGACGAGCGCCTCATCGTCGCTGCCCGGCACGGTCTTCGACCTGCTGCTGATCACGCGCGCGCCGCTGCAGCTCTTCCAGGCGATCCAGACCTCGCTGCTACCCCATCTCGCGGGGCTCGAGGCGACCGCCGGGCGCGCGGCGTTCGATCGCGCGATTCGGGTAACGATCACGGCGATCACCGGCTTTGCCGCCGTGACCGCGCTCGTACTGCTCGCGCTCGGGCCGTTCGTGATGCGCCACCTGTTCGGCTACGACTACCCGTACGGGCGCCTCGGGCTCGCGTTGATCGCGGTCGGCATGGGACTGCACCTGGCCGCCGGGACCCTCAACCAGGCGGCGCTCGCGCGCGGGCAGGCCGGCCGCGCGGCGGTCCTGTGGCTCGGCGCCGCGGCGCTGTTCGTCGCCTGGATGCTGCTCGGCGCGATCGGCGACGAGGTCACGCGGACCGAGGTCGGCTACGCGGGCGCCGCGGGGTTGCTCGCGCTCTCGCTCTGGCTGCTCTACCGGCGCGGCGGCGCCCAGGCCGTCAGCTCACCGCGCGCTTCACGAGCTCTGTGATCCGCGCCTCCTCGGCCGCGGTCAGCTCCTTCAGCGCGTAGGAGTTCGGCCACATCACGCCGTCATCGAGGTTTGCCTTGTCGCTGAAGCCGAGCGTCGCGTAGCGCGTCTTGAACTTCTGCCCGGACTGGAAGAAGCACACCACGCGGCCGTCTTTGGCGTAGGCCGGCATGCCGTACCAGGTGCGCGGCGCGAGCTCCGGCGCGGCGGCCTTGACGATCGCATGGATGCGCTCGCCCAGCGCGCGGTCCACAGGCTGCATCTCGGCGATCTTCGCGAGCAGTTCGCTCTCCCCGTCTGCGGCGCTCGACGCGCTGCGCAGCTCACGCGCGCGCTCCTTCATCGCGGCTCGTTCCTCGTCCGTGAATCGCTGCGAGGCTCGCGCGCTGGTTCGCTTGGCCGCGGGCGGTGCGGCCTTCTTTGCTTTTCCTTCTCAGGCAAGGCTCTCTCCTCCGCCGGATCTGAACGAGACGAAGCAATGCTACGCGCCGGCGCAGGCCGCGCAACGACGCGCCGGGCTAGACGCGCGGGTCGCCGACCGTCTCGGCGAGGGCGACGTAGGCGCCCGCGGGATCGGCCGAGCCGAGGACGGCGGTACCGGCGACAAAGGTCGTGGCGCCCGCGGCCGCGCAGCGCTCGGCCGTGCCGAGGGCGATGCCGCCGTCGACCGCGAGCGAGACGCCTTCGGCGAGCATGTGGCGCAGGCGTTCGATCTTGCCGATCGATGACTCGATGAACCCCTGACCGCCCCAACCGGGATTGACCGTCATGCACAGCGCCATGTCGATCATCTCGCGAACCTCCCCGTAGACCGTGAGTGGCGTCGAGGGACAGACGGCGAGGCTCGCGCCGGCGCCCGCCGCGCGGATCTCGTCGAGCACGTAGTCGAGGTGCGGCGTCGCCTCCGCGTGGACCGTGATCGACCCCGCTCCGGCGTTCGTGAACTCGGCGATATGGCGCTCGGGGCGCTCGATCATCAGGTGCACGTCGAGCATCGCCCCATACTCGGCAACGATCTCCCGGAGCGCGCTCACCGCGAGCGGCCCCATCGTGATCGAGGGGACGAAGTGGCCGTCCATGACGTCGACGTGGATCACCTTCGCGCCGACGTCCAGCACCTCACGCACCTGGGCGCCGAGCTTCGAGAAATCCGCGGCGAGGATCGACGGCGCGACCCGCGTCACCGAGAGCTGTGGCGGCCTCATATCTCGAGCAGCATGTTGCCCCCGCAGCTTCCGCAGGTCACGATCGAGGTGTGCGCCATGCGGACGATCGTCGAATGCTCGCCGCAGTTCGGGCAGACCGAGACGAGCTCGAAGCGGTGCAGGCAATAGACGCAGCGGTAGCGTCCCGGAAGATTCGTCGGGCGCAGCCACGGCTCGCCGCAGTGCGGGCAGCGGGCACCGAGCTGGGGTTCCGCGCTCATTCAGCGCTCCCGCCGGCGGAACGCCGCGATGAAGAAGCCGTCGCTGCCCTGGACATGCGGCAGGGCAAGCAGGTGCGCACCCCCGCGGGGGTCACACCAGAAAGGAAAGCGTGCGCTGAGATCGATCGGCTCAAGCTCGGGGTTGCGGTCGAGGAAGGTCTGGATCTGGCGCTCATTCTCGGGCCTCGAGATCGTGCAGGTCGAGTAGACGAGCGTCCCGCCCGGGGTCAGGGCGCGCGCCGCCACTGACAATAGCCGCGCCTGCTCGGCGGCGAGCGCT
Source organism: Solirubrobacterales bacterium (assembly GCA_003138355.1). Classification (GTDB taxonomy): domain Bacteria; phylum Actinomycetota; class Thermoleophilia; order Solirubrobacterales; family Solirubrobacteraceae; genus Palsa-513. The sequence goes on from PLFX01000043.1 coordinate 36,057, forward strand.
TGCACTCGCTCTGGCGAGACCCGCCAGCGCAGATCCGGGCGCGAACGGATCGTACCGAGGCCCGAGCACGGGGCATCGAGGAGGATGCGGTCAAACGGCGCCGCCTGCGCAGCGTGCTCCCCCGCGTCGCCGACCTCGACCGCGACGCACGGAGCGTGGAGCCGCTCGATCATGCGCCTGAGCGCCCGTGCCCGACCAGCGTGGCGTTCGACCGCGACGATCGTCCCCTGACCGCGCATCAGCGCGGCGAGCTGCGTCGTCTTCGCTCCCGGCGCAGCGCACATGTCGAGGACGCGCTCCCCCGGCTGCGGGTCGAGCGCCCGGACAGGGAGCATCGAGGCGCGCGACTGCGGCGTGAACCAACCCTCCTGCCAGAGCCGCGACCCGTGCGCATCGAACGGCTCGAGGACGACGACGGCCTCCGGCGGGTCGCCGGGCACAGTGGTCCGCACCGCCAGCAGCGCGGCGAGCGCCGGCGCGTCGGTGACGAGCTCGTTCGCGCGCAGGGAGTGCTCGGCGGGCTCGTTGACTGTCGCGAGCAGAGCGCGCGTCTCGCCGGCGCCGAGGCCCTCCCACCACTCCTCGACGATCCACTGCGGGAGCGAGTGGCGCGTCGCCGCGCCGGCAGGCGTGCCGTCGTCGAGCTCGGCGAGCAAGCCGTCCGCTTCACGCGCAATCCGGCGCAGCACCGCGTTGACAAGGCCCTTGCCGCGCGAGGCGCCCGCCAGTGCCACCGCATCGTTGACGGCCGCGTGCGCGGCAGCGCCAGAGAAGGTGAGCTCGTAGGCGCCGAGCCGCAGCGCCGCGCGGACCACGGGGTCGAGCTTCGTCAGCGGGCGCCCCGCAACGCGCTCGATCAGGTAGTCGAGCGTCGCCCGTCGCTGTACCGCGCCGTAGGCAAGCCGCATCGCGAGCGCGCGCTCGCGCCCGTCGAGGCCGGCCGCGGTCGCGTGGAAGGCCCGGTCGGTGAATGCGCCCTGCTCGAAGGTGCGTCGCAGGACCGTGAAGGCGACGACGCGCGCCTCAGAGGTCATGGCCGCGCGCGTAGGCGGCGGCATCCATCTCCCGTCCGCCGGGAGGCGTGACGCGCAGCAGCTCGAGGCTGCCTTCGCGCGCACCGAACAACAGCCGGCCGTCGCGTAGCGCGAGCCCACCCGGCGGGACCACCGTCGCCACGGGGCGCGCCGCCTGGACGCCGAGCCCGTCCGGCGTGCGGGCGCCGATGTGCGGATGCAGCGCTCGAACGACACGCTCGAGCTCGGCCGGCGTGTGGGATGGGTCGAGGATCCGATCGGCGGGGGCGATCTTCTCCGCATAGCTGACATCGCCCGACTGCTCGGTGAACACGCGCGGGCCGTCGAGCGAGGCGATCAAGAGGCGCGCGGCGATCGCCGCCAGGCGCGCCGCGAGAGTGCCGAAGTCGTCCTGCGGCTCGATCGTGGTCGCCTCGTACGCGCAGACCGGGCCCGCGTCGAGCTCGGCCACCAGGCGCATGATCGACACCCCCGTCTCGGCGTCACCGGCGATGATCGCCCGCTCCACGGGAGCGGCGCCGCGCCAGCGGGGCAGCGCCGAAGGGTGCACGTTGAGGATCTCGTAGCTCGAGAGGATCGGCTCGCGGACCAGGGCGCCGTAGGCACAGACGCAGAGCACCTCCGGCGAAGCCGCCGCGATCTCCGCCGCCGCGTCACCGAGACGCTCGGGCTCGAGCAGACCGATCCCGAGCTCACCCGCGCGTTCGGCCACCGGTGTCGGGGACAAGCGCCGTCCGCGGCCGCGCGGACGCGGAGGGCGCGTGAGGACGAGCGCCGGACGATGGCGCGAAGCCGCCAGCGACTCCAGCACGCTCGCCGCAAACGGCGAGGTGCCAATGTAGGCGGTCCTCACGCCTCCTGCTGCTCGCTCCAGGCGCGCATCGCTTCGCGACGCTGCTCGCGCGAGGTCCGATCGAGCATCAGCACGCCGTCGAGGTGGTCGATCTCGTGCTGGAGCACGCGTGCCTCGAGGCCCGACGCCTCGATCGTGAACGGCGCGCCCGTCTCATCGACGGCCGCCACCCTGACGTACAGGTTGCGCTCGACGTCGACGTGGATCCCGGGAATCGAGAGGCAGCCTTCCTCAGCCGTCTCCAGCTCGTCACTGCGCCACTGCACCTCGGGGTTGATCACGGCGACGGCGGGGCTTTCGGACTGCATCCGGTAGACGAGCACGCGCTCGACGACACCGACCTGCGTCGCCGCAAGCCCGATGCCCAGTGCGTCATCCATCACCTCCCGCATCCAGTCGACCTGCTTGCGCAAGCCCCCGTCAAAGCGCCTGACCGCCGGCGCCCGCGTCTTCAACACCGGGTCGCCGAGCTTGCGGATCCGGGCCGTCGCCTGCTCACGGCGGCGACGCTCGGCCGCCGTGAGCTCCGGCGCGTCCGGCTCGACCGGTTCAGTGACCTCAGACGCCACGAACTAATCGTAGGCGAGGCTACTGCGGGTCGACATCGACGCTGACCGCGACATCGCGGTGCAGCCGCGCGCCAACCGCGAGGCCGACGGCGGCGACCGCAGCGTCGCGCTCGCCGGCCTTGACCAGCAGCTGCGCGCGCTCGCGGCCGCGCAGTCGAAAGAGCGGCGCGGGACCTAGGACCTGGGCCTGCGGGATCGCGAGGCGCGTGCGCAGCTCGTGCGCCATGCGCAATGCCAGCCCTTCTACCTCGGAGGAGCAGACGACACGGATCAGCTCGCCAGACGGTGGGTAGCCGAGCGCCGCGCGCCGCTCGAGCTCGCCGACGAGGAATCCCTCGCTGTCGTGAACCGCGGCGTAGACGATCGCGCGGGCGTCGGGCGTGAGCGTCTGAACAAGCACCCGGCCTGGCGTGCGACCCCGACCGGTGCGCCCGGCGAGCTGGGCGATCAGCGCGAAGGTACGTTCCTCGGAGCGAAAGTCGGGGAATCGGAGCGTCGCATCCGCATCGAGCACGACGCCGAGCGAGATGCCCGCGAAGTCGTGGCCCTTCGCGACCATCTGCGTGCCGATCAGGAGCCCTGCCGGAGCGTCGTCGAAGCGGGCGAGGACCTGGGCGGCGCGACCTTTGAGAACGGCGACGTCCGCGTCGAGGCGGAAGACCGGGAAAGCCTCGTCCCCGAGCGCCGCGGTGAGCTCATGCTCGAGGCGCTCGGTGCCGAGGCCGTGGCGCGCGACGCTGGCCGAGCCGCACGCGTCGCAGCGCGCCGGCACCTCCTCGCGGTGACCACAGTGGTGGCAGCTGATCGTCCGCTGCGCCTGGTGGAGAACAAGCGCGACATCGCACTCGGGGCAGCCCCACACCTTGCCGCAGTGGCGGCAGGAGAGGAAGTTCGACCAGCCGCGCCGGTTGAGCAGGACGATCCCCTTGCCGTGCGCGCGGCGCAGCTCGCCGAGGGCGTCGGCGGTGCGCTCGTGCAGGACGCCTCGCGCATCGCGCATGTCGAGGATCTCGACCGCGGGCAGAGCACTGCGGTCGGCGCGCAGCGCGAGGCGCAATCGCGGCATTCGCGCGTAGCTCTCCGGCCGCGGCGTGGCGCTACCTGCGAGGAGCAGCGCGCTCGCCTGCTGCGCACGGTGCGCAGCCACCGCGCGCGCGTCATAGCGCGGGTCCCCCTCGTGCTTATAGGAGGCATCGTGCTCCTCGTCGATCACGATCAGCCCGAGGTCCGTGATCGGCGCGAAGACCGCGGAGCGCGGACCGACGCAGATCCGTGCCTCGCCGCGGCGCAGCCGCAGCCACTCGTCGTGGCGCTCCCCCGCAGAGAGGCCTGAGTGAAGCAGCGCGACCGTGTCGCCGAAGCGGTCGACGAAGCGCGTCACGGTCTGCGGCGTGAGGCCGATCTCCGGCACGAGCACGATCACCCCGCGCCCGCGCTGCAACGCGTCCGCGGCGGCCTGGAGATAGACCTCCGTCTTGCCGGATCCGGTTACGCCGAACAGCAGCCGTGAGCCGCCCGTCTGCATTGCTTCGAGCAGCGCATCCACCGCCGCGATCTGCTCGGGGTTGAGCTCGGGGGTTCCGCCGCGCACGCCAACGACCGTGTGCTCGGGGGCGCGACGCTGCGCGCGCGCGACGAGCTCGATCAGGCCGCGTGCCTCGAGGCGTCGTAGGGCGGCGTGGTCGACGGCGAGCGCGCTGGCCGAGCTTGCGCCCGCTCGCGCGAGGCGCTCGAGTAGCTCGCGCTGCTTGGGCGTGACTCGTTGCGCACCGGCGATCGCGCCCTCGCCCGCCGCGGTCAACGTCGCCACGAGGCGCCGCTGCTCGCCGACACCGCCGCCGGCGCCGGGCGGTAAGACGAGGGTCAGGGCACGCGCGCGCGTCGAGCAGTACGCGCGCGCGATCCAATCGGCGAGCTCGACGAGGTCCGCGGGGACGCCGGCGCCGACCGCAGCGCGCGGCGCGCGCAGCCGCTCGCTGTCGAGCTCGCTGCGATCGCTCAGTCCGACGACGACGCCGAGCAGCTCCTGGCGCCCGAACGGGACCCGCAGTAGCGAACCGACCCGCACGCTCGCGCGGAGATCCTCGGGAATGGCGTAGTCGAACGGCCCACTCAGCGCGCGCGTGCTCGTGAGCGGCTCGACCTGAGCGATCGCGGCCACAACCAGCGAGGCTAGCGAGCGCCGCGGTCGACGCTCGCGGCACCCTGACCGCGCTGCGCGATCGCCACGCCGGCGAGGCACAGCACACCGCCCAAGAGCACGAGCGAGGTTGGAGCCTCGGCCAGCGCGATCCATCCGATCAGGACCGCGAGCACCGGGATGAGGTAGGTGCTCACGGTCTGCGCCGCAAGGCTCGAGTGGGTCAGCGCGAAGGCCCACATCGTGAACGCCACCGCGGTCGGCCCAATCACCGCAAAGACGAGGAGCACGGTGTCCTTCGCGGGGGCGCGCCCCAGCTCGTGCATGAGGTCCGGGGCGAACGGAAGGAACACGAGCGTGCAGACGACAAAGCCGCCCCAGGTGAGCGCCAGCGCGGAGACTCGCTTGAGCAAGGGTTTCTGCACGACGACAGCGATCGTGTACGGGACCGCGGAGAAGAAGCACAGCGCCGCGCCACCGAGGCCCCCGCTGTGGTGCCCGGAGCTCCAGCCGATGACGATCGCGCCGGCAAACGCGACGATCAGGCCGGCGATCAGCGGGCGTCCCAGCTTCTCGCGTAGCGCGAGCGCCGCCACGATCGCCACGAACACCGGCGCGACATTGGCGAGCATCGCCGCCGTGCCCGCGTCGATCAGCTTCTCGCCGGCGTTCAGCATGAAGTTGTTGAGGCCAAACCACGTCAGGCCGACGACGACGATCGCCGCCCCGTCGCGGCGCGACGGTAGCGCCGGGCGCTGCCTCGCGATCAGCGGCGCGAGTAGGAGCGCAGCGCCGCCGAAGCGCGCGAGCACCACCTCGCCGGCCCCATAGTAGGGGCGGATGTAGCGCACGATCACAAACCCCGAGGCCCACATCAACATCGCCGTCCCGATCGCGGCCAGAACGATGGCGTAGCGCGGGGATGGTGATACGTCGCTGATGACCTGCTCGGTCACGCAGCGGGCCACGGCCGGCCTGCGAGCGAGTGAGCGCTCGTCAGAGACTCGTCCTTGGGTGTCGCCGCCACGTGTCAGCGAGCCTAGCGCGCCGCCAGACTCCCCGGTCGCGCCGTAACGACGCCGGGGTCAGCCGACAGCGACCTCGAGCCCGGCCGCCTCGCGCAGCGCATCGGCCTTCGTCGTCTGCTCCCAGGTGAACTCCGGTTCGTCGCGACCAAAATGGCCATAGGCGGCGGTCTTCTGGTAGATCGGCCGGTGCAGGCGCAGCTCCTGGCGGAACGCGGCCGGGCGCAGGTCGAAGTGCTCCTGGATCAGCTCGAGGATCCGTGCGCGCGGGAGGCGGCCCGTGCCGAACGTCTCGACCATCACCGAGATCGGATGGGCGACGCCGATCGCATAGGCGACCTGGAGCTCGAGCCGGTCGGCGATGCCCGCGGCGACGAGGTTCTTCGCCACCCAGCGCGTCGCGTAGGCGGCCGAGCGGTCGACCTTCGAAGGATCCTTGCCGCTGAAGGCGCCGCCGCCGTGGCGCGACATGCCGCCGTATGTGTCGACGATGATCTTGCGCCCGGTCAGGCCGCAGTCGCCCATCGGACCGCCGATCACGAAGCGACCGGTCGGGTTGACGAGGAACTGCTGGCGCAGAGACGCCTTGTCGTAGAGCTCGTCCGGGAGCACCGGGGACACGACGTGCTCCCACAGATCGGGCTTGATCTCGCCCTCGCAGTCGATCCCGTCGGCGTGCTGCGTGGAGATCAAGAGCTTCTCGACCGCGACCGGGCGGCCGTCGCGGTAGCGCACGCTCACCTGTGTCTTGCCGTCGGGGCGCAGGTAGGGCAGCGTGCCGTCCTTGCGCACCGCGCTGAGGCGCTCCGCCAGGCGGTGGGCGAGCCAGATCGGGAGCGGCATCAGCGAGTCCGTCTCGTTGGTCGCGTAGCCGAACATCATCCCCTGATCGCCGGCTCCCGCGAGGTCGAACGAGTCGCTCGAGTGCGCCGTGCGCGCCTCGTAGGCGGTGTCGACGCCCTGCGCGATGTCCGGCGACTGGCGGTCGATCGTGTTGATCACCGCGCAGGTGTTGCAGTCGAAGCCGTAGGTCGCGTCGTCGTAGCCGATCCGGCGCACGGTCTCGCGCGCGATCGCCGGGATGTCGACGTAGGTCGTGGTCGTGATCTCGCCTGAGACAACGATCAGTCCGGTGTTGACGAGCGTCTCGCAGGCGACGCGCCCGTAGGGGTCGTCGGTGAGAACCGCGTCGAGCACGCCGTCCGAGATCTGGTCGGCGATCTTGTCGGGGTGACCCTCGGTCACCGATTCCGACGTGAACAGGAACTCGGAGTCGGCTGCATCAGTCACGGACGGCACCTCTGTGGCTTGGAGGAAAGCGAGCGCACACCTTAGCGGAGCTTTCCGGCTCGCTCCGAGCGCCGTTGACGGCGCTCGATGAGGTCGAGCACGATCGGCACGCCGTCGAGGCCGTAGCGCGCGCGCAGCTGGTTCTCGATGAAGTAGGCGTAGTCGCGGGTGATGCGCGCGCGCGAATTGACCTGGAGCGCGAAGCGCGGCGGGCGCGTCCCGATCTGCGCGAGGTACAGCAGCTTGAGCCTGTGGCCCTGTTTCGCCGGCGGTTGGCGTGCCTGCACGACTTCCCCGACGAAGCGGTTGAGCTCCGGCGTCGGGATCCGTGCCGAGCAGCGATCACCGAGCGCGATCGTCTCACTGAGCAGGCGAGCGACGTTGCGCCCGCTCGTCGCGGAGGCCGTGAGAACGCGCGGTCGCTGGCGCAGCTTCTCGGCGATGCGGGCGCGCTCGTAGTCGAGCTCGAGCATCTCGGCGTGCACGTCCCACTTGTTGAGTACGATCAGCGTCGCGCAGTTCGAGCGCATCGCGAGATCCGCGATCCGCAGGTCCTGCGCGGTGACGCCGTCCGTGGCATCGCAGACGACAAGCGCAACGTCGGCGCGCTCCGCCGCGCGTTGCGAGCGCAGCGCGGTGTAGTACTCGACGGACTCCCCCACCTTCGCCTGGCGGCGCATCCCGGCGGTGTCGACGATCACGAGCCGGCGCCCCTCGACCTCGAGCGGAAGGTCGATCGCATCGCGCGTCGTGCCGGGGTGCTCGGAGACGATCACGCGCTCCTCCCCGACGAAGCGGTTGACGAGCGAGGACTTGCCGACGTTCGGGCGGCCGATCACGGCGAGGCGGATCGTGTCGTCCGCTTGCTCGGCGGGCGCTTCGTCCGGGAGCAGCTCGACAAGGCGGTCGAGGAGGTCGCCCGTGCCGAGCCCCTGCGCGGCGGAGACGGGGATCGGCTCGCCGAGGCCGAGGCGGTTGAACTCCGCGGCGAGGCTCATGTCGATCGCCGTGTCGCACTTGTTGGCGGCAACCACGACCGGCCGGCCGCCGCGACGAAGCAGGTCCGCGATCTCATCGTCGCCCGGACGGCACCCGGCGCGCGCGTCGACGACGAGCAGCGCGACATCGGCGTCGGCAAGGCCCGCCTGCGCCTGCTCGCGGATCGAGCCGGCGAGGGGGTCCTCGTCGGTGAAGTCCACGCCGCCGGTGTCGATCAGCGTGAAGATCCGCCCGTTCCACTCGCAGTCGAGCTCCTTGCGGTCACGCGTAATCCCCGGCCGCTCGTGCACGATCGCCTCGCGCGTACCGCAAAGGCGATTGACGAGCGAGGACTTGCCGACGTTCGGGTAGCCGACTACCGCGACCTTTGTCATCTGCACATTGTCGCGGTCGGCGTGCGCCGGGGCTCAGCGCGCCGTCTCGAGCGACGCTGCGAGCGCCGCGATCCGAACGACGACCTCATCGATCGTCAGATCGGTCGTGTCGATCACCTGGGCGTCGGGGGCTTCGCGCAGCGGGCTGTCCGCGCGCGTCGTGTCGCGCTCATCGCGTGCCGCGATCGAGGCCGGTGACTCGTCGCCGCGGCGGTGCGCGCGCGCCTGGGCGCTCGCGGTGAGAAAGACCTTGAGCTCGGCGTGGGGCGCGACGACCGTGCCGATATCGCGGCCCTCCGCGACCCAGTCGCCGCTCGCGACGAGCTGGCGCTGGAGCGGCACGAGAGCCGCGCGAACCGCCGGATCGGCGGCGATCTGCGACGCGCGCTCGGAGACCTCGGGCGCGCGGATCTCGGCCGTGACGTCGCGCCCGTCGATCAGCACGAGCGGGCCAACAAGCTCGATCCGCAGCTCACTTGCCAGCTCGGCCGCGTTGCGCTGCGCAGCCTTGAGGCTGCGCAGCGCAACGCCGCGGTACATCGCGCCGCTGTCGAGGTAGTGAAAGCCGAGGCGGTTCGCCAGCGCCTTCGCGACGGTCGACTTGCCGGCGCCAGCGGGACCGTCGATCGCGATGATCACGTCGCGAGCCGCGCGAGATCGGCGGTGAACGCCGGATAGGAGACATGTGCGGCCTCGATGCCGTCGACCTCGACCCCGTGCCGCGAGGCGAGGCCGGCGATCGCTCCGAGCATCGCGAGGCGATGGTCGCCATGCGAGCTGATCGCCCCGCCCCGCAGGCCGCCCGTGCCGGTCACGACGAAGCCGTCGGCGGTCGCCTCGATCTGCGCCCCCAGCGCCTCGAGGCCCCCGACCACCGTGGCGATCCGGTCGGTCTCCTTGACGCGCAGCTCCTGCGCGCCCCGCACGACCGTCTCCCCTTCCGCGAACGCCCCGAGCAGCGCGACGAGCGGCAGCTCGTCGATCGCGAGCGGGACCTCGTCCGCCTCGACCGTGGTGCCGTGCAGCCCGGCGGCTCTGATCTCGAGCGTCGTGACGGGGTCGTCCGCGATCAGCGGCGAGCCCGCCGCCTCGATCTCCCCCGCGACGCTCGCGCCCATCCGCCGGGCGATCTGGACGAAACCGTTGCGCGTCCAGTTGGCTCCCACCCCCTCGACGATCACATGCGAGCCGGCAACCAGCGTGGCCGCAGCCACCCAGAACGCCGCTGAAGACGGATCGCCCGGTACCACTACCCGGTCGATTGAAGCCAGCGAGGACGGGCTGACGGTTATTCGGGACCCCTTCCGAATAACCGTCACGCCCGCCCGCAGCCACATGCGCTCCGTGTGGTCGCGACTCGGCTGCGGCTCGATCACGGTCGTCTCGCCGTCAGCGAGCAAGCCGGCGAGCAGGATGCACGACTTGACCTGCGCGCTCGCGACCGGCATCGCGTAGGTCGCGCCGTGCAACGCCACCCCATGAACCGTGAAAGGCGGCAGCCGATCGGCTTCGATCTGCGCGCCCATCGCGCGCAGCGGCTCGGCGATCCGGTCGATCGGGCGCCGGCGGATCGAATCGTCGCCGTCGAGCGTGAAGTGACGGCCCTCCTGGCCGGCGAGCCAACCGGGCAGCAGGCGCAAGAGCGTGCCCGAGTTGCGCACGTCGATCACCCCGGCGGGCTCGCGCGCGCCGCGCAGGCCGACGCCGCAGATCGTGACCTCGGAGCCATCCAGCTCGACGCCGGCCCCGAGGGCGCGAACTGCGTCGAGTGTCGCGTCCGTGTCTGCAGCGCGCAGGTAGTTCGTGATCTCGAGCGTGCCCTCGCAGGCGGCGCCGAGGATCGCCGCGCGGTGGGAGACCGACTTGTCCGCGGGCGCCGCGAGGACGCCCTGAAGCCCGCGCGGGGCCGGGTCGAAGCGCGCGGCGAGCGTCATGGGCGCACCCTAGCTTGCGTCACTTCGCCGAGGCGCCCAGCGGATCAGGCCCGCGCGACGGGGATATCGAGCGCCGCGATCGTCTCGACCGCGCGCTGCGCGGGCTCCTCGCCCTGTACCCACAGCGAGACCGTGCCGCGGCGCCCGTCGCGGGCGGGCGCAAGGGCGATGTCGACGATGTTGATGCCTGCGCGGCCGAGGGCGAGCGCGATCTCCGCGACCGCGCCCGGCCGGTCGGGGACGGCGGCGCGCAGCTCGTAGACGCTGCCACCGGCGAGGCCCGCGCCGAGCAGCGCCTCGCGATCGCTTCGGGCGGCGTCGTTCCAGCGCTCGATCGCCGGGCGGTCGGCGCTAGCGAGCGCGTCGCGGACCTTGGCGAGGCGTGCCTGGGTCTCGTCGATCAGGGCGACCAGCGCCTCGCGATTCGAGAGGTAGATGTCGGGCCAGATCGTCGGGCTCGCGCCCGCGACGCGCGTGGCGTCGCGGAAGCTCGGACCGGTCGCGGGCACGCGTTCGTCGCCGAGGGCACGGGCAGCCTGGGCGACGAGCACGTTCGCGAACACGTGCGGCAGGTGGGAGACGCTCGCCATCACGAGGTCGTGGTCGGCGGCGTCGATCGCCGTCGGCGTTGCACCGATCCCGGCGAGCGTCTTGTGCAGGCGCTCGTAGAGCTCGCCCGAGGTCGTCGGGCCCGGCGTGAGGTACCAGGTCGCGCCTTCGAACAGATCGGCGCGCGCGTGCTCGACACCAGAGGTCTCGGCGCCCGCGAGCGGGTGGCCGCCGATGAAGCGCGGATCGTCGGTGGCGGCAACGAGCGCGCGCTTGGTCGAGCCGACGTCGGTCACGACGCAGTCGGCGGGCGCGGCGGCGAGGACCTCGTCGATCGCTCCCGGGAGCGCGCTGATCGGGGCGGCGACGAAGACGATCTGCGCCTCGCGCGCCGCGTCGGCCGGGCTCGACGCGGCGCGAGCGATCGCGCCACGGCGCTGCGCTTCTGCGAGCGTCTGGGCCTGCGGATCGAACCCGGTGAGCTCGGCGTCAAGGCGCTGGGCGAGCGCGAGGCCGATCGAGCCGCCGATCAGCCCGACGCCGACGACGCCGACCCTCACGCGCGAGCGAACGCTTTGCCGGCGAGCGCTGCCGCTTGCTCGACGAGGCTCGCATACTCGGCGAAATCCTCGATGCGCAGCTGCTGCGGGCCGTCGCAGATCGCCTCGTCCGGGTTGGGATGGACCTCGACGATGATCCCGTCGGCGCCCACTGCGGCGGCGGCGAGCGAGAGCGGGCCGACGAGGTCGCGACGCCCGGAGGCGTGGCTCGGGTCGACGACGACAGGCAGGTGCGAGAGCTGCTTGAGGACCGGGACGGCCATCAGGTCGAGCGTGAAGCGGTAGGCGGTCTCGAACGTGCGGATCCCGCGCTCGCAGAGCATCACCCGTTCGTTGCCCTCCTTCAGCACGTACTCGGCGGCCATCAGGAGCTCCTCGAGCGTCGCCGAGAGCCCGCGCTTGAGCAGCACCGGGATGCCGGCGCGCCCGATCTCCGAGAGCAGCGTGTAGTTCTGCATGTTGCGCGCGCCGATCTGGACGACGTCGGCGACCTCGGCGATCGGCTCGAGGTCGCGCACGTCCATCAACTCGGTGACGATCGGCATGCCCGTCTCCTCCTTGGCCTCCGCGAGCAGGCGCAGGCCGGCCCGGCCGAGCCCCTGGAACGCGTACGGCGAGGTGCGCGGCTTATAGGCGCCGCCGCGGAGCATCGTGGCGCCGGCGTCGCGCACCGCGCGGGCCGTGTCGAGCAGCTGATCGCGCGACTCGACCGTGCACGGGCCGGCGATCAGCGCGAAGTGCTCGCCGCCGATCTTGCGCCCGCCGATATCGAACACCGAGCGCTCGCCGCCCGGGCGCAGCTGGGTTGAAGAGAGCTTGTACGGCTTGAGGATCGGTACGACCTGCGACACGCCGGGAGCACCATCGAGCTCGAGCCGAGCGACGTGCTCGCGGTCGCCGATCGCGCCGATCACCGTCACCTCGGCGCCCTTCGAGACGTGCGCGGTCGCGCCGACCGACTCGACGCGCGCGATGACGGCAGCGATCTCCTCCTCGCTGGCCGTCGGTTTCATCACGATCATCATCTGGCTGGTCCTTTCAAGTCCGGGAAGCTTACTTTTGGCGTTGCGCCGCGCGTGAACGAGACGTTGCGCGGAGTGAAGGCGGCGCTCAGCCGATCGAAGAGGCCTGCGCGGATGCAGGCAGGGACCGAGCGCCTAGCTAAATCGCCAGGACCAGGCGTAATAGGCGTAGCCGGCAGCCGACTGCGGGGTGCTCAGGGTGTATCGGCTGGCGTGCTTGGCCATCGCTTCCGCAATGTGTAGCAGATCGCCGCGCCGGGATCGAGCGCCTACCTACGCGGCGCGCGCGACGTAGACGCCGGGCCCGCTGCCGCACGAGAACCCAGACCGACTGATTCCACGAGCCTGATCGCCTGCCTCACCTTCATCGCCCGTGGCAACTCCGACCGCGCACGCCGAAACCGGACACGCCTCACCCTGCGGTCTGCGACGATCCCCCGTATGCACGAGCTGGACGTGACGACGGCGGACGGGCGCACGCTGCGCGTGCTCGACGCCGGGCCGCAGGACGGTGCACCCGTGCTCGTCCACAACGGGACGCCGAACTCCCGGTTGCTGTACGGCCACGACGTCGAGCGGGCCGAGGCGCAGGGCGTGCGGATGATCTCCTATGACCGCCCGGGCTACGGCGGCTCGACGCGGCTCGCGGGCCGCAGCGTCGCGGACTGCGTGATCGACGTGCGCGCGATCGCCGCCGCGCTGCGCATCGAGCGCCTCGCCGTCTGGGGGATCTCGGGCGGCGGGCCGCACGCGCTCGCGTGCGCGGCGCTGCTCGAGGATCTCGTTCCGGCGGTCGGCGTCCTCGGCTCGATCGCGCCGTGGGGCGCGGAGGACCTCGACTACTTCGATGGCATGGGCGAGCTGAACGTCGAGGACATCGAGCTCCAACTCGCCGACAAGGCCGCCGCGCGCGCGAAGACCGAGGTCGAGCGCGAGGCGATGCTGCAGGCGGACGCGCCGGGGCTGACCGAGCAGCTCTCCTCGCTCCTCTCCCCCGTCGATGCCGCGGTGATGAGCGGCGAGCTCGGCGAGTACCTCGTCGACTGCATCCACAGCGGGCTCGCGCCGGGCGCCGACGGTTGGTGGGATGACGGCGAGGCGCACCTCGCGCAGTGGGGGTTCGACCTTCGCGCGATCCGCACTCCCGTCCTCCTGATGCACGGGCGCCACGATCGCTTCGTCCCCTTCGCGCACGGGCAGTGGCTGGCCGGGCAGATCCCGGGCGTCGAGGCGATGCTGAGCGACGAGGACGGCCACCTGACGCTGACCGCCCACCACCTCGAGCGGCTGCACGCCTGGCTGCTGGAGCGCCTCTGAGCTCTTGACACTGCCGGGGCGGCGCATGCCTGTGCCCCGAACGGGGGTGCGCCGCCCCGCCGTCCGGCGCATGCCTGTGCCCCGAACGGGGCGCGCCGGACGGAACTACTGGATGAGCTCGGTCAGAGCGGCGAGGAAGCGGGCGTTCTCTCGCGGCGTGCCGCAGGAGACGCGCAGCGCGCCCGGCCGCCCGAGGGCCGACCCCGCGCGGACCATGACGCGACGCTCCGCGAGACCGGCGACGACCTCGAGATCGTCGCGCCCCAGGTCGAACCAGACGAAATTGGTCTCCGAGGCGGCCGTGCGCAGGCCAAGGTCGAGCAGGCTCGCCTTCAGCTCGGCGCGCGCCGCGTGGGCGGCCTCGACGCGGCGCGCGACCTCCTCGGGATGGCGCAGCGCCTCGACCGCCGCCGCCTGGGCTGCCGCGTTGGCGAAGAACGGCTGGCGGATCAGCTTGAGCGCCTGCGGGAGCTCGGGCGAGCCGCACAGCGCGAAGCCGACGCGCAGCCCGCAGAGGCCGTAGACCTTGGAGAACGTTCGCAGCAGGACGAGCTGGGGGTGGCGCCGCAGCAGCGCCAGCGTCGCGTCCGGCGTATCGAGCGAATTGAACTCGCAGTAGGCCTCGTCGATCATCACGCAGACACGCTCGGGTAGCGCGTCGACGAACGCCGCGAGCGCGTCGAAGCGCACGGCTGTGCTCGTCGGGTTGTTCGGGTTGCAGATGATCAAAAGGCGCGTCTTCGCGGTGACCGCGGCGGCGAGCGCGTCGAGGTCGTGGCGCTCGTCCGCGTCGAGCGGCACGGTGACCGCGGTCGCGCCCGAGATCGCCTCGAGCTGCGGGTATACGGAGAACGAGGGCCAGGCGTAGACGAGCTCCGTACCCGGTTCGAGCAGCGCCAGGCCGGCCGCGAGCAACACGTCGCAGGAGCCGTTGCCGACGGTGATCTGGTCTGCCGGCACGGAGTAGCGGGCGGAGAGCGCCGCGCGCAAGGCGACACTGTTGGGGTCCGGGTAGCGGTTCGCGCCGGCGGCTGCGGCACTCGCGGCGGCGACCACCTCGGGCAGCGGTGGGTACGGTGACTCGTTGCTCTCGAGCAGGACGAGCGGACCGGTCTGCGCGTAGCCCGACCCCGCAGGGTAGACCGGGATGCGCTTGACGGCAGAGGCGAACTGGAGCGCCACGGGCCTATTGTGCCGCGTCGAGGTCCTCGCGCAGGCTGCGTGCCTCACCGAGGTAGACGTGGCGCGCGCGGTGATCGGCCGGCGCGTAGTGGTGCATGAGGACGCGGATCACCGACTGGAGCGCGCCGGGCACGTCGATCTCGCGCGCGCACAGCAGCGGCACGCCGTCGAGTCCGAGCCTGCGCGCGGCGACCGCCGGAAAGGCCGCGTCGAGATCCGCAGTGACCGTGAAGATGCAGCTGACGATCCGCTGCGGCTCGAGATCGTTGCGCTCGATCAGCTCGCGCATCAGGCTCGCGGTCGCCTCGAGGATCGCCGGCTCGCTGTTCGCGGCGACGCTCGTCGCGCCGCGCAGCGCGAACAATCGCTCGTCAGAAGAAACGCTCATCGCTGGCAGAGTAGTTTCTCGGGCGTGCCGCCAACAGCTCGACTTCGAGATGGGCGTGAGCTGCCGCTCATCGGCCTCGGCGTTTGGGAGATCCCCGACGGCGAGCCGACGATCGACGCGGTTCGCTGGTCGCTCGAGGCCGGCTACCGCCACATCGACACGGCGCGGCTCTACGCCAACGAGCGCAGCGTCGGCGAGGGCGTGCGGCGCAGCGGCATTCCGCGCGAGGAGGTCTGGATCACGACCAAGCTGCGGCCGGCCGATTTCCCGCGCGCCGAGCGCGCGCTCGCGCGGAGCGTCCGTGAGCTCGGCTTCGAGTACGTCGACCTCTACCTGGTGCATTGGCCGGTACCGGGCACGGTGAAGCGGACGTGGAAGGCGATGGAGCGTCTGTGCGAGAGCGGCATCGCACGCACGATCGGGGTCAGCAACTACTCGCCCGCCCAGCTGCGCGCCGTGCTCGACGTCGCGAGCATTCCGCCGGCCGTCAACCAGGTCAAGTTCTCGCCGTTCGGCTTCGACGAGACCAACCTCGAGTTCTGCGCACGCCACGAGATCGTCGTCGAGGCCTACAGCCCGCTGACCCGCGGGCGCCGGCTCGCGGACGCGCGCGTGGGCGAGCTCGCCGCGCGCTACGAGCGCTCGCCGGCGCAGGTGCTGCTCCGCTGGGCGCTCCAGAAGGGGACCGTTGTGCTGCCGAAGTCCGCGAACCGCGAGCGGATCGCGGAGAACATCGCGGTCTTCGAGTTCGAGCTCTCCCCCGCGGACATGCAGGCGCTCGACGCGCTCAACGCGCAACCGCACCGGGCGCTCGAGGCGCGTATCCCCCGCCGCCGCGCGAACCAGGATCCTGGCGCAGGCGCCGCGCGCGAGGAGTGACTACCGTCGCGCCTGGGCGCGCAGCGCCGCGAGCTCGTCGTCGGTGAGCCGGCGATAGGCGCCCGGCGCCAGGTCGCCCAGCTCGAGCGAACCGAAGCGCGTCCGCTCGAGCGCGCTGACCGGGTGACCGACCGCTTCGCACATCCGCCTGACCTGGCGCTTTCTTCCTTCGCGCAGCTCGATCTCGATGACCTGCGGCGCGAGCAGCCGCGCGCGCGCCGGCGCCGTGCGGCCGTCGTCGAGCTCGATCCCCTCACGCAGCGCGACGAGCGCCGCGCGCTTGACCGGACCACCGCCGACCGTCGCCCGGTAGGTCTTCGAAACCTCGTAACGCGGGTGCAGGAGGAGGTTCGCGAGCTCGCCGTCGTTCGTCAAGAGGATCAGCCCCGTCGTCTGCGCGTCGAGGCGCCCGACCGGGTAAAGCCGGCGCGAATCGCGCTCGATCAGCTCGACGACCGTCCGCCGCCCGTGGCTGTCGCGGGCCGTCGATACGACGCCGAGCGGCTTGTTGAGCGCGTAGACGACCGGCTCCTCTGGCCCGGCGATCACGCTGCCGTCGAGCTCGACGCGTTGGGCATCGATCTCGCGGGCCGGGTCGCGTTCGATCTGGCCGTCGACGCGCACGCGTCCTGCGCGCACGATCTCGGCCGCCGCGCGCCGCGAAGCGACACCGGCGCGCGCCAGATACTTGGCGAGACGCATCCGCTTGCAACCATAGGCGGATGGACCTCGAGTTGCTGAACCGGACGCTGAGTGAGATCGGCGAGCCCCACTACCGCAATCGGCAGGTGTGGGCGTGGCTTGCGCGCGGAGCTGACTCCTATGGGGCGATGAGCGATCTGCCGGCGGCGCTGCGCGCGCGGCTTGCCGAGCAGGTACCGCTCTCGACCCTGGTTCTCGAGCGCGAGGAGCGCGCACGAGACGGGACGGTGAAGGCGCTGCTGCGCACCGCGGAGCGTCACGCGGTCGAGTCGGTGCTGATGCGCTATGTCGACGGCCGCCGATCGCTGTGCATCTCGTCGCAGTCGGGCTGCCCGCTTACCTGCACGTTCTGCGCCACCGGGCGGATGCGCTTCGCGCACAACCTGACGCGCGATGAGATCGTCGACCAGGCACTGCACTTCCGCCGCATGGGGCCGGTTGATCACGCCGTGTTCATGGGCATGGGCGAGCCGATGCTGAACCTCGACGCCGTGCTCAGCGCGTGCGAGCTTCTGCCGGCACTCGGAATAACGTCACGGCGGACCGCCATCTCGACCGTCGGGTGGATCCCGGGGATCGAGCGACTGACCGCCTCGGGTGTTCCGGTGCGCCTTGCGCTTTCGCTTCACGCGCCGGAGGACGCGCTGCGCAGCGAGCTGATGCCCGTCAACGAGCGCTACCCGCTCGACGACGTGCTCGCGGCGTGCCGGGCGCACTGGGCCGCGACGCGACGGCGCGTGTTCATCGAGTATGTGATGCTCGCCGGCGTCAACGACCGCTACGAACAGGCGCTCGCGCTCGCCCGGCTGCTTTCCCCGCGCGAGGCCTTCAAGGTGAACCTGATCCCCTACAACCCGACCGACTCGCCCTACGAAGGCTCGAGCCGCCAGGCGATCGCGGCGTTCCGCTCCGTGATCGAGGGTATGGGGGTGCGCGTGACCGTACGCCTGACGCGGGGGCGAGACATCGCGGCGGCGTGCGGGCAGCTCGCGGCAACCCGGGCCCGGGCGTGAGCGCAGCAGCGCGCCCGTGGTGGCGCGAAGCGGTCGTGTACCAGATCTACATGCGCAGCTTCGCCGACGCGTCGGGCGACGGCATCGGCGACATCGCGGGGCTCCTGGCGCGGCTCCCCTACCTCCACGAGCTCGGCATCGATGCGATCTGGATCACGCCGTGGTACCGCTCGCCGATGGCCGACGGCGGCTACGACGTCGCCGACTACCGCGACATCGATCCGCTGTTCGGGACGCTCGCCGACGCCGAGGGGCTGATCGGCGCGTGCCATGAGCGCGGCATTCGCGTGATCGTGGACCTCGTGCCGAACCACACCTCCGACCGGCACCACTGGTTTGAGGCGGCGCTCGCCGCGGAGCCGGGCTCGCCCGAGCGGTCGCGATATTGGTTCCGGCCAGGTCGCGGCCGTGGCGGCGAGCTGCCGCCGAACAACTGGCAGTCGCGATTCGGCGGCCTGGCGTGGACGCAGGTGCCCGACGGCGAGTGGTATCTGCACCTGTTTGCGCCGGAGCAGCCGGACCTCAACTGGGCAAACCCGGCGGTGGCCGACGAGTTCGACTCGATCCTGCGCTTCTGGCTCGACCGCGATGTCGACGGCTTTCGCATCGACGTCGCTCATGGGCTGATGAAGGACCCCGAGCTGCCGGACCTCGCGCAGCACGCGGGCGCCGAGCACAACGGCGCGGGCAGCCATCCGCACTGGGACCGCGACGAGGTGCAGGCGATCTATCAGCGCTGGCGGAGGCTCGCCGACCGCTACGGCGGTGAGCGCCTGTTCGTCGCCGAGGCGTGGGTCGCGGGCGCTGACCGGCTCGCGCGCTACGTCGCGAGCGGCGGCCTCGACACCGCGTTCAATTTCGACTTCCTACGCTGCGCGTGGGACGCCGGCGAGCTGCGCGCGGTCATCGATCGCACGCTTGCGACGCTCGGCGGCACGGGCGCGCCGGCGACCTGGGTGCTTTCAAACCACGACGTGCAAAGGCACATCACGCGCTACGCGGGCTCGCCCGCCGACCTCGTCCGCGGCACGCGCCGCGCGCGCGCCGCCGCGCTGCTGATGCTCGCCCTGCCGGGTGGCGCCTACATCTACCAGGGGGAGGAGCTCGGCCTGTGGGAGGTCGAGGACATTCCGGCGGAGCTGATGCAGGATCCGCGCTTCAGGCTGAGCGGACGCACGCGCGACGGCTGCCGGGTACCGCTGCCCTGGTCGGGCGAGGTGTCGCCGTTCGGCTTCAGCCCGGCGGGCGCGGGCTCGACGCCATGGCTACCGCAACCGGACGCGTGGCGCGCCTTCACCGCGACGAGCCAGGAGCGCGATCCGGATTCGATGCTCGAGCTCTATCGCCGCTCGTTGCGGATCCGCCGATCCCACCCGGCGCTCGGCGACGGCGACCTCGAATGGGACGCCGATGCACCCGCGAACGTGCTGTCGTTCCAGCGCGAGCCGGGCTTCCGCTGCATCGTCAATTTGTCGACGAGTGCGGTCGAGCTCCCTGCGGGCGCGGACGTGATCCTCGCGAGCGCGCCGCTGGCCGGCGGCCGGCTGGCGCCCGATACCGCTGCCTGGCTGCAGCTGGCTCGCTGACGGCCCGCGAACTCGCTACTCGGCGGCGACGCCCGCGCGCGCGTCGCCCGCCGCGAGTAGCCGGTCGCGCAGCTCGCCCTCCTCTTCCGGCGTCGGATCCCAGGTCGCGGGGTCCGGCAGGTCCTCGAGCGAAGCGAGGTCGAAGAGCTTCAGGAAGACCGGTGTCGTCTTGTAGAGGACCGCGCCGAACTCGGAGCGACCGGCCTCGGAGATCAGTCCGCGATCGAGCAGCGTCGCCACCGGCGACTCCGCGTTGACGCCGCGGATCCGCGCGATCTCGGGGCGCGAGACGGGCTGCAGGTAGGCGACGATCGCGAGTGTCTCGAGCTGCGCCGGGGTCAGCGAGCCCTGTCGCGGGCGGCCGAGGAGGCTCCGCGCCGCATCCTCGGCGTGCGGGTCGCTCGCGAGCGTGTAGCCGCCCGCGACCTCGCGCAGGATAAGCCCGCGCCGGCCGGGCGCGAGCTCTTCGCCGAGCTCGAGCAGCGCGCCCGCGAGCTCGAGCGCCCCGGCGCCGGTGGCCTCCTCGAGCTCCTCGGCGCTGACCGGTTCGCTCGACAGGAACAGGAGCGCTTCGACGGTACGGCCGAGCTCGCTCATCGCAGCGCCCCGACGGCCGCTCGCGGTCGCGCCCGCACCGTGATCTCACCGAATGGCTCATCCTGGTCCCAGCTCAGCTCGCCGCGCTTGTACAGCTCGAGTAGGGCGAAGATCGTGACAGCAACCGTCATGCGGTCGGCGCCGGCGACGGCGTCGTCGAAGCTGACCTCAACCGCCTTGCGCAGCAGCCGGCGCAGATGAGCGATCCGTTCGCTCACGCTCACGCGCGCGACGAGGACGTGGCTCAGGTCGAGCCGCGGCGGATGCGCGAGCAGGCCGCCGAGCGCGCGCCCGAGGCTCTGCGGATCCCAAAGGCCGACCGGCGCGTCCTCGAGGTCGACGCGGCGCAGCTCCGGCGGCAGCGGGGCCTCGCGGTAGCGGACCTTCGGCGCGCCGGCCAAGCGCCGCGCTAGCTGCGCGGAGGCCTCGCGGTAGCGCCGCGCCTCGAGCAGGCGCGCGAGCAGCTCCTCGACCGCCTCGCCGGGCTCGAGCTCGATCAGCTCGTCGAGCTCCTCGCCGGGGAGCAGGAGCCGCGACTTCAGCTCGAGCAGCGCCGCGACAAGGACGATGAACTCGGTCGTCGCCTCGAGATCGAGCTCGCCCCTTGCTTCGAGGTGATCGATGTAACTGATCACGACCTCGGCGAGCGAGACCTCGCGCAGGTCGACCTCCTCGCGCAGGATCAGCGTCAGCAGGAGGTCGAAGGGACCGCTGAAGACGTCGAGGTCGAACTCGAGCTCGGCAAGGCGCATGCGCGAACGCTAGCGCGGCGATCCGACGCCCATGGCCGCACGCACGTCGGCCAGGGTGACGGACGCGAGCGCACGCGCGCGCTCGGCGCCCGCAGCGAAGATCGACTCGAGTCGAGCCTCGTCCGCGCGCAGCTCGTTGTAGCGCTCGCGCACCGGCGCCAGATAATCGACCACGGCCGCCGCGACCGCGACTTTGAAGTCGCCGTAGCCGGCCTCGCGATGCTCGTGCTCGACCACCGCCGGGTCGACGCCGCGAACGACAGCGAGGATCTCGATCAGGTTCGCGATCCCTGGCTTGTCCGGCGCGCGGTGGACGCCCTTGCCCGAATCCGTGACCGCGCGCTTGAACTTACGCTCGATCTGCGCCGGTTCATCCAGCACGTAGACCGTACCCTCGGCGCTTGCGCTCGTCGTCGACATCTTGCTCGTCGGATCCTGGAGGTCCATGATCCGCGCGCCGACCTGCGGGATCACCGCCTCTGGCACGACGAGCGTCTCCCCGAAGCGCGCGTTGAAGCGCCCGGCGACATCGCGCATCAGCTCGACGTGCTGGCGCTGGTCCTCGCCGACCGGCACCTCGTGCGCGCGGTATGCGAGGACGTCGGCGGCCATCAGCACTGGATAGAGGAAGAGGCCGGCCGTGCTTAGCTCGCGCTGCTTCGCTGACTTGTCCTTGTACTGCGTCATCCGCTCGAGCTCGCCCTTCGCCGTCACCGACGTGAGTAGCCAGGTGAGCTCGGTGTGCTCGTGCACGTCGGACTGGCGGAAGAGGATGCAGCGCTCGGGGTCGAGGCCCGCCGCGAGCAGGATTGCCGCCGTGTCGTAGACAAGCTGGGGCAGCTCCCGCGGGTCGAACGGAACGGTCAGCGAGTGCAGGTCGACGATGCTGTAGATCGCCTCGCCGCGGTCCTGCCCCGCGACGTACTGGACGATCGCGCCGATGTAGTTGCCGAGGTGCTTGCGCCCCGTCGGTTGGATGCCGGAGAAGATCCGCATGCGCGGCAGGCTACAGGTGATCTGTGGGGAGTTTCAGAGCGCCTGGCGCAGAACCGGCTGCTTGGCGGCGCCCGCCTCGTCGAGGCGGCGCACCGGCGTCGTGTAGGGCGCGCCGCGCGCGATCTCGGGGTCGGCGCGCGCTTCGCTCAGGATCTCGGCGATCGCCTGCGCGAACGCGTCGAGCGTCTCCTTCGTCTCGGTCTCGGTCGGCTCGACGAGTAGCGCCTCCTCGACAAGCAGCGGGAAGTAAACGGTCGGCGGGTGGTAGCCGTGGTCGAGCAGGCGTTTGGCGAGATCGAGCGTACGGATCCCGAGCTCACGCTTCATCGGCGCGCCGCTGAGCGCGAACTCGTGCATGCAGATCCGGTCGTAGGCGGGCGGCAGGAGCTCGGTCACCCCGAGCTGGCGCAGGCGCGCGAGTAAGTAATTCGCGTTGAGCACGGCGATCTCCGACGCATCTCGCAGGCCGGTCGCCCCGAGTGAGCAGATGTAGGCGTAGGCGCGCACGAAGCAGCCATAGTTGCCCTGGAAGCCACGCAGGCGGCCGATCGACTTCGGGCGGTCGAAGTCGAGGTCGAACTCGCGGTGCGAGCCGTTCGACTCCTCGCCGCCGTGGCGCACGATCACCGGTTGTGGGAGAAACGGGGCGAGCGTCGCAGAGACGGCGATCGGGCCCGACCCTGGTCCGCCGCCGCCGTGTGGCTGGGTGAAGGACTTGTGCAGATTGAAGTGCACGATGTCGAACCCCATGTCGCCCGGGCGTGAGATACCCATGATCGCGTTGAGGTTCGCCCCGTCGTAGTAGGCGGTCGCCCCCGCCTCGTGGACGATCCGCACGATCTCCTCGATGTTCGGGTCGAACAAGCCGAGCGTGTTCGGGTTGGTCAGCATGAGGCACGCGGTCTGCGCGTCCGCCTTTGCGCGCAGGTCGTCGAGGTCGACGCCGCCGTCGGCGTTCGTGCCGACCTTGACAACCTCGTAACCCGCCATCGTCACCGTCGCGGGGTTCGTGCCGTGCGCCGTGTCCGGTGTCAGTACCGTGCGGCGCTGCTCACCGCGGTCAGCGTGATAGGCGCGCGTAAGCAGAACACCCGCGAGCTCGCCGTGGGATCCGGCGGACGGCTGCAGCGAGACGTGCGGGAGCCCCGCGATCTCGGCCAGCGCGCGTTCGAGGTTCCACATCAACGCGAGCGCGCCCTGCGCGCGCGCCGGATCCTGGTGCGGGTGCAGCCGCGCGTGCCCGGCGAGGCCGGCGACGCGCTCGTGCAGGCGCGGGTTGTGCTTCATCGTGCACGAGCCGAGCGGGTAGAAGCCGGTGTCGAGGTCGAAGTTGCGCCGCGAGAGCTTGACGTAATGGCGCACGATCTCGGGCTCGGACAGCTCGGGCAGCCGCGCCGGCTGCTTGCGGCGCAGGGCCCGCGGTATCAGCTCATCGAGCGGGCGCTCGGGAACGTCGACCGCCGGCGGCGTGAATGCCCTGCGCCCCGGCTTTCCCTTCTCGAAGATCGTCGCCGCCCGATCGCGCTGCATCGCCGTCTCGGTCATTCCGCCGCTTCCCCTCCTGCGCTCGCGGCGCCGGCGCCGGCGCGCTCCGCGCGGACCGCGCGTCCGAGCACGTCGACCAGCAGGTCGATGTCGGCGCGGCTGCGCTGCTCGGTGATCGCCACGAGCAGGCCATCGGGATGCTCCGGATAATCGAAGCCGAGCGGGTGACCGGGGTTCACGTGCTCGGCCGCGCAACGGCGCAGGACGCGCCGCACGGCCTCGAGGTCGCGCAGGCCGAGCGAGACCGCGAACTCGCGCACGACCGGCTGCTCGTGCAGGAGCGAGACGCCGTCGACCGCGGCGAGGGCGCTGCGCGCGTACGCGGTGCGCTGCACGAGGAGCTCGCCGAGCTCGACAAGACCCGCGCGCCCGAGCCAGGACAGGTAGACGACGCCGGCCAGCGCGTTGAGCGCCTGCGCGGTGCAGATGTTCGAGGTCGCGCGCTCGCGGCGGATGTGCTGCTCTCGCGTCTGCAGCGTGAGCACGAAGCCGCGGCGGCCGTCGACGTCCACGGTCTCCCCGGCGATCCGGCCCGGCATGCGGCGCATGTGCTCGGCGCGGGTCGCGAAGAAGCCGAACGAAGGGCCGCCGAAATCGAGTCTGTTGCCGAGCGGCTGGCCCTCGCCCACGCAGACGTCGACGCCGAACGCACCGGGCGGCTCGAGGAGTCCCAGCGTGAGCGGGTCGGCGCTGCAGACGACGAGCGCTCCACGCTCGCGCGCAAGGCCGACGAGCGGCTCGAGATCCTCGACGGCGCCGAGGTAGTTGGGCTGCGCGACGAAGACGGCGCTTACGTCCTCGTCGATCGCGCTGCCCCAGGCGGCGAGGTCGGTGACGCCGTCGCTCAGCGGCACTTCGCTGACGCTCATCCCGTAGCCGGCGCAGAGGGTGACGAGCGTCTCGCGCGCGTGCGGGTGGACCCCCCGGGAGACGACGAAGCGGCTGCGCCCGTTCGCCAGCTTCGCGAGGTAGCCCGCGGCTGCGACGGCCGACGGGCCTTCATAGACGGAGGCGTTCGAGACGTCCATCCCCGTCAGCTCGCAGATCGCCGTCTGATACTCGAACATCACCTGCAGCCCGCCCTGCGAGATCTCCGGCTGGTAGGGCGTGTATGGCGTGAGGAACTCGGAGCGCGAGGTCAGCATGTCGATCAGCGCGGGCACGTAGTGGTCGTACATGCCGGCGCCGAGAAACGAGACCTCGTCCTCGGTGGAGGTGTTGCGAGCGGCGAGCTCGCGCAGGTGCGCATACACCTCGGCCTCGCTGAGCCCGGCGCCGAGCTCGAGCGGCGCGGCGCAGCGCAGCGACTCCGGGATGTCCGCGAACAGCTCGTCGACGCTAGCGACCCCGATCGCCTCGAGCATCGCTTGGCGGTCGGCGTCAGTAGCGGCTGTGTAACGGGTCATTCGTCGAGCGTCGCGACGTACGCGTCGCGATTGAGCAGGCCCCCTGCCTCGCTCGCGTCGGCGATCCGGACCTTGACCAGCCAGCCCTCGCCGTAGGGATCCTCGTTGATCAGCTCAGGCTTTGCGGCGAGCTGAGCGTTCGTCTCGATCACTTCACCGGTCAGTGGCGCGAAGACGTCCGAGACCGCCTTGACCGACTCGACCTCGGTGTAGGCCTCGTTCGCGCTCAGCTGCGTGCCCACCGCGGGCGTCTCGACGAAGACGATCTCGCCAAGTGCGTCCTGCGCGTGCCAGGTGATCCCGAACGTCGCGACTTCCCCCTCGACCCGCGCCCAGTCGTGCTCAGGGTGGTACAGCAGCTCGGGTGGGTAGGACGCTTCAGCCATCTGCGCGAGGCTCAGCCTAACAGCGCGCCGCTACCTCAGGCGTGCGCGTACAGCGGCCGCTTCACGACGCGCGCACGGCGCGTCCGCCCGCGCACGTCGATCTCGAACTCGCTGCCCTCACCGGCATGCTCTAGCGGAAGGTAGGCCATGCCGATGCCGACCTCGAGGCTCGGCGAGAAGGTCCCGCTCGTGACGACGCCGCCGCCGACGACCGCGTCGCCCGGGCGTGCGATGCCCTCCGCGGTGAGCACGAATGGCACGAGCTTCTCGGGCGGCGGATTCTCGCGCGCCGCGCGCACGGCATCCGCTCCGATGAAGCCCGTGTCCTCCTTGCAGCACCAGCCAAGCCCGGCCTCGATCGGCCCGCGCTCGGTCGAGAGGTCATTCCCATACAGGTGGTAGCAGACCTCGGTCCGCAGCGTGTCGCGCGCGGCAAGGCCGGCGGGGCGCGCGCCGCGGCGCGTCAACGCCTCCCAGACGACGGGGGCAGCATCCGGGTCGAGGAGCAACTCGACGCCGTCCTCGCCTGTGTACCCGGTCCCAGCGACGAGCGCCGGGTTACCGCCGATGATGCGCGACGCGACGGTCATTCGCTCGGGCAGCGGAGAGTTTGCGTCCGCCTGGACGATCTCGCGCGCGAGCGGCCCCTGCACCGCGAGCATCGCGTAGTCGCCGGCGCGGTCGTACAGCTCGACGTCGAAGCCGTCGGCCTGCGAGCGAAACCAGTCGAGGTCGCGTTCGTGGTTTGCGGCGTTGGTCACGGTCAGGTATTGGCCGGGTGCGAGCTGGTAGGTGAAGAGGTCGTCAAGGACGCCGCCGTCCTCGCGACAGAGCACGCTGTACTGCGCACCGCCGAGGCCGAGGCGCGCGACGTCGTTGGACAGCAGACGCTGGAGCAGGGCCAGCGCATCCGGCCCGCTCGTCTCGATTTGACCCATGTGCGAGACGTCGAAGATCCCCGCGATCGAGCGCACGGCACGGTGCTCGGCGATCACGCCCTCGTACTGCACGGGCATCTCCCAGCCGGCGAAAGGCACCATCCGGGCCCCGAGCGCGACGTGCGCGTCGTAGAGAGAAGTGCGCCGCAGTGGCGCCGTGACACTCACGCACCCAGGCTATCGCTCCGGCGGCTCGGCCTTCGGCCGACCGTCCTCGCGGAGATCAAACGGCCTTGGTGCTGGGCGCGCCGCTCAGGCTCCACCGGCGGCGCACAGCCAGCCGCTGGGTTGTGGATGGGTCCGAGCGTCCCCCGAGTACTTCATTTCAAGGCGAGGACGGTCGGCCGGAGGCCGAGCCGCCGCCCGCTAGCGCAGGAACGGCGGAACGTCGATGTCCTCGTCGCGAATCTCGAGCGAGGAGCGCTCCGGCTGGCGCGGACGTTCGCGCCGGCCGGGCTCGCGCCCAGGACGCTCCGCACGGCCGCTCGGCCGTTCGCGTGGCGGCGGCGAGACCGACTCTCGGCGGTTTGGCCGCAGCCGCGTCTCGGCTGGCGGTGCGAAGCCGGTGCCGATCACCGTCACGGTCACCTCCTCGCCGCGCTGCTCGTCGATCACTGCGCCGAAGATGATGTTCGCGTCCGGATCGGCCGCCGCCTGAACGATCTCGGCGGCCTCGTCGACCTCGAAGAGGCCGAGGTCGGGCGGACCGGTGATGTTGATGACGATGCCTGTCGCGCCCTGGATGTCCTCGTCGATGAGCGGCGAGCTGATCGCGGCCTGCGCGGCGTCGCTCGCGCGACCCTCGCCGACGCCGGTGCCCATGCCCATCATCGCCGTGCCGGCGCCGGTCATGATCGTGCGCACGTCGGCAAAGTCGAGGTTGATCAGGCCGGGCACGGTGACGAGGTCGGTGATCCCCTGGACCCCGTAGCGCAGGACGTTGTCCGCGACCTTGAACGCCTCGACCATTGACGTCTTCTTCTCGACGATCGTCAGCAGGCGCTCGTTCGGGATCACGATCAGCGCGTCGACCTGGTCGCGCAGGCGACGGATGCCCTCCTCGGCCTGGCGCATCCGGTGCGTTCCCTCGAAGTCGAACGGGCGTGTGACGATCCCGATCGTCAGCGCGCCGATCTCCTTCTTGGCGATCTCGGCGATGACGGGCGAGGCGCCGGTGCCGGTGCCGCCGCCTTCGCCGGCGGTCACGAACACCATGTCGGCGCCCTTGAGCACCTCTTTGATCTCGTCACGTGACTCGGACGCGGCGCCGAAGCCCGTCTCCGGGTTGGCACCCGCGCCGAGGCCATGCGTCAGCTCGGCGCCGATGTTGATCTTGACCTCGGCATCGGCCGACTGGAGCGACTGCGAATCCGTATTCGTCGCGATGAACTCGACTCCGCGCAGGCCGGCGTCAACCATCCGGCTGACGGCGTTCGTGCCGGCGCCGCCGACGCCGACGACCTTTATGACCGCGAGATAGTTACCGCCGTCCATCTATGTCCGAGTCTCTAGTGAGAATGAAGGGTTTTTCGGCTCCGCAGCGACGGTGCCGGAAACCCACGTTATGCAGGGGTCCTTCGCGTGTCAACGGCGTCGTCATAGCGCAAGCATCGTTGCAGACGAGAAAAGTCTCAACTCTCAAGTTATTCATCGACTTCAGTCAATCATCCTGAAGTGGAGGTTGAGGTGCTTCCCGGTAGCGTTCCGCTCGCCCCGGTGACCGTCGTGGGGCCTGTGCTGGCGGGGGGTATGGTCGCCTGGTCGTCGACAGCCGCGGCCGGGCGCGACGGCAGCGAGACGTCGATGTAGCGCGCACCTTGCGAGGTGCGGCTGGCGAGGAC
Source organism: Solirubrobacterales bacterium (assembly GCA_003138355.1). Classification (GTDB taxonomy): domain Bacteria; phylum Actinomycetota; class Thermoleophilia; order Solirubrobacterales; family Solirubrobacteraceae; genus Palsa-513. Next base: position 63,934 of record PLFX01000043.1, read on the forward strand.
CGCCGCCGTGGCGTCCCATTTCGCGTGCACCAGCAGCGCGTCGCCGAAGTAGACGAGCGGCCCGCCGCGCAAGCGAACGGTGAGACCCTCGTTCGAGAGGCGCACAGCAAAGACGCGCGCGCGCAGCGCCGGTGGGGCCGCCTCGAGCAGGGCGAGCTCGCCGCGGGCGAGCGACCCGGAGACGCGCCCCTCGACCGGCGCGCGTGTCGCACTGATCAGCGGCAGCGAGTGCGAGGGGACGAGGCCCGCGAGCACGCGCCCGTCAGCGGAGACCGCGAGCATGTTGCCGCCGGCGGCGAGCCGTGCGATCGGCTGGCGCTCCACGACCTGGACGACGACGCCATGAGGGAAGTGGGTATGGACGTTCACAGTCGCGACCGCGTTGTAGCCGGATACGGCCTGGCGCAGCCGCGACGCCGAGAAGTCCGTCGTTGTCATCTCGCGTGCGGTCAGCGTGATCGTCGATGAGATCTGAGGCGCGGCATTGCCCGACAGACCCGTGACCGTGACGTTCTCGACTTGGAACAGCGGTAGCGTGCGCAGCAGGCCGAGCCAGAGACCGTAGGTCCCGAGCGCTGCCAGCGCTACGCCCGCGAGCTTGTAGCGCACGTACACGTTCGTGGGTTTCGCGTTCCCGGCGTAAACCCCTACTGCGCTTCCCACGGGAAGCTGACCGCCCCGAGAACCTGGACCTCGCGTTCGAGCTCCACTCCATGGCGCTCGAGCACGAGCTCGCGCGCCATCGCCATCAACGCCACGACGTCCGCGGTCGTCGCATCGCCGAGGTTCTCGACGAAGTTGGCGTGCTTCGGCGAGAGGCGTGCGCCACCGGCGCGCAGGCCGCCGGCGCCGGCGTCGGCGAGTAGCTGTCCGGCGGTCGCGCCTGGCGGATTCTTGAATGTCGAGCCGAAGGTCTTGATCCCCTTAGGTTGGGCCGCGTGGCGTGCGGCGCGCATCTGCGCGAGCGCCGCACGGACCGACTCAGGCGGTGCCGGGCGCAGCGCGAAGCGAGCCGCCGTGACGATCTCACCGGGCCCGAGGTTCGAGCTGCGGTAGGCAAAGCCGAGCTCCTGTGGGCGGCGGCGCTCGACAACGCGAGCGCTCACGACCTCGACCCACGCGAGCGCGTCCGCGAGCGAGCCGTCGTAGGCATTCGCGTTCATCCGCACAGCGCCGCCGACGGTGCCGGGGATGTTGACCGCGAACTCGATCCCCGCGAGACCGTGGGCGGCGGCGCGCGCGGCGATGCTTGGTAGGCGCGCGCCGCCGCCGCACTCGAGCCCGTCGGCGCGCACCGTGATCCGCGCGAGCTGTCCGGCCAGTTGAATGACGATTCCCGCCACCCCGTCGTCGGCAACGAGCAGGTTCGATCCGGAGCCGAGCGTATGGACCTCGAGGGCCTCCCGGTCCGCGAGACTCAGCACCTCGAGCAGGTTCGCGCTCGTCGTCACCCGCGCGAAGAGCTCGGCGTTGCCGCCGGTGCGCACGGTCGTCATCCGCGCGAGCGGGTAGTCGCGCTCGAGCTCAACCACGGGCAAGTCGCCGCCCGAGCTCGTCGATGTCGCCCGCCCCCATGACGACCACGATGTCGCCTTCCGCGATCAGCCCGCGCAGGACCCGCTCGGCGAGCTCGGGATCGGGCAGCCAGTACACCGGCCGTCCCGCCGCCACGTCCGCCGTCGCTTCGGCGATGAGCAGTCCGCTGACGCCGGGGAAGTCCTCCGCGCGCTCGCGCGCTGGGTAGACGTCGAGGACCGCGACGACATCCGCCGCGGCGAGCGACTCCCCGAACTCGCGCGCAAGCGCGCGCGTCCGGCTGAACAGGTGCGGCTGAAAGACCGCAATCAAGCGGTTGGGTCCAAGCGTGCGCGCGGCGGCGAGCGTCGCGCGGATCTCCGTCGGGTGGTGTGCATAGTCGTCGTACACCTCTCCCCCGCCGGCATCGCGACCGAGACGCTCGAAGCGCCGCCCGGCGCCGCGGAAACCGGCGAGCGCGCGGGCCGCTACATCCGGCTCGACGCCGATCGCGCGCGCGACCGTGAGCGCCGCGGCGGCGTTGCGGGCATTGTGCTCGCCGGGGACGCGCAGCTCGAGCGTTAGGTCATCGAAGCAAATCCGCGAGCCGCCCGGCGTCAGCTCCGGCTGCGCGTCGTAGGTGAGTAGCGGCGCTGGAGCCCCGCCTGGCGGTGGCTCGCGCAACGCCCGCAGTTCGGGTCGATCCCAGACCACCGCCTGTGGCGCGCCGGCCAGGAACTCGCGGTAGACGGCCTCGAGCTCATGCAGCGAGCCGAAGCGGTCGTGGTGGTCGAGCTCGACGTTCGTGAGCACCGCGATCTCGACCACAAGCGAGAGCAGTGACTTATCGGACTCGTCGGCCTCGACGACGAGCCACTCGCCCGTGCCCCAGTGACCGCCGCGGCCGGTGTCGCGCACGACACCGCCGATCAGATAGCCGGGATCGAGCCCGGCCTCGATCAGCACCACGGCGATCATGCTCGCCACGGTCGTCTTGCCGTGCGCGCCGGCAACGGCGATCGTCCGACGCAGCGCACTGAGCTCCGCGAGCAGCTCCGCCCGGCTGCCAACGCGCAGCCCGCGCTGAGCCGCCGCCTCGCGCTCGGGATTGGCCGTGGCGATGGCGCTCGAGACGAAGACCTCGACGTCTTCACCCGCGGGGATGTTCTCGGCCGCGTGCCCGATGTGGAGCTCGCTGAGCACAGCGTCCGCGAGAAGCCCGCGGGAGAACTCCGACTCGCTCTGGTCGGAGCCGGTCACGCTCGCACCGAGCTCGTGCGCCGCGCGCGCGTAAGCGCTCATTCCGGCGCCGCCGACGCCGATCAGGTGAAGCCGGCGCCCCGACCAGCGACCGGCGCTCACGCGTACGACACCGCCATGACCTCAGCGGCGATCGCACTCGCCGCCTGCGGTCGCGCGAGCGCGAGCGCGGCGTTGGACATCGCCGCGCGCCGCGCGGGATCGCCGATCAGGCGGCCCACCTCGCTCGCCAGCCGTGGCCCGTTCAGCTCGGCGTCGGGCAGCATCAGCGCCGCCCCGCCGGCGACCATCCACGCTGCGTTGCTCGTCTGGTGGTCGGCCGTCGCGTGCGGATAAGGGATCAGGATCGCCGGGCGCCCGTGCGCCGCGATCTCGAAGATCGAGCCGCCGGCGCGCGCGACGACGAGATCGCAAGCGGCGAGCGCCACAGCGAACTCGGCGGGCGCGAGGTACTCGACTATCTCGTATTGCGGTCCGTGGTCGCGGGTGCGCAGCGCCGGCCAGTCGCGCGTTCCCGTCACGTGGAGGACACGAAAGCTCGCACCGCTGAGGCCGGCGAGCGCCGCCTCGTTGATCGAGTGGGCGCCAAGCGAGCCGCCGAAGACGAGCACCATGAGATCGTCGCGGTCGAGGCGGTAGCGCCGGCGCGCGGCGACCCGGTCCATCTCGGGTAGCGCAACGGCGCGCCCGGTCACGAGGTAGCGCGGTCCGTCGCATCCGGCGATCGGAAAAGCGAGGCAGATCCGGCGCGCGAACGGCGCCAGCGTGCGGTTCGCGACCCCGAGGTGGCTGTCGGCTTCACAGAGCACGAGCGGTAGGCGGAGCGAGACCGCCGCAAGGCCGACCGGGCCCGCCACGTAGCCACCCCCGCCAAGGACCGCGGTCGTCGATCGCTCCCGCAGGATCGCTCGCGCCGCGGCCGTTGCGCGGCTCGCCGTGGCAAGGGCGAGCGACGCCTTGAGCGGGTTGTGCCGGTCGATGCCGCGCACGGTGATCCGCTCGAGCTCATAGCCGGCGGCCGGAACGAGCTCACGCTCGGCACGGTCGCCACCGATGAAATAGACGCTAGCCCCGCGCGTGCGAAGCGCGCCGGCCACTGCCAGCGCCGGCATGACGTGTCCTGCCGTCCCGCCGGCTGCGATCGCGATCTGCGGCTGTGCGCTCACTCTCGGATCGTCGCGCGTTTTGCTCGCTCGTGCGCTCCACCACGTGCAGACCAGCCGCGCTCTCGCGTGACACGGCGAGGAGCCCGCCGAGCGCGGCGAGCATCACGAGCAGGCTCGAGGAGCCATAGGAGACGAAAGGAAGCGGCACACCCGTCAGCGGCGCAAGGCTGAGGACGGCGAAGACGTTCAGCACAGCCTGCACGCCGATCAGTGCCGTGATTCCCGTGGCGAGCACCAGCGAATAGGAATCGCGCGCCGAGCGCGCGATGCGCAGCCCCGCGTACAGCATCAGCCCGTAGAGGAACAGCACGCTGCAGATGCCGACGACGCCGAGCTCCTCACCGATCACGGCGAGGATGAAGTCGGTGGAGCCGTTCGGGAGGTAGAAGTCCTTCGTGATGCCGTTGCCGGGGCCGCGACCGAGCAACCCGCCCGAGCCGATCGCGATCTGTCCCTGGACCGCTTGATAGCCGGTCGTGCTCGCGTGCGACCACGGGTCGACGAACGAGCTCAGACGATCGAAGGCGTAGCGGTTCACGAGTGCGAAGCCGAACACGAGGACGATCGCGACCAGCAATCCGTAACCGAGCGTCCGCAGCGGCACCCCGGCCACCACGACCATCGAACCGAGCGTGAACGTGATCACGAGCGTCGTCCCCAGATCCGGCTGGGTGACGACGAGCAGCGCCGCCGCGGCGCCGACGATCGCGATCCGCTTCAGTGCGATGCGAAGCGCCGGCGGGCTGCCGACACGGCCCGCCAGGACCTGTGCCGCGTAGAGGACGAGCGCGAGCTTCATCAGCTCTGACGGCTCGAAGTTGAAGGGGCCAACCCCGATCCACCGCTGCGCGCCGTTCGACGCGTGACCGACGTGCGGGAGGTGCACCGCCAGTAGCAGGATGAAGGCGAGGAACAGCAGCGGGCCGGTCAGGGCGCGCAACGCGCCGACGCCGCGCCGCGCGATCAGCCAGGCGGCGCCGAGCCCGACGGCGCCCCAGACCGCGAAGCTGATCAGCTCGCTGGCGCCGCTGCCGCCGCTCGAGAGGAGGCTCGGGGCAGAGGCGCTGTAGACCATGACGGCGCCGAGCGCGAACAGGCACAGGGCCGCGGTGATCAGCGCGTCGGCCGAACGGTCGCGGGGCCGGGCGGCGCGGGCGGCGAGGGCATGGGCCATCGCCTTTTTCTTTCTACGTGCGAGCGGTCAGGCCTGCTCGTCGACGAGCATCCGGAAGGCGTCGCCGCGCGCCTCGAAGTCATCGAACTGATCGAAGCTCGCACACGCGGGGCTGAGCAGGACGACCTGGCCGCGATGGGCGAGCCGGCGGGCGTGCTCGACGGCCTCGGCGAGCGTCTCGACGCGGGTGCAGGGCAAGCCGGCCAGAGCGTCCGCGATACGTGGGCCGTCCTCCCCGATCACGTACACGTGCGCCGCGCGCTCGGCGACCGCCTCACGCAGCAGCGTGAAGTCCTGGCCCTTGCCGCGGCCGCCGAGAATCAACAAGACGCTGCCGGGCTCGAATGCCGCGAGCGCGACGAGGGTGCTCGCGATGTTCGTCGCCTTCGAATCGTTGACATAGGTGACGCCACCGATCTGCGAGATCTCCTCGAGGCGGTGGGCAACGCCACGGAACGCAACAAGTGCGCTGTGGACCGCTTCGAGCGAGACGCCGCGCGCGAGGCTGACGGCCGCGGCCGCCATCGCGTCTTCGAGCGGCGCGCGCATTCGTAGCTCGGTGGTCGCCAGAAGGAGCTCGTCCTGCCAGTAGAGCGAGCCGCGCTCGAGCCGCAGCGCACACCGCTCCCCCGCCCCGAAGAGGACCGCCTGCGCGGCGCCCGTTGCGAGCGCCGCCAGCTCCTCCGGCACGACCGCGATCGCCTCAGCGGGCTGGTTGGCGAAGATCCTCAGCTTCGCGCCGCGGTAGCGCTCGAAGCTGTGGTGTCGGTCGAGGTGGTCTGCCGTCAGGTTGAGCAGGACGGCGGCGTCGGGAGCGAACGCGAGCGTGTCCTCGAGCTGGAACGAGGAGACCTCGCAGACGATCGTCGCATCGGGGGCCGGCGGGGCGGGCAGCAGCGTCGACAGGGCACGACCGACGTTGCCCGCAACCTCGACGGGTGCTCCGGCCGCCCGGTGGATCTCGCCGATCAGCTCGACCGTCGTCGTCTTTCCGTTGGTGCCGGTGACGGCGATCAGCTCGTTGGGCAGCAACCGCCACGCGAGCTCGACCTCACCGATCACCGGGACACCACGCGCCAGTGCCGCCTCGATCAGCGGTGCCTCGCGCGGCACGCCGGGGCTCTTGACGACACAGGCGACGCGCTCGAGCAGCTCCACCCCCTGACCGCCGCACGCGAGCTCGATCCCCTCGAGCGGATCGCACTCGCCGGCGTCGTACGCGATCACACGCTCGCCGCGAGCCACCAGTGCAGCGGCCGCCGCCCGGCCCGAACGTGCGAATCCGGCTACGAGGTAGGGCCCTCGGGGGGGCGGTGGCCTCACTTGTGGATCGAGTGCTGATAGATCACGAACCCGATCGCGGCGCCGACCGAGGCAATGATCCAGAAGCGCAAGATGATCTTCGTCTCCGACCAGCCCTTGAGCTCGAAGTGGTGGTGGATCGGCGCCATCAGGAAGACGCGCCGGCGGAAGGCCTGGAAGGAGACGACCTGGATCAGCACCGAGAGCGCCTCGATCACGAAGATGCCGCCGATCAGGATGAGCAGGAGCTCGGTCTGCGTCATCACCGCGAGGCCGGCGATCGCCCCGCCTAGCGCGAACGAGCCGGTGTCGCCCATGAAGATCGTCGCGGGGAAGGCGTTGAACCACAGAAAGCCGACGCTCACGCCGAGCAGGCAGCTCGCAAACAGCGCGAGGTCCTGATCGCCCGAGCTGATCGAGGTGATCAGGACGAAGGCGAGCAGGACGATCGCCGCGCAACCCGCGGCGAGCCCGTCGAGGCCGTCGGCGAGGTTGACGCCGTTCGTCGTCCCGGCCACGCAGAGATAGACGACGAAGGGGTAGAGGATTCCGAGGTGGATGATCACGGGGTCGTCGAGCTTGGCGATGTGCAGGTTGAGGTTCGAGGACAGGCCGGCTTTGTGTACGGCCAGCTGCCACAGACCGACCGAGATCAGCGCGAGCGCGACCATCTTCGTCTTCGCGCGCAGCCCGAGCGAGCGGCGGCGCACGAGCTTCATGTAGTCGTCGATGAAGCCGACGAGCGCACAGGCGATCGTCACGAACAGCACGCCGAGCGCGTTCCAGTCGTACTGGCTGAGGATCAGGAACGGCGCGGCGAGCGCGGTCAGCATGATCACCCCGCCCATCGTCGGCGTGCCCGCCTTGGTCAGCAGATGGTCGGCTGGTCCGTCGTCGCGCACCTGTTGCCCGAACTCGCGTATCCGCAGGAAGCTGATGAACTTCGGGCTGAGGAAGATGCAGATCAGAAGCGACGCGGTGCCGCCGATCAGCACGCGCGCGAGCTGACTGCCGGTGGCGAGCGCCGTAGCGGTCACGAGCCCGCTCGCATCAGAGCAAGTCGGCGCGCGACGCGCTCGAGCCCGACTGCGCGCGAGGCCTTGACGAGCACGAGATCTCCGCGCTGCAGGAGCGGGGCGAGGATCGCGGCCGCCTCGTCCGCATCGGCTGCGTGGAAATGCTCGCCGCCCACGAACGTCTCGCCCGCGAGCTCGGCGAGCGCGCCTACGGTTACGAGGATCAGCACGCGTGCATCGGTCGCCTGCTCGCCGAGCACCACGTGGAATCCCGGTCCCTCGCGTCCGAGCTCGAGCATGTCGCCGAGCACGGCGATGCGGCGAACCGCCGAGCGCTCATCAGCGAGCTCGGCGAGCGCCGCACGCATCGAGACGGGGTTCGCGTTGTAGCAGTCGTTGATCAGCGTCACACCGCCCGCGAGCTCGACCCGCTCGCCCCGGAGCGGGGTCAGCTCAACCTCGAACCGCCCGCCCGTGTGCACGCCGATCGATTCGGCGGTGGCGACCGCGGCGCAGAGGTCGCTCAAGAGATGCGCCGAGCGGAAGGGCGGGTCGAGCCGGCGCAGCTCGCCGAACGCGGCGAGCTCGACCCCCTCGTCGGTGACGCTCGACAGGCTCACGTCGCCGCCTGGGCCGAAGCGAACGACTCGCGGCCCGCGCGGTAGGTGGGCATCCAGCAACGGTTCATCGGCGGGAATGATTGCGGTCCCGGCGGGCGGCAACGCGGCGAGTAGCTCTGCCTTGGCCGCCGCGATCGCCTCGAGCGAGCGGAGCTGCTCGAGGTGCGCCGGGCCGATGTTGACGATGAGACCGACATCCGGCTGGGCGATCGCGGCCAGCTCGGCGATCTCTCCCTTCGCGCGCATCGCGAGCTCGAGCACGAGAACTTCGGTGCCGGCGGGTGCGCTCAGGATCGCCAGCGGCAGGCCGATCTCGGTGTTCAGGTTGCCCCGGCTGGCGACCGTCGCGCGGTGCTCGACAAGCAGCGCGGCGAGGATGTCCTTGGTCGAGGTCTTTCCGGTCGAGCCGGTTATCGCGATGACGGTCGCGCCGAGCGCCTGGCGCCAGGCTCGCGCGAGCGACTGGAGCGCGATCAAGGGCTCGTCGTGCTCGAGGATCGTGCCGGACAGGCCATGCGCGTAACGGGGGCGCACGAGCGCACCCCACGCGCCCGCTTCGAGCGCCTGCTGCGCGAAGCGCCCGCCGTCGTCGTGCGCTCCGGCCAACCCGATGAAGAGGTCTCCCGGCTGCACCTCGCGGGAGTCGATGACGAAGCCCACCGGCCCGTCCGGACGGCCACCGAGCAGGCGCGCCCCGGCGGCCGCGGCAACGCGCTCGGCTGACCAGTCCTTCACCGGCCGGCCGGCAGCAGCTCGCGCGCCACCGCCACGTCGTCGAAGGGGACCTTGCGCCCGCCCGCGAACTCTTGGCCCTGTTCGTGGCCCTTGCCGGCGATTACGACGACGTCGCCCGCCTGCGCGAGCTCGATCGCACGGGCGATCGCGGCACGACGCTCGACGATCGCCTCGACCGCGTGCGCGCCGTCGGGCCTGGTGCCCGCGAGGATCTCATCGACGATCGCCTCCGGCTCCTCCGAGCGGGGGTTGTCGGAGGTCACGATCGTGACCTCCGCGAGGCGCGTCGCGATCGCGCCCATCTGCGGACGCTTGCCGCGGTCGCGATCGCCGCCGCAGCCGAAGACGGCGATCACCCGCCCGCTGGTCAGGTTGCGAGCCGCGGTGAGCACGTTCGCGAGCGAGTCGGGCGTGTGGGCGTAGTCGACGAGAACTGCGAATGGCTGGCCCTCGTCGAGCGCCTGAAAGCGCCCGGGCGCCGGTGTGGCCCGTGCGAGCGCCGTCGAGATCACAGCGAGCGGGACGCCCAGCTGGTGGGCGACAGCCAGCGCACCGAGGGCGTTCGCGGCATTGAAGGCCCCAGGCAGCCGCGTGCGGATCACGATCTCCCCATCCGGGGTCTGGGCGGTGAAGCTACCGTCGGCGATGCCCGAACGTAGGTGGCTCGCAACGTAGTCGGCGCGCGCGTGGAGGGCAAAGCCGAGCGCGGCGGGGAAGTCTTTCTTCAAGCGACGCCCATAGGGGTCGTCGAGGTTGACGATCGCAATCCTCGGAGCGGCCTCGAAGAGCCGGCGCTTGGCCGCGAAGTAGTCCTCCATCGTCGGGTGAAAGTCGAGGTGGTCCTGGGTCAGGTTCGTGAAGAGCGCGGCCTCGAAGTGGATCGCATCGGCGCGATGGAGCGCGAGGGCGTGCGAGGAGACCTCCATCGCGCAGGCCTCATCACCGGCGTCGAGCATCGCCGCAAACGACGCTTGGAGGTCGATCGCCTCGGGCGTCGTGTGGATCACCTGACCGTCGCGGCCGCCGATCACCGACTTGACGGTGCCAAGCAGCGCGGTCCTGATTCCGCCGGCCTCGAGCAGCTGCCGGATCAGGAACGTGGAGGTCGTCTTGCCGTTCGTGCCGGTGACGCCGATCACGCGGAGCTTCGCGCTCGGGTCTCCGTTGAAGCGCGCAGCGAACACGGCCATCGCCTCGCGGGTCGAGGCGACCTGAACCTCCGGAACGCCGAGGCCGAGCGGTCGCTCGACGACAAGCGCCGCGGCGCCCTGCGCGACCGCTTGCGCGGCGTGGTCGTGACCGTCGCGCTGCCCCCCAGGGACGGCGAAGAACAGCGCGCCCGGGGCGACGCTGTGGCTGTCGTAGGCGAGCGCGGTGATCTCGACCGGCGGGGACCCTTCGCTCAAATCGGAGAGCAACATCGAGCCCAGTCTATGGCGGTCCTCCCGCGGCGGGCGCGAAGCCGAGAACGCGACGGACGCAGCGTTCGCGGCGACCCGGCGGGCTTGGCACGCGGGCCGCGCGAGCGCCGCAGGCGTCGGCGTGACGCGGTCCGGCTAGGCTTGACGGATACGCGATCCGGATGACTCCGCTGCCAGCCGGCCTCGCGCGGAAGCGGACGCGCCGGAGCCGCCGGCGCGGCGCTCGCGCGCAACGGTGGTCGTCGGCCTGGCGCTTGCCGTCGCCGTATTGATCATCGCCATCGCGCTCGCGATCGGCCCGCCTCGAGGCTCCAATCCGGCCGCATCAGCGGGTGCAGCGTCCGCCCTTGCATCCAACCCGAACGTCGATCCCGGCACCGCGATCTCGGGGCCGGCGCCGGACTTCACGCTCACCAACCAGTTCGGGCGCGAGGTGTCGCTGCGCTCGCTGCGCGGCCACGTCGTCGTTCTCGCGTTCACGGACGCTGTGTGCACGACCGTCTGCCCGCTGACGACGACGTCGATGGTCGATGCGAAGGCGCTGGTCGGTCGCGCGGGTGATGGTGTTGACCTGATCGGGATCGATGCCAACCCGACGGCGACGGCCGTGAAATGGGTTCGCGCCTATTCGCTGGCGCACGGGATGGCGCACCAGTGGCAGTTCCTCACGGGCTCACTGCGGACGCTGCGCCGGGTCTGGGCGGCCTACCACATACTGGTTCAGATCCAGGCCGGGCAGATCGACCACACGCCCGCGCTCTACGTGATCGACGCGAAAGGCCGGCTGGCGGAGATCTATGAGACGCAGATGGCCTACTCGAGCGTCGCACAGCAGGCGCAGGTCCTGGCGCACGAGATCTCGAGCCTCTTGCCGCGCCACCCGCGCGTGCGCTCGTCGTTGGCCTACACGACGGTCGCGCCGCTCGGGCCGGCGCTGCGAGTCAGCTTGCCGCGCTCGGGCGGAGGATCGGTCCGCCTTGGCCCCGATGGGGCGCCGCGCTTATACGTGTTCTTCGCGAGCTGGCTGCGCGAGACCGGGAACCTCGCCGGCGAGCTCGACTCGCTGCGCGCGTACACCGCACAAGCGCGGCGGCGCGACCTGCCGGGACTGACCGGCGTCGATGAGGCGAGCGTCGAGCCCTCCCCACAGGCGCTCGGAGGACTCCTCGCGACGTTGCCCGAGCGCCTCAACTACCCGGTTGCCATCGACACCAGCGGGCGCGTGGCGGATGGCTACGCGGTGGCGGACCAGCCTTGGTTCGTGCTCGTGTCGCGCAAGGGGAAGATCCTCTGGTATTGGGACGGCTCGACGCAGGGCTGGCTGAGCACGGCGCAGCTGATCGAGCACGTGCGCGAAGGCCTCGCGGCGCGCCCGACGATCAAGGCGCCGACGGCAAGCCAGGCGCCCGTCGCGCTCGCGGGCTCGCCCGCGCCGCTCGCGGCGCTCCACCGTCAAGCGAGCCAGCTGCTCGGCGGCGAGGGCGCGCTCGCGGCGAGGATTCGCGCGCTGCACGGCTACCCGGTCGTCCTCGACGCGTGGGCTCAGTGGTGCGACGCCTGCCGCGCCGAGTACAAGTACTTCGCGAGCGCCTCAGTCCAGTACGGCCGCAAGGTGGCGTTCGTCGGCGTCGACGCCCTCGATCCCTCAGCCGGCCAGGCGCACGCCTACCTTGCCTCCCACCCGTTGAGCTACCCGAGCTATCGCAGCCCCACTGGCAGCATGCCCGTCGGCCCCGGTATCTACGCTCTGCCGACGACAATCTTCATCGATGCGGCCGGCAAGGTGACGTGCGTGGTTCCCGGCCAGTACGACTCGCAGGGCGCGCTCGATGGTCAGGTCCAAAGCTGCGCGCTCGACGGACGCTCAAGCTAGAGCAGCGGCCAAGGCAAGGCTCAGCTCGGCGGGATCGCCATGTAGCGCAGCGCCCAGCTCATGATGTCCTCCCAGGCGTGTGCCGGCGCGTCGGTCCCGTAGATCGCACCGTCCTGGGGCTGATCGACGACGACGGTCACCTCGACCTTCGGGTGCTCGGCGGGTGCGAAGCCGACGAACGAGGCCACGTATTTCGTGTGCGAATAGATGCCGTTCACGGCGATGTTCGCGGTGCCGGTCTTCCCGGCGAGGGTGTAGCCGGGGATCGAGATCTCTGACGCGGTGCCGTTCGGCGCGAGCGGCGCCTCGAGGATCTTGCGCATCTCGGCGGCCACCTGCGGACTGAGGATCCGATGGCCCCGCGGGGTTCGGACGGCTTCGCCGCCGACCGCGGCAACGACGTGCGGCGGGCGCAGAACGCCGCCGTCGGCGATCGCGGCGTAGGCAGTGGCGAGCTGGATCGGCGTGACCGACTCGCCCTGGCCGAACGGCAGGTTGCCCATCGAGAAGTTGTTGTAGTCGCTGAGTGGCGGGATCAGACCCTGCTCCTCGCCCGGAACGTCGATCCCGGTCGGGGCGCCGAAGCCGAAGCGACGCGTCCACTGATAGAAGCGGTTCTCGCCGAGGAGCTGGCCGATCTCGACGGCGCCGATGTTGCTCGACTGCCCGACGATGCCGGCCGTTGTGAGCGTCTCGTTGCCGTGCGGCTCCGAGTCGTTGATCGTCCGCCCGTCGAACTGCAGGGCGGCAGGGATCTGGAAGGTCGTGTTCGGCGTGATCAGTCCGTCCGAGAGGGCGCCGCCGACGGCGACGATCTTGAAGGTGGAGCCTGGCTCGTAGTTCATCGCGATGGCGCTATCGATCCAGTTGCGCCCGCCGCCAGGGCTCGACGGGTTGGCGCTTGGCCAGTTCGCGAGCGCGAGCACGGCACCGGTGCGCGGGTCGCTGACGATCCCGGTCGAGCTGTACGGCGAGAAGCGCGAGCCGACGGAGGCGAGCACCGACTCGACCTCCTGCTGGAGCGGCGCGTCGATCGTGAGCCGCAGCGACGCCCCGGTCCTTGCCTGGCGCAGCACGTCGACGCTGATCGGCTTACCGTCGCCGGCGTAGACGACACGCGTCTTTCCGCTGGACCCCGCGAGCGCCCGATCGTAGGCGGCCTCGAGCCCGGCAGCGCCACTCCCGTTCGAGTGCATGCCGCCGAGCAGCTGGCCGGCAAGCGAACCGAACGGGTAATAGCGGATGTTGTCTGTCGCGAGCGCGATCCCGTTGATCCCCAGCGACTCGATCCGCTGCGCCGTGGCTGCCGGGACCTGGCGGGCGAGGTACTGGTTGCTGTTGGGGTGCTGCTCGAGCTTGAGCGCGAGCGCGGCGGAGCTCTCGTGCAGGAGCGGCGCCAGCTTGGCGGCGGCGGTCGCGGGATAGCTGACGCGGTAGGCCTCGATGTCATCCCCCGGCTCGCTGAGTGCGAGTGCTCTGCCGCTCGCGTCGACGATTGCGCCGCGCATCGCCGGCTGCACGAGGATCCGCACCTCATTGCTCTGGGCGAGGTCGCTGAGGTGGGTGCCCTGGAGCATGCCGAGGTCGGCGGTGCGGAGCGCGGCGATCAGCAGCAGGGCGGCGAAGGAGGCGAACAGCAGGCGCAGCCGGCGCTGCGCGAGGACCATCGGTTAGCCCCCCGCCGCCGATCCGGGCGCCGCGCTACCGCCGCCGGCGCCGGCCGCGGTGCTCGTCGTCGTGACTGGCGGTGCCTGTGTCGAGCCGGCGCTCGTCTGACCGGTTTGCGTTCCGGCGGAAGTCTGCGTGGTCGTGGTGACCGGCTGGCCGGCGGACGTGCCGGCGGTGCTCGCCGTGCTCTCGGCGGCGGTGCTCACGGTGGTCCCCGTGCCCGCGACTGCGCCGGCGTTCGAGAGCGGGGCGGTCAGCGCGGAGGGCGGCGCGCTCGAGACCAGCGGTGCGGTCGGTCGCGTGATCGACGCGGCTGCGATCGCCGCTTGCCCCGCACCCGCCCTCAGATACACGAGGTCGCCCGCCGGCGGATAGACCATCCCAAGCTTCGCCGCGGTGGTCGCGATGTCGCCGCCCGGCTGGAGGCGTGCGATCTGCGTCTCCGCGCTTTGGTTTGACTGCTCGAGTTGCTGGATACGCGTCACCGACGCGCCGATGCTCGCGCCAAGGCGCAGGATCGTGACCTGCATCGCGACGATTCCGAGCAATGCGACGCCGACGATGGCGATCCAGACGCGTCCGCGGAGCAGGCGCTCGAGGACCGGGGCGTCAAGGAGGCGGGCGAGCGTGCCCCGGCGCGGCGCCGTGAGCGGGCGGCGCACCGGACCCGAGACCCGGCGCGGGGCCGATGGCCGTGGCAGCGGTGCGGGAACGCGATCGGGAAGCGCGCGCGCCGGCGCCGCTGCGACGGCCTGGCGGCTCACTGGCCGAGCTCCAGCTTGCGCGCGCTTCGTAGACGGGCACTGCCGGCGCGCGGGTTGGTCGCGAGCTCGCCGGCACTCGCGAAGATCGCACGCCGGCGCGGCAACTCGGCCTCCGGCTGACGGCCGCAGACGCAGACCGGGAACTCGGGGGGGCAGCTGCAGCCGCTCGCCCGCTCGGCGAGGAACTGCTTCACGCGCCGGTCCTCGAGCGAGTGGAATGAGATCGCCGCGAGGCGACCACCCGGTGCCAGCAGCTGCCAAGCGAGCGGCAGCGCGGCATCGAGCTGACCGAGCTCATCGTTGACGGCGATCCGGATCGCCTGGAAGGTCCGCTTCGCGGGGTGGCCGGCGGCGAAGCGAGCCGGCGCGGGCTGCGCGCCGGACACGATCTCGACGAGCTGGAGCGTCGTCTCGATCGGCGCGTGCGCGCGCGCAAGCGCGATCGCGTGGGCGACGCGTCGCGCGTAACGCTCTTCGCCGTAGTCGCGGAAGATCTGTGCGAGCCGACGCTCGTCCCATTCGTTCACGATCTCGCGCGCGTCGAGCGATTGGCGCGGGTCCATTCGCATGTCGAGCGGCGCATCGTAGGAGTAGGAGAAGCCGCGCTCGCGGGTGTCGATCTGCATCGACGAAGCCCCGAGATCGAAGTAGACGGCGTCGGCTTCGAGGCCCTCGTCGCGCAACGTCCGCAGTCCTTCGACGAAGGACGCAGCGATGAAGCGCGTGCCGGCGTCGACCTCCTCGGCGAGGCTCGCGAAGCGCTCGGCGGCGACCGGATCGCGATCGATCCCGATCAGCGTGCCCGCGGCCCCGATGCGCTGCGCCGCGAGGCGCGCGTGGCCACCGCCACCCGCGGTCGCATCGACGACGGTCGCCCCCGGGGCGAGCTCGAGCGCGGCGATCAGCTCGCCGGCGAGCACGGGGACGTGCGTTGCGGTCATGTCAAGCAGTGTTGCCAAGTGCCGGCCTGATGTCTCGGACTTTCTCGGTCAGCTCGTCGTTCACGCGCGCCCAGGTGTCACGCGACCAGACCTCGAGCCGGTTGGTGACGCCGTTGACGACGACGTCCTTCGCGATCCTTGCGCCCTCGAGCATCCGGACCGGGACGATCACGCGACCGGCCCCGTCGATCTCGGCGTCGTGCGAGTTCGCGCCGTAGAAGCGCGCGAGCGCCTCGCGCTCCTCCGACAGCGGATGGCACGCGCTGAGCAGGGTCTCGACGTAGGCGTCGAACTCCGGCGTCGACCAGATCGAGACGCAGTCGCCGACGTCGCGCATGCGAGCGAGCGTCACGCCCTCGGCGAAGCGTCCGCGGAACTTTGCCGGAATCGTCAGCCGGTTCTTGGAATCGAGGGTGAATTCGAACGATCCGCGGAAAGCCACGTGTGGTCCCCATGTGCCGGGTCAAAAGGTCGAACCGGGCTGGAAGGGGCGGGAGGAACCCCTCCAGCCAGGTTCGCTGGCGCGAGCATGTCCCATTTCCCCCCACTTGTCAATACCTGCACCACACCCTGTCCCACCGCACACCACTGATCCTGCCCTTTGCCCCCTCGTCCCCCGCCGAACCCGCCGGTAGAGTTCCGTTGGCTTGTCCGCAAGCCAGACCGCGGTGTACGACCACAGGGGAGCCGAAATGCCCAGTGCCAGCGCCGATGCGTCAGGCGATCGATGGACGACGCGCAGCACGCCTCGGGCGCCGCGCCGGGGACGCAGGGCCGCCGGAGCGCTCGTGGTTGGTGCGCTCGCGCTGAGCCTCGCGGGCTGCTTCGGGTCCTCGTCCTCGAACTCGAGCCTTCCGGGCGCCGACCCGGCGAGCGTCGTGCCGTCCTCTGCGCTCGCCTACGCGCAAGCCGTGATCCGCCCCACCGGCAAGCTCGCCCGTGACATCAACGCGGCCTCCGAGCGGCTGCTCGGGATCGCCAACCCCGGGGCGCAGCTGGACGGGCTGATCGACAAGTCGGCACAAGGTGGCGTCAGCTACGAGAAGAGCATTCGACCGTGGCTGGGCGCGCGGGCCGGCGTCGCGCTGCTGAGCGTCGGCAGCGGTCACGCCGAGGCGGTCGTCGTGCTCGACCAGACCGACGACGCGAAGGCGCGGGCAGCCCTCTCGACGCACGTGCTCTTCCAGACCAACGGGAAGCCCGACACCACGACGACCGGCAGCTACCGCGGCGTCAGCTACGTCGATGACCAGACCGCGCAGTCCGTCACCGGGGTGGTTGGCCAGTTCGTCGTGATCGCCAACAACTCGGCGGCCTTTGACGCCACGGTCGACGTCGAGAAGGGCGCGAGCTCGCTCGCGTCGGCCGGCAACTACCAGGACTCGCTCGGCCAGACCCTGAGCGACTCGGCCGGAACCGCGTACGCGGCCCTCGGGCGCCTGGTCGCCCTGATCCCGGCGAGCGGCGTCGCGAGCTCCGCGCTATCGCTCGTGAAAGGCTTGGTCGGCAACGAGATCCTCTACGGCTCGGCGCGCTTTGACGCGAGCGGCGCGCTCCTCGACCTCGGTTCGCTCGACGCGCCAAAGAGCTCGTCGTCGAGTCCCTCCACGCCCGAGACGAACCCGATCGGAAGCCTGCCCGCGGATTCGTGGGTTGCGATCGGCGCAACGAACGTCGGGCCTTCGTTGCTCAAGGGCCTCGCGTCAGTGGAAAAGCTCGCCGGCGGGGGGACGGTCAACCTGTCGCAGTCGCTCGCTGAGATCCAGCTAGCGACGGGGATCAACATCCAAGCTGATCTCGGTTCGATCACGACGGCCGGCTTCTTCGTCGACGGCGCGAGCACCGCGTCGCCGCAGGCGGCACTCGAGCTCGGGCTCACCGACCCGTCGCGAGCCTCGACGATCCTCGGCCAGATCTACAAGCTCGCGACGCTGATCACGAGTACGACGCGGAGCGTCTCCGTCGGTTCCTTGACGGCCGGGTCGCCGAGCTCGTTCACGCTCAGCATCTCGGGCTTCCCCGACAAGCTCGTGATCGCGGCGGCGTCCGGAAAGATCATCGTCGCACTCGGGCAGAGCTCGCTGAGCGCCGCCGTCGCGAACGGTCCGACGCTCGCCGGCAGCGCCGGGTTCAAGGGCTCCGGCGCGCTCCTCGGAAGCGGCATCCAGCCGGTCGCCTACGTCGATCTCGCGCGGTTCGCGACACTCGTTCAGGGCGTGAGCCCGAGCACGCCAAACGCGGTCGACGGGTACTTGAAACGGCTCGGCTCAGTCGCGATTGGCGCGGGCAAGATCAGCGGTTCCGAGCACGTTCGCGTGGCCGTCAGGGGCAGCTAGCAGAGGCTGAAAGAAAGCATGCACCGTGTCTGCGCAAGGAGGAATCACGCATATGATCCCGACGGGCCGCCGATGGCCCAATTTGGGTCATGGATACGGCGCGACGCGGAAATTACAACTCCGGCGAGGACTTTGTCCTCGAGTACGGAGAATTGCGTTTCACCTTTAACGAGGAGGACTTCCGCGAGCGCTGCGAGCAGGCGGCGCTCCAGCTCGGCTTCGTGTCCGAGCGCCTCGATGAGTGCGAGCTCGAAGACCTGATCAACCTCGCGGTGAACGGCGAGATCCAAGATCCCGCCTCGGGCCTCGGAGAGCACGTCCGCGACTGCTGGTTTGACCTGATCGGTCCGGCTGAGCAGTCACTCGTCCACTGGCTGCGCCGGCTCGTGTTTCGGGGTGCGTGGCTCGATCAGCGCGTGCGCGAAGGCGAGCTCGACGTCGAGTTCGTCGAATCGACGTGTAGCTTCTCCTACGTGCAGCCGGATCGCGGCGGCGAGCCGATCGAACTGGCGAACGAGCCTTCGTGGGACAAGTTCGCGTACCGCTCCTCGCCGAGCCACTAGCGCGACTGCGCTGCGCGTCAGGGAGCCGGCTCTAGGCGTCTTCGGCGGCGGGTTTGCGCCGCGCGCGTGGCGCGCGTGGCGCCCGCGTCGCGGCCGGCGCAGGTTCTGACTTCGCCACACGCGCTCGCGGCTTCGCGGGCGCGCGCCGGGGCTTCGCCGCGACCAGCAGGTCCGAGCGCAATGTGCCGCTCGCACCGAGGTCGAGCGTCGGCTCAGCGCTGGCGGCGGTGAGCGCGATCACGGTCGTCTCACCGCCGATCGCTCGCGTCGAGGTCGCGATCACCGTCAAGGATCCGGCCGTACGCAGGTTGCGCGCCGCGGCGAGCGCTCGCCGCGCCGCCGCCTCGCTGAGCCCGTCCAGCGTGTCGATCAGCAGGATCGCGTTGCCGCCGCGGACCGCGACACGCCTTCCGCGTTCGACCGCCTGCTCGAGTGCCGCATCCTGCGCGTCGCGCGGCGTGGCGAACGTGCTGCCGGTGCCCGTGAAGGACGCGAGCGCGCGGTACTCGCCGAGCTCCTCCGGGCGCACGCCGACAGCGGTCAGCTCGAGCTCGAAGCCTTCGAGCGCGGCCAGCGCGCTCGCGAGGCGCGTGAGCAGATAGGACTTGCCCGAGCGCGAGGGCCCGGTGATCGCCACCCGCGAGCCGGCGCCGAACGGCGCGTGCGCGTCGATCGCGGCCAGCAACTTGTCGCTCGTGTCGAGTGCGAGGCGCTGCGTGGGCCAGTCGACCTCGATGTCGTCGATGCGCGCGCCGTGCACGACCTCGTCGGCCGCAACCCCGTTGATCGTGTCGACGCGGATCAGCGACGGATGGCGCTCGGAGCGCCGTGGCGCGCGGACCGGTCCCGAGATCCTGTCGCCGGCCACGAGCTCGCAGCGGCGCGCCTGCGCGGCTGAGACGTAGACGTCGGAGTCACTGGAGGTGGCGCCGTCCGGACGCAGGAAACCGGACCCGTTCGCGAGCAGCTCGACGACGCCCTCGACGACGCGGGGCTCGGCAGCGGGGGTCTCCGCCGCTGCCTGCTCCTCCCCCGGATCGGCATCGCGCGTCCCGCGCCCGCGGCGCCGGCGGCGGCTGCGACCCGACGGACCCGCGGTGCCCTCAGCGGCCACCGGCTGCGGCGTCTCCTCGCCGCCCTGGCGGGCGATGATCGCGCCGATCAGATCGGGCCGGCGCAAACGGCGGAAGCCGTCGATGCCAAGCTCGGAGGCGAGAGCGTGAAGATCGGCGAGCGGGCTTGCCTCGAGCTCGCCGGGTGTGATGATCGACATTCGTGTTCCCTTCGTGAACGGGTGGTAGGCGTCCGGCGGCGTTGACGGGCAGCCGCCGGCACCCTTCGGCGAGCGCTCGGCGCTCGGGTCCTAGGTCAGCTTACGCGCTCGTGCGGCTGCTCAGCGCGCAAGCGCTCCGGCAGCCCGCTGATCCTCGGCAGCTCGCCCTCGCCGCGCAGGGCCCGGCGGACGGCGATGAAATCCTTTGCCGCCGCGACGTCGTGCACGCGGAAGATGTGCGCGCCGAGGTCGAGTCCGTGTGCGATCGCCGCGAGCGTGCCCGCCTCGCGCTCGCGTGGCATGCGCCCGGTCAGGGCGCCGATGAAGTCCTTGCGCGAGAGCGCCATAAGGATCGGCCGGCCGAGCTCATGCAGGCGCGTCGCGCCGCGCAGCAGCTCGATCGTTTGTGCCGGCGTCTTTGCGAAGTCGGGCCCTGGGTCGACGATCAACCCCGCTTCGGGCATGCCGCTGGCACGCGCGAGCGCGATGCGCTCGCGCAGGAACGCGAGGACGTCCTCGAGGACGTCCTCGTAGAGGTCGGGGTCCTGTAGTCGCTGCTTGGGCGCCGCGCGCGTGTGCATCACGACGAGCGCGGCCCCGCCGCGCGCGCATGTTTCGGCGAGCGCCGGATCGCGCAGGCCGCTCACGTCGTTGACGATCGCGGCGCCGGCGGCGATCGCTGCGCCCGCGACGGCCGGCTTGTAGGTGTCGACCGACACGAGGACGTCGAGCTCCCCCGCGACGGCCGCAATCAGCGGCACTACGCGCTCGATCTCCTCCTCCGGCGCGACCGGCGGCAGGTTCGTGCGCCCGCTCTCGCCACCGATGTCGATCACGTCGGCGCCCGCTTCGCAGAGCTCCCGCGCGTGGTCCAGGCGTGCTGCGAGCGTCGGGTGAAGGCCGGCGTCCGAGAAGCTGTCGGGCGTCGCGTTGACGATCCCCATCAGCCACGGCCGCTCGCCGAGCTCGTAGCTGCGCCCCGCGGCTTGGAGTAGCACGCTCATGCCGCCCGGACGGCGCTCGCCGGCGCGCTCGCCAAGCCCTCCGCCGCGGCCTCCGCGAGGAAGCGCTCAGTCTCGGCCGCACGCCGCGCGCCGTCCCAGCCGAGCTCATCGCCGAGCACAGCGGTGAGCTCGCGCAGCGACGCGCTGTCGCGGACGAGCTCACCGCCGGCAAGGAGGGCGAGGCGCGTGCGCCGGAAGAGGACATCGGCGATGCCGCGAGCCTGCTCGACACGCACCGCCTGCACCGCCTCTGCGAGCAGGTCGGGGAACCCGTCGACGATCGGCCGCGCGAGCCTGGGCTCGCCTGCCGCCAGCGCCAGCACCGCCGTCGCCGCGTGCCCGTAGCGCGCGGCGAGTGCCTCGTAGGCCGGGGGTTCGAGTCCGCCGACGCGCGGCAGCGAGGCCGCCTCGACCGGAGCGCCGAGGGGGATCTCATGCGTGCGACACGGTGCGTCGAGCGCGTCGCGCTCGACGATCCGGTCGACGGTCATCTTCGCCATCCGGCGGAAGGTGGTGAGCTTGCCGCCGGTGATCGTGATCATGCCGCTCGAGGTCTCGAAGAGTTCGGCCCTGCGCGAGATGTCGACGGAGGTCTTCGCGTCGCCGGTTGAGATCAGCGGGCGCACCCCGGCGAAGGCGCCGCTGATGTCCGACGCGGTGAGCTCGCTCGCGAAGAACTCGTTCGTCGCCGCGAGCAGGTAGTCGACGTCCTCGCGCGGCACCGCGACGTGCGCGAGCTGGCCTTCGTAGTCGTTGTCCGTCGTGCCGATCAGCGTGCGCCCAAGCCATGGCAGGGCGAAGATCGTCCGCCCTCCCCCAGCGGGCACGATCGCGCCGGCGCGTAGCGGCACGAGCTCGGTAGGAACCGTGATGTGCGTGCCGCGACTCGGGCGGATCCGCGGCAGCTCAGTCTCGTCGTGGAGCTCGTCGCCGCGCAGGCGATCGGCCCAAACGCCGGTCGCGTTGACGACGTGCGTGGCGCGCACGAGCAGCTGCTCGCCACTCACGCCATCGCGCGCGATCACCCCGGACGCCCGGCGCCGCTCGAACGCGAGCTCCTCGACGGCGAGACCGTTTGCGCAGATCGCGCCGAAGCGCTCGGCCTCCCCGAGCACGGTCAAGACGAGGCGGACGTCGTCGGTCTGACAGTCATAGAACAGGTAGCCGGCACTCGGCTCGCGCGCCGCGAGCGCCGGCAAGAGATCGCTGACCTCGCCGCCGTCGATGACGCGATGGCGCGCGGGGCTCCAGCTCTCCTCGGTCTCTGTCACCGGGCGCCTGCCGCCGCGGCGCGCGCCCTGGCGCCCGCGCCTGGACATCACGTCGTAGAGGTTCAGCCCCACGCCGACGAGTCGATCCGGGCGCGCACCGCCGAAGGCCGGGACGACGATCGGCAGCGGCCTGACGAGGTGCGGGGCGAGCGTGACGAGCAGCTGGCGCTCGACGAGCGCTTCGCGCACGAGACCCAGCTCGAACTGGCGCAGGTAGCGCAGGCCGCCGTGGACGAGCTTGCTCGAGCGGCTCGATGTGCCGCAGGCGTAGTCGTCGCGCTCGAGCAGTGCGACGCTGTAGCCGCGCGAAGCGGCATCGAGGGCGACGCCGGCGCCGGTGATCCCGCCGCCGATCACCACCACATCGAAGCGCTCGGTGGCGAGCGCCTTGAGTGCGTCGGAGCGGGCGATCACGGAAGCACCAGTGTGCCACGCACCACGGCCGGGACGCTGCGCCTTGTGCGCGCGCCGCGAACTATCCGAGCTTGATGCCGCCCTCGCTGGTGAGCGTCCAGTGCGGGTTGTGGGCGACCTCCCACGGGTGCCCCTCGGGGTCGATGAAGACGCCGCTGTAGCCGCCCCAGAAGGCGGTCGAGCCAGGGCGTCCGATCCGCGCACCGGCGGCGCGCGCCTGCTCGAGGACCGCATCGACAGCCGTCGAGGATTCGAGGTTCAGCGCCAGGGTGACGCCGCCCCAACCGCCCGCGTCCTCGACGCACGAGTCCTCGGCCAGACGCCCCCGGTCCCACAGTCCGAGCACCATGTCGCCCGTCTGAAAGAAGACGACGTGGTCGTCCGGGCCGGCTCCGCTCTGCCAGCCGAGCGCCTCGTAGAAGGCGCGCGCCCGCTGGAGGTCGCGGACTCCGAGCGTCACGAGGGTGACTCGCTGGCGCACGCTGCAGAGCTTAGCGAGCGGCTCGATCCGGCCCGCCCGCCCGGCGCGCTAGATGTCCGACAGCTCGCCGGTGATGTCGCTGACGGCGCCCTTGGCGTCGCCGAAGAGCATCGCCGTGTTCGGGCGGAAGTAGAGCTCGTTCTCGATCCCCGCGAAGCCCGGGTTCATCGACCGCTTGATCACGACCACCTGGTGAGCGTTTTCGACGTCGAGGATCGGCATGCCGTAGATCGGCGAGGCCGGGTTGGTCTTCGCCGCCGGGTTGGTGACGTCGTTCGCGCCGATCACGAGTGCCACGTCGGCGCGCGAGAACTCGGGGTTGATGTCGTCCATGTCCTTGAGCTGGTCGTAGGGCACATCGGCCTCCGCGAGCAGCACGTTCATGTGGCCCGGCATCCGGCCGGCGACCGGGTGCACCGCGTAGCGAACCTCGACGCCGCGCTTCTGGAGCGCCTTCGCCAGCTCGGCGACGGCGTGCTGGGCCTGGGCGACGGCCATGCCGTAGCCGGGGACGACGATCACGAGGCGCGCATAAGCAAGTTGGATCGCGACGTCAGCTGCGCTGACAGAGCGGACGGTGGTCGCGTAGGCGCCGGCGCCGCTCGCGCCCTCGACCACGCCGGTCCCGCCGAAGCCGCCGGCGACGATCGCCGGGATCGAGCGGTTCATCGCGACCGCCATCAGGTTCGTGAGGATCGTGCCCGAGGCGCCGACGATCATCCCGGCGACGATCAGCGCCGGGTTGTTGAGCGCGACTCCCGTCGCGGCCGCCGAGAGGCCGGTGAAGGCGTTGAGCATCGAGATCACGACCGGCATGTCTGCGCCGCCGATCGGCAGCACCACCGCGTTGCCGAGAATCGCCGCGAGCACGAGCATCCCGATGAACTCCGCTTCTGAGTGCGAGCCGCCGGCGACGAGCCCGGCGAGCAGGACCGCGCCCGCGAGCAAGAGCAGATTGACGAGCTGCTGGGACTTGCCGAGCGTGATCGGGCGCCCGGGGATGAGCTCCTGGAGCTTGCCGAAGGCGATGTTCGAGCCCCAGAAGCTGATCGAGCCGACGATCGCCGCGAACAGGCTGAAGACCACGACATAGGTGGCCAAGTGCGCGTAACCGCCGGTCCGCCGGAACTCTGCCCATGCGATCAGAAAGACGGCCCCGCCGCCGACGCCGTTGAAAAGCGCGACCATCTGCGGCATCGCGGTCATCCGCACCTTGCGCGCCGCCGGCACGCCGACGAGCGTTCCGATCACGATGCCGATGACGATCAGCAGCCACTCGCGCTCGCCCGGCAAGAGCAGCGTCGCGACGATCGCGATCGCCATGCCGACCGCCGCGATGCGGTTACCGCGCACGGCGGTCCGCGGCCCGGTCAGCCCCGTCATCCCGTAGATGAAGAGGGCGAACGCCACGATGTAGAGGACGTGGAGGAAGTTCAGGTTGTGGATGAAGCTCGTCGCGACGGTGGTCACTCCTCCTCACCGTCCTTGGGCCGCTGCGGCTTACGCTTGAACATCTCGAGCATCCGGTCGGTGACGAGGAAGCCGCCGACGATGTTGATCGTGCCGAAGGCGATCGCGATTACGAGCAGCACCTTGTTGAAGACGCCGTTGCCTGAGAGCGCAATGACGATCAGCCCGCCGAGCAGGACGATCCCGTGAATCGCGTTGGTGCCGCTCATCAGCGGCGTATGCAACGTGTTCGGGATCTTCGAAATTACCGCGTATCCGACGAACCCGGCGAGCACGAGGATCGTCAGGTTCGTGATCAGCACTAGTTGGCGGCCCCTACGAGCGCCTTGGCGGCGGCGTTTACGACCTCTCCATCGCGCGTGATGCAGGCGCCGGCGATGATCTCGTCCGCGAAGTCGAGCGCGAGATCACCCTCCTCGCCGATCATCAGCTCGAGCAGCGCCTGGATGTTGCGCGCGTAGAGCGCCGAGGCGTGCTCCGGCATCGAGGCCGGGAGGTTCAGTGGCGAGACGATCGTGACATCGTGGGCGACCGCAGTCTCACCGGGCTTGGTGAGCTCGCAGTTGCCACCGGTCTCACCGGCCATGTCGACGATCACGGAGCCCGCCTTCATGCCTTCGACGGCTGCTGCCGTGACGAGCTTCGGCGCCGGCCGGCCGGGCACGAGCGCGGTGGTGATCACGATGTCGAAGGTCTTGATCGCGTCGGTCAGCGCCTCCTGCTGCTGCGCCTTCTCCGCGCTGGTCAGCTCGCGTGCGTAGCCGCCCTCGCCGACCGCCTCGATGCCGAGATCGAGCCAGCTCGCCCCGAGCGAGCGAACCTGCTCCTCGACCTCGGGCCGCACGTCGTAGCCCGTCGTCTGCGCGCCCAGGCGGCGCGCTGTCGCGAGCGCCTGCAGTCCGGCCACGCCGACGCCGAGCACGAGCACCTTCGCGGGCGGGATCGTGCCCGCCGCGGTCGTCAGCATCGGGAAGAAGCGGCCGATCTGCTCGGCGCCGAGCAGCGCCGCGCGATAGCCGGCGACGTTGCTCTGCGAGGACAGCGCGTCCATCGTCTGCGCGCGCGAGATGCGGGGGATCGACTCCATCGCGAACGCTGTGACCTTGCGCTCGGCGAGCGCCTTCGTCGTCTCCGGGCTCGCGAGCGGCGCGAGGAACCCGATCAGGACGGTGCCCGCGCTCAGCTTCGCAACCTCGGCCGCGCTTGGCGGCTGGACCTTGACGACTAGCGGCGAGGACCAGACCTTTGCGCCGTCGCCGAGCGTCGCGCCGGCTTGCTCGTAAAGCGAGTCCGGGATCATCGCGGCCTCGCCGGCGCCCGACTCGACGAGCACCTCGACGCCATGTCCGCTGAGCCGCTTGACCACTTCCGGGACGAGCGCCACGCGGCGCTCCCCGGGGGTCGTTTCCTTCGGCACCGCGACGAGCATCGCGCCTAACCATATGTTGCGCACGCGATTGACGGTCGTGGGAAAGCCGCAGGGGCTCTGCGGCCAACCGGTCAACGCGATCGTGAACTACCCGAGCAGCGGCGATCAGGCCACGAGCTCACGCAGCGCGGAGCGCCGGCTCGGGCCGCGCGCAGACCATGCCCTCGCTGAAACCGGGCGCGCCGATCGCGAAGGCGTGGTTGAAGCGGCCGACCATGTTCTCGAGGGCGATGAACGCGGCCAGCTCGACGAGCTGGCGCTCGTCGAAGTGCTCGCGCAGCGCGGCGAAGAGCTCGTCTGACACCTCGACCGGCGTCCGGCTCATGGCGGTCGCGAAGTCGAGCACGAGCTTCTCGAGCTCGCTGAAGCGCTCGCTCTCGCGGTAGCGGTGGAGGTCCAGGAGCTGCTCGTCAGGCAAGCCCGAGTGGCGCGAGATCTGCGAGCCGATGTCGATGCAGTACTCGCAGCCCGTCATCGTCGCGGCGCGCAGGCGCGCGATGTTCTTGAGGCGTCGGTCGACCCCGTTGAGCTTCGAGTTCGCGCCCTCGAGCATGCCGATCGCGCGCAGCAGCTTTGGCTGGAGCGCGTACACCTGGAGCGACGCGAGCGCGCCGTCGGGCGCCGTCCCGGTGAGCTTCGGCAGGCCGCGGCGAGCGAGGCGGTAGATGAGCCTGAGACCGGGGCCGGCCTGCTCGGGCGTGACGCC
Organism: Solirubrobacterales bacterium; assembly: GCA_003138355.1. Taxonomy (GTDB): domain Bacteria; phylum Actinomycetota; class Thermoleophilia; order Solirubrobacterales; family Solirubrobacteraceae; genus Palsa-513. The sequence goes on from PLFX01000043.1 coordinate 90,336, forward strand.
GTTGATTCGTGCCATCTTCTTCTCCTGTCACATCGCGGGTATTGCTGGGGTCAATCGCTTGACACCCGCGAGCAAGGAGACGTGACATGGGCGATGAGGACGTGCTGGCGAGCCGCTTCGAGGAGCTGCGCCCGCGGCTGCGCACGCTCGCCTACCGGATGCTCGGCTCGCCCAGCGAGGCCGAGGACGCCATCCAGGAGACCTGGCTGCGCCTCGCGCGCAGCGACGCCCAGGAGATCGAGAACCTCGACGGCTGGCTGACGACCGTACTCGGGCGCGTCTGCCTGAACGTCTTGCGTTCGCGCCGCGCACGGCGCGAGGAGCCGCTGCCCGACTACGCCGTGCCCGAGCTGATCGTGACGCGGCCGAGCGAAACGGACCCCGAGCACGAGGCGCTGCTGGCCGATGCGGTGGGCGTGGCGCTGCTCGTCATCCTCGACACGCTGAGCCCAGCCGAGCGCGTCGCATTCGTGTTGCGCGACATGTTCGCGATCCCCTTCGAGGAGATCGCGGGCATGCTCGAGCGCTCGCCCGAAGCGACACGCCAGCTCGCGAGCAGGGCGCGCCGGCGCGTGCGCGGGAGCGCCCCAACCCCGGACGCCGACCGCCGGCGCCAGCGCGAGGTCGTCGATGCCTTCTTTGCGGCGGCGCGCGGCGGCGATCTCGAGCGGCTCGTCACGCTGCTCGACCCGCAGATCGTCCTTCGCGCCGACTTCGGACCGAAGCGCAAGCCCCTGCGACTCGAAGGGCCGGAGCGCGTCATCAAGGCTGCGCGCGCGGGCGCGGCGGCCGGCTACGAGCTCGTGCCGGTGCTCGTCAACGGGATCGCCGGAGCGCTGTCGCTGGAGAACGGCCGACCGTTCTCGCTGATGGCGTTCACGGTCGTCGACGGGCGCATCGTCGCGGTGGACGTGCTCGCCGACCGCGAGCGGCTCGCCGCGCTCGACGTGGAGGCGCTCAGGAGCTGACCGGTGGGCGGTAGGCGACCTGCTGGGCGCTCGCGGCGTCGAGCTCCTCGGGCGTCAGCAAGACGACCGTGCGCAGCGTTGCCGCGCCGGATGCGGCGACGGCGAGCGCCTGCGCAGCGGCGGTGATGTTGCCGTCGTGCTCGGCGATGACGTACGCGTCGGTCCCCCCGAAGGCGAAGTAGAAGGCCTCGAGGTGCCCGCCGGCCTGCTCGACCGATTCGCGAATCGCTTCGCGTCGCGCGCTACCGCCGTGCGCGAGGACGCCCTTCGCCCCATCGACGGTATAGCTGACCTCGAACAGGTACTTGGGCACTCACGCGAGTGTAGCCGCCTCGTCGTGGAGCGCCGCGGGCTCCTGGCAGGTCGGGCAGCACCGTTGAAGCCCGTGCTCCAGTGCCAGCCCTACGCGCGCGCGAAGCGGGTCGGGCTTGATGTCGACCTCGCGCCCGACCTCCCCGAATGGGTCCACGGCCAGCCGGCTCGCCTGCACACGGCACTCGAGCGGCTCGTCCACTCGGCGATCGCTGCAACGGCGGAGGGCGGCGTCGCGGTCTGCGTCCGCCTGCGCGGCGCGACGCGCAACGGCGCGCTCGTTCGGATCGAGGTCAGCGACACCGGGCTCGGCGTCGAGCCGGCGGTCGTCGCCAACGCCGCGAACGCGGACGTGCGAACCGACGCGCACGCACACGCGAGCATCGCGCTCGGCCGAGCGACGCGCTGTTCGCGTCGCTCGGAGCCACGGTTGAGTCGCTGCGCGAACCGGAGCTCGGGAGCTTCGTGTGGGTCGACGTGCCGCTGCGAATCTCGCGCTTCCAGCGCACCGCGGCGAACGATCAGGAGGCGCTCGCCGAGCTGCGCGCCGCCGCCTGAGCCGCCGGCTTGCGCGGGCCCGCGGAGCGCTGTAGCGTCGTGCCCGAAAGCGAGGCGGCCAGGAGAAAGAGGGTGGCGATGAACGTGCGCGTTGTCAGATTCACGGACGTGAGCGCGGAGCGGATCGAAGCGCTGCGGACACGGCTCGAGGAAGCCGACGGGCCACCGGAGGGCGTGCGCGCCACAGCGCTCACGGTGCTCTTCGACGAGGCTCACGGCACGGCGGTGGTGCTCCAGCACTTCGCGAACGCCGAGGACATGGAGGAGGGCGACCGGATTTTCGGCGCGATGGATCCCGGCGAGACACCAGGAACGCGCGCGTCGGTCGACATGTGCGGAGTCGCAATCGAGCTGAAGCAAAGTTGACGCGTCAGCGCAGCGGCTTGCGAGCAAGTGCGGCTAGCGCCTGCGCGGTCACCCAGACGGGGGTCTGCGAGACGCCCGAGCTGTAGTCGACAGCGCCCGCGGCGCTCGTCAATCGCTTGAGGTAGCTGAGGCCGACGGGCGCGCGGCCGGCGGCGATCAGCGCCTGCGCGGCCCACGCGGTCGACTGGGCGTCCGAGGGTCCGCCGGGCTGCTCGGGGAAGCCGCCGTCGTGGTTCTCGGCGTGGCGCAGGTAGGCGGTGCCTCGTTCGATCGCCGTCGCCGACCCGTTCGCGGCGACAAGCGCCTCGATCGCGGCGGCGGTGTCGTCGACGTCGCTCGCGTCACCGCGCGCCGCGTAGCCGAAGCCGCCGTCCGGGTTCTGTTGCGCGGCGAGCCACGTCGGCGAGGGGCCGCGGGCCCCGGCGGCCTTGAGCGCGAGGATCCCGAAGGCGGTCAGGTTGACCTGGCGCGGGATCACGAGCTCGCGCACCAGGTCGTGGAGGGCGGCGTGCGCGCCCGCGAGCGCGAGGATCGTGCGCTCGATGTCGCCGGGTCCCTGGAGCTGACCGAGGTGCGACTCGATGTAGGTGACCGGCGTGTGGCCATCGCGCGTGAACGACGCGGGACTCGTGCCGGTCGCTTCGATCCCGATCAGCGCCCATGCAGTGAAGAGCTGAGATGACTGATCATCGCGCCAGCCCCCAAAACCCCCGTCGCTGTTCTGCGCGGAGTGCAGATAGGCAAGCTGGCGTGCGATCGTCGGGGTCGTGCGCGCGAGCGCGAGACCCGTCGCGAGGCTGAGCCAGAGGACGAGGCTCAGCGAGGCGAAGACGACGACGCTGCGAGCGCGGAAGCGGCGCAGCGAGCGGATCAGGGCGGGTCCGACGGCGAGGAAGAAGAGGAGGTTTCCGATCGCGTGCGCGAGGTCGAACGGGAACGCCTGGCCCTCGACGAAGAGGAAGCCCGCGAACGTGTGGCTCGAGAAGGTGACCCAGGTCGAGAAGTTGAGGATCAGCCCATACGCGAAGCCCGCGGCGGCGCAGATCAAGGCCATCGGTAGGCGCGGGATCCGCCAGCGCGCGAGTCCCGCGCCTGCGAGTCCGACAAGCCCCCACGCGAGCATCTGCCAGGGCGTCCAGGGACCCTCGCCGAAGAAGATGTTCGACGCGATCGCCGACGTCGCGCCGACCGCGAAGCCCGGCGCGCCGCCGAGCGTGTAACCCGCGATCAGGACGATGTCGGTCGTCGGCTTGACGCTCGGGAGCGCGGCGAAGGCGATCCGCCCGAGCGTCGCGAGGGCGGCGAGCGTCGCGACGAGTGCGACGGTTCGGGAGCTCGGGCGCGAGCGCTCCCACCAGGCGAAGCCGCCGATCAGCGCGAGGCCAAGCAGCCCGAAGGCGGCGAGCTCCCAGCTCATGCCGCTGTCCAGGCAGTCAGGGCCGCAGCGCCCTGGTCGGGGGTGAGCGCGCCGGCGTGGCCGCGCAGGACGCGCGCCGTCTCGGTCGCGAAGTACCAGCCGCCGGCGAGCAGGTTCGCGGGCGGCGCGTCGGCGAGGATGCGCCCGCCGGCGAGGAGGATCGCGCGCGTCGCGAAGGCGGCGGCGAACTCGGGGTCGTGGGTTGCGACGATCACCGCCGCCCCGGCGGCGGCGCGGGCCTTGAGCGCGCTCGCGAGCTGCGCCTTGGCCCGGCGGTCCATGCCGCGGGTTGGCTCGTCGAGGCACAGCACGGCGGCTTCGTCGGCGGCGATCAGGGCGAGTGCGAGGCGCTGGCGCTCGCCGCCCGAGAGGTCGCGCGGCTGGCGGTCGCCGAGGTGCTCGAGACCGGCCGCCTTTAGCTCCGCGGGCGGGAGCTCGTCGGCGACGCGCTCGTGCGTGAAGTAGGCCGAGGGGTCCTGGAGCAGGAGCGCGACGTGGCCCGTAGCGCTGACGCGGCCGCGGGTCGGCGCCAGCAGACCCGCGGCGTGGCGCAGCAGCGTCGACTTGCCGGCGCCGTTGCGCCCGAGCAGAGCGATCAGCTCGCCCGCGCGCACGGCGAGCGAGACCGCGGCGAGGATCGTCGGTCCGCGGTCGAGCTCGTGCCACACACCGTCGAAGCGCAGCACGGCATCCTCGGTGCGGCGCGAGCGACGTTCGCGCCGCGGCAGCGGTGGCGGCTCGCCGGCCGGTGGCAGCAGGTTGTGGCGCGCGAGCGTCGCGCGCGCCTGCTTGACGCCGGTCGGCGGGGGGTCGAGTCCGAGCGATGCGACGAGCCGCGCCGCGGGCGTCTCGAGGCTCGGCGCCGCGCCGTGGGCCCAGTCGAGGAACTCGCTCGGCGGCGCGTCGCAGGCGATCCGCCCGGCGTCGAGGACGACCACGCGGTCGGCGGCAGCCAGACAGCGCTCGAGGCGGTGCTCGGCGAGCAAGACGGCGGTCCCCCACTCCTCGTTCAGCCGGCGCAACAGGCCGAGCAGCTCGTCGCCCGCGACCGGGTCAAGCTGCGAGGTCGGCTCGTCGAGAGCGAGCAGCCGCGGGTGGCCGGCGAGTGCTGCGCCGAGCGCGACGCGCTGGAGCTCGCCGCCCGAGAGCGTGTTCGTGCGGCGGTCGAGCAGCGCGCTGACGCCGAGCGCGAGCGCCGCCTCCTCCACCCCTCGCGCGGTCGCGACCGCGTCGAAGCCGCGGTTCTCGAGCGGGAAGGCCAGCTCGGCGCGCGGCGTGCCCATCAGCACCTGGGTCTCGGGGTCTTGGAACAGCGCGCCGACGTGCGTGGCGAGCTCGGCCGGGCCGTTGTACTCGAGATCAAGGCCACAGACCTCGGCGTCGCCGGCGAGCGTGCCGCCGTGGAAGTGCGGGACGATCCCGCAGGCGAGGCCGAGCAGCGTGCTCTTGCCGGATGCGGAGAGCCCGGCGACGATCACGAACTCGCCTTCCTCGATCGTCAGGCTGACGCGGTCGAGCGCGGGGGCCGCCGCGCCCGGGTAGCGGTAGGTCAGCTCGTGCAGCTCGAGGACACTCACCGCTCGATCCCCCGCCGCTGGCCGAAGGGCGCCGCGGCGAGCACGACGAAGGCGAGGCTCACCGCCTCGGTGCGCGCGCTCGCGAGCGAGCCGTGGAAGGTCGGATAGAAGTCAAACGGGGCGAGTCCGAGGAGCACAGTGATCAGCGCGAGCGCTGCGATCGCGGCCGCCGCGCCGGCGAACGCGAGGTCGTGGCGCGAGCGCGGAGCGCGGGCGGCGCGCGGGGCCGACGCGCTCGCGTAGCCGCGCACCTCGAGCGTCGCGGCGATGTCGAGCGCACGATCGAGCGCATTCGTCGTGATCGCGCGGGCGATCAGCGTGCGTGGCGCGGGCCGCCGGCGGGTGCGCTGGGCCTCCGCGATCCGCTGCGCATCGAAGGCAAGCAGCGGAACCATCCGGGTCGCGAGCGTTGCCGTCAGCGCCGAGCGAAACGAGACGCGGCGCAGCGAGCGAAGCAGCGCGTCGGGGTCGATCGCCGCGCTCCAGAGCGCGCAAACCGCAACGGTGAGCGCGAGCTGAAGCCCGAACATGGCGCCGTAGGCGAGCGCCTCGAGCGTCGGGTCGACCTGGCCGAACGGTCCCCAGTCACCGAAGCGGGCGAGCACGGTCAGGCCGTTGCGCGAGACGAGCGGATTGATCAGCGCGACGACGAGCGCCATCGGCAGCGAGAGGTAGAGCGAGCGAGCGACGCGCCCGGGGGCACGGGCGCCGGCGGCGGCGGTCGCGATCGCCACCGCCAGCGCGCCGAGGACGAGCGGGTTATGGGTCAGGAGGATCGCGGTGACGAGCGCGGCGCAGTAGGCGCTCGCCGGTGCGGCGCGCGCCGCGTGCAGCGGGCTTGCGCGCGTGAGGTAGCTCACGGCCCGCCCAGTGGCAACGGCTGCGCGACGTCGTTTGCGATCGCGACCGCGAAGTGCCCATCGAGCGTGCCGGCGTTGAACGCCTGCACCGCCGCCGTGACGCCGGCCGCGTCGGTGCCGGTGACAAACCAGACGGGCGGCGCGCCGTTCAGGCGCGTCGCGGCGATCAGGCCGGCGCCGGGGCCGAGCGTCTTGACGACTTGGCCAGTCTGGCCGAGGAGCTCGAGCTTGTCCCCGCCGTCAACGAAGCGCGCGAAGACGCCGCTCGCCGACGGGCCGTCGCGCAACAGGTCGGCGGTCCGGTCGATCGCGAGCGTCGAGTAGGGACCGACGACTACGCGCAGCGACTTGTTGTACGCGGCGCAGTCGAGGCAGCCGAGCCCGACGACGATCTGCTGGGCGCCGAGCGCGCCGAAGACGTTGGTGCAGGCTTTCGTGTTCGGCTGCGTGCACTCGACGCGAACGGGATAGCGCTGCCCGCCGTAGCCGTCGAGGAAGGGCTCAGGGAAGGAGCCGACAACCGCCGGGATGTTCTCGGTGCCGGCCCAGACGTGGCGATCCCACCAGATGTGATCCCCATCGTGGACCTTCGTGGCGGCGGCGCCCTTCCCCGACTGGACACCGTTGACGTAGAGGAACCAATCGTCGGGCTGACCGTTCTGCGTGCCGCCCGATCGGCCGTCGATCGACTCGACGAAGCCACCGCCGTAGCGTGTCGTCACTCGCGCGTTGCGCTCGAGCAGGCGCATCACCGTGTCCGCGCCGGAGACCTTCGGCGCAGGTGATTGGAGCAGCGTCTGCACGCCGAACCCCTGCGTGACAAGGAGCGCGGCGCCCGTCGGCGTGGCCCCGGCGCCGATGCCGCAGGCGGTCGTGATGGCTATGCTACCAGCCACCACGACCGCGAGCAGGCGCTTGCGGCTCATCGCACCATGCGCGGGCACATCGCTCCGAGCTTGTGAACGCAGATCGCCGTCTCGTCGCGCACTGCGTTCGGCGCGCTCGCCTGGAGCTCGACGATCCCGGCGCTCGCGACGGTCAGCGTGGCCTCGCCCGAGCTCGTCGTGCTCGCGTGCGCGCCGGCGCCGCTAACGCTCGCACCGGCCTGCGGTGAGGGCTTGCCGGTGGCATTCGCGTAGCTCGTGACGAACACCTTGAACGGCTTGCCGACGAGCACTTCGGCCGGGCCGCTGATGCCGAGCACGTTCGCGGGCGCGGTCGACTTGCTCTTGCCGTCGTAGTCGGGGAAGAACAGGATGCTCGAGCCGGCGGTCGGGTAGAGCGAGCAGGCGCCGAGCTGCGCGGGCTTGTCGTTGACCCAGACGCTCCAGTAGTAGCTGGCGGAGCTCGAGTAGGCCTGGCCCTCGATCGCGCTGATGAAGTACTGGCGGTAGGACTTCGACCAGCTGCCCCCCCAGGCTCCCTTCGTCGCGTCCTGGAGCGCGCCGAGCGCGCTGAGGCCGCTACAGCTGTCTGTCGCCTTGCCGTCCTTGGTGACCGATCCGCTGGTCAGCGTGACGGCGGTCGGCGGCAGGAGCGTCTTTGTCAGGCCCTCGACGCGGACGGTGATGTTCGGCGTCGGGCCCTTCGGGACGGCGCTTGCCTGGCTTTGTGCGGCGAGAGCTCCGGCTGTGAGCAGCGCTGTGCCGGCGAGCGCAAGCGTGAGGCGCGCGCGCGAAGCGCGGCCGGGAACGGTGATCTTCATCGGTGCCAACCCCTTTCCACGAGGGTTCTTGTGGGCTTGCGGTCGGCGCAGGTCTCCTGGCTTCCGGGCCGATCCTCTCCGCGCCTTCCCGGCTCGCTGTGGCGAGCCAGTGGCCGGCGCTCACGCGCCTGCGGTGGACTTCCCCGGTCACAGTGGCGGGTCCGCGCCGGCCTCTCACCGGCTTCCCATGCCACCGACCTATGACCGGCGCATCGTAGCGCTCTGGCACACTGAAACGAGGACGATGAGGATCAACCTGACGCGCATCTACACGAAGCTCGGCGACAGCGGCGAGACGCACCTCGGCGACCGCAGCCGCGTGCGAAAGGACGATCCGCGGATCGAGGCTTACGGGACGGTCGACGAGCTCGGCGCGCAGATCGGCGTCGCGCTCACGCAGCCCGGAATGCCGCCTCCCACCGTCGAGTGGCTGCGGCGGATCCAGAACGACCTCTTCGACGTCGGAGCCGACCTCTGTGCCCCCGAGGATGAGCGCGAACGTCTGCGTGTTCAGTCGGCGCAGGTCGAATGGCTCGAAGCGCGCTGCGACGAGGTCAACGAAACGCTCGAGCCGCTGCACTCCTTCGTACTCGCGGGCGCGAACGCGGCGTCGGCGTCACTGCACGTGTGCCGGACCGTCTGCCGGCGGGCCGAGCGCCGCGTTGTCGCGCTCGGGGAGGACGCGAGCCCCGTCGTCCTGCGCTACCTGAACCGGCTGAGCGACCTCTTGTTCATCCTCGCGCGCGACGCCGCGCGGGGTGAGGAGCTGCTCTGGGAGCCGGGCGCGGGGCGCGAGGCATAGCGCGAGCGCGCAGGTCAGCAGTCCGGCGAATCAAACGCTCGGGCCACCGGCGAGCAGCTCGCGCAGCCACCGCACCTGCGCCTGCTCGTGGAATGGCCCGCCGCCTTCGTGCTCGTTGTAGGAGTAGACGAGGATCGACTTCGGCCCGCCGTAGGCGTTGTAGGCAGCGAAAACAGTCGACGGCGGGGTTATCTCGTCCATCAGGCCAACCGAGAACAGCGCCGGCGCGCTCGCTCGCCGGCCAAGCGTCACGCAGTCGAAGTAGGAGAGCGTCTCGAAGACGCGCTCCTCGTGGTCACGGTGAACCTTGAGGTAATGCGTGATCTCGGTATAGGGCGCCTGCGGCGTGATCGCAACCGCGCGCGGGAAGTCGCACAGGAAAGGCACGTCAGGGAGCGCGGCGAAGATCTCCGGCACGAGCCCCGCGACGGCGAGCGTCATCCCCCCGCCCTGACTGCCGCCGGTAACGGCGATCCGCGAACGGTCCACGGCCTCGTGCGCGCTGACCGCGTCCACCGCGCGGACCGCATCGACGAACACGCGCCGGTAGTAGTACCCGTGCGGATCGAGGATGCCCTGGGTCATGAACCCGGGATGCGCGGGCGGCGAGCCGACCGGGTCTGCGGTGTCGCCGGTCGACCAGCCGCTGCCCTGCCCACGCGTGTCCACGACGAGATGCGCGTAGCCGGCTGCCGCCCACAGAATCGACTCGTGAGCGAGCCCGCGCCCACCGCCATAGCCCTGGAACTGAACGACCGCCGGAAGTGGCTCGGTGCTTGCGGCTGGCAGGTGCAGCCACGCGTGAACGCGATGGCCGTCGAACCCGCTGAAGGTGACGTCCCACGTTCGCACCGCGACGAGGCCGCTATCGATCGGCGCAAGCTCAACGGCGAGCTCGTGCGAGCGCGCCAGCGCGAGCGTTTCAGCCCAGAAGGCGTCGAAATCAGCGGGCTCCGGAAGGACGGGGGCGTACCGGCGCAACGCATCGAGCGGGAAGTCGTAGGTGGGCACCGCTGCAGCCTAGTAGCCCGCGTCACACCGGCGGTCCGCGCCACCCTCTCTTTCTATACGCGATCTACGCCAGCGGCGTGGTCGCGCTCTGCCACACTGAAATGAGCTGGAACTAGCGTCGAAAGTGAGGCTCTGCGAGATGTGGCAACGGCGCCGGGGGCCCAAGCCCCCCAACACGACAACCTTGGTGGCATACATCGCCCTGTTCCTATCGATCGCGGGCGGCACCGCCTTCGCTGCCCGCCACTACCTCATCACTTCGAAGAGTCAGATCAGCCCGAAAGTGCGGAAGGCGTTGCGTGGCACGCGCGGCCCAGCCGGACCTACGGGGTTGACGGGCGCGACTGGCGTGCCCGGCGCAACTGGCGCGACCGGCGCTCTCGGCGTTGCACTTCCGGGCGGTGAGACAGAAACCGGCGTCTTCTTTGCCGAAGCGACCGCGACGTCGTCAGCAGAAATTGCCTCCACATCGATTTCTTTTCCGGTACCGCTCGAAAAAGCGCCAACGCCAACGCTCGTCACCTCGGGGACGACTGCTAACTGCCAAGGCTCGGCGACCAAGCCGACTGCGTCGGCGGGCTACCTCTGCGTCTATGTTGGCACCACAACGAACGTTGCAGTAAGCGGCATCTACGACCCTTACGGCGGAAACGCCGGCACTGCGAGTGCATACGGTGCTGGTGTCGTCATTGATAGCGCTGGCACCGGAAACTTCGATACGGACGGTACCTGGGCTGTGACGGCCCCGTAGCGACTGTCATCGCACCCACGGGGCCGCGGTCCGAGCCGAGTGTCGCCTCCGGTCGAATCGAGTAGCGCGGCGTAACGAGGGTTATCGCGCGTAGTTGCCGTCGGGCGCGACGCGTATTGGAACGGGCTGGCAGGCTCCCCTCCTGCCGTGGCCCGTTCTGGCAGATCTACTGCCCAAGCGCGTTGTAGTGCGCGCAGTTCTTGCAGAGGTCGCGGTTGACGCCCTTCCCTTCGACCTTATGGCCGTCGCGGATGATGCGTGCTCCGTCGCCGCACTTCGCATTGTTGTGGTAGACGGGATGCGACTCGGCTTCGCTCGTGTGAAACGGGTTGCAGTAAGGCATTGCAGACTCCTGTGATCCGGGATGAGTCTTCGCTTCGCCCGCCGAGGTTGGGCGAACACGTGTACGTAGCAAAAGCTACGCTCGCGCGAGGACAGAACCGGGCCGTCCAGCTCGCCCGGTAGCTTGCGCCGCGTCATCCGGGAACACGCGGGGCCGTTGGCGCGCTCCCCTGAGTTCGGTCCGGTGCTTGTGAGAGTTCTACCGGCCCTGTTGAAATGGGCGGAGGAGAACTCGGATGAAGGGTCGTCGGCATACGCCGGAGCAGGTTGTTCGGAAGTTGCGGGAGGCCGACAGGCTGCTCGCGGAGGGCAGGTCGCTTCCCGAGGTCGCGAAGGCGCTCGAGGTGTCGGAGAACACGTTTCACCGGTGGCGCGCGCAGTACGGCGGGATGAAGGCCGACGATGTGAAGCGTTTGAAGGAGCTGGAGCGCGAGAACGTGACGTTGAAGCGGATCGTCGCGAACAAGGAGGTGGAGATCGAGGGGCTGAAGGAGATCGCGAAGGGAAACTGGTGAGCCCGTCGCGCCGGCGCCAGGCGGTCCTGATGCTTGTGGATCGTCTTGGTGTGTCGGAGCGGCGGGCGTGTCAGATCGCGGGTCAGCATCGCTCGACGCAGCGTCGCGAGCCGTGCATCGCGCCGGATGACGCGGCGTTGCGTGCGCGCTTGCGCGAGATCTCCGCTGAGCGGCCCAGGTGGGGCTACCGTCGCGCGCACCAGCTGCTGCTCGACGACGGCTGGTCGTTGAATCGCAAGCGCACACAGCGGCTGTGGCGCGAGGAAGGCCTGAGAGTCCCGCAGCGGCGCCGCAAGCGCCAGCGCCTGGGCACCTCGACGGTGCCGGCGAGCCGGCTGCGAGCAGAGCGCCCCGATCACGTGTGGGCGTTGGACTTCCAGTTCGACCAGACCGCTGACGGGCGGATCCTCAAGCTGTTGCACATCGTCGACGAGTTCACCCGGGAGGCGCTGGCAATGGAGTGCCACCGGCGCATCGACGCTGACGGTCGCGACGCTCGAGCGGCTCGTCCAGGCCCGTGGCCGCGCCCCGCAGTTCATTCGCTGCGACAACGGGCCCGAGCTCACCGCGAACGCGCTGCGCGACTGGTGCCGTTTCGCGAAGACCGGGACCGCCTACATCGAGCCCGGCTCGCCGTGGCAGAACCCCTACGTCGAGTCGTTCAACTCCAGGGTTCGCGACGAGCTGCTCGCCGTCGAGCAGTTCAGCTGCCTCGCCGAGGCCAAGGTCCTCGTCGCCGACTGGCAAGAGGACTACAACCACCACCGGCCCCACTCGGCGCTCGCGATGATGGCCCCGGCCCGGTTCGCGACCGCCTGGAAGAGGGCCCAGCAGGACGCGCCCGCTGCCTCGCTCCGCTCGCCGCTACGCGGCTTCGCTCCGCGAGGCAGCGGCGCTAACGTTCACCCAACTACCAACCACCAACTCTCACAACAGGTGGACCGATGAACGGGGTCCGCGCGCCGTCCCTCGCCCGCCAACGCTTTCGGGACGGCCCCGCACGAATCCTCAATCGCTGGCGGGCGGTTTGAGCGAGCCGCGGCTGGTGTCGATACGAGCCACGTGATCCGGATCAGCTACGCGGCTCGGTCGGGCGCAGGTCGGTACGCGACTGACCGCTACGTCGCAGGTTTAAGGACGTGGCGACGGAGCATTCGCCGCATCGCGTTGCCACTACTCGCGCCGGTCTTCGTTTCCGGCCTCGTCCTTGCGTTCATTGCGCGCGATCAGCTGGCGTGGTGTGCCGGGTTCATGGTGGGCGCGTCAGCGGCCATATACTTGCTCGTCCGTGACCAGCCTCCCGAGTTCGTCGAGAAGTGGCGCCGCGGCGCCGAGGGGGAACGCGCGACCGCCCGCGTGCTCGGGCCGCTGCGACGCGAGGGCTGGCAGCTGTTCCACGATCTCGACACCGGCCACGGCAACCGTGACCACGTCGCGATCGGACCGACAGGCGTGTACCTGCTGGACTCCAAGAAGCTGTCCGGCACTGTCGCAGTCGACGGCGATGCGATCCGCGCTATTCACCGCGACTATCCTCGCGACGACTATTCGCTCGACCGCGTAGGGACGTGGATGCGTGGCGAGGCAGCGCGGCTCAAGAGCGAGATCGAGACGGCCACTGGCGAGCGCGTGTGGGTCCAAGCAGTCGTCGTCGTATGGGGGCACTTCCCCGACCAGCGCGTCGACGGTGATCGAGTGACGTTTCTGCACGGCGACGTCTTATCGGACTGGCTACGCGAACACCCAGGACGCCTGTCTGCGGCAGCGCGCCAGAAGGTGGCCACCGCGCTGCAGCGTCCGTCCGCTTCAAGCCAGCCTGCAAAACCAAGCGGCAGCCACCAGCGGAACGCACCCGGCCGCGCGTCGCCAACCATCGGTCCGCAACACCGCACCTGACGCGCCCGCAGCCCGATCACTACTTTGTCAGTGAGGGCGAGTGAACGCCGGCATGATCTCGGTGGAGAACCGCCGGATGCTCCGCCTGGTGGTCTCTCCGCCGTGAAGCAGGACGTGCTGGACGCCGACCGCGCGCAAGGCTTCGAGTTCTAAAGCGATTCGGTCGGGCGTACCGTAGAGCGCGCTTGCCTCAGTCGCACCGGGTGCGCCGGCATAGGCCGTGATGTGCGACTGATTGCGCCCGTCCGGATGCCGGGATAGAGCGACCATGCCAGCGTGCGCCTGCGCTAGTCGCGCCAGCGCCGTCTGCGTATCGACGGCGTCGCGGGCAACGTAGAGGTTGCGTGCGACCGCGATGTCCATAGGGTCGAACGTGCGGCCGCGCGCCTCGCATTCGGCTCTGAATAGCGCGAGGCGCTCGCCAACGGTTTCAGTTGATGCGAACTGGTCGAGCAGCAGTTTGCTGCCGCGTGCGGCGACGTTGCGTATCGAATCCGGTTTGCCAGCGGCGATCCAAACTGGCGGATGCGGCTTTTGCGAAGTAGGAGGCTCGACGATGATGTCTTCGTACTGCCAGAAGCGGCCGTTGTGCGAGAACCGCGCGTTGGATGTCCAGGCCTTGATGATGACCCCCAGCGCCTCCTCGAAGCGCGCCTGCGCCTCCTCGTAGGGCATGCAGAAGCCGGCGAACTCGGAGTGGCGATAGCCCTTGCCGACGCCGAACTCCAAACGCCCGCCGGACATCAGATCGAGTGTCGCTGCCCGCTCGGCGAGCAGCACCGGATCGTGCCAGGGCAGGACGATGACCGCTGTACCAAGCCGCATCGTTGTCGTGCGCGCGGCCACCCATGCAAGCAAGTCGAGCGAGGCGGACACCTGCCCGAGGTCGCTGAAGTGGTGCTCAACCAGGAAGCTCGAATCGAACCCGAGCGCCTCGGCCTCGACGCACGTGTCGACGTAATCCCGCAAGCCTCGCGCCGGATCGCCGTCCCCACGTCGCGCCTGGGCGCCGCCGAACAGGCCGAACCGCATGCGTCCACGTTTCGGAGATGTCTCGTGTCCGACTGCGATCGCAGTCAGATCGTGGATAGGGTCAAGCGGGGCAGATGAGCTCACGGTGGACAGTCTCCTCGGGAAGCCGCGGCGATAGCCGCAGCAGCTGGACGCAACTCGACGGCCGCTGAGAGCCGTCGGAAGGGAGGGCTATCTGACGCTTGGGTGCGTCAGATCCGAGGTACTCGCCAGCCCAAGCCGAACAGCAGGGCCGGGGCAACACCAGGGCGGTACATAGCCATCATCGTATCGACCACGAGGCGGGGTCACCGCTCACGCGGGAAACTCGGCGTCCCCGATCCAGCCGCGTCTTACCGCGCCATTTGCGGCATCGCTACGAACGCGTCCTCACGGTCGTCCAGGCCGAGAGTTGCAAGATGGACGAGGACGAGGAGCAAGCGTCCGCGAGGCAGGCTCAGTCAGGCCGGTCCGCCGGGTATTGGGAACCCGCTCGTGAGTTCGCGGATCTCGCTGGCGATCCGCTCGATCGTTGTCTCGTCTTGACGCTTGGCGGCTTCGATGCCTTCGTCGATCCAGCGCGCGATCTGTCGCATCTCGGGCTCGGTCATTCCGCGTGTCGTCGCCGCGGGCGTGCCTAGCCGCATGCCGGATGGGTCGAACGGCTTGCGCGGGTCGAACGGGACGGTGTTGTAGTTGGTTGTGATGCGCGCGCGATCCAGTGCCTTGGCGGCTATCTTGCCGGAGACCTGTTTGTTGGTGAGGTCGATCAGGATCAGGTGGTTGTCGGTCCCGCCGGAGACGAGATCAAACCCGCGACCGGTGAGAGCGGCGGCGAGCGCTTTAGCGTTCGCGACGACCTGTCGGGCGTAGCCGGCGAACTCTGGTCGCCGTGCTTCTTCGAGTGCGACAGCGATCGCTGCGGTCGTGTTGTTGTGCGGTCCACCCTGAAGGCCGGGGAAGACGGCACGATCGATCGCGGACGCGTGGTCTGCTGCGCACATCAGGATCGCGCCGCGTGGCCCGCGCAACGTCTTGTGTGTGGTTGTCGAGACGACTTCGGCGTGCCCGACCGGTGAGGCGTGAACGCCGCCGGCGATCAGTCCGGCGATGTGAGCGATGTCGGCAACAAGGATCGCGTCGACCTCCCTGGCGATCTCGGCGAACGCTGCGAACTCGATCGCGCGCGGGATCGCGGTGCCGCCACAGAAGATCAGCTTCGGGCGCTCACGACGCGCGAGTGCTCGGACCTCATCAAGCTCGACCCGCCCGGTGTCCCGGTTCACCCCGTAGGACACGGAGCGAAACCACTTGCCCGTCAGCGACACGTTCCAGCCGTGGGTGAGGTGGCCGCCCATCGGCAGCGACATCCCCATCACCGTGTCGCCCGGCTCCAGGTAGGCGAGGTAGATCGCGAGGTTCGCCGGCGAACCGGAGTACGGCTGGACATTCGCATGCTCGACTCCGAACAGCTGCTTGGCGCGCTCGATCGCGAGAGGCTCAAGCCGGTCCACTACCTGCTGGCCCTCGTAGTAGCGTCGGCCCGCGTAGCCCTCCGAGTACTTGTTCGTGAACACGCTTCCCACCGCCTCAAGCACCGCGCGTGACACGTAGTTCTCAGACGGGATCAGCGAGATCGTCCCCGACTGCCGCTCGAACTCCTCACCAATCAACCCGGCCAGCACCGGATCGGTGCCGTCAAGAGAACGATCCACCGACGCAATCACAGTCATGGGCACCTCCCGATCGCTCGTTAGAAGTGCCCAGGCGCGCGGCGAAGAAACCAAGCCGTCGCTCCCCGGTGGTCCTCCACCTTAGCTGCGCCAGTCACGACAGCCCGCCGAGTCTAGCGCGAGCAAGCGGACACAATTGCTCATCGCGCGCAGGGCGGCAACTGGTGCCAAGCCGGCTTGGCGCCTCCTAAGGGTGGGAGCGGTCGCGGGGCCCCGTGCTGGACCGGCTCGGTGCCGCTGCGGTGGGTTACATTCGGGGTGATGGCGCCGGATCGCTACACAGCTCCCGAGTTCGCGGCGTCGGCGCTGGTCACTATCGATACGCAGCGCGACATACTCGACGGTGGGGCGTTGGAGGTGGCTGGCACCTCGGCGGTATTGCCGCAGTTGCGCGTGCTGGTGAACGCCTTCCGTGCGGCGCGTCGTCCGATCGTTCATGTCGTTCGGCTGTATGAGCCTGACGGCAGCAATGTTGACCTTTGCCGTCGCCTCGCGGTCGAGGACGGCAGCCGCGTGCTGATCGCCGGACAGCCCGGTTCGCAGCTCGCCGACGAGCTGCTCCTCGAGCCAAGCGTGCCCCTTGACGCGCCACTCTTGTTGTCTGGCGAGCTGCAAGCGCTTGGTGCGAACGAGGTAGCGATGTACAAGCCGCGGTGGGGTGCGTTCTTCGGCACACCGTTGGAGCAGCATCTACGCGAACAGGAGGTTTCGACGCTGGTGCTCTGCGGCTGCAACTTTCCGAATTGTCCACGTACCTCGATCTATGAAGCCAGCGAACGCGACTTTCGCGTCGTCCTGGTCCGCGACGCGATCTCCGGCCTCTACGACCGCGGCGAGCTCGAACTTCAAGACATCGGCGTGCAGCTAATGACGACCAACGAGGTGGCAAGCACGCTGGACACCTTGGTGTGACTCCGTAGGAGGCGTGTCGTATGACGGGGCTCTCTTACGATCAGATCGGCCGGTCCTACGCGGCAACGCGACGCGCGGATTCGCGTCTAGAGACTGCTATCTGGCAGGCGCTCGGGAGCGCGCGAAGCGTGATCAACGTGGGCGCTGGCACGGGCTCATACGAGCCTCAGGATCGTGCGGTGACGGCCGTTGAGCCCTCGGCGGTGATGATCGCTCAGCGACCGGCCGGTGCGGCGCCGGTCCTCCAGGCTGCGGCGGAGCAACTGCCGTTCGCTGATGACAGCTTCGATGCAGCGATGAGCGTCCTGAGCGACCGGCATCGCGGGCTCACCGAGCTGCGACGCGTCGCGCGCAACCGGGTGGTCCTATTCAACTTCAACCCGGGCGATGCCGGACTGTTCTGGCTGACACGCGAATACCTTCCCGGCTTCACTGAACTGATCCCTGAGCGCTACCGCTCAACGGACGCGTGGGAGCGCGAGCTGCGCGCAATCTTCGGCGATCTCACACTCGTGCCGGTCCCGGTTCCGCACGACTGCACCGACGGGTTCTACGGCGCGTTCTGGCAACGACCGGAGGCCTATCTCGACCAAGCCGTGCGCGACGGGATCTCCGTCTTCGCGCAAATTCCCGCCGCCCAAGTCAAGTCCGCCACGAACGCGCTCCGCGCAGACCTCACAAGGGGCGCATGGCATCACCGGCACACAGGGCTGCTCAAGCGCACCGAACTGCACCTCGGCTACTACGTTGCCGTTGCCGAACTCGAATGACCAATCGGAACAGCTCCGGCCTGCAGCGACCGCGTTTCAAACGCTCGGCGGCAGCGTAAGCGTGGTTCAGGTTCGCCGCTGCTTCGGGATTTTGCGGCCTCCGTAGGGAGGGTCCGAGCCAGGTTGTTGGGTTGATCGGAGCCTTCAGCGGGGCCAGGATCCGCCAGCGATTCGATGCCCGCCGTCGGAGGTGATCACCTGGCCGTTGATGAAGGCCGCGTCCTCGGAGAGGAGGAACGACACGAGCGCGGCAGCGTCTGTCGGGCGCCCTGCCCGTCCCAGTGGGGTTCGCTTCGCTGCCGCCTGTTCGATCTTCGGTGTCATCCAGCCGGTCTGGTTGGGCCCGGGGTTGATGGCATTCACGGTTACGCCACGCGGGCCGAGCTCGGTGGCGGCGGAGTAGGTGATCCATTCCAGCGCGCCTTTGCTGGCGGCGTAGGCGATCGCGCCGTTTTGCGGCGGTCCGCTCGTGAAGATCACAATGCGCCGCGGCGCAGACGGATCGCTGACCCGCTCCGCGAACGCTCGCATCAGCAGAAGCGAACCGCGCACGTTGATGGCCATGTGCCGGTCGATCACCTCCAGGGTCATTTCGAGCAGCCCACCACCGCGGTCGGGGTGTGCGCGAGGACCAGTGCGGAGAGCGGACCCGCCTTGTTCTCTGCGGCCGCGATGAGGCGCATCGCCTCGGATGCATCGCCGAGATCGCACTGAAAATCGGTCTGTGCCTGCTCATCGAGCTCGGTTTGGTTCTCGGAGTCGTAAGGAGTCCATCCGGCCGTGACGACCGTCCAGCCATCGGTGCGCAAGCGGTCGGCCACCGCCGCGGCGATCCCGCGTCTGCGGCTCACGCCGGTAATCAGAGCTGCCGCCATGCGCCCGATGGTACGTGAGGTCCCGCGCTTCGGCCAAGGCTCGACCACTCGTGCGCGCACTCCAGCTCACGCGCACCAGTCACTCCCGCGTTGACGCAAGAGCGAGAGCGCGCAACCCGGGCCGCCCGCTCCTGCTCGCGCCCCCAACTGAGGACGCGCGATGTTCGCGCGCCAGTGGCCATAGCAGGCGTTATCGAGCATTGCGCCGGCGAATGGCGTATTCCAGCGCCCGCCCTCTCGCCAGCGGCTAGTCGCCCCGCGTTCCAAGCATACTTACATACCCACGTGTCCTACCCAACCGTCGAAACGAGATGGAACGGCAGCGATTACATCCTGCGAGGCCAGTTCTGTCCTCCAGAGGCGATCGCCAGCGCTCTTGACTGGCTTCGCCGTGAGGTTGGCGCCGACATGGCTCTGCTACTCGTGGCCGGACCACGTGGGTTGCTGCAGAGTCTCTGCTTGGCCGTGTCAGAGGATGCGCGAGGTGAGGAACTCACTGACCTGCTTCGTCGTGAGCCTGGATTGCGCCCGCGACGTTTTCTTCGACCGTTCACGGGACAGGACGACGATGCGTTCCCAGGCTCTGCAACCCAACTGCTCCGGCGCGTACGAGCAACGGTGGAAACCCACGGCGGCGACGTGGAGTTGCTTATCGGGTCGGCCGCTGAATGGATCGCACTCGACACGCCTGAGGAGCTCGCAGGGACCCCACTGGCCGTGGCTGCATTCCTGCGAACGACGCAGAGCGGAGACGCGACTCTGCCGACGATTGGTGGAGTGAAGATCGTCCAGCACGACAGGCACGTGTCCAACCTCGCCGTGATGGTGAATGCCACAGCTCAGGCCCAGGTCCATCACGACGCGATCGTTCTGGATCGAGTCGACCAAGCCTTGGACGCCAGCGTTCTCGTCGGAAAACAGATTGACTTGGCCCTCGCTGCGGAGAAGCTCGTCGAGCTTGCCCGGGAGGTCACCAGCAGCGACGTCGCCGGGTACTACGCTGCAGACTTCGAGGCGCGCACTCTGCACCTGCGAGCAAGTTCAGGTGACGACGCGCTACTTGTCCTCCCGCCCACACTCGACCTCGATGGCGACCGAGTCGCCGCGATTTCGGCAGAGCGTACGCGGCCGGTCCTCCTTGACCCCGGGAACACTGGGCGTCTCGCATCGACGACGGAGTCGGCCGAGGGGGCTGCACCCGTGGCGGAGATGGCGACTCCGGTGCCGGGACCTCTCGCTGGCGGACCTATCCTTGGCGTTATCACAGTCGCGCGCGGCGGTGCTGCGGGCCGCCAGCCGAATCCCTTCGGGGCGTATGACCATGCTCTCGCCCGAAACGTCGCGCTCAGGCTCGCGCTGCTCCGCGCCACAGCAGACCTTGAGTCGGCTGCAGAGATGTTCACCCGCCTCCTCTCCCCGACGGCTGCCCTAACAAGCTCTGTGGACCCGCCGCGTTCGGGTCCACCGATTCCCGATGACCTGCTGCTCGCGCTAGCCGACATCACCCGCGGCCTTCGCACAATCCGCACGCTCACGAATAGCCATTCGGCGACGTTTCGCGCCGCGCTGCCTAGCGTCGAGGCGACGGCGCCGCACGATCTTGCCCTCTACCGGATCGCTGCCGATCCGCCCGAGCGTCTGAACGACGCGCGCCCGGTTCAGCAGGTCGACGGTGACGGGATCAACTGCCGTGCTGCGGTCCTCGGCACCGCCCACAACGTGCCGTTCGTGGCGCAAGACGCCGCGTTTGAATCCCTGCGTGAAGGTACATCTTCGGAGATGTCGGTACCGGTCTTCGTGGAGGGGCTGGTCGTCGGCGTGGTGAACCTGGAGAGCACAAGCGAGCAGAACTACGACACGCGACGAGCGACCGTGATCGCTTTTGCGGAGCACGTGGGCGTGCTCATCGCCATCGCCCGTCTGACGCTTTCTCGGCGGCTCGACGGCTATGCAGTACGAATTATCTCCCGCGCCCATGAGCTGAGCCACAACTGCGAAGCGATCACCAGCGCGATGGACAAGCAGCCGCCGACCACGGCGCTTCGTGCCACGATTGAGCAGAACCTGGACGAAATCGAAGCGCGCGCTCGAGGCCTGCGGGACTTCGACGACACCGACACCGACGTCGACGGATCCGAACGTAGCGTAGTTCCAGCGACGATGCCTCAGCTCGTCACGCACGCGATCGACGTCGCGGACCTCGTACTGGTCAGAACCCACCTCGACGACGTCGCCTGGTCGGTCTACGACGCGGACGCCGCAACGCATATCCGCGAGAGCTTGCACCACATCTTCACCAACGTGTTCGGACAACGTCCCGTCACTTCAGAGCCAGTAGTCGTAACCGTTTCGCAGGCTCAGTGGGGTGGCCGCACGCATGACGTGGTTCAGGTAACCAATCCAACCCGAGATCGTCTGGATGCGGACCGAGCCTGCAACTTCTATCGTGTGCCCGTGTACGGAAGCGGCGGCCCCGGAATGGATGGCAGTCCAGTAAACGTCCCCCGCTTTGGGGCATACCTGGCAGGCGGCCACGCGCGCGCATTGGGTGGGGAGGTTCACCTCCTGCCCCTTGACGAGCGGCACGCGCGTGTCGCGCTCATGGTCCCCGCGCCAGCCGAGGGGGCCGATGGAAACGCACGCTGAACCTCGCGAGCTTGCTATCGACGCATTCCGCGTCCTTGTCGTGGACGACGAGGAGCGTGTCCTGACCGAGATCGATCGGCAGCTGCGTGACTACAACGTGGAACTGCTGCCGGCCTCGCGCGCTAAGGAAGCTGAGCGCATCCTCACCGACACGTACATAGATGCGGCGATCGTCGACATCCGACTCCATGGTAAGGACGCCGGCATCGAGGTCCTCAATGTGATGACTGAGCGAGCCCCCCAGGCGACCGCGATCATCGCAACGGCCTACACCGACCGCTGCGGTCCCTTCGTCGGCGTGTCCCAGCCCCGCCTGACCGCGATCGTCCACAAAGGCGCTCGCGAGACCCCGCGCAACTGGGCCGCCGCAGCCCTCCGGAGCGCCTACGAGAGTTGGGAAGCCACACGCATCCAGATTGAGAACATGCAGCTCGCAGTCGACATGCTCCGTGCCCGCGCGGAGCGTATCCCGAACCTTCGGGCCATCAACCACGAGGTTGCCGCCGAGGTTGATCGTCTGCTGCGGCGTCTGTTTGGCTCGGTGTCCACTGACGATGTGTCCAACGCTTCACAGATCGCCCTCGAGCTCGTTCCCATCCGTCGCGAAGGCCTCAGCCCCGCTATCACCGTGCGCGCGAAGGTAAAGCTTGGCCGAGACAACGCCGACCGACCACTACCCGCTACGCCGGTCATCCTGAAGATTGGACCTGCCGCTGACGTGGACGCCGAGGTGGAGCGCTATCACCGCTTCGTCAAGTACGGCGTGCCGCTCTTTCATCGCGTCGAGCTGCTCGGGAGCGCCGTCGATCAATCGCTGGGTGCGATCTGCTACAGCGTCGCCGCGCAAAGCCCCGAAAGCGATCCCCAAACACTCGACGAAGCGTTGAGCTCACCCGACTCGGAGGAAAGGGCCAAGCTCGCGCTGTACCAGCTCTTCGATAAGTCCGCGAAGAGCTGGTACTCAGTAACCGGCGAGCCGGTAGCAGCAATCAACTACGTCTACGAGACGTGGGACACCGATCTCGAGAAGTCGCATGTTGCGTTCAACGAGACGCTCAAAGGCATTCGCAAACGCCTCCGGAAGGAGGACTCGCTCGTTGCCGACGCTCCGAGCGAAAAAGCCGAAGGCGTTCTCGCGCTCGGCCAGGCGCACTTGCGACTCCCACCGACGACGATCTTCGGCAGTGGGCTATTCGTCACTGCGGTGCCGACGTGCCTCGTCCACGGCGACATGCATGGCGGCAACGTCATGATCGAGACAACCCGCGACGGCGACGTCCGCCCGCGCCTAATCGACTATAGAAGCGTAGGCCCAGGACCCAGGGCAACGGATTTCGCCGTGCTCGAGGCATCCCTTCGACTCGCCGACGTTCAGGCGATCATCCGCGCGTTTGGGGCTGAGGAGGAGGGCCAGCTCAACAAGGACGATTTCCGGCAGGCGCTGCTCCAATGCGCAGCACGCGAACGCGAGGAACGCCGTCTCGTGCACGCCTGGAACGGCGAGGCACTTGAGGTCGAGCCGTCGGGCCAGTGGTCGCAAGTCAGCCAGCAATTGGCCGGCCTTGCCCGGATCAACTTTGAGGATCTCGATTTGAACGAGTACCTGGCCATCTCGATCCCTGTGGCTCAGCGCCACATCGGCTTGAAGATCGGCATCCTCGGTAGGGTCCGCTTCGCCGCATGGCTCTCGGCACTGTACAGCGCCGCGTCTCCCGCCGCCGCTCCTTAGCAACTACCGTAACAACCTACGTCTTAGGGTTGCAAGTGAGGCCCGCAAGCGCTACCGTATAGCCATGGCGGCAGAAACGACGACTATCAGGCAACGAGACTCAGAAGCGTCCGCGAGGTCACGAGCACATCGGGTCCGCCCCGCCATCGACCAGACTGGACATTCGGAGATCGCTCCGACGGATGCTATGACGGTGCCGGAAGCAGAGGACATCGCGCGCCGCTCGGTGCTCGTCGGCGCCGACGAGATGGCCGGCTTTCTACAGCAGCACCTCGGCCAGAAGCTCACCGCCTATCTCGCTGGCATCAAAGACGCCAAAGCGGTCGGACAATGGGCGCAAGGTCGCACCAATCCGTCCGCCATCGTCCGTGAGCGACTCCGAGCGGCCTACCACGTCACTGCGCTCTTTGCCGCCGTATACGGCGACCGCGCCGCGCAAGCTTGGTTTTTCGGGGCGAACTCGGCGCTCGACGACCAAGCCCCTGCGGCGACTCTTCGCACCGCCGAGACACCCGACGAGATCGCCCGAGTCGTCCCTATCGCCCGAGCCTTCGTCCGAGGCGCAGCCTGAGGGGCACCTGGTATCGGGTCGGGCGGCACACTGGCCCGCTCGACTACTCGCCCCACGCGTTCCTCTCCTGGAACGGTCGGTTCGACGATCCTCGCTCGAGCCTCGCGCCCACTGACCGATTTCGAACGCTGTATCTCGGACGCCGTCGCACTACGGCGATCCGCGAAGCACTGCAAGACTTGCGCCCAGACACGCGCGCGATCGCAGACTTCAAGAGCCTGTTTGGCGTCTCTCCGGTAGCCGGGATCGTGACCGCTCAGTGGCGCGCCAACCGCCGCATCGCAAGGGCACGCGTCGAGGGGCCTGAGAACCTATTTGTCGACTTGGAGGACTTGAACGTCCGCCGCGCACTCGAAGAGAAGTATGCGAGCTTGCTCGCCGCACACGGCATGCGACACCTTGACATCAGCGAGCTGCGCTCCACCCAGCGCGTGGTCACCCAAACAATCGCGCTGGAGCTCTACGTGGCCGGCAAGGCGGGCGTCGTCTACGGCTCGACCCTCGACAATGAGCGCTGCATCGCCGTTTTCGAGGGGCGCTCAACGCTCACGCGCTACGGATCGCCGCAGACGCTGGACGCCGACGACGAGGACCTACTCGCGGTGTGCAAGGCCTGGACGATCGAGATCGAGCCCGACTAGCGCGAGGCGTTTCGCAGGATGCTGCGGGTGAGGACGCAAGACCGGGCCGGGCTGCGCGGTCGCTTCCGCGATGGTTGCGCTGCCGACCGATTGAAGGTGCTGAGCTTTCGCGGAAGCGGCAGCACCGTGGCAAGTTGACTAGCCACCGTGGGTGTCGTCGCTGGGCTTGAGCGCGCCGGCGGCGTCAAGCACCTTCAGCGCGACGAGGGCGGCGTTGTCGCGGTACTGCTTCTTGGTTGCGACCTGGCGGACGCGGGCGACAACCTCGTCGACGCCTACGACTCTGATGGCGGCGCGGCCAGCGTGCTGGCTGGCGCACCACTCGCGTACGCGGGCATCGTGAGTCCCGGGCTTGCCGGCGAACTTTCCGACGTAGAGACGGAGTTCGACCTGGTCGAGCGTGTAGCCGAAGCGCTCGGCTGCCATTTCGAGGACGCGGCTGCGGATCTCGGGCTGGTTGAGCAGGACGTAGCGCCGGTTGTTGGGCGCTCTGCTGGAGGTGCCCGCGACCTCGTCCGCGTGGACGCCTGTGGACCTCAGTGGGATGGTGGATGGGCGGTCGGTGATGTCCGACTGGCTGGGTTGGGTTCTCGGGCGGCGGCGGGCTGACTCTCCTTGTGCCCTGTCGACTTGCGGTCTGACCGGCTTTGGTTCTGTCGCCCGTCGCCGCCCGAGGATCGCCGGCGTGACTTGATAGGAGCGTGGCACCGCCCCAACTGAGGTCTGTCCACCGGAGATCCGCTCCATTGGCCATGACCAACGAAGGGACCGCTAGATGATTGTGATTGGGGTGGACACGCACAAGCGCTCGCACACGCTTGTCGCGGTTGATGCTGCAACTGGTGGCGTGCTGGGTGAGCGAACGGTGCTCGCGAGCGACGATGGAGCGCTCGCTGCCCTCCGCGTCGCTGCCGGTCTCGGTGATGAACGAGTGTGGGCGATCGAGGATTGTCGGCACGTCTCCGGGCGGTTCGAGCGTTCTCTCGTTGCTGCTGGTGAGCGTGTGATCAGGATTCCGCCGGCATTGACCGCGAACGCTCGCCGCAGCGCCAGGGAGCGAGGAAAGTCTGATCGGATCGACGCGCTCGCGGTCGCACACACAGCGCTTCGGGAGGGCCTGGAGCGGTTCCCGGCAGCGTTCCTTGACGAGCAGGCGATGGAGATCCGGCTGCTCTGCGACTACCGCGACCAGCTCGTCAGTGAGCGCACCAGGGCAATCAACACGCTGCGCTGGCATCTGCTCGCGATCGACCCGGAGCTCGAGGCCAGCCTGCGCCCAAGCGGCCTTGCCGGACCGCGCATCCGTGCAAAGGTCACTCGCCGCCTCGCACGACTCGGTGACGGTGCGCAGGTCAGGATCGCGAAAGCACTCCTGCGACGGATCAACGAAATCACCCGCCAGGAGCTCACACTCCGCGGTGAGATGAACACGCTGATCACGACTCACTCGCCGCAGCTGCTCGCCGAGCACGGTTGCGGCACAATCACCGCCGCAATCCTGATCGGTCACACCGCCGGCGCCGAGCGCTTCGCAACCGAAGCCGCGTTCGCCAGGCACACCGGGACCGCACCGATCCCCGCCAGCTCCGGCAACACGATCCGCCACCGCCTGCACCGCGGCGGCGACCGCCAACTCAACCGGGCGCTACACACGATCGCGCTCTGCAGAGCACGCACCGACCCGCTCACCCGCGCCTACCTAGACCGCCGCGCCGCCGAAGGCAAAACCAAGCTCGAAGCACTCCGCTGCCTCAAACGCCACCTTGCCAGACACTTCTGGAAGCTCCTCTACAAACCCGCAAATAGCAAACCCGCCTTGACATAGGAGCAACCAAAGTAGGACTTCACGGAGGCAAGCACGAGCAGATCCTGGCGCGCACCGACAAGATCGACCTCATACCCGTGGGTTTGCAGCCCGGACGTCGTCTGCCGGGGGATGTCGAACCTCAGCGCCTCCGAGACGACAAGTCCTTCGGTCTCCAGCGCGAGCGCGACAAAGGACTCGAACGCTTCCATGGAGTGCACGCTAGCGCCAGGAGAGTTGCACCGGACGAGCGCGTGTGCCGATAAGACTTAGGTGCTCATTAGCAGCGACAGTAGCTCAAGTCGCGAAGGACGCACGAAGACCTCGCTCGACGACAGGCTGACGCGCGCGATCGGTCCGCTACCGATGGTCGCTGCGCTGCTGATCGCCGGCGCCGTCTACGCCGGCCTCGGACTAGCGCTCCCGCTATTCACCCACGCGTCCACACCAAGCCTCATCAGCTTCAACGGCATTGGCGCACTCCTCGGATGGGCGATCACGCTCGCTTGGCTGTTCCCCTGGGTTGCGGCCAGGCTTCGCCGCCAGCTTCTTGAGCAGACCACGAGCCTGCGCTCGTTGTCCGCCGCGGAGTTTGAGCAGATCGTCGGCGAGCTGCTTCGCCGCGAGGGCTGGGACGTCGAGGAAACCGGCGGCCACGGCGAACCGGACGGGAACGTAGATCTACGCATCCGC
Organism: Solirubrobacterales bacterium; assembly: GCA_003138355.1. GTDB lineage: Bacteria > Actinomycetota > Thermoleophilia > Solirubrobacterales > Solirubrobacteraceae > Palsa-513. Next base: position 116,801 of record PLFX01000043.1, read on the forward strand.
CGCGGCAATCAAGAGCGACTCGTGCAATGCAAGCGGTGGATGTCATCGCAGGTGGGCGTTGATGAAGTCCGCAAGCTCGCCGGCGCCCTGCTCCGCGAGGGCCTTCAGCGCGGCGACGGCATTCTCGTCACCTCCTCGGACTTCACCCCGGCCGCAATCACCGAAGCAGCCGCAACCCGCATCGAGCTCGTCGGAAGCAACGATCTACTCCGCCGACTCCACGACGCCGGCGCCATGGAACTGCTCGACGGCAGCGACGACATCACGGCCGCGTACCAGTGCCCGACCTGCGCAACGCCGATGATCCTGGCCCACTCACCATACGGCTGGTGGATCCGCTGTCCAAACCACGGATGCGACGGCAAGCGCGACCTCGGCCCGGACCCCCGTCGCGCGCTCGAGCGAATCCTCAGCTCGCACTGAAGCACGGGACGCTCGCACGCGAGCGTCCCCAGCGCCTGGAGCCCCTCAGTGTGCGAGGCTAACGCGTCGTGCAATGACCGATCTCCTGACCCTTAACCTGCAGCAGCTTTTCGGCGGAAGGATCTTCCAGATCCCGAACTACCAGCGCGGCTACGCGTGGGAGGAGCCGCAGCTGCAGGACCTGCTGGACGACCTTGACGAGCTGCCAGACGGGCGGGAGCACTTCACGGGCATGATCGTGCTCCAGCACACCGATCGGCCGTCGGTCGTCGATATCTCCGGTGATGAGCACAGCGTTCTTGATGTCGTTGACGGCCAGCAGCGCCTCACGACGCTCGTCCTGTTGCTCGACGCGATCCGGCGGGAGGCGCTCAGCGCGTCAGACCTCGGAGAACTCGCCGTCGGCATCAAGTCGCGGTACCTCTTCATCACGGATCAAAGCCGGCAGCTCGCAACGAAGCTTCGATTCCTTGACGGCACGCAGGAGTACTTCGAGCGTCACACGCTGGCGGACAGCCCAGCGCCCGGTGGCCCCGAGACCCCGTCACAGCGCCGGATCATGGAGGCCGCAGCGTTCTTGCGGGACCACCTGAAGAAGCACTCGCCCGAGGATGCCGGGCAGCGGGCGACCTGGCTCCTCGGCCTTCACACCAAGATCGCTCACCGGCTCAAACTCAATCTCTACGAGGTGGCCGATTCGGCAGAGTCGGGGGTCATTTTCGAGGTCATGAATAACCGAGGCCGACCACTTTCGGACCTGGATCTCGTGAAGAACTACGTTCTCTACCTGGGGACGAAGCTGGATCTCGAGGTTGCGACAAACCTTCTCGTAGATGACGTCGCATCAGCTTGGGCAAAGATCTTCACGAACCTCACGAACGCTGAACTCGACGATTCCGAGTACGAGAACCAACTTCTCCGCACGCACTGGCTCGTCGGCTACGACTCGGACGCCCGGGAGTGGCACGGACGCAAGTCGGTCAAGGACTATTTCGCGCTGCGCGCGTATGAGGACCAGCACGACGAGTTGCTAGCCGGTCTACGCGCGTTCGTGCAGACGCTGGCCGACACGTCGCTGGCCTACGCCGACATTCACCGCCCGATCCGCGACGGAGCGTTTCAGGAATACGCCGGTCAACCCAAGATCCGTGCTGAGATCGTGGAGCTCAGCGACTGCCTCGTGCGGCTCGAGCACGTCGCACCTTTCAGGCCGCTACTTGTCGCGACGAGGCTCCGACTCGGCGGCGACGCCCAGAAGTATCTGGAAGTACTGCGTCTCTGCGAAATCTACGCTTTCAGGATCTACGGACTCTTCGAGAAGCGCTCGAACACAGGACAGTCGACCCTGTTCTCGCTTGCCGGGAAGCTCTGGGATGAGGAGCTGAGCTTCGAAGAGTTGCTGCGCCAGTTCGCTGGAACGCTGCTCTCCTATGTCAGCCAGAAGGACTTTCTTGCGGCGTGGGATATGCCAGAGCTCGGCGAGGACCCCGACGAATGGTACGGCTGGCGCGGTTGCAAGTACCTCCTTTTCGAGTACGAACGGCACTTCGTCGGGCAGGATGATCTAGGAACCAGGTGGTCAGCGAAGCTAAAGGCGGACCGTCAAAAAACGATCGAGCACATCCTCCCGCAGACCCCTGATGATCCGTACTGGGTTAAGCACTTCACGTCCGAGGAGGTCGAGCATTACGGGCACAGCCTGGGGAACCTCTGCCTGACGGAGGACAACAGCAGCTACGGCAAGAGGTCCTTCACTGAAAAGCGCGGGACTCCTGGGCAAACGACGCCGTGCTACGCGAATGCGCCGCTCAAGAGCGAGCGCGAGCTCGCGCAGTACGACCAGTGGGGGCCCGCCGAGGTCCTTGAGCGTCGCGCCGAGCTGGTGGCTTGGGCTATCGAACGCTGGGCGCTGCCGGTCGGACTTGAAGCGGTCGAGCCAACGTCGGTCAAGTCTGCCGACGACGAGCTTGTCGAGGAAGTCGTCTGAACCCGGGCGCCCGGTGATCGCATGCCCACGCTTGACCCAGATTTTGAGGAGGCATCCTTCGCGGGCGCAGCCAACGCCGAACTCGGCCGTGACCGCGGTCGCTGGTTCACCCCAGGGCAAGTGGAGGAGGCGATTCTTGGGTACGACGCATCGACCGTGCCCGGCGATACGGCGCGTGCCGTCCTGCGGCGAGTAGCCGGGATCGAGCTCGGGCCCGGCGTATGGCTAACCCCGAATTGGTGGCTCAGGTGTGCCGCCCGTCCGGAAGGCAGCCTGCTCCAAAGTCGATTCGCGAGTCTTCTTCTGCAGTACAAGCGCCCGACGATGCAATACGGGGCCTCGGCACCGCTCATGGAGCGATACGGCGCGCCCTACTTCCGGTTCGCGTTCACGCCAAAACAGCACAGAACCCTCGTCCGGCTGGACGAGGCACTGCTTGATGAAGCGGTAGTGCGCTACGCCAGTCCATGCACATGCCACAGGAAACAGGTCGAGCAATGGCAGATGGATCGCAGCGTGCTCGAGAACACGAACTTTGTGTCGCCACGCCGAATCGGACTCAAGCATCGTGCCTGGACATACCTCTTGCCCGGAGCCGTTGGATACCGAAACCGCTTCTCGTCCGACGACGACGCGATCCCAAGCGATTCTGACGCTTCGCTCTTCGCGCAGCTTGTCGACGGCGCAAGGGCACTAGCCCTAGACCGGCACGTATCCCAACTGCTACGGCTGTTGGCCGGGGAAGCTGCCGACACTGCCGTCGACGAAACGATTGCTGAACTCGAAGTCAGCGAAATCGACACACCACGAGCGCAAGCGATCGCCACTGTCGCTCGACTGCTGCTCGTCGGTGTTGAGCTGCAGGACTCGGGCGTGTCATGGTGGTTGCTCGAAGCTCGATGACGCTCGCCCTCGTGCCGGAGCGAGCGTCCGCACGAAGCCGCGTGCGCGATTCCGTCCAGCACCGCTCACGACGCAAGAAACAGGCCGCGCAGCGCGGGCCCACCTGCTGAGCCGCGCACGGCGCCCGCTGTGCGGGCGTGCTGGCTCGGTGAGCTACTGATTCGTGGCTGCTGTCTTGCTCGCCGGTCCGTGCGATCTGCTCGTAGGCTTCTCGGCATGTGGCGCGGACCGGCACGGCCGTGATGTAGTTGGGAGATGTCCGTCGGGCCTGACCTACGCGAGCAGCTTGAACGCTTGGATGCGTTGGGTGCAGCCGCGCGCGGCCGCGCGGCTGAGGTCTTGCTTCGTGCGCTGCTCCGACGCGGGCACATAACCGTGCATTCGGATGCTGGCATTGCGCGGCCTCGGCGCACTGACCTCTTTGCGTACACGGAGCGCCACCAGTACCTGGTTGAGGTCAAAGCGCGTGGCACGAAGGCAAACATCAGCGATCTCGATGGCTTGCGGGCGAGACTCGATCGATGCCCCAGCGGCGTTGTCGGAGTGCTTGTGTCTCTCGCGGGATTCACGCAGCCGGCCGTGCAGGCCGTCGCCGAGCATCGGAGCCAACCGATCCTGTTGCTCGGTCGACACGAGCTCGAGAGCCTTGCGGAGGACGTCGAAGACATGCGCGCGCTGCTGGACCGCAAACTCAGCGCGCTTACGCGCGATGGCAAAGTGGACCTCGCGCGGGAACCAATCGACCAGATCCGCCGCTACCCAGGGGCGCGCCCCGAGGACATGTTCTTGGCCGAGTTAGACGGTCAGCGGCTGGATTGGTTTACAAGCGGCGGCGACTTCGGCGTGTTCACCTTCGTTCAGGCCGTGACCGACCCAACTTGGGGTCCTGGCCCCGAGACCTCGACGATGGTGCATATGCCGGTGCACGTTGGTTCGCAGACCCGAATCCTGGAGATCCTCGCCGGCCTCGATGAGGCCGGATGGTCGAGCAACATGGGACGCTGGTGCATCCAGCAATCGAATGTCAACTGGCACGGTGCCGGCACGCGGACCCTGCGCGGAGCGCTCGAACGGTGGGACGAGCGTTACGCCGGCTGCGAGGGGCTGCACTATCGCGAGGAGGTGTGCTACGCCGACTCTTTCAATGACGGCTTCTACACGCTGACGTTCGACGTAGCCGCCGACGCGACGCGGCAGATCTGGTACACAGACGTGTCGGTCGAACTCGCCGGCATACCGCTCGACCGGCAGCCGCTTCAGGCGCTCGCCGAGATACTCGGCGTGCGCGAGCCGCTGTACCTCCGAGTACGAGACCATCCGGTGCTTGAACGCTGCAGTCTGCGCGAACTCGATCTCAATCCGATCGCACCGACGGCGTACGTCGTCGCCGAAGACGAAAGAGCAGATGGCGCCCATTACTCGGTAATGGGTGTGGTTCTCGCCAACCCGTGGAGAAACGTTGCGTTGCCCGTGGAGCTTCCCAGGCAATTGCAAGATTCGCATTACCTGATCTGCGATCTCGCCGACTGGCACCCGCTGGTCGACAAGCTGTCCGCGTACAAAGTTGTCTCTGCGGAATGGGGCTGGACCTCCGCCGGCGCAGTGATCCGCGTCCGCGCGGATTGGGCCGACGAGGAGTACGAGCGGAAGCTAGACAAACGCTACGCCAATGGGCCCAGACGAGACGACGCCGCTGACAGCTTCCCGCTGGAGTGACGGGCGATCGTCGACAACAACCAGGCAACGATGCGAGACGCGCCAGTCACACCACAGCGCTACTCCGAGTAGGGTGCGAGCGTCCGATTACCCGCCACCACGAGGCCATCGACTACGTTCTGCCACGTGGTTTGACTGCCGGCGTCTGCGGCAGCCGACCGGATATCCGTGAGCCATCTCGAGATCAGGTAGCTCCCACGTGCGATCGCGTCGGCGTGGTCAAGGACAAGCATCGCCACCCGCGGGAGTCCGAAGGAAGCCTGCTCGTGCTCCGGAAGCGCGCGCACGAGCCCAATGAGCGAATCGACACAGTCCGGCTCCCCGACGGCCAGCGGGATCCACGCATCGATCTCGCTTGCCCATGCGCGTGGATCTGGCCAGATAATCGGGTTCGCTCCGACCTCCCAGAACAGATACTCGACCTCCTGGATCGGCGTGGGCATCAGCTCTCGCAACGCTCCAGTTCCGTAGCGCCGGTCGTGTAACGGCTGATGGCCTTGCGCGTTCAGTTCGAGAACCTGCGAGATCACTTCGGGCCAGACCCGGCGCGCTGCGTTCGCCGTCTCCTGCCGCTCCTCAGCTGCGGCGTTTAGCGCTCTGAGCATCCCGGTCAGATGCGTGCTTTCGTCCGCGTACGCCTCGATCGTCTCGTGCAGAGGTGCATCGTCACCGGCGCCTGCCACGTCGAGAAGCGCACGCGCCGCGATCAGAGCATGAGTGCCCCGGTGGTCGTAGAGATCGTCCTGCGCCAGTAGGCCACGGCGTTGCGCGTGGAGTAGGCGCGGGAGGAGCGCCGCGGCTTCCTCCCGCACGCAGCTCGGCCGGGCCGCGGCCCTACCACACGCCCGGATTGCGGCGTCGAGCTTCGGGAACAAAAGATCATCGTCTGGGACACGGTCGAGTTCCGTTGCGATGGGATCCGGCACTCGCCCCACATGTCGACGTTGGCCCGCAACGTCCCAGGCACCGAGAACGCAATCCCGCATCGACTCGGTAGCGATCTCGAGCGCGAGCGAATGGTGGCACGGAGCCTCCGCGCTGCACGGAGCACTCCAGATCACATCCAGGCCACGAGCGAGGTGCAGGCGCGTCTCGTCGGCCACGGCCTGCGCGAGACGCTTGCATGCGTCCGCCACCCGTGACAGGCTCGCTGCGCCTTCGGCGTCAAGGAGGCCGCGTAGAGGCGCTGCCTGCGGCAATAGAAGAAGCGGCAAAGCACGACCGGCCGCACGATCTGGGCCCTGCTCGAAGTAGCTGCCCTCGAACTCGAACGCATCGGGGACCGATTGCGCGGCCGCAGACATCAGAGCGTTCACGACGAAGGATGCGGCCGACGGTGTGAGCGCCTCACCGTGCAGAACGACCATCTCGACGGCGTGGGCCGCTATCGCCGTGGCCATATCTACAACCGGGGTCGCGGAGTTCGTCGGAGGATCGTTGACGAGGGCTTCGGCCAGCGCGAGATCGTGCGCGAGCGCCTCGCCCACGGGCGGAGGTGCCTTCTCCCGCCCGCGCGCGCCGCCGGCGAAGTAACGCCACTGAATCCGGGTTACCTCCTGCCCGCGCTGAAGATCTTCGGCGCCTGGTTGCAGCGACGCCTCAACATCCTCCGGCGCGCGACTTTGCACGTACGTCGTGTCCCCTTCGGCGTGCACCTCGTAGCTGCCCTGATCGAGCGCGCTCGCCCACGCTCGCGCAAGCGTGCTCAGAGATGGGCCGGCGTCGGGCTCGATGGATTCGGCTGCGCCTTCCTCCTCCGATGCGTCCGGTTCCGCCTCCAGCTCCCTCGCATGCTCCACCAGCCGGTCGCCAATGGCACGCAGGGCCGCCGCCCGTTCAGGACTCGCGGTGACGGTCAGCCAGGATGCAGCCTCGCGACACGACCACGACCGGCGCTCGGGTGCGACCAGGCCCTCGGAGCTCGCCGCCAGCAGGCTTGCCTCGTGCACAACGCGGACGAACTCCAGGCGCCACACGAGCGGCTCCGCCAAAAAGGGATCGAGCGACGTGCCGGCACGTTCAATGTGGCGCACGACAAGCCCCACAACGAGGCCCGGCATCGCCAGGTTCTCGCACCCATCCAGCAGAAGTGCCGCGAGGCGATCGGGAGCCGCTCCGTTGGACAGGAGCTGGTCACACACCCGCTCCAGCGCGCGCAGCGCACTCACGCAAGGAGGCGGACCCACGGCAGATCCGCGATACCAACGCCACACATGGTCATCGCCGAAGTACGCGCGCGGTGCTCCGGTCAGCCGAAGGGTGATCCCGAGCCCATAGACATCGTTGTCATCAACCTGGCGCCACGGGTTGCCAACTGCCACCATTGTGCGAACCCGCGCCCGTGCTGCGTGATTCAGCAGCCGGTTCAACACGGCGATACCCCGCCGCAAGTCGCTCTGAAATAGGAACGCGAACGGTCCCTTCCACGGGCCAGACAACGGCGCCACCGACCCGCGAGCGCGGTGGTCGCGCACGCCGTCGTCGTGGAGACCAAACCGGCCGTCGGCTTCGTCGATGTAGTAAGCCTCCACCAAATCAGCCAACAGACCGTGGCCGTAGCTCGCCAAAGCGCGACCGGTACCGAGCTCTTCCACTGCCGGAGCCAGTTCCCCTGGAGCCTCCGAAGCCACCTGCCTGAGAAGCCGCTCCCCGTCGTCACCCAAATCTGGCCCAAGCAGCGCAAGCAATTCGACCACGATCTCTTCGCGTAACTCGCGCGCGAGCTGAGGGGCACGCCGCCTCCGCGTGCGCGCACCGAGAACGCCACGCAAGGCATCGCGTCGCGCGGCGTTGTGCTGCTCCTCTTCAGACGGCTCGACAGCCTCCGCGCTTTGCGCTGCAGTCTCGAGGTGTTGTCGTTGGAGGAAATCAGCCTGGGCGCTATCACATGCCCCCACCAAGCTCTCGCGCAGACGGATCCGCAGGGGATCCCCACTCTGCCTGTCCCGCACAACCAGGGCAAGCAGCCATTCGCGAAGCAGTCGCCCGGTCTCAGCGTCCTCCCACGGCGTCTCGTCATTCAGGACCAGGGAAACAATCGGCTCGACGACGACGGGATCCACGAACGCGTCCACCCGGTGCCGTTGGTCCACCAAACGAAGCAGCCGACCCAGACCAGCGCTGTCACCCTGATGCAGACCCGCCCACGCTTCCGCGAGGACTGGCGCAGGATCGCCAAGCGTAAGGAGCGCTTCCGAGGGCACGTCACCCCACCGGGCTCCGTGTCCGGCGGCCACGAGCGCGTCGAACGCCTCCTGCTGCCGCCCGAGCCGGCCGTGCAACGGCTCGTCGGAGCTATCCGGCTGCGATAGCACCGCCTGCGACGCAAGGCGCGCGGCTGGTAGCGCCCAGCGCGGAGCGTCCGCAGCAAGAAGCGTCGCGACGGGATCCCCGTCGGCCAGCAGGGCGCGGGCCACCGCGTAGCGCCGCACCTCGTCGTGGGCGAAGTCTGGGACGAGCTGCCACGGCCTGCTGACCGACGCTCGTAACAACCCGTCCTGCCGCAGGCCGTCGATGGCGCCAGCGTCCAGCTCGGCTGCCAACTCGACAGCTGATCCTCGCGAAAGCTCTCGCAAGGCCAGACGGACAAGCACATGCTCGCGTGCATCTGGAAGGCCGCGATCCCGCTTCTCGTGCCGGCGCACGAGACCGGCCCAGACTTGGCGCATCGCGTCAACGTCGCTCATCGGGAGCCCACTCGGCTCACTCCGTACGAGAAGGTCAACCACGACCAGACGTCTGAGTAGCTCGCGAGACCGCTCGTTTGCGCCTAACCGGGCGAGCTGAGGGAACGCGACGATGACCTCGTCGAGTTCAGTGTCGTTGAGGCCGCCGACGGTGTATGGCGCGACGTCGTCTGTTCCAATTCTCTGCGAGACGATGTCGCGAACCACTTGGCTGGCTTCGCTGGTGCTCACAGCGATAACGCAAACACCGGCCGTATGCGCTGCGTCTACCACGTACGAGAACACGTCGGAGCGCGACTCCGTCGCTGCGTCAGCGCCATCCACCACCAAGAGCCGGAGCGGTGCGCTCATCTCGGAAAGGACGTCTGCAAGCGAACTACCCAACACCGACACCAGGTCCAGAGGCCGCTCGGGAAGATGTCGGAGGTTGAGGGAGACGACGCCTGCATCGCCGGCTTCGTCTGCTTCGGCGGCAGCTCGCAATACCAGCGAGCTCTTCCCCACGCCGGACTCGCCGTCCACGACCAGCGCGCGAGCATTTGCGGTCGCCGCGATAATGGCCTCCGCGCTTGCGGTGCGGTCCACGCGAAAGGCGCTCGCTCCAACCGGTCGGATCTCGTCTCGGACCGCCGCTCGCGCCTCCTGCTGCAGGTGCTCCAGCAGAAGCCACGCGCGGGTATGTCGCCGCTGGCCGGGTTCGAGAAGCGAATGAACCTCGCGACGGAGCGATGAGAGATCAACGACGGCGGCGGCCGGACCGTACTGGCCCGCAAGCACCTCAAGACGGTCGAGGAGGTGGTGCGCCGCGCCAAGATCGCGCCCGCGAGCGACCGCCGCCAGTCGGTTCTGTGCGTGGATCCAATCTGTTGTGTCCGGCTCCTCGACCCGAGGCGTAAGCACCCACAGACGGCGCAGGAGCCGCCACGTCATTCCGCGCCCGCCATCAGCGATCACCATCTCCACTGGATGAGGCGCTGCGCTCACGAGCGCGCTCAAGTGTTCAAGTCGATTGACCAGACCTTGCGCAAAGCGTCCGGGCTCCGAGAGCAGCTCGAAGAAGGCCAGCGCGTCGACCTGGGTACGGGCATGCGCGCACAACTCGGAGAGCTGCTCGGCGTGGGTATTGCGGCCGGCCACAACCAGAGCCAGCCGGTGCTCGCGGTTGTCATCCGGCGCATCGACAAGGGCTTGGACGTACTGTCCGAACAGCGTCTGCGCGTCGCCGTTGCTGCGTACGAGATTTGGCCGCCGCCGAATGCCGATTGCCAGCTCGACGCTTGGCTCAGTCTCGCCGGGCCGCGACACCGTTACGACGAGGTCGTCGACGGATACGCGTGGCGCCTGCTGAAAGGCCACTGAGACGATTGCACCGTCGTCTCCAAGTTCTGGCGAGGTATCGCCGGTCAGGAGCTGCGCAAGGTAGAGCGCTCCGATTCTGCGCTCGAGCGTAACCCCGCCACCACCGGTCGAATACGGGCTTGAGGCCTCGCCTGAGCGTGAGCCGGACGGCCGCTCGCGGCCGTCCGCTTGGTTGCCCGCGCCGTCGCTTTCCGGTGCCTCTGCGACGTCAGCGTCGTTGTTGTTCATACCCTAGTCACGGACCAATAGTGCCAGTGGATCTGGCTGCAAAGCGTGGCGCCTGACAGCATGGCTCACAAGGGCCATGGCCGCGTCTGACGAGCGCGAGTTGCGGTCCTGCTCAAGGAGCGGTCTGGAGTGCTCGCTCGATCGCGCGGTACACGGTCGACCGGGCGACGCCGAAAAGTTCGGAGAGCTCACCGGGGGTCTTCTCCCCCGCTTCGTGCAGAGCCGCGAGGTGCGCCTCTGTCGCCCGGCTGAGCTTTGGCTGACGCCCGCGCAGCTTGCCGGCCGCCCGGGCGGCCGCCATCCCCTCCCGGGTCCGTGCGCGGATCAGGTCGCTCTCGAACTCAGCGATCATCGCAAGCATGTTGAACAGCAGGCGACCGACGGGATCGGTCGGGTCGTGGACTGACCCGCCGAGATTGAGCTTGACTTGACGCTCGGTCAGCTCGTCGGCGATGTCGCGCGCGTCCGGTAGCGAACGCGCGAGCCGGTCCAGCTTCGTGACCACGAGCGTGTCGCCCGCACGGCACGCCGCTAGCGCCTCACGCAAGCCGGGGCGCTCACGGTTCGTGCCGGTCAAGCCGTGGTCGACGTAGATCCGCTCACGCGCCACGCCGAGCGCTTCGAGCGCCTCCCGCTGCGCGGTCAGGTCCTGCTCCTGGGTGGACACACGCGCGTAGCCGATGCTCAGACCGGGCACACGGACAGTGTCCCAGCTGAGGCGCCATTGCGGGATTCCAATTCGGACGGGCTTATCGGGACGATCGACCTCCCGGGATCATTGGCTCGCGCCCGCCGCCGTGACGAGGTAGATGGCGTCCCGGCAGCCGTTCCCTGCCGGGACGATTGCGTAGACCCTCTCGGTTGTGACCGGCACCGTCGCATCGCTACCGCATTGGCCTACAAGAGACAAGGCCGCCGGTACACACGGGAGTTCGTCCACGATGCTCCGATGGTGGGCACGTGGAAGCAGGCGCCGGCATCGACGGCACCGAGCGACTTAGCAATCGGAGACTCAGTTAGCCCAGTGCGCGAGGATGGGCTCTGACTGGCGCGGCTTGACGATCTCCCCTGTCCCCTCGGGGTCCCAGGGCCGTGGGAGGCAGAGGCGGTCGCGCCAGTGGTGCGGGCAGACGTAGGGGTTCCAGGTGCTTGTGCGGAGCGCGACGCGCGCGTAGCGAAAGGTGAACGGGACGCGGCCGATGCGCGCGCCGGCGAGCTCGCCCGTTTCGACGAGCGCGAAGGAGCGCGGCAGGTGCGTGGGACGCGACATGACCTCGTTGCACCACAGCCGCCACCAGTCCTCGTAGTCCTCGACGAGGCCGTCGTCGACGTAGACGTGCTCGCGGAAGAGCTCGACGCCGCGCCGGCGCGTCTCCCAGTGCCAGCTCGGGGCGGCGCCGACGATCCAGCCGCTGCTGAGCTTGTGCTCGGCGATCGCGGCGGCGAGCTTTGCGATGTCCCAGGCGCAGCCGGCGAGGCCGTCCCCGGAGATGCACCACTGGAGCTCGATCCCGATCTCGCCCTCCAGTACGAGGTCGAGCGGGGCGATCGCGGGCCAGTGCTTGAGCGTCAGTGGCGCGTTCGCCGTCCCCGCTGCCTCGGCGAGCGCGGCGATGACGTCGGCCTCCGACAGCTCGGTCGCGCGCTTTGCGCTCGCGGCGCGATCGAGTGCGGGAAGCGCGCGTTCGAGCAGTTCCCGTGGCGTTCCTACCACGCGAGTCAGCGTACTACGGGCGCTTCGCGGCGCCAGCGGGTGCCGGCGCAGATCCCGCTAGTTCCAGGGATCTGTGTGGGGATCCTCGGCCGAGCGACGATGCGACTAGACGCGGACCGCGGTGAACGGCGCCGCCGGGAAGAAGCCGGCCTTCGCGTGGCCTGTCATTTCGTCTCCCTCGACGGTGGCCGTGAGCGTCGCGGTCACGGCAATCGGCTTCGTGACCTTGACCTTCCAGGTCGCGTTGTCGCCATCGACCGAGCCGTCGAAGATCTCGATCGTCTCTCCGTTGCTCGAGGCGCTGCCGGTCAGGCTGCTCCCGTCCACGGCGAGTTCGACTATCGATTCCTGCCGTCCCAACGGGGTGTCGATCGTGAGCTTCCAGCTGCCGGCGACGCTCATGTGTAGCTGCCTCTCTCGTGGTCGGGGAAACGAAGGATACGGGCTGCGCTGCGCGCCTACCGCTCACTGCCGGCGCCCAAATCCCCCGCCTCGCGCAGCGCCCGCAGCGCGCGCTTGTCGAACTTGCCGACCGAGGTCTTGGGGAGCGAGTCGACGAAGGCGAAGCGCTCGGGAAGCCAGAACGAGGCGACGTGCGGGCGTAGGTGCTCGCGCAGCTCCTCGGCGCTCGCGGGCGAGGTGAGGACGACCGCGGCGAGCGGGCGCTCGCCGAAGCGCTCGTCGGGCATCGCAATCACCGCCGCCTCGCGGACCGCGGGATGGGCCATCAGCAGGTTCTCGAGCTCGACCGAGGAGATCCACTCGCCGCCCGATTTGATCACGTCCTTCGTGCGGTCGGTGAGCTGGACGAAGCCGGCAGGGTCGATGTGGGCGACGTCGCCGGTGCGAAGCCAGCCGTCGTTGAAGCCGTCGGGCGACGGGTCCTCGTAGTAGGCGCTCGCGACCCACGGGCCGCGCGCCTCGAGCTCGCCCGGGGTCTGCCCGTCCCAGGGCAGCTCGCCGCCGCCTTCGTCGGTGATGCGAAGCTCGACGAACGGGACCGCCTTCCCCTGCTTGGGCGAGACAGGGTCGGGATGGGCCCGCGAGACGGCGCCCATCGGCGAGGTTTCGGTCATCCCCCAGGCGTGCAGGAGCCTCAGGCCGTGGCGGTCGTGGAGCGCCTGCGCGAGGGCGGGCGGCATCGCCGAGCCGCCGCAGACGCCGAAGCGCAGCGAGCTCAGGTCGGGGTGGTGCTCGTCGGCGTAGCGCAGGAGGTCGGCGTAGATCGTCGGGACACAGCCGATCACGCTCGCCCGCTCCTGCTCGATCAGCTTCGCCAGCGGCTCTGGCTGGACGTGCGGGCCTGGCAGGAGCAGCGTCATCGCGTTCAGCGCCGCCGCGTGCGGCCAGCCCCAGCCGTTGACGTGGAACATCGGCACGACGAGCACGGCGCGGTCTGAGGCTTGAAGGCCGATGGCGTCTGTCATCAAAAGCGAGCTCGAGTGCAGGACGATCGCGCGGTGCGAGTAGAGAACGCCCTTCGGCTCGCCGGTCGTGCCGGTCGTGTAGCAGAGCGCCGCCGCCTGGCGCTCGGGGATCTCCGGGTAGTCGAACGGCGTCTCGGGCGAGTCGGCGAGGAGCTCCTCGTAGCCGATCGCATTCGGGAGATCGGTCGGGGTCTCCCCCATGACCACGTAGCGCATGACGCTCGGCAGGCGATCGGCGATCGCGGCAAGGCGCGGCGCGAGCGTGTCGTCGACGAAGATCACGCGGTCCTGCGCGTGGTTGATCACGTAGGCGAGGTGGTCGGGGTGAAGGCGGATGTTGAGCGTGTGCAGGACCGCGCCGCTGCAGGGAATCGCGAAGTAGCACTCGAAGTGGCGCTGGCTGTTCCAGGCGAAGGTGCCGACGCGCTCGCCCGGAGTGACGCCGAGGCGGCGCAGCGCGTGCGCTAGGCGGTCGATCCGCGCCGTGATCTGCGGATAGGCGGCGCGGGTCGCGCCCGCGGTGGTCAGCGTCACGACCTCACCCTCGCCCGGGTAGCTACGAAGCCGGCGCAGCGCGTAGGGCAGCGCCAGCTGGAAGTCGTCCTGCATTAGGCCGGCGAGCACGGGGGCGAACGCTAGCGGGGTGCCGGCGACAGGGGCCGGCCCGCACCTTTGCATGACGCAGGACGCGGGGATAGGCTCAGCCACATCCAAGCGAAGGAGAGGACCCCCGATGGCAGTCGGTTTGCGCATCAAGTTCGACGGCGGCACGCAGGACCAGTACGACGCGATCCACTCGCACATGAAGATCGATGAGAACCCACCTGACGGGATGATCTTCCACTCAGCCGGGCCGATCGAAGGCGGTTGGGGAGTGATCGACTTCTGGGAGTCGCGCGAGCACTTCGACCGCTTCGTCGGCGCGCGTCTGCAGCCGGCGATGGCGGAGCTCGGTGATCGCACGATGCAGTCGCCACCGGACATCAAGGAGTTCCCCGTCCACCACATCACGAAGTCCTAGACGCCTTCGCGTGAGCCTCGCGCCGGGTTGCCAGGCCCCGTCTGGTGGCCTCGGCGCGAGCTACGCCCTCGGCGTGCGAGCGCGCGTACTTTCTCCTGACCCTGCCGCGGCCCGATCCCTAACCTGAGGGGCGTGTCAGAGCCTTCGCCCGCCGGCGCGAACGGGACGATCGTCGCCGCGGACGAGCTGACGCGCCGCTACGGTCAGGGCGAGGCGGCGGTCGAAGCGCTCGCCGGCGTCACGGTCGCGTTCCCGGCGGGGCGCTTTGCCGCGATCATGGGGCCGTCGGGCTCGGGCAAGTCGACGCTGATGCACCTGCTAGCCGGGCTTGACCGTCCGAGCTCCGGCAGCGTGACGCTCGACGGCGTCGAGCTCGGAACGCTTGACGACACGGCGCTCACGCGCTGGCGGCGCGAGCGCGTCGGCTTCGTCTTCCAGACCTTCAACCTGCTGACGACGCTCGACGCGCGCGAGAACATCCTGCTGCCGCTCGCGATCGCCGGCAAACGGCCCGACCAGGACTGGTTCGATCGGCTGATCGCCACGGTGCGGATCGGTGACCGCCTCGATCACCGTCCGGCGGAGCTCTCGGGCGGCCAGCAGCAGCGCGTCGCGATCGCGCGGGCGTTGATCACTCGCCCCGCGGTCGTCTTCGCCGATGAGCCGACCGGCAACCTCGACTCGAAGGCTTCCGGGGAGGTCCTCGAGCTGCTGCGCCGCGCCGTCGACGAGCTCGGCCAGACCGTCGTCATGGTGACCCATGACGCCCATGCCGCGGCGCAATCGGACCGGCTGATCGCG
This sequence comes from Solirubrobacterales bacterium, assembly GCA_003138355.1. GTDB lineage: Bacteria > Actinomycetota > Thermoleophilia > Solirubrobacterales > Solirubrobacteraceae > Palsa-513. The sequence continues at coordinate 132,066 of PLFX01000043.1, forward strand.
CTCGATGACGGGCGCATCGTGCACGACGGTGAGGCGCTCGACCAGGCCGGGATCCTCGATTTGATGAAGTCGCTCGGCTGATGGCCCGCGTCGTGCTGCGCGGCTTCGCGGAGCGCAAGCTGCGGGCCGCGCTGACCGCGATCGCGATCGTCCTCGGCGTCGCGCTGATGTCGGGGACCTACATCCTCACCGACACGATCAACCAGTCGTTCAGCTCGATCTTCGCGATCTCGAACTCGAACAAGTCGGTGATCGTCACCCCCAATCAGCCTTTCGGTGCCACAGCGACCGTGCAAACGAAGGCGATTCCCTCTGCCGTACTCGCGAAAGTGAAGACGGTTCCGGGCGTCGCCTACGCCGCCGGCGCGATCTTCTCGCTCGCGTCGATCTTCGACGCCGACGGTCAGCGCCTGAACACCGCGGCTCCCGCGTTCGTCGGCTCGACGACTCCGTCGCGCTTTGAGAGCTGGGCGACGGTGACCGGGCACTTCCCGCGCCAGGCCGGCGACATCGCGATCGACCAGGACGCCGCGCAGCGCTACGGCCTGCGCCTCGGCGACCTGCTGCGCGTCGCGGGCGAAGCGCGCACCGGCACGTTCACGCTCGTCGGCATCCTCCAGTTCGCCAAGAGCGCCAACTTCGGCGGCGCTAGCGTCGTGCTGACGACGCTGCCGGTCGCGCGCGCGCTCGCCGGCGAGGCCGACACCTTCGATGAGCTCGACGTCGCGGCAGCCGCCGGCGTCTCTCCCGCCGCGCTGCGCGCGCGTGTGCAGGCGGTCCTGCCGAGCGGCTTCACGGCTCGCACGGCGTCCCAGCAGACCGCGCACGAGACCTCGGACCTCGAAAGCGAGCTCGGCTTCGTGCGGACGTTCCTCTTGATCTTCGCCTACGTCGCCCTCTTCGTCGGTGCCTTCATCATCTTCAACACGTTCTCGATCACGGTCGCGCAGCGCACGCGCGAGCTCGGCCTCCTGCGCGCGCTCGGCGCGACGCGCGGGCAGCTGATCCGGAGCGTCGTCGCGGAGGGCTTGCTCCTTGGTCTCGGCGGCGCGGTGCTCGGCCTGCTGCTCGGAATCGGCGTCGCGCCCGGGCTCGACCAGCTGTTCAAGTCCTTCGGCGCCGACCTGCCAGACAGCGGCACTGTCGTCGAGACGCGAACGATCGTCGTCTCGCTCGTTGCCGGAACCACGATCACGGTGCTCGCCGGCCTCTGGCCGGCTGTGCGCGCCTCGCGCGTCCCGCCGGTCGCGGCCCTGCGCGAAGGCGTCTCGCTCGGGGAGTACCCGATCCGCCACAGCAACGTCGGTCGCCTCGCACGCCTCGCCGCCGGGGCGATCGCCGTCGTCGCCATGGTCGCGCTCGGCGCCAACGTCGCCGGTCCGATCGGCGCCGCCGTGATGCTGGCGATCGCGATCGTCGTCTGGGTGCGCCCGGCGCGGCGCCGGCTCGCCCCGGCGGGGGCGGCCTTGATGCGCTCGACGACCAGGCTCGTCTCACTCGCGGTCAGCTGGCGCGGTACGTTCGGGCGGCTCGCGCGCGAGAACACGCTGCGCCAGCCGGGCCGCACCGCGGCGACGGCCGCCGCGCTGATGATCGGCGTCGGCCTCGTCACGTTCGCGGCGATCTTCGCCGCAGGGCTGAAGGCGACGATCAACCAGGCGATCGACCGCTCGTTCGCCGGCAACCTGATCGTCGACGCAGCCAACCAGTCGGGCAGCGCCGCCGGCATCCCGGCCGCGATCCCCGGCGCTCTACGCACGGTTCCCGGTGTCCGCGACGTCACCGCGATCGCGTTCACGCAGGCCGAGGTGCACGGCCTGAGCGGCAAGCAGAGCGTGACCGCGATCAACCCGCGCGACTTCGCCTCCGTCTACCGCCTCGACTGGGACCAGGGCTCGGACGCCGTGCTCGCGGGCCTCGACGGCAGCGGCACCGTCCTCGCAAAGAACTTCGCCGACTCACACCACTACCGCGTCGGATCGCGCCTACGAATGCTCACTCCATCGGGTCGTCGAATCACGCTCACCGTGCGCGGGATCGTCACCGATAACGCGCGCCTGCTCGGCGACCTGACGATCACGCTCGGCCTCGCACGCGGCCCGTTCGCGCAGACGACCGATGCGGTCGACTTCATCAGCTTCGAGCCCGGCGCGCGCACCGCGCAGGTCCAACCGCAGGTCGACGCGCTATTGAACGGGCGCTTCCCGCAGACCCACTCGCAGACACCGGCCCAGTTCAAGGCGAGCGAGGCGAACCAGGTGAACAGCCTGCTCGCGTTCGTCTCGGTGCTGCTCGCGCTCTCGATCATCGTTTCGCTCTTCGGGATCGTCAACACGCTCGTCCTCTCGATCTTCGAGCGCACACGCGAGATCGGGATGCTCCGCGCGATCGGGACGGTCCGCCGGCAGATCCGCCAGATGGTCCGCTACGAGTCGATCCTGATCGCGCTGATCGGCGGCCTCCTCGGGATCGTCCTCGGCATCGTCGCCGCACTGATCCTCACCGCGACCGCACTGGCGAGGACGGGCTTCATCTTCACGATTCCCGCGGGGACGCTGGTCGCGGTGCTTATCGCGGCGGGCGTCGCCGGGATCATCGCCGCGGCCTGGCCGGCCCGCCGCGCGGCGCGGATCGACGTGCTCGCGGCGCTCGCGACCGAGTAGCGGCGCCGTCGCGCGAGACGTCTAGAGCGGAAGGCCGGCCTCGAGGTGGGCGAGGCTCGCATCGAGTAGCTCGAGGTAGCTCGACGCCGGGTCCGCCGCGGCGCCGAGGAGCGCGGCGAGCGAGACGCCGATCAGCGCGCCCGTCATGTTGCGCACGGCGGGGTCCTCGGCGTCGCGACCGGCGCGTTGCGCGATCTCGCTCGCGAACGCCGCCATCGTGCTCGCCAGCTGGTCGAGCGAGCGCGCGCGCAGCTCGGGCACGGAGAGGATCAGGGTCGCGCGCTGGCGCTCGCGCTCGACCTCCTCCGCCGGCAGCGAGCCGAGCACCTCTTGCATCGTCGCGCGGAGTGCCGCGATCACGCCGAGCTCCGGCGGCTGCGCGTCGAACGCGCCGAGCAGCAGCGGGTCGTAGCGGTCGTGGAGGACGACGTCCTCTTTGGTCGGGAAGTAGCGAAAGAACGTGCTCGGCGAGACCTCGGCGGCGGCCGCGATCGCGTCGACCGTCGTCGCGTCGTAGCCGCGCTCGGCAAAAAGCGCCAGGGCGTGCTCCTGGATCGCCTCCCGCGTGCGCGCCTTCTTGCGCTCGCGCAGGCCGTAGGGCTCAGCTTGTGATTGCAACCTCGACCTGCTCGGTGATCTGGGTGTGTGCGCGCGCGGGCAGCCAAGCGAGCGCCAGCAGCAGTCCGAGCGCGGCGAAGCCGCAGGAGACGATCAGCGCGCCGTCCATTCCGTGCACGAACGCGCCACGCGCCGACTGCAGAAGCGCCGGGTCCCCGAGCTTGTGCGCGAGGGCGACCGCGCCGAAGATGCTCGCGCGCGCCGAGGCGCCGGCGCCCGCGGGCAGGCCGGCGACGCTCAGGCGCGCGAGGTAGATCGAGCTCAGCACGCTGCCGAGGATCGCCGCGCCGAGGGGGCCGCCCGTCTTGTTGACCGCCTGGAGGACGGCCGAGCCGACGCCGCTGCGCTCAGGGCTCAGCTCGGCGAGCGCGGCCGACGAGGCGGTCGCCAACGCGAGCCCCATGCCGGCGCCGACGAGCGCCATCCAGCAGGCGAGAAAGGCGCCGCTCGAGTGGACGCCCGTCGCCGTGCCGAGGCCGAGGCCGGTGCCGATCAGCGCGAAGCCGAGGCTCGCGCCGAGCTTCGCGCCGATGCGGCGCACAAGCTGGTCGGCCGGCAGCGCGCCGACGATCAGGCCGCCGATCAAGGGCAGCAGGCGCAGGCCCGAACCCATCGCGCTCGTCCCCGCCACGCCCTGGAAGTACTGCGGCATCGTGAACATGACGCCGAGCATCGCAAGCACGCCGATCGCCGCGAGGATGACGCCCCAGGTGAAGGAGGCCGAGCGAAACAGCGCGAGGTCGACAAGCGGCTCACCGTCGGCGCGGCGGGTCAGGCGCTGCTCCCAGGCCAGGAACGCGAGCAAGAGCGCGACCCCGACGCCGATCGAGAGCAATGCGAGAAGCGTGCCCCAACCGTCCTGCCCGGCGCGGATGAAGCCGTAGGTCAGGAGCGTCAGACCGGCGACCGAGAGCCCGACACCGGGGAGATCGAACGCCGGCCGCTGAGATGCGCGGGACTCCGGCACGAGCGTCGTGACCGCGATCAGCGCGATCAGCACGACCGGCACGTTCATCAGGAAGATCCAGCCCCACCAGTAATGGGTGAGTAGCCAACCGCCGAGGATCGGCCCGATCGGGAGCGCGAGGAAGTTCATCGCGGCCCAGATGCCGACCGCGCGCGGTCGCTCGCGTTCGTCGAAGAGCACCGTCAGCGCGGTCACCGCCATGACGATCACGCCGGCGCCGGCGAAGCCGAGCAGCGCGCGCGCGGCGAGAAACTCCGCGCTCGAGGTCGCGGTGGCGCAGAGCGCCGAGCCGAGCGCGAACAGGACGAGCGAGACGACGAGGACCTTCTTGCGGCCGTAGCGGTCGCCGAGCATGCCCGCCGGCAGCATCGCGGCCGCGAGCACGAGCAGGTAGGCCGAGGTGAACCACTGCAGATCAGACTCCGACGCGTGGAGCTTGCCGGCGAGCGTCGGCAGCGCGACGGTCAGAACCGTCCCGTCGAGGCCGACGGCGAGCACCGAGAGGCTGACCGCGGCGAGTGCCCACCAACGCCTGCTTGGGGCTTCTGCTCCCATGTTCTGATAGTAGCTCCCAAATGGAAGTTACTATCAGTATTCTTCCGCGGTCGCTACCCGGCGTAGACCGGCGAGACGTTGATCAGCCCGCAGCGGAGGGCCTCGATCGTGCCGCCGAAGGATTGCAGGCGCCAGTTGATCGTGAGCGCCGCGAAGTCGTTCGGCGGCGTGATCTCGACGCGCGTCGAGGTCGGGCAGCGCTTGTTGGCGTAGCCGGTCGCGCTGGCGTAGCCGATGTCGAACGCCGCGCTCTGCCCCGGGGCGAGCGTGACAACGCTCACTGGGCGCGCGCTGACGGTGACGGACGCGCCGCGATGGACCACGGTCGGGAGCGCGTGGCCGGACGCGTTCAGCAGCAGCATCCCCGGGTAGCCCTCGAGCGTGCAGGTCACGTGCGCGAGGTTGCGCAGCTGGACCGTCTGGCCGACGCTGCCGGCGGCTCCCTGGGCGCGACCCGGCGTGACCGCGAGCTGCGAGGTGTAGCAGCGGTGCACCGCGCTCGCACTCGCGCTTGCCGGCGTGATCGCGGCGAGCGCTACGAGCGCGATGAGCATCCTAGAAGACATCGATCGGAACCTTCAAAGTATTGCCCGTCAGGCCGTTCGCGGTCGCGCTCAGGCGCAGCTGGTAGACGCCCCCGGGCAGGGCGTGGCCGTCCAGGCGGCCGCTGAAATGCAGGCTGTTAGCGCCGCTGGCATCGGGCTTCGTGAAGCTGCCGAGGAGCTCGTAGGAGCTACAGCGCTTGCGCGCCGGCGCGGCGTGCGTGAGGCAGCTGCCGGCGTGCTCGTAGCCGGGGCTGACGCGAATCACGTCTACCGTGACGGTCGCGGCCTCGCTGTCCGTGTACGTCAGATCGGTGCCGGTTCCGTGCGCTTTGGTCATCGGTCCCCCGCTCGGCGCGGCGAAGAAGGAGATCAGCGACGCCTTCAACGCGCTCATATCGGGCGGTGTCGCGCCGGCGGCCGGCGCGAGCGTCGTCATCGGCGGCGTGCGCGCCGATGGAAGTCCCGTGCCGGCGGCGTTTGACGCGGTGACCGTGAAGGAGTAGGCGCTCGCGGGCTGGAGGCCGCCAACGGTGATCGGCGAGGCGGCGCCGAAGACCTGCTTGTTCCCCGGCGTGACCGTGACCATGTAGCTGGCGCCGGGATGACTACTCGCTGCAGGTCCGGTCTGGCCGCTGGCCGATGTCGATCCGCTGGCTCCCGTGGAGCCGCTCGCAGCGCCGAAGCTGATTATCGCGCCATCGGCTCCCGGGGTCGCTGTGACGCCCTCGGGAGCCGGCGGCGGGCCCGCGCCGGCGGCGATGGCGCTCGCCGCGCCAAGCAGCGCAAGCGTCGCCACAGTCAGTGCAATCCGTTGCTTCATCGTCGCGATCAACTGCCGGTAGAGTCGGAATGTAGTGGCGTTGGCGGACCCTTCACGGGCGATCATCTTTCACGGCTCGGGCGGCCATCCCGACGTGTGCTGGTACGGCTGGCTCGGAGCGCGGCTGCGAGCGCGCGGGTACAGCGTCGAGCTGCCGCACTATCCCGGCCTCAACCGGGAACCGATCGCAAGCTTCCTGCCCGGGGTCATGGCGAGTCACAGCTTCGACAACCGAACCGTGCTCGTCGGCCACTCCGGCGGCGCCGCATTACTGCTCGCGCTGCTCGAGCACCTCGAGACGGCCGTCGCGCAGGCGATCCTCGTCGCCGGCTACTGCACGCCGCCGAACGCGGCAGACGAGCCGGTCCTGCAGCAGAGCTACGACTGGGATGCGATTCGCGCCCACGCCGGGGACCTCTACTTCATCAACTCGGTCCGCGACCCTTACGGGTGCGATGCCGAGCAGGGGCGGGCGATGTTCGACCGCCTCGGTGGCACCTTGATCGTGCGCAACGAAGGCCACTTCGGTGACGTCGACGACCCCCACCCCACTTTCGAGCTGCTCGACCGGCTGATCGCCTGAGGCTCGCTTCGATCAGCGAAGCTCGCTCGCGGGTTCGACCCGCTAGGTTTCGCGACCTAGGCATCCCGTGAGGCGGATGCCCGAGGATCGCGAGAGAGGAGAAGCGCATGACGGAGTTCACCGGCTTGCGGACGCGACTGCGACCCGGGACCGAGGAGGCCTACAAGCGGGCGCACGACGAGATCTGGCCCGAGCTGCTCGAAGCGCAGCGGGCCGTCGGGATCAAGCGCTGGCTGATCTTTCGCGATGGGCTCGACCTGTTCCACAGCGTCGAGGCCGACGACTTCGACGCCGCGATCGCGCAGCTCGAGCAAGACCCCACCGACCAGCGCTGGCAGGCCGAAATGGCGAAGTTCGTGGAGGCGGAGCCAGATGCGCAGCGTCCGGCGTCAACGCGACTGACCCTCATCTACCACCGCGTGCCCTAGCAGCACGCGTCAGTCGCGCGCGCAGTTGGCGAGCGCTGTGGCGTAGAACTGCAGGTAGTCGCCCCAGTGGCTGTTCCAGTAGTCCAGGCTGTGTGATCCGGGCCAAACGTGGAACTGAACGGAGCTACCGTGCGCTCGCAATAGCTCGGCGAGCGTCGTGTCGGCGGCGCGGAACGGGTCCGCTGACCCGACGTCGAGCCAGACCGCCAGCCCGCGGTACGGGTCGTGGATGCGGGCGGCGGCGATGACGTCGTTGCGCGCGAAGTCCTCCGCGTTGTCGAAGGCGCCGGCGGCGCTCTCTCCCCCGCTCAGCCAGAGCGCCGCGGAGTGGCCGCCGACCGCGCAGAAGCGGCCGGGGTCAAGACGCGCGATGTTCAGGGCGCCGAAGCCGCCCATCGAAACGCCACCGATCGCGACGCGGGCGCCGTCCGCGTGAAGGCGGCTGATCGCCTGCGGGATCACCTCGCGCAACACATACGAGCCCCAAGCGCCGCCGGCGCGGTCATGCCAGTAAGAGTCGGCGCCGCCGTAGGGGAAGACGATGTCCGGAGCACGCTTTCCAAGCCGCGCCAGCGCCGCGAACAGCTGACCGTTGATGCTCGAGTTCTCATCCCCGCCTTTGCCGTGCAAGAACACGAGCAACGGCCGGCGCGAGCCGGTCGCGCCACCAGGGATCACCGCCGCCACGGGCAGCACCCGATGCACGAGCCGACTGTCGATCGTGAAGCGCACAACTCGCGCACCGCGCGTGGCGAGCCCAGGAACGAGGGCGGGCGCGCCAACGAGCGCGCCCAGGAGCACCGCGGCGAACACACCGACCGCGACCAGTCGCCGCCGGAGATATCTACCGCGGCGTTTCCCTCGCAACCCGCGTGATGCCGGCCGGGCAGCGCCAACCACGCGCCCAGCCTAACGGCGCGCTCTGCCCGAGCCCTCGGCGCGCTCACGGGCAAGACTCCCTGAGCTCACGCCGGCCACCAGTCGGCGGGCGGAGCGCTCGAGCGCGTCGGGCTCAATCCCGCTGAGCGTCCGCAGGCGGTAGATGACCGGCGGGGAGATCGCGGCGAGGATCATCCCGGCAAGTGCTTGGTGGTCGAGCTCCGGATCGATGTCGCGGAGCAATGCCGCCAGGTGGATCAGCAGCGTGCCGGCGACGCGCGTCGTCGGTTGGCCCGCAGCGCTCTCAGCGGCCATCACCGTGTCCATGTGAGTCGTCTGAAAGCGAACGACTTCGACGACAAATGCCTCGAGGCGCTCGCCGGGCGGCGCGCCGGGGCCGAGCGGCGGCGGACCGCTCAAGATTGCGTCCTGAAGCTCGCGAGCGTAGTCCTCGAGCAGGGCGGCCGTTAGTCCGGCACGATCGCCGAAGCGGCGAAAGACGGTGCCCTTCCCGACGCCCGCGGCGGCGGCGACGGCCCCCATCGTCAGCGCCTCGAAGCCACCCTCCTCGAGCAGGCCACGGGCCGCGTCGAGGATGCGCTGGCGATTGGCCGCGGCATCGCGGCGCTCGGCCCGGCGCTCGCCGGCGATCGGCAGCTCAATCGGTCGCATGACCCAAGTGTAGCTAACCGGACCGACGGTCCGAACGTGCTATCGTGATAAGCGGACCATCGGTCCGAAACAATCACTCAAATGGAGGGACACCATGGAAACCCAAACCAGCACCATCCAAGCCCCGACCACCACACTCAGCGGCGACTGGCGCGTCGACCCGGGCCGCAGCCGCGTTCGCTTCCATACCCGCGCCATGTTCGGCCTGCTTCCCGTGCTTGGCCGTTTCGAGCGCTTCGGGGGTGCGCTCCACGTCGCGGATACGGGTCAGGCCACCGGCGACCTGCGCATCGAATCCGCAAGCATCCGAACCGGCATCAGTAAGCGCGATGGCCACCTGCGGACCGAGGACTTCTTCCACGCCGACGCTTATCCGTACCTGACCTTCAAGCTGACCGGGCTGCGCACCGGCAGCGACATCGGCGAGGTGACCGGCACGCTCGGCATCCGTGGGAAGACGCTGCCGATCCGGGCGCGCGCCGCGATCGCCGACGCCGATTCAGAGCTTCAAATCGACGCGCGTTTCCCGGTCGATCACGACGCGGCCGGCCTCGGCTGGGCGAAGCCGGGCCTGATTCGCAAGGTCATCGACGCCGACGTCCAGCTCACGCTGACGCGCGAGACGGCAAACGACGTGTAGGTGATCGCGGAATTGCGAGTGCCGCTCGCGAACGGCCGCTGGTTTCCTTTCAGTAGCACTTACTTCGTCGATCCAACTTTCAGCGCCGGCACGCCGACGATGCTGATCGCGGGCGACGATGCCGAGGCAAAGCGCGTTGTCGGCGACATACTCGTCGACTTCGGCTGGCCTGAGCCGATCGATCTCGGCGGGATCGAGGGATCACGCGAGCTCGAGGTGATCTGCATTGCCTGGGTCAAGATCGGCGGCGTACGCGGCGCCTGGGACCACGGTTTCTCCCTACTCGCGGGATGAGCGTTCGCGTGATCTCGCCGGCGCCGCGCTACCGGCTGAGCCGGCCGCCAAGATGCGGCGTAGCAAGTACAAATCGAGGACCAGGGGCGCGACGAACGCGAGGCCCCACCAACGTCCTGTGGCGCAGAGCACGATGACGACGGCTGTGATCCAAACGGCCAGCAGCAGCCGGATCACCAGCGATGACTTCCGGTGTCGCAGATCCCAGTTCATCGTTGCCGCACGGTACTGGTAGCGGCGCGCTGGCGCCGGCGCGAATCGCGCTGCGCCTGACGCGAGCGCGCATGGCGTGGGCGTTCGAGCGTGCGCCCGAAGTGTGGGACTTGGGCAACACTCGCAACGCGCCATCGCTCGCGTTACACGCGAAGGTCGGCTTCGTCGAGGTGACGCAAGGCTTCTTCTGCCGGGACGTCTCCTTCGCGGGCGGCGTTGGGGTATTGGGACGCGCCAAACTTGACGGCGCGGCAAGCCGGCCGACCCACTGACTGCCCGCAAGCGCGGGCGCTATCGAGCTGCATGGCCCGCAGAACCGTGCGGGGCTGCTCCTACGAAACGCCGTCCACGACTACAGCCCGTACTTCACTGGTCAAGGTTCACTCGGCGGCGCGTTGCGATCCCGAGCTTCTCCAGCTCGCGGGCCGCCCGAAGCTCGCGGGCTTCCTTGTGTGCCGCCTCGTTGCGCGCGGCGATCTCATCCCTGACATCGCTGAACGTCGTGACAGACGTCGAAAGAACATGCTCCGACTCGGAGGGCTTCTTGGCCATTCCGTTGCACTCCTTGGGCTCTTCCGGAAGACCGGGCCACAGAGGAAATGCGAGAGCGCAACACCCAGCTGTGGAGCTACCGACCCAGTCTAGCGGAGCCAACAGCGCCGCTCCAGCGCTGCGACCCCGGATCCTTCGACGGCTCCGGTCGCCCCCATCCGCGCGCGAGCCGACCGACGCGGCTGCTGTTCGCGCGTTGGCGGCACCACGAGGGACGCCACTGAGGCGGTCGCTCTGGTCTGATTGCAGGCGTGTCGGACCGCGCGAGCGCCGTGCGGTGGCCTACCGTCTGTGTATGCGCCAGCGGGATATTGGCGAGCGGGACGTTGGTGGCGGCGGCTACGTCGGCGAGGAACCTGTGCGGATGGTGACCTACGATCCCGCGTGGCCCGCGCGTTTCGACGAGGAGCGCACAGCGTTGACCTCTGCTATCGGTGACTGGGTTGTCGGCGGTATCCACCACGTGGGCAGCACGTCTGTTCCGGGTCTTGAGTCCAAGCCGGTGATCGACATCCTCGTCGGTGTTCAGGGTCTGGGGGCCTCGCGGCCTTGCTTTGATCGGCTGCGCGATCTCGGGTACGTGTACGCGCCGTATCGCAGTGACGAGATGCACTGGTTCTGCAAGCCGGATCCGAGTCGGCGCACGCACCACCTGCACCTGGTGCCGGTCGACTCGCCGCGGTTTCGCGAGGAACTCGCGTTTCGCGACTATCTGCGCGGTCACCGCGACGCCGCGGAGCGATACGGCGCGTTGAAGCGCGCGTTAGCGCAGGAGTTTCGCAACGACCGCGAGGCATACACAAACGCGAAGGCCGAATTCATCCAAGCGACCGTGACACGCGCCCTCGACGAGCTCGGCCGCGCCTGACTGACGCACGCGGCTCCGTTTCGCGCAACGGGCCGATGTCGCCGGGCTGGTGGCGCGTTGCCGGTCCCAGATTGCGCCAGCGGTGCTGGGGCGGCTGTCTTGTGGATTGCGCGATTGCTGCACGGCGGGCAGTGGCGGTGTGGCGGCGTGATGGTGGTTGGCGGTGGCGGGCGTGTTACTCGGTGGCGCCGGTGGCGGGTGAGCGTGCGGGCGTGATGCCGGGGACCAGCTCGCGGCTGAGTGTTGTGCCGGTTGCGGTCTGTTGGGTGACGATGATCTGGCCGGCTCGTTGGGGGAGCGTGAATGCGAACACTCCGTCGCGGACGAGGGCTAGCCGGCTTGGCGTGTCGGGTTTGCCGTTGCGGGCTGGCTGGATCCTTACGCGTGCTGCGCCGGTAATGGCGATGCCCATGTAGATCGTTGGTGTGCAGCGAGGGGTGTGGTGCGGTGTGTCGGGATAACAGGCGCTGGCCTGGCTGACGATGCCGGTGGGGAGCGTCGTGCCGGGGGCGACAGGGATGCCGGCGCCGGCCCCGCTTCCGTATCGTGGCGCGCCGTGCTGTCCGCTCGGAATCGTTTCGAGTGCGAGGGTTTGGACTCCGGGCCGTGTGCTGAGGTCGGTCTCGATCGTGTGAGCGACGGTCGCGCGGAGCTTCGCCGATGGCCTGGGTCGCAGTCTCGTGAGCGTTGCGAGTCGAGCGTTCTCGCACTGTGTGGGGCTGATCGCTTCGACGGGGTAGCGGCCCCGGTTGACGAACATGACGACCCGGATGCCGCCGGGGAAGCTGATTTCTCGGATCGTGTGCACGAGGATCGTGCCGCCCTGCTCTTCGGCGAGGCGCAGCGCGGCGGTGGATGGGGGCGCGTGCGGCACAGTGGCGAGTTGCGGGATCGTCGCGGTAATCCCGCGAGCGGGCGCCGCATCACTGAGCACGGCGTGCTGGAACGCAACGATCCGGCAAGCGGGCGTGTGCTTCGTCGCGTCAAGGACGCGGCCGAAGAGCTTCTGTGCGGCGCTCTCGCCAGGCCGGATCACGATCACCGTCGCAGCAGCAGCCGCCGCGAGCACGAGCGGTGCGAGCGCGAACACGAGCGCACGACGCGAGCGCCAGCGAGCGAACCCCAACCGCTCGCCCCTGTCTGCGGTGTTCCCAGCGCGACTGATCGCGTCGAGTAGTTGCTGTTCGAGCTGATCAAAACCACTCATGCCGTTTCCTCCAATCGCTTACGCAGGCGGCGCAGACCGCGGTGCACGCGCTGGCGCACGACAGCCTCAGAGCAGGACAGCTCGCGCGCGATCGCCTCGTAGGGGCGCTCGTCCAGAACGCGCGCGCTAATCGCAGCCTGCTGCTCAGCGGACAACTCGCCCAGCAGCAACATCAGCCGCTCGCGATCGGCGAGTGACGCGAGATCGTCAACGCGCGCGAGATCCGCATCTTCGAGGATGACGCGCTCAAGACCGAGCCGTGTCCGCGCCGATGACTCGACGCGCGCGCGGCGCAGGCTGTCGGCCAGCTTGTGCTCAGCGATCGCAAACAGCCAGCCGGCGGCCGGACCGCGCTCGGGATCGAACCTGCCACATCCCGAGACAACGGCCGCAAACGTCTCCGCAGTCAGATCAAAGGCGACCTCCGGAACCCCAACGCGGCGCAAGTGAAACCCGACGACCTGCGGCAACCAGCGCCGATAGAACGCCTCGAACGCCGCCTGCTCACCACGCGCGGCCGCCATCAGCAACCGCCCATCATCAACCGCGTCGCTCACCACACCCAGTCCTTCGCACGCCGCGAGCTTCTGTGACAGCCTCGCACACGCCGGCCGCACCAACGCCCGGGGCGCCGTTGATCCGGCGCTGCTCTTCTGCTCGTGAGCACGCGCCTGGTCACGGGCTTGGGCCTTCTCGCGGCGGCAGCGAGAGCGGCTGGGGTTGCTCAGCCGGCCGCCTAGGATGCCCCAGAGCAGCCAGTGACCGCGGCGGTCGCGGGAAAGCAAGCGAGACCCTGCCTCCGAGACGCGGACATGCCTATGCTCAGAACCACGCACGAACGTGTTGCCGTGACTGAGCTCCAGTCAATGGATGTAGTAGATCAGTGCGTGTCCGCGACGGTCGAGCAGGAAGACCTGTGAGACGCAGTCGCCGCAACGCGGGGGGTGTGTCTGGCGTGGGCCGACGCCAACGAGGAGCGACTTCGAGACGAGCGCCTGTCCGCAAGAGAAGCGGACGATGACCGCGTAGTCGCTGCGCGACGCGAGCTCGGAGCCGTAGATCGCCGTCACCTCACTGGTTGCTCCGGTGCTAGAGGTGCGTTTGCTCCACACATGGCGCGCCTGTGGCCACCAGGCGCGATCGGAGTTGCGCAGGTCTGTCGCTTCACTGATGAGCAGGTAGCTTCGCGCGATCTTGACCGCGCTGACCTGTCCGGCGGTTGTGAACGCTTGCAAGCCCGCGGGGTTTGGGCAGGTCGCGAGCGCGCCGCCGCGCGAGTGCACCGGTGCGGGATAGATCGACGGCGGAAACGATCCGGAGGCATCAGCGACGGTCCCCCCGAACGCTGCGGCCGCCACGGCTAACCCAACGGCCGAGACTCGCCGCAACACGGTACGCATCGTGCAGCCAACGCTACGCCGCGCGGCGCATCGGCACAACACGCCGTGAGAAGGGATGCGGCTCCCAAGGCGCCCGTGCGAAGGACGCTGACGATCGCCATTCGCGCAAGGGAGCCACGCGATGCCGCGACGCGGAGGCTGCTGCTCCCGCAAATTGCGACAGCGACCTAGCCGCGATAATTCAAATGTCCCTGCGTCGATGGAGGAGCCTATGAGGGCGATTGTCAACACCAACTATGGCGCGCCTGACGTTCTGGAGCTCCGGGAGATCGACAAGCCGCTCCCTGATAGCGGCGACGTGCTCGTGCGAGTGAAGGCGGCGTCCGTCAACGCCCTCGACTGGCATTTCATGAGGGGTCTGCCGTACGTTCTTCGCGCAGCGGGCGGTGGCATGCTCAAACCCAAAGCGACCGTGCGCGGCGTTGACGTTGCCGGCCTGGTTGAGGCTGTTGGTGCCGAGGCGACCGGGTTTCAAGTTGGCGAGGAGGTGTTCGGCGGGCTGGCGGGCGCCTTCGCGGAGTATGCGTGTGGCTCGCAGGAGAAGCTCGTCCGCAAGCCGGTCGGGCTCACCTTCGCGCAGGCTGCGGCTGTCCCGATCGCGGGCTGCACCGCCCTCCAGGCGCTGCGCGATCAAGGGCAGCTCCAGTCGGGGCAAAGGGTTCTGATCAATGGCGCCGCCGGTGGGGTAGGCACCTTCGCCGTGCAGATAGCCAAGGCATTCGCCGCGGAAGTGACCGGCGTGTGCAATACCGGGAACATCGAGCTAGTGCGTTCGCTCGGCGCTGACCACGTGATCGACTACACCGCGGACGACTTCACAAAGGGCCTGCGATATGACCTGATCATTGACTGCGTTGGCAACCACCGGTTGGGCGACCTGCGGCGAGCGCTCACCGCGACCGGAACGCTGGTCATGGTCGGTGGAGACACCGGCAACTGGCTCGGCCCGCTGATCCGTCCGCTCCAAGGCCTCGTGCTATCGCGATTCATCAAACAACGGCTGCGGTTCTTTATCGCAAACATCAACACGGCCGACCTAGTCGCACTCAGCGAGCTAGTCGACGACGGAAAGCTCACGCCGGTCATCGACCGGACGTACCCCCTGAACGAGACGCCGGAGGCGATCCGATACCTCGAAACGAGGCACGCCCGAGGCAAGACCGTCATCACCATGTAGAACCTCGCCCGAGGCGCCCATGTGATCGCGTAGGCGCCGGGTTGTCGGAGCTCGCGCTGAGGGACGGCCGCGGGCCAGGCGCGTGTCGTGGCTGCTTTTCAGAACGCGGCGTACGAGCGCTTCGTAATCGTGAAGCCGTGATGCTCACCGTTCACACAGCGAACGGATCGCGTGTTGATCGTGCAGGTCACGTTGACCGTGCCGAGCTGCCACTTCGTTCCTGCCCGTAGCTTCACAGGGTTGCCCGTCCCAGCGAAAGTGTCCTGGCTCGTCCGGGCGAGGACCGCACGGCCGGACGACGCGAGAAACACGAAGCCGGGATCCCCATCGGCAGGTCCCTCGTTCTTGGGGGCTGGAATGCGAATGTCGCTACAGATCAGCTCGCTCGCAGGCTTACCCGGCGCGTGGATCGCTGCGCCACACGAAACGTTCCCGTCCAGTGCGGTCCAGAGCTCAACTTTCGAAGCCGACGCTGCAAACACGGGCACAGCCAGACAGCAGACGAGCACGACAGTCAGAAGGCCCAAGCGCCGCACCGCCACATCATTCCACCCGAGACGAGGCCAAACTCGCGGTAGCGCCCAGGCCGAAGCTCCCGACGTGATCGCTGTTCGCGCTCAGCGACAACGCAACCCTCGTTCGCGCTCGCGGCTCCTTTCGGAGTTTGCGACTGTCTGGTTGGCGCGCAGTCTGGATCGGAAGGCTGATGGTCGCCGCTTCGCTCGTTGGCTGTGTCCGCACGATCTCGGGTACGGTCGCCGGTGTGGTCGACGAGCGCGATCGGCGCTGCCGCGGTGAGGGTGTTCGCCACCTCGCCACCTCGGCACGATGATCGCGCTACTCGGCGGACTGGGCGCCGCGCTGTGCTGGACTGTCTCGGCGCTGTGCGCCACAGCGGCGAGCCGCTCGATCGGCTCCGCCTCGACGCTCGCGTGGGTGATGGGCCTCGGCCTTATCCTGATCGCGCTACCGACCGCGCTGCTTGCGCCGCTGTCCCAGCTCACGCCGAGCACCGTGGGGCTGATAGCGCTCGCTGGAGGCACCAACGTCATTGGTCTGCGGATCGAGTATGTGGCCTTTCGCCGGGGCAAGGTGGGAGTCATCAGCGCGATCGCTTCTACCGAGGGCGTGATCGCTGCCGTGATCGCGGTGGCGTTCGGCGCACACCTCGCGGCGTGGACCGCAGTGCTGCTGCTCGCGATCGCCGGCGGGGTCGTGCTCGCCGCGTGGCACCCAGACCCGAGCAACGAGTCTGCCGGCGGCGTCAGCGCAGCCGTGCTCGCGATCCCGGTGGCATTGCTCTTCGGGGTCAGCCTCTACGCCGTGGGTCGCGCGGGCAGCGAGCTGTCAGTCCTGTGGGTGCTGGTTCCAGCTCGCCTGTTCGGGACCGTCTTCATGATGGTGCCGTTGCGCTTGAGCAGCTCGCTGCGAATAACCCGACGCGCATTCCCGCTGGTCGCCGGTGCTGCCGCCGGAGAGGTTGTCGGGATTATCAGTTACGAGCTCGGCGCCCGTCACGGCCTGGCGGTGGCCGCCGTGCTCGCGTCGCAGTTCGCGGCGCTCGCAGCGCTCGGGGCGTTCCTGCTCTTTAGCGAACATCTGAGTCGCTTCCAGCTTGCCGGACTCGTCGTCATCGCCGCTGGCGTCGGTCTGCTCGCCGCCGGTCAGACGTAGCGGGACGGCGGAAGCGTGGGACCGACACCTGCGGAGCGGCAGATCCTGCTTTCGACGCTAACGATGATCCGCAGCGCTGCAACCGCGGTGCCGCGGTGCCGCTCGACGTAGCGCGGATCGATTGCCAAGAGCTCGTGGTCGAAATCGCCGGGCTCGGGCACAGCGGTGGTCCAAGGTGACTCGCTCATTTGCTCGCTAGGAGTCGACGTTCGGGCTCCGTCGCGGTGCGCGGGTGGGGGACGCGTTTGAGCTGAGACCAGAGGGCCGGCTCGTCGTGTGACGTTGATCTAACGGCCGGTCCGTAAGTTGCAAAGCGCAGTCGCTCTAGCCCGACGTTCGATTGAAAGGTGTGGTCATGTCGACGATTTGGAAGGTTGCGGAGGACGTGAGTCGCAATCGTGTTCGCCGGCACCGCAGCACCGCCCTGCCGCGTCGCGTGGTTGCTCTGGCGGCCGTTCTCAGCGTTGCCGCCGTGGTGCCGGCATACGCCTCGACGCGGGACTACAGCGGGTCAGTCGCCGGGGGCGGGACGATCACGCTCAAAGCGACGTTCAAGGACGGCAAGGCGACGAAAGTGAAGATCACCTGGAGCGACGTGCCGACGACGTGCGACGGCTCGGAGATCTACTCGAGCACGACGTCGGGGACGATCAGCGGTCCGGTGGTGCACGAAGGCGCTGCCGCGCCAGAGCGTTCGTTCTACCCGAAGCACGCGGGCTTTTCCGGCAGTGACATCGTGTGGGGTGTGTCCGGGCGCTTCAACAAGTCCTATAGCAGCGCGAAGGGCTTCTTCACATGGCAAGACATCGAGGCGGAGCCAGCGCAGATCACGAACCCGACGGGAATCAAGGCCACTTGCAACCTCGTGCAAGCCGGCAACCCCGTGACCCTGCAGAACTTCGCGGTCACCGCGAGCTGAGGCTCTCGCCGGCCTCAGCATTGACGCCTTGTTCGAGGCCACCCGGGCTCCGCTGAGCCGCAAACTCTGAGGTAGCTGCGCTACGCGACGCGTTCGACATCACCGACGCTCGACTCGTCGCGCGCGGATACGCCGAGCAACTTCTCGACCCAACCTGAGAACGCGACACCAACGCCGTCACCGCAGCTGCCTATCGCGCTCAGCAGCAGGCGAGGGGGCCGCCGTTGGTGGCTGCTCTCGTATTTTGCGACTGCGGCCGAGGGATGCGACTGCGTGTTTGGGTCCGCTAGCGTTGTCTAGTGTGCGTGCCGGGCTTGATCCCTATGACGTTCTCGGGGTGGCGAAAGACGCGGATCAAGCGGCAATCCATGACGCCTACCGGACTGCGGTGAGGCGAGCTCATCCCGACGCGGGTGGCAGCGCCGCCGCGTTCGAGGCGGTGCAGGAAGCCTACGAGTTGCTGGGCGATCCAGCGAGACGGCGTGCCTGGGACGCCCAACGGAGTCGCCCGCGCCCGCGTGTGACCCCTGGCAACCGGGCGGCGACGTATCGAGGCTCGGGTGTTGGCTCGGGCTCCGCGGGCAGTTCTATGGAGGACCTGCTGGCCGAGTCGCGACGTTTGGAGGATGAGGCCCGTCGGCTTGCCGGACTGCCCCCTCGCTATGGTCCGTCCTCGCCGTCGAGCGAGCCTGACGACAGCGTGGCCGCGATTGTGCGTGACGCGGGACAGCAGTTGCGGGATGTCGCCGCCGGGGGCGCCCGCGAGCTTCGCCGTCGCATCCGACGCGTGCTCTAGCGAGGGATCGCGACCATGACCGGTGCGGCGCTGTTTCGTGTGGTCCGCTTACGCGAGCGGTCTCGTCGGCGCCGTTTCGCGAGGTTTGCGCTGCTGGCGTGCGTCGCCGCGTGGTGACACCACGCGGCCCTGCGCTCAGCGCTGGCTACCGAGAAGCACGGCCGCCAGGACCACTACGGCAAGCGGCAGGCTACCGACCAACTGGACCGTGAGCGTGGCGTTATCAGGTACACGGAGCCACGCCGCGAGTCGCCGACGCTAGGCCACCGGTCGTGCGCGCAAAGCAGCCAGGATGTCCGTGCGACCGTTTCGGTACACCGCAAGAGTCTCTGCCGCGACACGGTCGGATTCGATCCCATCCTTCACAACCACATCGCCACAGACGATCCGCCAAAACGAGCTCCCGGTTCTGTCGCAGTAGCGCTCCGCGGTCGGTTCGGTGCTCATGTATTCCTCCGGGTTCGGTTGTCCCGTGCGGCGGAAGACTACTTTCGGCGGTGACGCCTCGTCCGCGTTCGCTCAGGGCCTCGCGGCTGTGAGCCGGCGGGACCTTGGTAAAGAGGTGGATATCGCGACCGTCGCTTGCGTGGTCGCGTACTGCGCGGTTCCCGCGCACGAACTCCATGTCGCCTGACTGCCCTTCGCCGTAGTAGACGAAGGTGCCGTCCTCGAGCTGTTCATCGTCGTAGCCGTAGCCAAGCCCGGCCTCGCCCGTTATCAGCAGGATGAGCGGATGGCCTGCAGGCGTGACAATGCCGCCCTGCTGCTGGCCGCCGAACTCTGCGTGCAGATCGCGGCGACGGTAAACCTTGCCCGGCTCGAACACGGGCTGAGTGTGACAGGGGTACGTCGTAGATGTGGGTCTGCGGCGCACTCCGCCGTGTCCGGAGACGGCCTGAGCGGGCGGCGGAGGCACGCGGCGCAGGGACGCGCGCAGCGCCCCCGCGCCGCGCGCCCCGCCGCCCGCACTGCCCCATCACCGCCATGCGGGAGCGCGCACGCCACCGCAGCGTGCGAAGCGAGGTTGTCGCCTATGAGACGCGCGACCACGCAGTCGCCCGGGCGATCGTCTACAAGCCTACGAAGCCGAAGATCCCCATCGCCTTCGCGCGCTCGCCCTGTTCGGTGAAGAGCGCCATCGTCAGCGCAAGCGACACCGCGTTCACGATCGCGCCGCCAAACCCCTGGATCAGCCGCGCCACGACGAGCATCGTCTGGCTCTCCGAGAGCCCGCAGGCCAGCGAGGCGGCGGTGAACAGCGCGATCCCGCCCATGAACAGGCGCCGAGCTCCGAATATGTCCCCGAGGCGTCCGCCGAGCAGCAGGAACCCGCCGAAGGTCAGCAGGTAGCCGTTCACGACCCAGGCGAGCGAGGACTGGTTGAAGCCGAGCGAGCGGTTGATCGTCGGCAGCGCGACGTTCACGATCGTCGTGTCGAGCACGATCATCAGCGTGCCCAGGCACAGGATGAGGAGTGCGATCCAGCGCGAGCGATCCTGCGCGTCGTCCATAGCTGCGCCTCCCGTCGGCCGCGATTGCACCATCATTCAAGCAAAGGCGCTTCGCCGGGCTTTTCATGGCGGCTCCGCCGCCGGCGGCCGCTCCAGCCCTACCTCCCGTTTTCGGCGGGCGAGGACGCAGGGCGCAGCCGCACCGATGGCGGAGCCCGTTTTGCGGGCTGCCTCGCCGCGACCGAGGACGCGGCGAGGCGGCATCGTTTCGGATCGGGCATTTCAAGACGGCCCGCTGGCGACGAGGGTGGCGGCCCACACAGTTCGTGGGCCGCGCTGACCCTCTGCCCCACCCGGCGAGCGCCGGTCGCTGATGGTTTCACTGGCGAGCGAACTCAGCCTTGCCTGCCCCGTCGGCCAAGGAACGCAAGCGCGCGACCGGCGGCAGTCGTCAGGACACACTGGATCGCTTGAACGGCTGCGGGGAGCGGCGCTCCGCTCGTGCCTGGAGCGCGCGCCCGTGCGCTTCAACCCTCCTCGTGACCCTCCTCGCCGGAGCCCGGCGAATCGGCCTCGCCGAGGGCCTGCGCCTCCGCGGACTCCTCGGACTCGTCGCTTGCCGGAACTTTCGAAGCGCCGTCGGCGCCATAGCGCTCGTCGTACAAGCGTTCCAGGACCTGCAGGTCTGCGAGCTTGCGTTCGAGGCGCTCAATCCGCCGGCGCACATCGTCGATCGGCATCTCGTCAAGCCAGGCCTTGTAGGACTCGTGCGTCATCACCATCGTCTCCTCTGCGTCGAAATTCCTGGGCGCCGGCGTGCTGAGTATCGCGCCCGCTCGGGCCGCCGCGTTACCCAACGGCGCCGGGCCCCGCGCGATCACGCGGCGCGCACTTGCGAGACATCCCGTGTGCCCGCAGGCGCCGCGGTCAGGCGGCTTGCGGCGCTCGCCGCCAGCCTCACGATCCTACTCTCCGCAGACGCCAGGTGTGCGATTTGACGACGCAAACCTGCTGGCCGGCCCTCAGACGCACCGTTGGTGTCGCTGGCGCGTCGTGGGCCCCATTCGCTCGCGCGGCAGGTAAGGTTCCGTGGAGCAGCCTCTCCCGCGTTTGAGCGACTTGACCCGCGTAGACGCGCGACACACGCCGCTCGGCCGCTGTCGTCATCGGAAGCACGACATGCACATGCAGCACGCCCCGCCGCTGGAACTCCCACATCCGCGCCAGCACGCCCCATGACGGACAACCCACCCTCTGCGCGTAGCGACTCGCAGCCTGTCGCGCGCGGCGGTGCAGCTCGCGCCAGTGCTCAGGCGCCGCCTCATTCCACGACGCAGCGATATCACGACGAACACGACACCCCTCGCGCCCGCTGTGACGATGCCGGCCGCGCCAAGCACACCACTCGTCATCCCACACTAGCCCGCCCGCCACGCCCGGAGCCGTCACCGTCACCATCCCCACGAACGGCGTCATCACCGCATTCCGCAGCAGCTTCACGCGCGTGTCCATCGCCCACAGCCAGCCGCACGACACGCACCGCCGACTCCGGCACCGTGACGCCACTCGCTCCCAGCGCCCGGTTAAGGGATTACGCCGATACGGCGGGCGAGGACACGCACCCACCGAGACGGGAGTGCGCACGCGCCCCCACCTCATGACCGCCACGCACGCCGCTGCAATGCCGCTGCAACGACGACCCGACCTAGGCGGTTTTCAGCGGTCCCAGGCGGACCTAGGCGGCAGCGCCGCGGCCGGCCTGAAAGTGCTGCATTGCCGGCGCTTTCCCGGCGCGCCTGGCTACGGGGGACCCAGGAATCGAACCTGGCGTTGCGGTTTTGGAGACCACCGTGTTACCGATACACCAGTCCCCCACGCGCGCAGCCGACCCGGCAGTGTACGGGTTGCCGGCTTTCCTCCGCCGGGCCGGTCTAGTCAGCTGTTAGCCCGCGACGGCGGCAGATAGGTCGGCGACGCCGGGAAGGCGGCTGAGGGTTCGCGCGACCGATTCACGTGCGCTTGCCATGACGCGCTCGGCACGGTCGCGGGCCATCGGATTGAGGCCCATCGCGTTGAGGTCATCGAGGCCGGGCTCGAGCACGACGAGGTGGACCTTCCTCGCGAGCTTGCGGCACTCGTTGTCGAGGATCGCGGCGGAGCGGCGCCGGCGCGCGGCCGCCAGGCGCTCGAGCATCGTCGTGCTGCGCGGCGACACGCGGGCCGACATCGGGTTCAGGCAGATCACGAGGTCGAGCTCCTCGCTCGCGATCATGTCGAGGTTCGAATGTGAGTGGATTCCCCCGTCGACGTAGTCGCGCTCACCGATCTTTACGGGCCGGAAGAACGCGGGCACCGCGCAGGACGCGGCAACCGCGGCGCCGACGCTCGAATATGGAGCCCAGTCCGAGCCGAACGTGACGCGCTGCCCGGTCGCGTAGTCGCACGCTACGACCCGCAAGCTCGGGCTGAGCGGCCAGACACCCCCGTGGACCTTCTCGACGAGGTGATCGATCGGGTCGGTGTTCACGACCCCCCGCGGGAGCAATCCCATGACCATCGCCGTGAGGCTGCGGTCGCGCTGGCCGCGCAGCATCGCCGCCGCCAACCGGGGAGAGCCGAGCACGAGCTGCGGCCGGCCGGCCGCACGATACGAGCCCACCAGATAGGGAACGGTACCGACGGCGCTTTCGGCCATCTCCTCCGCGGAGACGCCCGCCGCACCGAGCGCGCCGACGAGCGCACCAGCAGACGTTCCGAGCACGCGCTTGGCGTCCCGGACGCGCAGACCGCACTCATCCTCGAGCGCTTGCAGGGCGCCGACTATCCACGCCGCGCCAACGACGCCACCACCACCCAAGACGAGCCCGACCTGCATTCGAATGCTCAACCTCTTCGCTCGCGGCGCGTGCCGCCGATGACCAGTTGTAAGCGTACTAACGCTCTGCTTCGACCGGGCAGAAGCTCGCGTCGTCGGCGACCACGATCCCGCCGTGTGGCAGCCAGCCGGCGGCGGCGTCCGGCCCGCTCAGCAGCGCGGCCTTCGCGCGCCATTCCGCCTCGACACCGCTCGGCGCGATCGCCGTCACCTGGACAAGGCCGGTGAACGCGGGGCGTCCGCTCGCCGGATCGAGCAGGTGGTGCGCCGGTCGGCCGTCCGCGCCGAGCCAGCTGCGTCTACCGATACCGCTTGTCGCCACGGCACCCGCGCTGAGGCTGAAGCTGTGGAGCGTGATTGCCTGGAACGGGCTCTCAACGAGTACGGGACGCTCGATCTTCTCGCGGCCGCCCAGGCGGACGTCACCGGAGCAGTCGATCGCGAAGCTCGCGTGAGTTTCAAGGACGGTGGCGAGGATGTCGCCGAAAAGCCCCTTGGCGATGCCCCCGCTGTCGAAGCGAAGCCCAGGCGCACGTGTCACGGTGCGCGCGCGGCGGTCAAGCGTGACCTGCCGCCAGCGCGCGTCGGACGATGGACCGCCGGGCGCGCGGGACGGGGCGAGCTCGAGGGCGCGGCGCAACGGAACCGGCACGCCGTCGAAGTGCTCGCTATAGCCGGCCGTCTCGATCTCATCGACCAGCGTCGCGTCGACCAACCCGCCGCTACTTTGCGCCGCGTCAATGATCGCTTCGATCAGCCGGGCCATCACGGGGGTTACCGCAACCGTCGGGCGCAGGTCGGCATTCAGGACGGCCAGCTCGCTTGAGTGATCGAAGCGCGAGAGCTGGCGGTGCCACGCGAGCATCCGGCGCTTGACCATCGCGACGGCCTGCTCCGGCGTGCCCGCGGCGCCGTCGCCCATGACGATCACCGTGACGCGACCACCGAAGCAGTCAAAGCTCTCGATCGCCTCAGCGTCGGCCATACGGACATGATCGTGATTACATGGCGCCCCGTGAGCGAGACGGGGCACAGCGCAGCGCCGAGGCCTGCGACGCGAGGCGGACTCCCCGGCTGGTGGCCGCTCGCGGCGCTGACGCTGCTCGCCGCCGGGCTGCGCTTTGCGACGCTCGACGTGCAGAGCTTCTGGTACGACGAGGCATTCACGCCCGTCCACGTGCTGCACGCGAGCCTCGGCGCGACGCTCCACGGCATCGTCAAGACCGAGAACACGCCTCCGCTCTGGTATGTGTTGATCTGGGTCTGGTCGCGGATCTTCGGCGCGGGAGTGGTCGCCTTGCGCTTCCCGTCGGCGCTCGCCGGGGTCGCCACCGTACCGGTGGCCTGGGAGATCGGCAAAGAGCTTGCTGGGCGGGCCGGCGGCTCGCGCCGCGTGGCGATCGTCTGCGCCGCGCTCGTCGCCGTGAACCCGCTGTTCGTGTGGTATTCGCAGGAGGCCCGGGCCTACGGTCTCTACGTCTTCCTCTCGGCACTCGCGCTGCTCTATCTGTTGCGCGCCGATCGTGCGCCAACGCGCGGGAATCTCGTCGGGTTCGCGCTCGCCGCGGCGCTCGCGCTCGCGACGTTCTACTTCGAGGCCTTCATGTTGATCCCGATGGCTGTCTGGCTCCTGCGCGACCGGGCGCGCTGGCGGACGACGCTTCCCGCGGTCGCGGTGCCTGCGCTGACAGGACTCGCGCTCGTACCGCTGATCCTCGCCCAGGGCGGGCACGGCACGCAGTGGATCTCGAGCTGGGCGCTTTCGAACCGCGTGCAGGCGATCCCGCAGTACTACCTGACGGGGTACTCCGGAGCGCCGCTCGGACACGGCGTCGAAGCGTTGATCGCACTGCTCATCGTCGTCGGGCTCGCATTCGGCGCGACGTTCGGACTCCCAGCGGCGGCCAGGCGAGGCGCTCTGCTCGCCCTTGCGATCGCGGCGTGCGGTGTTCTGATTCCGCTCGCGATGGCGCTGGCCGGGGCCGACTACCTCGCGCCGCGCAACGTCGTCGCGGCGATGATCCCGCTCACTGCGATGATCGCCGTGGTCGTGTCCTCACCGCGCGCGGGGCGCGGCGGGACCGCAATTGCGGCGCTGCTGGCGATTGCGTTCCTCGCGGTTACGATCGATGTGAACGTCAACGTCCGCCTGCAGCGAAGCGACTGGAGCGGCGTCGCCAACGCGATCCGTGTCCCGCTACGCGCCGGCGCGCGCGTAATCACGATCGAGGAGCTCGCCTCAGCACCGCTCGAGTACTACATGCCGCCACTACACAACATGGCGTCGGGAGCGACCGCGCGGCTCACCGAGATCGACGAGCTCGGCTGGTTCCCGCTCCGGAGCGGCGCGGCGGATCCCCCAGCGCCCGGGTTTCGCTTGGCCCAGCGGCTCGATATTCACGACCTGATCGTCTACCGCTTCGTCTCCCCCGCCCCGACGCCGGTCGCCGAGCGGACACTCCTCGATGAGGTGCTCACGCGCGACCAGCACTCGGAGGTGCTCGTGCCCGGCCGCGGTGCGCTCAGCGTCGGAGCGCCATAGCGTCCCGCACGCTGGACTTGCGGCGCATGCGAACATGTGTTCGTGTTCGACGGCCCCTCGCAATGACCTCGGAGGGTCGGCCCTACGCGCGCTTTCGCCGCGCACTCGACGGGTCCTCGATCGAGCTGATCCGCTCCGCCGCGTCCGAGCTCGAGCGGATCGACCTCGCTGACGGCCTTGCGATCTGCCTTGCCTTCCTAGAGCTCGAGCCGGCCACCTATCCGCGAGCGGCAACGCGCTGGGTTGCGCGCCTCGCGCTCGAGCACAGGCTCACCCTCGCCGAGTCCCAGCTGGCGCTCGCAGCGCTCGGAGCACTCGACGGCGCGACGGCGCGCGCCGGAGCTGAAGCTCTGATCGAGCTGTGCACGAGTCACGGACTCAGCCGCGGCGAAGCGGTGGTCGGAGCTTGGCTTGGCCGCCGGGGGTTGGCCGACTAGTCGTGGCGGCTGATGCCTCGCGGCGGGCCGTAGCGGTACGGCTGGGTGGGCTGCCCCGACTACCGACGTTATGGTTGGGTTACCGGGTCGCGGCGAGGCGCGTGCGCGGGTGGCGTTGCGGCGCTGCCGCCAGCGGCGACGCCCGTCTCGATATCGAAGAAGTGGAGCCCGTCGATGTGCACGGCGAGCTCGACCTCGCCCCCGAGCGCGAAGAGCGCACGACTGTCGATCTGCGCCGTGAACTCCGCGCGCTCCGAATCCGCGAAGAGCGTCTGCTCCTCCGCGGCCGTGTCGGTCGCGGCCTGGACCGCCTCGGCGCTCACGCGCGGTGCATCGATGTGAAAGAGCAAGAGCGTCTCGGCGCCGAGCCCCTGGGCGATCTCGGGCCGGACGCGAATTCGCGGCAGTGCAGGGTCTGCCGTTGACGTGTGCTCGAAGTCGGTCGGGCGGATGCCCACGAGGACTCGGCCCCGCGGGAGCTCGCGCCCGGCGGGCAGCGGAAGCCCGAAGCCGCCAAAGCGGATCTGATCGTCTTCGATCTGGCCCTCAACGAGGTTCATCGACGGCGAGCCGATGAACGCGGCGACGAAGAGGTTCGCGGGCGCATTGAAGAGATTCTGCGGTGTGTCGATCTGCTGAACCTGGCCGTCGCGCAGGACGACCACGCGTTGTCCAAGGGTCATCGCCTCGACTTGGTCGTGCGTGACGAAGACGGTCGTCACCCCGAGGCGCTCGTGGAGCCGCAGCAGCGCCGCCCGCATCGAGACGCGCAGTTTCGCATCGAGGTTCGAGAGCGGCTCGTCCATCAGGAATGCGGCCGGCTCGCGCACCAGCGCACGGCCGATCGCGACGCGCTGGCGTTGGCCCCCGGAGAGCGCCGCCGGCTTACGCTCGAGCAGCTGGTCGAGGCCAAGCGTCTGCGCTGCGTCGAGGACCCGGCGTCTGCGCTCCTCCTTGGCGACCTTGCGCAACTCGAGCCCGAACTCGAGGTTCTCTCGCACGGTCATGAACGGGTAAAGCGCATAGTTCTGGAAGACCATGGCGATGTCGCGCTCCTGGGGGCGGGTCGTGGTCACGTCCCTGCCGCCGATCACGATCGCGCCGTCGGATGCCTCCTCGAGTCCGGCGATCAGCCGCAGCAGCGTCGTCTTGCCGCAGCCAGACGGACCGACGAAGACCATGAACTCGCCCTCCTCGATCTCCAGGTCGACGTGGTCGACGGCGAGCACGCCGCCGTCGTAGACCTTCGTAATGCCCTGGAGGGAGATCCCGCCGCTGCTCACCACTTACCGTCCTCCGTATTGTCGAACTCCGTCGCCGCGCCCCGCGCGCGCAGGTCTGCGCGCCGGATCGCGGGATCGGCCGTTAGCCTGACGAGACTCGCCAACGCGAGCGGCAGGCCGATCAGAGCGAGCGCCGGGTCGGCGAGCAGCAGGAACACAACCGCCGCAGACTCCGCCGCCAGCAACGGGCTCGTCCAGAACAGGTTGCGCACTGCGAGCGAGACCGACCAATACCAAAGATCGGTTACCGCCAGATCCGTTCGCCTTGCGCCGAGCACCAGGACATAGCCGAAGCTCGCAAGCGATAGCAGCAGGGCATCCACCCCAAGCCCCAGGCACACCCAGTTGACCGCGCTGCCGCCACGCGAGAAGAAATGCACCTCTTCGAGCGCCAGTACTGCCGCGGCTAGCGGGCCACCAGCAGCCAGCGACGTGTGAAGGAACGGCCTTGATCGCAGCGCCGCAACGTACTCGCGCACGACACGATCCTCGCCTTCGCCGCGCCACCGATCGAGCGCGACGACCGCCGCCTGGAACGCCGCCGGAACCGTGACGATCGGCAGGCAGGTAACGAGCAACGCAAGGTTGAGGGCGAGGCAATTGAAGATCGCGCTCAGCACCGCCATCACCCGCAGCCTCGGGTCGGCGCGCGATGGCGCCGCCTCGCGCGAGTGCCGCGTCGCGGCGGACGCCTCGCCCAGGTTCGCATACGAGAGGAATCCCATCAGCCCTTCTCCCCTGTGCCCTGGATCGCGATGCCCTTGAGGAAGGTGCGTTGGGTGAAAAAGAACAAGATCACAATCGGCATGGTTGCCGCCGTGGCCGCCGCCATCACCCATGGCCAGTTGGTGGTGTAGGTCCCCAAGATGAGCGTCAGTCCGAGGGAGACCGGATACCACGACTGGCTCTGGATATAGATGAGCGGACCGAGGTAGTCGTTCCAGCAGTACACGAACTGAAACAGAATTACCGTCGCGAGCGCCGGCTTCGACATCGGCAGGATCACGCGCCGATAAATCGTGAATTCGTTTGCTCCGTCCACTCTCGCAGCGTCGGAGACCGACTGCGGCAGGGTCATGAAGAACTGGCGCAGTAGGAAAGTGCTGAAGATTGAGCTGCCAAGGAAAGTCGGGACAATTAGCGGCCAGTACCACCCGACCATGTGAAAGTTCTTGTACATCACGAACAGCGGAATCAGCGTCGCGAAGAACGGAATGAGCAGCGTGCTCACCATCACCTTGAACACGAAGTCGCGACCCTTCCAGCGAATACGCGAGAAGCCATAGGCGACGAGGCTGCTGGAGATGCACACCCCGGCGATCGTGGAAGCCGCGTACATGAGCGTATTCAGCACGAAGCGAGGGAATGACACGGCAGAGATCACATTCGGGTAGTTGCTCCAGAGGAACGGGTGCGGAATCCAGACCGGCGGATCCGCAAGCGCCTGGGGGTTGGTCTTCAACGACGTCAATGCCATCCACAGCAGTGGAAAGCCGAGCACCACGCTGACCAGGATGAGCACGACGTGCTTGCCCGTGCTCGTGACGAGCTTGTGGCGAGTCCTGCTGTCGATGGCCACTCTCATCCTTCGCTCGCGTAATACACCCAGCGTGACGAGGTCCGGAACAGCACAACCATGACGATCGCGCTGATCACGAACAAGAAGAAGGCCATCGCCGAGGAGTAGCCAAGCTTGAGGTACTGGAAAGCCTGCACGTAGAGGTACTGCACGTACATCCACGTCGAGGTCCCGGGACCGCCAAGGTCCGAGCCCTCGATCACCTGGACCTGTGTGAAATACGCGAAGCAAGCCACGAGCTGGAGGATTACGTTGAAGAGGATCACCGGACTGAGCATCGGGAGCGTGATGCGGCGGAAGCGCTTCCAGGCGCGCGCACCGTCGAGAGCGGCGACCTCGTACAGCTCGCTCGGAATGCTTTGGAGCCCGGCCAGGTAGATGACCATCGGCTGGCCGACGCCCCAGAGTCCGAGCAGGATGAATGAGGGCTTGGACCAGGCCGGGGAGAAGAACCACCCCGGTCCCTGAATATGCACGTTGTTCAGCAGGTCGTTGACGATCCCGGTCGCCGGATTGAAGATCCAGACGAAGATCAAGCACGACGCGACGAGCGGCACAATCGAGGGGATGTAGAAGATCGTGCGATAGATCGCCCTCCCCTTCACGTCCTGGTTGAGCAGGAGCGCGAGGCCGAGTGCAACCACGGTCGAGAGCGGCAGCTCGAATATGGTGTAGAAAAAGGTATTGAAGAGTGACGTAAAGAAGAGCGGATCGTGGAACAGGGCCGTGTAGTTGGCGAACCCGATCCACTGCGGCGACTGAACGCCGTTGAAATTGGTGAAGCTGTAGTAGATCGTGGCGAAGAACGGGTAGGCAAAGAAGGCCAGGAACCCGATCACCCACGGGCTCACGAAGAGCAGGCCTGTTCTCAAGCGGCGACGCGAATACCGAGGACGCTGCAGCCCACCGCGCGTGGCCGCCGTCTGCGGCGCCGCTTCCGTGGTTGCATGTGCCGACACGCCGGACATTCTCCCTAACCGCGCGGACTGGGGCAGGGCTCTCGCCCTGCCCCCCTCTGCGTGTCTTGGTCGGTGAATCCTCTCCCTGCCGCGTAGGGGGGGCAGGGCGCTTGCCCTGTCCCCCCTGCCGCGAACCTTGAACGGCTGGCCATCTTGGTTGGCTACTTGTCGATGGCCTCGAGCGCCTGGAGAGGCTTCGTTAGCTGTTGCCCTGCTGGTCGATGTACTGGAGTGCCTGAATGGGCGTCATCGTCCCCTGGAGCACGTTGGCCGACGCCGTGTCCTCCGCCGTGAACAGTTGCGAATTGGTCGGCGTCAGCAACGGGGCCGCCGTGTACTTGTCCGTCTCCTCCGGCAGGAACCCCTTGAGCCACGGGTTGGCAGCGATCCACGACTTGTAGACCGGCAGCTTCGTGACGGACGGTCCACCCGGGACCCAGCCGCCCTCCGTATCGATCTTGGCGATGGCGGCGGCCTGCGACTTAGAGCCGTAGCCCGACATCCAGGCCATGAACTCGAACGCATCTTTGGCATGCGCAGCGCCTTTGGGGATGATGTTGAAGTTGCCCTGGCCGAGCGTCGCACCGGTGTACTGCGCAGTCCCGGGGAACGCCTCGACGCCGAAGTTGCCCTCGAGCGCCGGGTCCGTGCTTGGGACCGTCACCTGCCCCTCCCATGGACCTGACAGCATGAACATCGACTTGCCGGCTCCCCAGATGTCAGTCGAGCCGCCGGCGACGGTGCCGAGGGCCGTCTGCAGCGCCATCACCTGCGAGTAGGAGTACTGGGCGTAGCTCTGGAAGAAGTTCATCTCCGCGATCCCGCCCGGGCAAGCCGTGGGGCTCTCAAAGTCGTACTTGCCGCTCTTGATGCAGTTCGTGTCGCCGAAGAACGGCGTGTAGAACTCGAAGCTGTTCCCGTCCGTGTCCGGATAGAAGCCCAGTTGCTGCAGCTGGCCGTTACTGCTGACCCACGCCTTGGCCTGGTCGGCCTGGAGCGCGGCCAAGGTCGTTGGCGGCGAGGTGATGCCGTACTTCGCCATCAGCGTCTTGTTGTAGTAGAGCGCCCACGAATTGAGAGCCTGCGGCACGGCGACCAGCTTGCCCTTGTAGGAGCCGCCCTGGACCGCTACCGGATAGAGGAACTTCTCAAAGCCCTTGTACGGGCCCGTGAGGAACTGGTTGAGGGACGTCAGATCGCCATCGGCAGCGAACGAGCCGATCTCCGGCCACCACTCCGTGAACAGGGAGGGTGGATCTCCCGCGGCGATCGCCGAGAGCAGCTGCGCCGTGCTCGTCGTCTGCACGCTGGGGATGCTCGTCTCGCTCACCTGAATGCCGGGGTGCGACTTGTTCCACGCCGCCACGATCTTGTTGACCGCGGTCAACGAGCTTCCGGACCACATCGTCCACCAGGTGAGATGGACGACGCTGGCCTTGTGAGCTGTGGCGGCGGTTGACTGGGTCGCAGCGGCCGTGGCGAGCCCGCCCGCGAGTGTAAGCGCGAGCGCCCCAACGGCGAGCCTCGATCTCAGGCCCCTACCTGCTGGGCCTGATTTCTGCCTAGCAATGCTCATCGATCATTCTCCTCTCCTTCATCGTGCGAATTTGGACCCGTGTCAGGTCTAGTGCCAAGTGGTGTCGCGATCGCCTGCCTGCCACGTGGGCCAGACCGCGGCGGAGGCCCGGCGCTCTCGCGGATGATCAGCTGCGCCTGCGGCGAGGCCAGCGTGGGGGCTGTTCGGCCCGAGTGCGAGAGCTCGAGCAGCTTGTGAAAAGCAACCTTGCCGAGCGTCTTGAAGTCCTGGCGCACCGTGGTGAGCGCGGGAGAGAAGAAGCGAGCGTATGGAACGTCGTCAAAGCCGACCACGCTGATGTCGTCGGGGACACGCCTGCCGGCCTCGTGCATCGCACGCATCACGCCGAGCGCGATCTCGTCGTTTCCGGCCAAGACCGCTGTCACGCGCGAGTCCTTGGCGAGCTTGCAACCCGCCTCGTAGCCCGACTGAGCGGTCCAGCCGCCTTGGAGCGCGTTGGGGGGTCGCACGGCGGCCTGTTCAAGCGCCGCCCGCCAGCCCTCCATGCGCCGCGTCGCTGCGGACCAGCTCGGGATCGCGAGGTGATGGACGGTGGCGTGACCAAGCCCGAGCAGGTACTCGGTCGCCTCCTTCGCTGCGGCGAACTCGTCGATCCAAACGGACGGCCGCCCCGGAAGGGTGGCGCTGGACGGAGCCTGAATCATCGCCACCGTGGGGACCTCCGGCGGCACGCACTCGAGCGCCATGGCACCCGCCTGATCGAAGGCGATCACGATCAGGGCACCTGCCGGCTCGATCGCGCGCTCGACCGCGTCGCGCATGTCCGCCGGGTTGAGCGACTCGAGCGCCCGGAATCCCATGCCGAATCCCGCGTCCCGCGACGCCTCCTCGACGCCCTCCAGCGGTGCAGCGAAGCCATAGAGACTCGTGTTAGATCCCAAGACCGTGACTGACTGAACCGGGCCGCCGGCGAGCGCCCGGGCGGCCCGATTGGGGCGGAAGCCGAGCTGGTCGATCGCTGCCAATACAGCCTCGCGCGTCGCGCGGCTCACCTTGGGGCTGTCGTTGATGACACGCGACACCGTTTGGTGCGAGACCCCGGCGGCGCGAGCGACGTCGCGGATGCTGACCGCGGGTGACCGGTCACTATTGCCGGACAAGTGGGATGCGTGGGTGATGTGACCGGTCACCTCTCCTCCGCGCCTATACTCGCCCAAAGCCTTCGGGATGTCAAGGCTCCACCGTCGCGGTTAGACTGGCGCCAGAGAGAGAAAGTGATGATTTCCGCGAGAACATCGGGCGAGTCGGTCACGTGGGCCGACGATGCAATGGATTTGCAAGTCGATGTCGGCGACGACGGTGTCGCGCGCCTTGCCCTGCTAGCGCCCGCAGAGGTTGACGCGCGGCTCGAAGCGGAGATCGCGTCGGAGCCGCCGGCTCGGGTTCATCGCGGCGTATCCGGCCTGCCGTTGCTCGATGTGCTGCTCGCCGGAAGTGGCCGGCAGTGGGCGGGACAACGCTACTCGGAGTCCGTGGTCGGCAGCCGGATGCGTTACGTCAGCCACGACGTCCGGGAAGACGGACCGTGGAGCCTGCTGGAGATTGCGCTGCTTGACCCGGTGACCGAACTCGCGGCAACGGTCTCCTACCGGCGCCTTCCCGACGTAGGGGTGCTGCGTAGCTCGGTCAGCTTGAGGAACGACGGTGACTCCCCGCTGACGATCGAGTCCGTGTCGTCTTTTCTCGGCAGTGGCCTCGCCGGACCAGGCGGCGATCTGAACGACGTCGAAGTGCTCTGGGCTGAGAACGACTGGCAGGCCGAGGCGCGCTGGCAGGCCAGGGGCTTCCGTGAGGCGCTCCCGCAGCTGAACAGCCATGTGCAAGACGGGCGGTCGCGAGGCCGGTTGGCGATCACGAGCACCGGTAGCTGGTGCTCGGGGGCCTATCTACCAATGGGTGCCGCCGTTAACGATCGGACGGGCTACACGCTGCTGTGGCAGATCGAGCACAACGGCGCCTGGCAGTGGCAGGTCGGCGAGCATCGCGGAGAGGGGCCAACGACCTCGTATCTGGCGCTGCTCGGCCCCACAGATATCGAGCACCACTGGCGGCTGACCCTCTCGCCGGGCGAGTCCTTCGAGACCGTTCCGGTGGCGGTCGCAGTGAGTCGTGAAGGACTCGAGGATGCCGCCGCCCGAATGACGCAGTATCGCCGCCTGATGCGGCGACGTCACGGCGACCACCGTCGCCTCGCCGTCATCTTCAACGACTACCTGAACACGCTGAAGGCGGATCCAACGACGGAGCGGCTGCTGCCCCTGATCCGTGCGGCGGCGCGCGCAGGCGCGGAGTACTTCTGCATCGACGCCGGCTGGTACGCGGAACCGGGCGAAGGGTGGTGGGACACGGTTGGCGAATGGGTGCCGTCAACAGCCCGATTCAGCGGCGGCTTCCCTGCGGTGATCGAAGCGATCAAGGCTGAAGGCATGGTCCCCGGCATCTGGATCGAGCCGGAGGTGATTGGCGTGCAGAGCCCGATTGCCGACGTGCTCCCGCGCGAGGCGTTCTTCACGCGCAATGGGGAGCGGGTCGTCGAGCAGAGCCGATACCAGCTCGACCTCCGCCATCCGGCCGCGAGGGATCACCTCGATCGGACTGTCGACTTCCTCGTCGGCGAACTTGGATTCGGCTACATCAAGATGGACTACAACATCAACGTCGCACCCGGGACGGACGCCGGAGGCCTCGCGGCGGGCGCCGGGATGCTCGAGCACAACCGCGCGTTCCTTGACTGGATCGACGGTGTGCTCGATCGCCACTCGGACCTGACCCTGGAGAGCTGCGCATCAGGCGGCATGCGAACCGACTACGCGTTGCTGTCTCGCTTCCAGATCCATTCGACAAGCGACCAGGAGGATCCGCTGCGCTACCCGCCGATCGCGGCGGCCGCACCGCTCGCTGTAGCGCCGGAGCAGGCTGGCGTCTGGGCTTCCGTCCAGCCCGAGATGACCGACGATCTCATCGCGTTCACCCTCTGCAGCGCAATGCTCGGGCGTGTGCAGCTCTCGGGCCATCTGGACCTCATGACAAGCGCGCAGCAGCAGCTGGTCGCCGAAGCGGTCGCGATCTACAAGCAGATCAGGGCTGACCTCGCGGACGCCGTTCCCTTCTGGCCGCTCGGGCTGCCGGGATGGGCCGACGACTGGCTCGCCGTCGGCATGCGCGCCGCCGGCGCAACCTACGTCGTGGTCTGGCGAAGGGAGAGCAGCACGCCGACCCCCGGCGAAGACACGGTCTCGCTGCCAATCGCGCCTGGCAACACCGAAGCGTGCCCGCGCCTGCTCTACCCGCAGAACGGGGCGCTGCTCGACTGGGATACGACCGCCGGCGAGCTACGCGTCTCGCTTCCGGGCTGCCCGTCGGCTTGCCTGGTCGCAGTCGATGCCGCGCTTCCGGCACGCGCGCGTCGCTAGCAGCTGGCTCGGAACGAGCCAGGGCGGCCAGCTAGAACAGCGAGTAACCCCCGTCGACCACGAGCACCGCGCCGGTCATGAAACTCGAAGCGTCGCTCGCCAGGTAGACGAGCGACGGACCCAGCTCGTCGGGCATCGCGTAGCGCTGCATCGGCGCGTCCTCGATCCAGTGGCGACGAAACTCGGGGCGATCGACCGGCGCCAACTCCGTCTTGACGTAGCCGGGAGCCAGGGCGTTGACGCGAACGCCGTAGGGCGCCCACTCAGCGGCCAGCGACTTGGTGAGCTGGTGGACCGCGGCCTTTGAGGCGTTGTAGGCCGGCTGCATCTGAGGGCGATTGACGACGAGCCCGGACAGCGATCCGATGTTCACGATCACCCCGCTACCGCGCGAGACCATCTGAGCGCCGACGACGCGGCAGCAGTTCCAAAGACCGTCCACGTTCACATCCCACACCGCGCGCCACTCCTCCGCCGGCACGGCGAGCGCCGGGGAGTGGAAGCAGACTCCGGCGTTATTGATGAGGATGTCGATCGGTCCGTGCTGCTCTGCGACCGTCTCGAGCATCGCGGCGACACTCGAAGCGTCCGTGACATCCGTCGCGACTGCGCTCACGCCAAGCTCGCCCGCCACCCGATCCGACCTGGGAACGTCGCGCGCCGCGATCACGACCCGCGCGCCCGCCTCGGCCAGGGCGCGCGTGAAGGCCATACCGAGACCGCGGTTCCCCCCGGTTACGACCGCAACCTTGCCGTCGAGGCGGAAGCTGTCGAGGACGCTCACCGCTTTCGCCCCCCACGGTGACCGGACGGACCCATCGCGTGAGCTTTCCACGAATCGCCGCGGAGCGTCAGGCGCGGAGCCACCACCTCAGCGGCATACATGCGGGCGGAGGGACTTGAACCCCCAAGGGCTTTCGCCCACCGGCTCCTAAGGCCGGCGTGTCTACCAATTCCACCACGCCCGCGCGTACTTCGGCACAGCTGATACTACGATCTCAGCAACGCCTGCCCGGGTGCCCAAATTGGTAAAGGGAGCGGTCTCAAGAACCGCCGCTGGAAACAGCTTGGGGGTTCGAGTCCCCCCCCGGGTACTTGTGCGCTCGCGGCGCGCGGCGGCTTCAACGGCCGAGCGTACGTGTCAGCTCGCGCGTATGGCTCCCGAAATCCCCGAGCAGCACCCGCACCTGCTCGAGTGCGGCGCGCAGCGGCGGATCCCCCACCTCGACCGGGAGCATTGAGTCTTGGAGCGTGGCGAGCTCGGCGTCGGCGCCGGCGACCGCGGCTGCGGCCCTGCCGATGATCCCGTTGGCATCGTGCTCGCGCACCTGGACCCGCGGCGCCGTGAGAGCGCTCGTCGGTAACCCGTACCGCGCGGCGAACTCGGAACTCGCTCGTTGCGCCTGCCCGTAGGCGGTCTGGAGCGGTCGGAACAGGCGCTCCTCGAGCCGATCGGCCGCCGTTGTGTCGAGCTGCTCGTACGCCTCCCCGAGGTTGGCGAGCGCAACGCCGATCTGCTCGGTAGCCGCGCCGAGCGAGTCAAGCAACTGGCGGCGCCCCTGGGCGTTGGTGTAGGCCACCCAACGAGCATAGACGCGGGCCGACCGGCGGCGCGCCGGCAAGGATCATGGGTCAGGCGACGATCTCGAGCAGCGGCGTGGCCAGCTGCGGCGGCGCCGCGAGGATCCCGCCAGGCAGGCCCGGGCGATCGGCCAGCTCGTGCACCTCGAGGCCCGCGCACTCGCAGAGCAGGGCGCCCGCTGCCGTGTCCCATACCTTGACGGTCCGCTCGAAGAACGCGTCCAGGCGCCCGACCGCGGTCCAGGAGAGGTCAAGCGCGGCGGCACCGCAGCGACGAATGTCGCGGACACTCGCGATCAGTCGCGTCAGCGCATTGGCCTGAGCGCTTCGCACGGTGGCGTCGTAGGCAAAGCCGGTCCCGACCAGCGCCTGCGCAAGCGTCTGCGCGCGCGGTCTCGAGGGGACCGGCGGCGCGCCATTGTGTAGCAGCGGCTCGCCGCGCACGGCGGTAAACGTCTCCTCGCGCAGCGGATCGTGCACAACGCCGGCGAGCGTCCCGGCTTCGTCCTGCACGGCGACGGATACACACCAGAACGGAATGCCAAAGAGGAAGTTGATCGTCCCATCGAGCGGATCGACGACCCAGCGCAGCCCGTTCGAACCCGCCACGTTCGCGCCCTCCTCCTCGGCGAGAAAGCCGTCGTCGGGGCGTCGCGAGCCGATCAGCTCACGGATCGCGTTTTGCGCGGCGACGTCTGCCTCGGACACGAGGTCGGTCGGCGAGGACTTCGACTCGATCCCACGGATGCCGCCGGCTTCGAAGCGTTCGCGCAGCAGCGCGCCGGCGTTTCGCGCCGCCTGCTCGGCCAGCGCGAGGAGCTCATCGCGATCCTGGCTCATGCTGCTCGCCGCACCCACGGGCACGGGCGATGCCCGCTCACGAGAGATCGTCGATCGTGCGGTCGGGCCACTGTCCGCAGGTTATCTGTCCCCGAGCCGGGATCCGGCGCGACCTATACTGCCTGCGCTTGCCAGCGAGTGACACATCGCTCACGATCATCGGCGCGAGCGGCGCATTCGGGTTCGGACTTGCGCTGCGACTGGGGCGCGCCGGCATCGAGGTGACGATCGGTTCCCGCGACGTCGAACGCGCCGAGGAGACGGTCGGGCGGTTGCGTGCACAGGTACCAAACGGACGGTTTGACGGCCTGGTGAACGCTCCGGCAGCAGCGGCCAACGAGATCGTCGTGCTGAGCGTCCCGTTTCGCAACCACTCGGAGACGCTCACGAACATCAGGGACTCCCTGCGCGGCGGGCAGATCCTGCTCGACTCGACGGTGCCGCTGGCCGCCGCCGTCAGCGGCAAGGCGACGCGCATGCTGGGCGTCTGGCAGGGGTCGGCCGCACAGCAGGCGCAGGAGATGGCTCCGGAGGGCGTCCGTGTCGTGTCGGGCCTGCACACGTTGAGCGCGGTCACGCTCGGGGACCTCGGGCACCCTCTCGACGAGGACGTCTTGTTGTGCGGCGACCGCCGCGAGGACAAGGAGCGCGTCGGCACGCTGATCGGCAAGATCGACGGCCTGCGCGTGGTCGATTGCGGACGCCTCGAGATGGCGCGCATCGCCGAATCGCTCACGGCACTGCTGATCGCGGTCAACGCGCGCTACAAGTCGCACGCTGGGCTGCGCGTCACGGGCCTACCCGGCCAGTGAGCGTCGTCCTCCTGTCGGGCGGATCGGGCGGCGCGAAGCTCGCGCGCGGCCTCTACGAACTGCTCGACGACGCGCTTACCGTGGTCGCGAACACCGCGGACGACACCGAGATCTACGGCGCCTACGTCTCGCCTGACCCCGACCTTCTGACCTACTGGCTCGCCGATCGCATCGACGAGCGCGGCTGGGGAATCGCCGGCGACAGCTTCGGCGCTGTCGAGATGCTGCGCGAGCTCGGCGCCGAGCCATGGTTCGGCCTCGGCGACCGCGACCTCGGCCTGTGCCTACAGCGACGGCTGCTGCGCGAGGCCGGGCTCAGTGCCACCGACGCCCAGGCGCAGCTCACAGCCGCTCTCGGCGTGCGAGCACGCGTCCTACCGATGAGCGATCAAGCGGTCCGCACGCGCATTCGCACGAGCGGCGCGTGGGTGAGCCTCCAAGAGTTCATGGTCAGGCTGCATGCCAGCGCCCCGATCGAGGAGATCGAGTTCGATGGCGCCGCCGACGCCACGCCTACCGCGGAGGTGCTCGCAGCGCTGGGGAGCGCGAGCTCGATCGTGATCGGACCGTCCAACCCGGTGATCTCGATCGGCCCGATTCTCGCGCTCCCTGGAATGCGTGCTGCGCTCGTCGAGGCGCCCGCCCCAGTGATCGCGGTCAGCCCGATCGTCGCCGGCGAGGTACTCAAGGGGCCGACCGCCGCGTGCCTTGCCTGGGCGGGGCTGCCGGCCGACGCGAGCGGCGTCCTCGCCTACTACGAAGGCCTGGTCGACGGGGTCGTCTGCGATGAGCCGATTGAGGCGATCCCGGCGCTGCGCTGCGACACGCTCATGAGCACCCCCGAGCAGCGGCGCGCTGTCGCTACGCGGGTGCTCGAGTTCGCCGGGTCTCTCGGTTGAGCCGATGGAGACCGTCGCGATCGTCCCGGTGAAGCGCTTCAGCCTCGCCAAGCAGCGCCTGAGCGAGCGACTGGCGCCGGCGTCGCGAGCGGCGCTTGCGGAGGCGATGGTCGCGGACGTCTTCGACGCCCTCCACGCGTCCTCGCGCCTCGCGGGGGTGCTCGTCGTGACGAACGAGCCCCGCGTCGCAGCGCTCGCCGACGGGCTCGGCGCCACGGTGATCGCGGACCACAGCGAGGCAGGACAGAGCGCCGCTGCGAGCACTGGCGTCATCGAAGCGCTGCGGCGCGGGTGCGCTCGCGCCCTGCTCGTCCCGGGCGACTGCCCCGCTCTCGCCGTCGAGGAGCTCGACGCCCTACTCGAGCCGGAGCCGCAAGAGCGCCGCGTCGTCGTGGTGCCGGATCGTCACGGGACAGGAACGAACGCGCTCCTGCTGAGTCCACCGGATGTCATCGAGCCGGGGTTCGGGCCGGGGAGCTTCGAGCGCCATTGCGAGCGCGCGGCGACGGCGCACGCCGCGTGTGAGGTGCTCCGTCCGCCGAGCCTGCTGCTCGACATCGATACCCCCGCTGACCTCGCGACGCTCCTGGTCCAGGCGGACGGCCGCGCGCCGCACACACGCGCGGCCTGCGAGCTCATCGCGACCTGATGGGAGCGCTCAGCGCCAGGGCGGTCCGCGGCTTGCCGGAAATCACTCCCGGCGACGACCTGGCGGCGCTGATCCTCGAAGCGGGCGACGAGCCGACCGACGACGAGATCATCGTCATCGCACAGAAGGTTGTCTCAAAGGCGGAGGGGCAGCTGCGCGAGCTCGCTGCGATCACGCCGTCCGCGCGGGCGCGCGAGCTGGCGGCGCAGCTCGGTAAGGACGAGCGCCACGTGCAGGCGATCCTCGATGAGTCAAGCGAGCTGCTGCGGGCCGAGCGCGGCCTGCTGATCGTTCGCACCCATCACGGCTTCGTCTGCGCGAACGCGGGGATCGACACCTCGAACGCGCCGCGCGACGGGCTGCTCGTGCTCCTGCCGCGCGATCCGGATCGCTCAGCGCGCGAGCTGCGCGCGCGCTTCCGGGCGCTCTGCGGTCACTCCCCCGCAGTCGTGGTGAGCGACAGCTTCGGCCGACCCTGGCGGCTTGGCCAGCTTGACACGGCGATCGGCTGTGCCGGCATCGCGCCGCTCGATGACTGGCGCGGGCGAACCGATTGGCGTGAACGGGAGCTGAGTGCGACGGTGATCGCTGTCGCGGACGCGGTCGCGGCCACTGCCGAGCTCACCCGCACGAAGGACTCGGGCGAGCCGGTCGTCGTGGTCAGCGGCCTTGGCAAGCACGTGACCGCGCAGGACGGGCCAGGCGCCAGCGCACTAGTTCGAGCGCGCGCTGACGATCTGTTCGCCTGACACCCGCTCAGTAGCGCTCGAGCGGGCGAGGGAGCGCACGTATGCGGCGCCGTCGCGCCATTGTCCGCACGGCGCGGACCAGTGGCAGAGTGACTGAGGCGCTACGGCGCATGACGACCGCTTCGTCGCCGTAGCGCGGTCGCCGACGCGACTCGGACGCACGCATCAGCATGATCGTTGGCTGGGGATGGATCATCGGTTGTGTCCTCCTGGATTGAAACCGGTTGCAAACGACGAGAAAAAAAGGGCTAGGCCGAGGCCCTCACGACGAGCTCCGCGGGAATCGAGACATGCGTCACAGCGCCGGTTTGCAACTGGCGGATCAGCGTCTCGGCGAGGAGGCGGCCGATCAGTGGACCGGGCTGGCGCACCGTCGTCAGGGGAGGATCGCTGTGGGAGGCGATCAGCGCGTCGTCATACCCGACCACCGCGACGTCGCCGGGCACGCTGCGGCCGTGCGCGTGAAGCTCCTCGATCGCCGCGATCGCCATGACGTCGCTGCAGGCGAAGACAGCGTCGAGGCGCTCGTCGCGCTCGAGCAGCTTGCGCATCATCGCCGCGCCCGACTCGGCACTCCAGTTCCCATGAGTCACCAGGGACTCGTCGAGCTCGATGCCCGCCGCGCTCAGCGCCGCGGCGTAACCGTTGAAGCGGTCGCGCACCTCGATCTCGCGGCCAGGCCCCCCGATGAAGGCGATGCGCCGGCGTCCATTGCGAACCAGCTGCTCAGTTGCCATCCGTCCGCCGGCGAAGCTGTCGCCGGTGACGGTGCTGAAGTTACGCCCGTCCGGCGGCATCCCCCAGACGACGAACGGGGCGCCGCGTCCCTCGAGCCTGCTCAGATGCTCCTGCGTGCAGCGCGCCGCGAGCAGGACGAAGCCGTCGACACGCCCGGACTCGAGATAGCGGGAGATCCAACGCGTCTCGTCGGGGAGGGTCTGAATCAGCAGCAGGTCATAGGCGTCGGCGTGCAGGCCGGCCGTCAGGCCGCTCAGGATCTCGAGCACGAAGTCGTCCGGCACCGTCTCGCTCGGCGCGTAGGGATACGTAACGAGCGCGACGACGTTGCTCTGGCGCCGGCTGAGACGTCGCGCCGAATCGTTCATCTCGAACCCGTGCTCCTGAGCGATGGCGCGGATGCGCTCCCGCGTACCGACGCTGACGAGCGGGCTGTCGTTGAGCGCGCGCGAGACGGTCGCCTTCGATACCCCGGCGAGGCGAGCGACGTCGGCGATCGTTCTGACGCGGGTCGTTTCCATGGAACCGGTTGCAGTATACGCAGTTCGCTGCTAGTTTGCAACCGGTTGCAGAGGAGTATTGGTTAGATGGGCTCTTGGCGAAAGCAAGGCGCGAGCGTCGCGGGCGGGCGCCCCGCGGCTCCGCTCGGTGCAGGCGGCGCAATTGCGGGCCTGGTCGCCTTGGGAGCCTGCGCGGCATGCTTCAACACGGCCGAAAGCCTGCCGATCGGCCTGCTGCCAGCGATCTCCTCGAGCATGCACCGCTCGCTGTCGGAGACCGGCCTGCTCGTGACGATCTATGCGCTCGTCGTCGTGGGAGCGACCGTCCCGCTCACGCGCTTGACACGGCGCATCCCGCAGCGCCCACTGATGGCCGCGGTCGTGGCCGGGCTGATCCTCGGCAGTGTGGGCTCGGCAATAGCGCCTGACTATGTACTGCTGCTCGGCTCCCGCATTTTCACCGCGCTGGCGCAGTCGATCTTCTGGGGCGTGGCGCCAGTTCAAGCGGCAGCCCTGGTCAGTGCGAAGTCACGCGGAAAGGCGGTGACCGCCGTGCTTGTCGGCAGCTCAGCGGGCATCGTCATCGGCCTCCCGGCCGGCACGTGGCTCGGCCATGCCGCCGGGTGGCGCGTTTCCTTCATCGCCCTCGCCGCCCTCGCGGTGCTCGTGCTCGCGGCAGTCGTCGTCGCGCTTCCCCGCCGCGCCACGGCGCTCGTGCGCATGAGCGACGAACCGGCGCGGGATCTCCGGCGGTACCGGGCGGTCGTCGTGGCGGTCACGCTTGCCGTCACGGCCTTCTACGCGGCCTACACCTACGTGAGTCCCTTCCTGGTTCACGTCAGCGGCGTCTCTCACGCGGCCGTCGCGCTCGTACTGCTCGCGGCAGGGCTTGCGTCGAGCGTCGGCCTCGCCGGTGGCGGCGTGCTCTACGCGCGCCATCCGCGCGGCGCGATAGCCGCCCCGGTGG
This sequence comes from Solirubrobacterales bacterium, assembly GCA_003138355.1. Lineage (GTDB taxonomy): Bacteria > Actinomycetota > Thermoleophilia > Solirubrobacterales > Solirubrobacteraceae > Palsa-513. The sequence continues at coordinate 174,407 of PLFX01000043.1, forward strand.
CGGTGATGGTCGTCGCCCTCGCATGCCTGTTCGCATTCGCGAGCGACGCGGGGCTCGCAGTCGTGTTCGTCTCGCTCGACACTCTCGGCCTCGGCATCCTGGTGGTCGCAGGACAGACCGCCGTGCTCGATCTCGGTCCGCAGAACGGGACGGCCTGGTTCTCCACTGCATTCAACGTCGGTATCGCAAGCGGCCCGCTCGTCGGCGCGCTTGCGCTCGCGACCTCTGGCCTTCGCGCAACCGCATTCGCCGCGGCGATCGTTGCCGCGATGGCGCTATGCGTGGCGATGCCACGGCGCGTCACGCCCGCAGCCAACGAGCGTGCTCAGCTCGTGAGCTGAAGGCGCGCGCATCCGCACGCGCGGGCGGGCGGACCGTGTGCGGGTCAGCGATCCTGGATCAGCCCGAGGACGTTGCCATCGAGGTCGGTCACGCTGGCAACCAGGCGGCCGCCGCCAACCTCGCGCGGTGGATCCTTGACCGTGGCGCCGGCAGCCGTCACCTCGCCGAGCTTCGCCTCGATGTCGGATACGTGCCAGTAGGCGACGGGTGAGGTCATGCCCTGCGCACCGCCGCCCGGCACGAGGCCAATGTGCTGGCCCGCGGCCTCGAAGCCCACGTAGTAGGGCGAGTCGGCTTGCGGCGCCACGCCGAGGAGCGCCGTGTAGAGAGCCTTGGCGGCGTCGATGTCTGACACGGGGTGCAGCACAGTCTTGATTCCCTGGGTGGAAGAGCCTGTCATCGTCGCTTCCTTTGCGGTGGTCGATTACCGAGAGCACCGTAGCGGCGGAGCATGTGGGCCGTTTATCGATTCCTGATCGATTCGAGTCACGCATATCCTGCAGCGATGGCCCGCATCCACGTGCTGAGCGACGACCTGCTCTTCTCCTCACGCCTGCAGGCAGCATTCGCGCAGGCGGGCCACGAGGTGAGCGTCGGCCTCGCGGTTCCTGACGGTGCCGAGGCGATCGTTGCGGATCTCACGCACGAACCGAAGCAGCGCCTCGCGGCGCTTGACGGCGACACGCCAACTCTCGCCTTCTACTCCCACGTGGAGAGCGAGGTCCGCATGCAGGCGATCGCGGCCGGGGTCGCGCTCGTGGTGCCACGCTCGCGCATGGCGCGCGAGCCCGTCGCGCTCGTCGAGCGGCTACTCGCTACTGGGCGTTGATGCGACGCTGCTGCTCGCGCACGGTGTACGGCCGGCCCCACATCGGCTCGACCGGCGCGCGTCCCTCGCGGACCTCGCGTACGACGAGCTCGCCCGTGATGCCGGTGTCGTCGAGCAGTGTCAGCCCCGAGCGCACGGCCGGCACCGCCGCGGCGTGGCCAAAACGGTGAGCGACGAGAATCCGCCAATTCCACTCGCTTTGCGAGTAGGGCTGGGCGTTGCAGACGACGAGCGCGACGGCGGCGTCGACGTAGCGCTCGATGTCATCGATCCGCAGGTCGAGCTCGAGATCAGTCCAGTCGGGCGGCAGCGAGTCGACGATCTCCTGGAAGGCGTCCGTGAGTCCCATCCGGCCTAAGCCTAGCGAGGACACCTACCGCGAGTTCGCCCGCGTCTACGACGCGGTGATGGACGATCCGCGGCCGAAGATCGCGAGGGTGATGTCGCTCGTTGAGCGACATCACCCTCGCGCGGCTTCCTTGCTCGAGCTTGGGTGCGGTACCGGCACGATCCTCGCCGGCCTCCGCACATTCGAGTCGCTGACCGGCATCGACCGCTCCCCGGACATGCTCGCCATTGCGCGCGAGAAGGTCCCTCGCGCGCGCCTGGTCGAGGGGGACATCTCGGATTTCGATCTCGGCGAACGGTTCGACGTCGTGATCTGCGTCTTCGACACGCTCAACCACCTGCCGCGCTTCGAGCTCTGGGAGGCCCTGTTCGCGTGCACCCGCGCGCACCTGCGCGCCGGCGGCCTGTTCATCTTCGACGTCAACACGGTGACGAAGATCCACGGCCTCGCCGCCTACCCGCCGTTCTTCCTGGAGGCCGGCCCGGTGACCGTTGCGATGAACGTCGACGCGCCCGACGGCAATGGGCTGTCGCAGTGGAACATCTGGCTAATCGAACGCCACCGCGATGGCTCGCTGAGCGGGCTCCACGAGCCCGTCTGGGAGCTCGGCGTCGAGCTGGAAGAGATCGAAAATGGCCTCCCGACGGCCGGTTTCACGGTGCTCGAGACGCTCGATGAACGCGGTGAGCGTCCGAGCGGCGAGTCCGAGCGCGTTCATTTCGCGACGCGCCCGCGATAGCCGGGCGCGTTATCCTCGAGACGACGGACGGGCACTCGACGACGCGCGCGCGGCGCGGGACCGGGGGATGTGGAAGCGAACGACTTTGGCGGCGCTCGGCACGGCGGCTGCGCTCACCGGCGCGTCCCTGCTGGGCGTTCCCGCCGCGAGTGCGGGGACGACGCTCTACGTCTCCCCCACCCCGGCTCGGGTAGCACCGGCTGCGTGCAGGCTGCTCCCTGCGCCCTCCTGGCAACGGTTGGGGCCGCGAGCTCCGGGCAGACGATCGTCTTCCTGGTTGCCGCCCTCGGATATCTCGCGATCCTTGCCGACGCCACGAGCGCCACGCCGGCCGTGACGGTCGTCGCACTCGTGCTGCAGACGATCCCGATCGCCTTCCTCACGCGGCGATCGGTGGGCTCGACGTTTCGCTGAAGCCGCGAAACCGCGGGTCAGCTTCAGCGTCGTCAAGCGCTAGAGCTGCGCCGCGAAGGTGTAGATCACCATCGCGCTGACGACGAGGACGAAAATGCGTAGCGCCCACAGCGCGCGCGTCGCGTTGGCGCTGAGGGGGGCACGCGGGACAGGGTGTTCCTTGTCGGCGACCAGCTGGTCGCGCTCGAGGTAGGCGATGAGCTCTTCGTCGGTCATCAGATGAGATGGGTGGTCTGGAGGAAAGAGTCGATGCCGTAGGCGGCGCCGCAGATCGAGACGAAGGCGACGATCGCGACCGCCACGCGGTTCAACAGGGCGCTGTTGCGCAGGCGGCCCATCAGCTCGCGGTCGTTCGCGAGCATGATCATGAAGACGAGCGTCACGGGCAGCAGGACCGTGGCGAGGACGTTCGCGTTGAGCGCGATCGAGAGCAGTGGGGCGCCGGGGATCAGGATGACGCCGGCGGCGATCAGGGCGACGGCGGCGGTCGCGCTGTAGAAGAGCGCGGCGCGGCGCGGCGAGTTGTTCAGCGAGCTGCGCACGCCGACCGCTTCCGCTGCGGCGTAGCCGGTCGAGGCCGAGATGGTGAGGACCGCGACGGCGCCCGCCTCGATCAGGCCGAGCGCGAAGATCGTCGCAACGCCGGGACCGGAAACCGCCCGCAGCGCGCCAGGGAAGCCGGCGCCGGCGAGGCCCTGGATACTCGCGCCGCCATGGCCGACGAGCGCGGCGCCGGCGATCAGCGCGCCGCAGCCGAAGATTGCGGCGAGCGTCCCGCCGGTGATCGTGTCGATGCGGCCCTGGGTGAGGTCGCGCGGCGTCAGGCCCTTGTCGGCTGAGGCGCTCTGCTGGAAGAAGACCATCCACGGCGTGACCGTCGCGCCGATCGTCGAGGCGACGAGCAGCAGCAGGGTGTTGAAGCTGCCGCCCGGGAGCGGTGAGAACGTCCCGATCGATTGCCCGACGGTGCCCCAGTCGGGCTTGACCATGATCGCCGCCACGAGGAAGAGCCCGTTGAAGATCGCGAGGCCGAGCGCGACCCGCTCCCAACGCCAGTAGCGCCCGCCCGAGAGCGTGAAGACGACGAGCACGACGCCGAGCGCGGCGGCGATGGGGGCGCCGAGGTGGAAGTAGGCGAGGCCGATGCGGATCGCGACGAACTCGGCGACGAGCGTCACGAGGTTCGTGAACAGCAGGTCGGTCGCGGCGAACCAGCCCCACACGGGACCGAAGCGCTGCAGCACGAGCGCGCCGTAGCCGCGGTGCGTGACGGCGCCGACGCGCATGCACATCTCCTGGCAGACGATCGCCATCATGAAGGTGACGACGATGAACGGGAGGAAGAAGCCGAGGCCGTAGGTCGCGCCCGTCGTCGCGTAGGAGATCATGCTCGGGCCGTCGTTCTCGCCGAGCATCGCGAGGATGCCGGGACCCACCAGGAGCCAGAGCAGGTACCAGCGGCGGTTGTGCTCGCGCGCGCGGTACACGCGAGAGCGGTCGCGCGAGCGTGCCGCGTCCTCCGGCGTCAGCAGGCCGGGGAGCGCGACGGCGTCCGCCGGCGGCAGCAGGCCGGGGAGTGCGACGGCGTCCGCCGGCGGCTTCACGGCGCCTCCCGGTCGAGCTCGACGCGCATCGCGCGCGCGAGCTCACCGCCGATCGTCTGGTCGCGTTCGCCGAAGCGCAGGAAGAGCGGGCCGCCGAACGGCTGGCGTGAGACGACCTCGAAGCGATCACCAGGCGCGATGCCGCACTCCGCGAGGTAGCGCAGCATCCCCGGGTCCGAGTCCGAGACGCGCACGAACGTGCCGGCGTCGCCCGGCTCGAGCGATTCGATGGCATGCGTCGTACGTTCGTCGAGCTCGAGCTCGGCGCTCGGGATCGGGTCGCCGTGCGGATCGATCGTCGGGTTGCCGAGCTTCGCCGCGATCAGCGCCTCGAGCTCCTCGGAGAGGACGTGCTCGAGCACTTCGGCCTCATCGTGGACACGGTCCCAGGACATCTCGAGCGACTGGGTGAGGAAGAGCTCGAGCAGCCGGTGGTGGCGGACGATCTCGAGCGCGAGACGGCGCCCCTCCGGCGTGAGGCGCACGCCGCGATAGGGCAGGTGCGTGATCAGCCCGAGCTCGTCGAGCTTGCGCAGCATCGCCGAGACCGAGCCGGCGGTGATGCCGAGGCGTTCGGCGAGCGCGGTCGTGCTGACCGGCTGCGCAGTGCGGCCCTCGAGCGTGAAGATCGCCTTGGCGTAGTCCTCGACCGCGGCGGTACGCATTGAATCTCTTGTGGCCAAGGCAAGATAAGTTATGGTGTGCCAAACTTTTTGTCAAGGCAGTATCGTGAATGCGTGGCGAGCACCGTCGAGATGAACGCGGCGGACTACCGAGCGGCAACCGAGGCGGCCGGCTGGGTCGATCACTCCGATCGCGGCAAGCTCGCGCTGAGCGGCGATGAAGCGGTCGCGTTCCTCGATTCGCTGCTCTCGCAGGACATCGCTGCGATCCCCGTCGGCGGTGGCGCCGACGCCACGCTGCTCGGCCCCAAGGGCCACATGCTCGCCGAGGTGCGGGTCCTGCGAACCGAGCAGGAGTTGCTGCTCGACTGCGAGCGCGTCGCGTTGCAGGCGCTGTTCGACGCGCTGCGCAACGGCTCGCTCGGGTGGCAGGTGGACCTGCACAAGCGCACGCTCGAACGCGGGCTGATCTCGGTGGTTGGTCCGCACGCCGCGGGCGCACCGCAGGGGGAGCACGCGCACGCGCTGATCGGCGCCGTGCGCCACATACGCACCCGGCTCGGCGTCGACTTGCTCTGCGAAACGACTGAGCTGGAGCGCGCCAAGGCCGGCCTCGAGGCGGTCGCGATCGGCGAGGACGCGTACGAGTGCGTGCGCATCGAGGCCGGGATTCCGCGCTACGGCGTCGAGCTCGACGCCTCGACGATGCCCCAGGAAGCGGGCCTACACGAGCGCGCGGTCTCGTTCACCAAGGGTTGCTACGTCGGTCAGGAGACCGTCGCGCGCCTGTACTGGAAGGGCAAGCCGAACCGCTACCTGCGGCAGCTGCGCTTCAGCGAGCCGGTCGCGGCCGGCGCGGAGCTGCTCCTGGGCGGGCGCGACGTCGGCCGGGTCGCAAGCAGCGCCGTCTCCCCCAGGCTCGGGCCGATCGGGTTGGCGATCGTGCGCCGCGAGGCACAGGTCGGCGCGCAGCTGCGCGTCGAAGGCAGCGCTACAACGGCCACGGTCGACGAACTTCCGTAAAGTTCTGCGCTGCCGATGTCAGGCCTCGTGCACATACCCTGGTATGCGACCGCCTTCCGCGGCGATCAGCTGCAGGCGGAGCTGACACGCCTCTCCGCGATCGCCACCCAGTACGGAGCGACGAGCTACAGCCTGCACCGAGGCCGCGATGACCGCTACAAGCTCCTCCAGATCCTCGCGTTCGAGGACCACGCCGACTTCGAGCGCTACTGGTACGGGCCCGAGATGACCGACATGCGCGCGTACTGCAGCGGCTTCTACCAGGTACCGGTGCTCTACAACTGGTTCGACCTCGTGACCGAGGGCGACCGGCCGGCGCGCACCGGCGTTCACGCGGAGCCCGTCGAGACCTGAGCGCCGCGATGCGACGGCTCGGGCTGGTTCTCGTTGCGCTCGCGGCGGCGCTCACGGCGGTCGCGAGTACGAGCGCGCTCGCTACCGGCGCCAGCGGGACCACGGGCATGACGGGGCTGACCGTGCCCACCGGTACGACGGGTGTGACGCCGCACGTCGTTGCCTGTCCCGCCGGTGTGGCAGCGCTGCCGGCAAAGGCCGAATGGGTCTGGAGCGACTACGGCAAGCCGAGCACGAGCGCCGCCAAGGTCAGCTACTCGCAGAGCGGCGGCAACGGCAGCTGGTCACGTGGCGCTGCGCAGGGCACGATCTGCAGCGAGAGCCAGGGTGGCGGCGAGCCGAAGCGCAGCATCGTGATGAAGGTGTCAGGGCCGTCGAAGCTCTCGCCGGGGATCAAGCGCTCCGGGCTCCTCGGGATCGGCATCGCGCTCGGCGTGAGCGTGATTAGGAGCGGTGATCCGAGCGGCTGCGCGGTCGGCTCGACCGGCACCGTGACGCTCTTCGCCAGCTACTACGAAACGCACGTCGACAAGGCGAGCATGCGCTTCGCGGGCGCCTGCGCGAGCTGGGACGAGAGCTTCAGAAGCCCGGGCCTGCACGTCCTGATCTCGAACAACGGCGCGATGATCCGGCCCGGCTGAGGCCGGCTACTGCTCGAGCGGCGCCATCGTCAGACCGGCGGCGCGCAACTGCTCCCAATAGTGCTCGGCGGGCTCGCGGTGCCCGCTCCAGACGAGCGCGAGTCCCGCGTTGTGAATCTCGTTGGCGAGCGTGTAGCCGCGCTCGAGGCTAACGCCCGGGATCACCCGCGCGAGCGTCGCCGCGACGTGGTCGAACGTGTTGTGGTGGTCGTTGCGCACGATCACCTTCCAGGAGCCGCCCGTGCCCGAGCCGGGTCCCGCGCTGCGCGGCCGCTCGAGCGTCTGCGGGCTCATCCGTGCCTGGCCCTGTAGCGCGCGAAACCGTCGTAGTGGTGCTCGAACACTCCGCCCTGCTTGTAGGCGCCGGCCTGCGCGCCGCAATGGGCGTCGATGTCGGCCGCGAGCTCGCTCGTGAACGCTTCGCGGTCGAGCTCGTGGGCGCGCGCGGCCCAATGATCGAGCGCCGCCTCGAGGCGATCGAGCGACGGCCCGGGATCCGGCACCACGCCGAAATGCGTCAGCGCCAGGCGCTCGGGCGCCCAGGCCCTGACAGTCGCGACCGACCCGTGCCAGGCAGCGACGTCGATGTCGGGCGGCGGCGTCGGCGCGAGGACGTAATCGAGCGGCTCGATCCGCACACCGGCGACATCCCCGACGAAGGCGGTCGCGGACTGCTGATGCCAGTAGCAGACGTGGTGCGAGGCGTGCCCGGGCGTGTAGGCGACAGCGAGCTCGCCGAGGCGCTCGCCGCCCGACAGCGCCGTGATGCGCTCCTGCGGCACCGGCAGGACCTCGCCCCAGAGGCGGTCCATGTCATCGCCGTAGAGCCTGCGCGCGCTTGCGAGCAGGCGCTCGGGCTCGATCATGTGGGGCGCGCCGCGCTCGTGGACCCAGACCTCGACCTGCGGCCACAGGCGGCAGAGCGAGCCGGTCGCCCCGGCGTGGTCGAGGTGGATGTGGGTGAGGGCGATCGCGCGTGGGCGCTGGCCGCCGAGGCCCTCGAGCAGCGTCGGGATCCGCGACGCCGGTCCCGGGTCGATCAGGACGTCGCCAACGACCCACGCGCAGATCACGCGCGGGCGACCGAGCTGCAGCACATCGATCTGGCGGATCTCGGGACGGCTCATCGGCCAGTGAAAACTACAATCGCCCACGATGAGCAACAAGCGCGCGGCCCACGGCGCCGCCGAACTGGCAGTGCGCTTGCGCTCGCGCGAGCTGAGCGTCGCGCCGGCCGTGATCGACCTGCTCGAGGAAGGCGGCGACCCGGCGCGCGAGCTACTCGCCGCCCTGTCACCGCGCGCGCTCGGCGGCGAGCCCGAGGGACACATCATCGGAATCACCGGCGCACCCGGTGTCGGCAAGTCGAGCCTGCTCGGCGTGCTCGTCGAACACTGGCGAAGCGGCGGGCACAGCGTCGCCGTGCTCGCCGTGGACCCGTCCTCGAAGCGCACGGGCGGCGCGCTGCTCGGCGATCGGATCCGCATCGCGGGCAGGGCCGCGGGCGGCCCCGCGCGCTTCATCCGCTCGATGGCCGCAGCCGAGCGGGTCGGCGGGCTTGCACCTGCGACGCGCGCGGCCGCCCAGGTGCTAGCCGTCGCGTTCGACGTCGTCGTCATCGAGACGGTGGGCGTCGGGCAGTCCGAGACCGAGGTCGCCGAGCTCGCCGACACCGTCGCCGTCGTGATCCAGCCGGGCGCCGGGGATTCGCTCCAGTTCCTGAAGTCGGGGCTGATGGAGGTACCGGACGTCCTCGTCGTTACGAAGGCCGACGTCGGCGAGCCCGCCGTCGCGACGCTCCGCGACGCGCAGGCCGCGCTGCGCCTGGCCGGCTCCGACGAGCGGCCGGCGCTGCTCGTGAGCGCGCTCGCGCCGCCCGCGGGGATCGATGCGCTGGCGAGCGCGCTCGATGAGCACCGTGCCGGCATCGACCTGGCGGCGCGCCGCCTTCGCAACCGTCGCGCCGGCGCCCTCGCGGACTTCATCGCCGAGTACGGCAACCACGGCCTGAGCGCGGTCGGCGGCCGGAGCGCCGCGGAACGGCTGCTCGTCGCCGAAGAAGAAGACCTCGACACGATGGCGCTCGTGGACTTGCTCGCCAGACACGCCAGGCTTGACAAACGATAGGTTTGCGATATATCGTGATGCTCATAAGTTAGTACGACACGAAGGAGCATCAAGATGACTGGTTACAGCTATTCAGAGGCGGGGTGTAGCGGATACACGCTCTTCCCGCGGTCGCATCGGCACAAGGCGATGCATGCCGTATGGATGCGCGGCGGCGGCGATCCGCAGCACCGCGGCGGCCCGTGGGGTGAGCCGCCGTTCGGGTTCGGCGGTCCGCGCGGCGGCTTCCGCGGCCGGCACGGCAAGGCGCGGCGCGGCGACATCCGCACGGCGATCCTGCTGCTGCTGGCGGAGGAGCCGCGCAACGGCTACTCGATCATGCAGGAGCTCGAGGAGCGCTCGGACGGCGTCTGGCACCCGAGCCCCGGGTCCGTTTACCCCGCGCTCTCGCAGCTCGAGGACGAGGCGCTGATCCGCTCGACCGAGCGCGAGGGGCGCAAGCTCTTCGAGATCACCGACGCCGGCCGCGAAACCCTCGCGGCACGTCCGGCGGATGCGCCGGCGCCGTGGGATACCCTGGTCGGAGGCGCCTCGAACGAGGTCAAGGACCTCTTCGGAGTGATGCGCCAGGTGGCCGTGGCGAGCGCGCAGCTCGCGCAGACGGCGAGCGCGACGCAGATTGCGGAGGCGAAGAAGGTGTTGAGCGAAGCGCGGCGGAGCCTTTACAGGATCCTCGGCGAGGGTGACGAGTGAGTCATCCGGCGAGCCCGAACGGGGCGGCCCTGGCGGCCGCCCCCCACGCCGCCGTCGAAGTGCGCGGGCTCGCGAAGCGCTATGGCGAGATCGAGGCGGTCCGCGGGATCGACTTCGACGTCACGCAGGGCGAGGTCTTCGGCTTCCTCGGACCGAACGGGGCCGGCAAGTCGACGACGATCTCGATGCTCTGCACGCTCGTCAGGCCGACCGGGGGACGCGCGAGCGTGGCGGGACACGACGTCGTGCGCGAGCGTGACGCCGTCCGGCGCAACATCGGCCTCGTCTTCCAGGACACGACGCTCGACGGCTACCTGACGGCGGCGCAGAACATGCGCCTTCACGCCGAGCTCTACGGCGTGCCGCGCGAGGCGATCCGGCCACGGATGCGCCAGGTGATGGAGATGGTCGGCCTTTGGGACCGCCGCGACAGCCAGGTCAACACGTTCTCGGGTGGGATGAAGCGCCGGCTGGAGATCGCGCGCGGGCTGATGCACTCGCCGCGCGTGCTGTTCCTCGACGAGCCGACCGTCGGCCTCGATCCGCAGACGCGCGCGTCGATCTGGACCTACATCCGCCAGCTCAAGGAGGCCGAGGAGATCACGATCTTCCTCACGACTCACTACATGGACGAGGCCGAGAACTGCGATCGGATCGCGATCATCGACAAGGGCCAGATCGTCGTGCTCGACACGCCGGCGAGGCTCAAGGAGGCCGTCGGCAAGGACCGCGTGCAGATTAAGACCGACGACGATCAGGCGGCGATCGCGGCGCTGCGCGAGCGCTTCGGGCTGAGCGCCCAGATCGCCGAGGGCGCAGTCACCTTCGGGGTCAGCGCGGGCGAGCAGTTCGTGCCGCGCCTGTTTGCCGAGCTCGGCCTACCGATCCGCTCGGTGAGCGTCTCGCGCCCCTCGCTCGACGACGTCTTCCTGCTGCACACCGGCTCGACGATTCGCGACGCGGAAGAGCACCCGGCCGTGAACCGCCAGCGGATGATGGCGCGCGTGATGGGAGGCAGGTAGCCGTGACCGCCACGCCGAGCGTCACCGCGCCCCGTGCAGCGGCGCAGCAGCAGATCGCCGCCGTCCGCGTGCCGGCGCAGAGCCTGCGCGGCGAGCTGCGCGCGATCAAGATCGTCTGGCAGCGGGAGATGATCCGCTTCACCAAGGACCGGCTGCGGATCGTGACCTCGCTCGTGCAGCCGTTTCTGTTCCTCTTCGTCCTCGGCACCGGCCTCTCGCGGCTCGCGAGCGCGGGCACGCACGGCGTGAACCTGCGGACGTTCGTCTACCCGGGCGTGCTGTGCATGGCGGTGATGTTCATCGCCGTCTTCTCCGCCGCATCGATCGTCTGGGACCGGGAGTTCGGCTTCCTGCGCGAGATGATGGTCGCGCCGGTGCGGCGCAGCTCGCTCGTGCTCGGAAAGTGCTTCGGCGGCGCCACCGTCGCCGCCTTCGAAGGCTTGATCCTGATCGCCCTCGCGGGCCTCGTCGGGGTCCCCTACGCGCCGGTCCTGCTGCTCGAGATGTTCGGCCTCGAGCTCCTGCTCGCGTTCTCGATCACGGCGTTCGGCGTGATGGCGGCCGCGCGCGTGCGCCAGATGCAGTCGTTCATGGCCCTGACGCAGATGATCATCATGCCGATGTTCTTCGTCTCGGGCGCGATGTTTCCCGTGTCAGGCCTACCTACCTGGCTTGCGATCCTCAACCGGATCGACCCGCTGACCTACGCCGTCGACCCGATGCGCCGCGCGGTCTTCGCCCACCTGCACATCAGCAACCTCGCCCGCCACGTGCTTGACCCCGGCGTGACGTGGTTCGGCTGGCATGTACCGGGCCTGCTCGAGGCCGGCATGGTCGCGATCCTCGGACTCGTGATGCTCGCGATCGCGATCTGGCAGTTCGCGCGCGTCGAGTAGCGTCGGAGCGCCCGTCGAATGAAATTCGACGGGGGCTCCTCCTTTAGCTGGAGCGCGCCGGACTGGCAGAGCCCGGGCGCTCTGGCGCCGGCTCGGCGCGCGTCCGATCGGCGGGGGCGGCCGCACGTGCTGGTCTGCGGACGACGCGGCCCGCAAAGCACGGATGAAGCCCGAGGAGGAAGGTCGTCGAGCTGCGCTCGACGACCTTGCGACGTAACGCTTCGCGCCGTCGTGAGACTAGTGAGCGTGCGACGCGCGACGGGGACCATGGGCTACACATTGCTTTCGTGCTGCTGCTGATCCTGTTTGCGGTAGTGGTCGGCGCCGGCACGGCGATCTCGCCGTGCGTCCTTCCGGTGCTCCCGGCGATGCTGTCGGCGAGCGGAGCGGGTGGCGCGCGCCGGCCGCTCGGGATCGTGCTCGGACTGACGACGACGTTCGCGATCACGATCATCGGCATCGCGAAGGTCGTCGACGGCGTCGGCTTGGGGTCGGATCCGCTGCGTGACCTCGCGGTCGCGGTGCTCGCGATCGGCGGCGTGGCGCTGCTGATCCCCCGGGTCGGCCAAGTCCTCGAGCGCCCGCTCGCCGGGCTGTCGCGCCTTGGCCCGCGCTCGCGCGGCGACGGCTTCCGCTCGGGGCTGCTCGTCGGCGGCGCGCTCGGCTTCGTGTACACGCCCTGCGCGGGACCGATCCTCGCGGCGGTGATCACGACGAGCGCTCACAGCGGCCGCGCGGTGGTCGTGGGACTCGCCTACGCGCTCGGGACCGGGCTGATGCTGCTGGTGCTCGCGCTCGGCGGGCGGCGGGTGCTCGATCGCCTGCGTGGCGGCGGTCGCGCACTCACGGTCCAGCGCGCACTCGGCGCGATCCTCCTGGTGACGGCGATCGTGATCGCGACCTCGCTCGACGTGAAGCTCGACGAGCTGATCGCGCGGCACATCCCGAACTACACGCTGACGGCCGGGCTCGACAACTCGACAAGCGTCGAGTCGCGGCTCGAGTCGATTCGCAAGGTCAAGTTCAAGCCGCGCAAGACGGACGGCACGATCACCGCGGCGAGCCTGCACAACTACGGTCCGGCGCCCAACTTCGTCGGCACCGAGGACTGGTTCAACACGCCGGGCGATCGTCCGCTCACGCTCCGCGGCCTGCGCGGGCACGTCGTGCTGATCGACTTCTGGACCTATACGTGCATCAACTGCATCCGCACCCTCCCCTACCTCGAGGCCTGGGAGCGCGACTACCGCAAGGACGGCCTCGTGATCGTCGGCATCGAGTCGCCCGAGTTCGCGTTCGAGCGTAGCGCGAGCAACGTGCGCAGCGCGATCGCGCAGTTCGGGATCAACTATCCCGTCGTCCAGGACAACAACCTCGCGACCTGGGACGCATGGCAGAACGAGTACTGGCCGGCCGACTACCTGATCGACGCGAGCGGTCGCGTTCGCTACGCGACCTTCGGCGAAGGCGACTACGGCAAGACCGAGAACGCGATCCGCGCGCTGCTCGTGGCGGCCGGGGCGCGGCGCCTGGGCGCAGCCGCGCAGCCCCGGCACGTGATCCATCCGTCGCTGCTCGCGACCCCCGAGACCTACATCGGCACCGAGCGCGCGCAGGGCTGGATCAACGGGCCGGTCGGCGGGACGCACAACTACGGCGTTCCCACAGGCGCGCTGGCGCTCAGCTCCTTCGCCTACGGCGGGACGTGGACGATCGGTCCCCAGCAGGCGCTCGCGGGGACCGGCGCGACGATCACCGCGAACGTCCAGGGCAAGCACGTCTACATCGTGCTCAGCCCGCCGGCGGGCGGAGTGGCTGGTCACGTCCAGGTGCTGATCAACGGCAAGACACCCACCGCGGCGGACGCCGGCAGCGACGTCCACAACGGAATCGTGACGGTGAACGAGCAGCGCCTCTACAACATCGTCTCCGAGCCAAAGGACGAGGACGAGACGATCACACTGCGCTTCTCACCGGGGATGAGCGCGTACTCGTTCACGTTTGGCTAAAGCGGCTGCGGGGGCCGGACGCGTTGGCGCGGGGATGGGCCGGCTTTCGTGCTGGTCCGGCCTCCTCGCTGGCTTTGCGCGGGCTGTGCGCTGGCAGACTGGGCGTGTGATCCCGGGGGGTCAGGTCTGGGCGGCGGCGAGCATTGCCTTGGCGATCTGCTCGAGCTCTTCGTCGCTTGTGATGTAGGGCGGCATCGCGTAGATCAGGTTGCGGAAGGGGCGTAGCCAGACGCCGTTTGCGACGCCGGCTTGCGTTGCTGCGCTGATCTTGACCGGCGCGGTGAGCTCGAGGACGGCGATCGCGCCGAGCGTCCGGACATCGGCCACGTTCGGGAGCGCGCGGGCTGGGGCGAGGGCGTTGGTTAGGACGCGTTCGATCCGGGCGACGTTCGCCCGCCAGCCTGATGTGTCGAGCAGCTCGAGGCTCGCGAGCGCGACCGAGCAAGCGAGCGGGTTGGCCATGTAGGTCGGCCCGTGCATCAGCGCGCCCGTCCCCTCGCTCACGGTGCGCGCGAGCTCCTGCGTGCAGAGCATCGCCGCGAGCGTCATGTAGCCGCCCGTCAACGCCTTGCCGACGCACATCACGTCGGGCGTGATGCCGGCGCGCTCGCACGCGAAGTAGGTCCCGGCGCGCCCGAAGCCGGTCGCGATCTCATCGAGGATCAGCAGTACGCCGTGGCGGTCGCACAGCTCTCGGAGCAGGCGCACGTAGGCGGGCGAGTAGATCCACATGCCACCGGCGCCCTGCACGACCGGCTCGCAGATCGCCGCCGCAAGCTCGCCCGAGTGCGCCTCGAAAAGCCGCGTGAGCGCGTCCGCATACGCTGGGTCAAGCCCCGCCTCCACCCCACCCGGCGGCCGCTGCGCGAACACGTTGTCCGCGAGCACTCCCGCGAATAGCGCGTGCATGCCGTCGATCGGGTCGCAGACGCCCATCGCGCCGAACGTGTCGCCGTGGTAGCCGCCGCGCAGGCTCAGCACGCGCGTGCGACCAGGTTCGCCCCGCGCCTGCCAGTACTGCAGGCACAGCTTCAGCGCCACCTCGACAGAAACCGAGCCCGAGTCGGCGAAGAAGACATGCGCGAGCCCCTGCGGCACGCGCTCGAGCAGCGCGCCGGCGAGCTCGATCGCGGGCTCGTGCGTGAGCCCGCCGAACATGACGTGCGCCATCCGCCCGAGCTGCGCTTGGACCGCGTTGTCGAGCTCGGGCACGCCGTAGCCGTGGACGGCGCACCACCACGACGACATCCCGTCGATCAGCTCGCGTCCGTCGGCGAGGCGCAGCCGCACGCCCTGTGCCGACTCGACGAGAAGCGGCGCGTACGGCGCGGGCAGCGGCGCGTACGGATGCCACACGCGGGCGCGGTCAAGTGCGAGCAGCTCGTTCAAGCGTCTTCGACCAGACACGCGCGCAGCATAGAATCGTTGCGTGAACACAGATCCGCGCAGCTGGCTTCGCTGCTACCGATGCTGGTCGCAGGACCTCGAGGTCCAGGTCCACTACGAGGGCATCTACAAGATCGACCCGGTCAGCGGCGAGCGGGCCGAGACGGTCGACGAGGTCCAGGAGGCGGTCGTCCAGTGCCTTGAGTGCATGCACGACCAGCCCCACCTCGGCTTCGTCGACGGTCGCGTCGAGCCGGTCGAGGATCGCTGGGAGCGCATGGTGACCGGGACGCCGTGGGTTGCCTCGTGCACGGTGACCGTGAACGCCGCCGACGTCGAGACCTGCTCGGGTCCGGAGGCGGGCGACGCGCTCTCCTTCGCCGCTTTCGGCGACCACGGCGTGCGCGAGTTCTTCACGCACGTCCGCTTCCACAAGCACGACGACGACCAAACGATCACCGTGCACCTGCTCGTCGAGCTCTACGCGCGCTCGCTCGAGGAGGCAACCGAGGTGCTCGAGAACGCCGCCCAGGGCTCGCTCGCGATCACCTCGCTGGCGGAGGAGTCACGCCCGCCCGCAGCGACGGGCGGCGAGCGACACTAGCTGCGCCGGCTCGGCTTCGCCGACCGCTTGCGCTTGGGCTTGGGTGCGTCTGGCGCGGGCGCTGCCTGCGCCTTCCCGTTGTAAGTGGGTGACCCGCTCCTCGGCGGCGCGGCCATCGTGACCGTGAGCTCGCCTTGCTGGGCGAGCAGCGAGAAGCCGGTGATGCCGTCGTTCTGTGAGAACGCGAGGCTCACCGACGCGTCCCCGACGCGCAGATCATGGAGCTCGACGCGCCCGAGCCAAGGCGGCATCACCGGCTCGATCACCGCGAGGGTGCGTTCCGGCGCACGCGCGGTGACCGACAGCATCGCCTGCAGCATCATGAACGGCGCGGCCGCCGCCCACGCTTGCGGCATGCAGGCGACGGGGTAGCTGACGATCTCGGCGGCGTCGCTGCGGTCGAAGCCGCAGTAGAGCTCGGCCAAACGGAAGTCACGCGCTTGCGATGCGACATCGAACAGTGCGGTCGCGATCTTCAAGAGCCCGTCGACGTGGCCGTAGCGCTTGAGCCCGGCGGCGATGATCGCGTTGTCGTGCGGCCAAACCGAGCCGTTGTGGTAGCTCATCGGGTTGTAGACGGGCGATTGTGCGGAGAGCGTCCGCACGCCCCAGCCGCTGAACATGTCGGGGGCGAGCAGGCGTTCGGCGACCTGTGAAGCCTTGTCCTGGTCGACGATCTCGCAGTAGAGGCAGTGACCGGGGTTCGAGGTGACGCTCGCGACCTGGCGCTTGCGGCCGTCGAGCGCGAGCGCGAAGGTCCCCTCGTCGGGCAGCCAGAACGCCGCATTGAACGCCTCGCGCAGCGCGAACGCCTCCCTGACCAGCTCGCGCGCACGATCGTCCTCGCCGAACGCGGCGTAGAGCTCGGCGATCCGCAACTTGGCGAGGTAGACATAGCCCTGCACCTCCGCGAGCGCGATCGGCCCCTCCGCGCGCGTGCCGTCCGCGTGCGGGACCGCGTCCTCTGAGTCCTTCCAGCCCTGGTTGAGCAATCCGGCCGGGGAGCGGCGCTCGTACTCGACGAAGCCGTCGCCGTCGCGGTCGCCATAGTTGTCGATCCAGGCCAGCGCCGCGTCGATGTTCGGGCGCAGCCGCGTCAGCGTCTCGAGGTCGGCGGTCCAGCGGAAGTAGCTCGAGGCGAGCATCAGGAACAGCGGCGTCGCGTCGACCGTGCCGTAGTAGGGCGTGTGCGGGATCAGGTCGGCGCGCGCGAGCTCACCGGTGCGCAGCTCGTGCAGGATCTTTCCCGGCTCGGCGTCGCGCCAAGGCTCGTCGGCGCGCGCCTGGAGGTGGGCGAGCACGAGCAACGTGTCGCGCGCGAGGCGCGGCTTGAGCAGCATGCTCTCGTACGAGGTGAGTAGCGAGTCGCGTCCAAACGGCGCGACATACCAGGGGATTCCGGCGGCGGGGAGGCGGCCGCCGTCGGCAGGGGTGATGAGCGCGTGGATGTCGCGCTGCGATGCGCCGAGAACGCTCTGGAAGAGGCCGTTGTCGCTTTCGATGCGCGTGCACTCGCGCCGCCACCGGTCGCGCGCGCGGTCGAGAGCGGCGCTCGCGGCGGCGAGGGTGCGCGGCTTTGGCAGCTTGTCCTCCGCCGAGGCGCTGACGACGATGAGGATCTCGCGGTGGCCGTCGGCCTCGAGCTCGAGATCCCAGCGCAAGTGCACACGCTCGCCGACGAGCACGCTCTCGGATGGCCGTGGATCGAGCTCGACGAGGGTCTCGCGGAACACGCCATCCTGCCCCTCGTATCCGAAGCTGACGCGCGCGCCGTCCATCTTTGGCACCATCGCGCTGCCGCGCGCGTGGCGGGTGCGAACGCCGCGCAGCTCGAAGACATCGGCGAAGTCCGCGGCGAGCATCAGCGCGAGCGGCACAGTCACCGCGTGACGGTTGTAGCTGTGGACGAGCAGCGAGCAGTAGCAGCGCTCGGCGAGCACGAAGGTACGGCGCAGGTTGAGCGAGTCCTGCGGCACCTCGACCCCGTTCGGATCCGCGAACGCCGGGTTCGTCGCGTTGACGACGCCGCGGTAGCCCGTCTCGACGGAGTGCGCGAGGAGCACCGGCGGCGCCGCGCCGAAGCCGACCGAGAGCTCCGAGAGATAGCGCGTGTCGTGCGCGTAAAGCCCCTCACCGCTTGGCGAGACGCCGCTGATGTCGCCGTCCGGGCGCGCGCAGAGGAATACGGCACCGGACTTCAGGACGAGCAGCTCGGCCCGGGCCTCGGCTGGGATCGGCGGCGCGCCCATCAACCCGACCGGGCGCGCGCGCCCCGCGACCTCGAACTCTTCGCCGCGCGGGCTCACGTGCCGGCCACCGGCAGCTCGTCTGCGCGTGGCGGACTTATCGTTCATCGACAAGTGCATGCTCGCAGGCGCAAGGGATCGCTTCTCCTGCGAGCCGCCAGCGTCGGCGGATGTGGTGTTCAGATTGCGGCGGCCGCAAGGACGGCGCGGTCCGCATCGACGCGAGCCGCGCCCCGGTAGACCTGCTCGTAGCCGAGCGCGACTGCGCGGGCGTCGCAGCGCTCGATCGTCCACGCTCGGCAGCGTCGCGGATCGATCGCGCCGGTGCACGAGACGGCGCGCGCCATCTCCTCCTCGTTCGTGACGAGGAAGCCCGTGACCTCGGGCATCACTATCTCGCATGCGGCGCCTTCCGCAAAAGCGAGCACGGGCGTGCCGCAGACCATCGCTTCGAGCATCACCATGCCGAAGGGCTCCGGCCAGCGGATCGGCATCAGCAGCGCGCGCGCGTGCGCAAAGAGATCGACCTTCCGCTGCCCAGTGACCTCCCCTACGTGGATCGCCCGTTCACCGTCGAGGTATGGCAAGACCTCGCGCTCGTAGAAGGTCTCCTGTCCGGGTTGCACGGGTCCCGCGAGCACGAGCCTCATGCCGGCGCGACGCGCCACCTCGATCGCCCTGTGCGGTCCCTTCTCGGCGGTCATCCGGCCGATCCACAGCAGGTAGTCGTCCTTTGCGCTGACAAGCGGCCAGTCGGCAGCGTCGATCGGGTTCGGCACGACAGCCACGATCGGGAGCTCCGCGGGTGCGAGCGCGCGCTGAGCGTGGCTGATCGCAACGACGTGTGCCTTGCCGGCGTGGTGGGCGTAGAACGCGCAAGTGTCGGTCGTGAACGGACCGTGGAGCGTGTGGACAACCGGGACGGCGATCCGGTCGGCCATCGCGAACGCCGTGAAGCCGCAGTGGTCGTGGATCACGTCATAGGGCCGACCGTGGCGCCCGGCGTGCTCGATCGCCGCGAACGCCCGCGCAACATGGTCGACCTCGTACAGCGAACGCTCGATCGCCTCCGGATGCGGCGCCGCGAGCAGCGGGTGTACCACGGCTTCCGAGTGCGAGCCGGGCGCCGCGAACAGAGTCACATCGTGACCGCGGCGGACGAGCTCCCGCGTCAGCAGCGCGACGACCGCCTCGATCCCGCCGTATCCGGGCGGGGGCACCGAAATCCAGGGCGGTGCCAGCATCGCGATGCGCAGCGGCGCGGCCTCGCGCATTGCGGGCGCGGTTGCGCGCGAACCCAGCCCGAGCTCGACCAGCAGATCCTGCTGCACGTCGACGACGGTCATTCGCATCCTCCAGGGCCGCGTTCTGTTCGCGCAGCTCCTGGCGCGCGCGCTGCGCCAGCGTGCGATACCCCGGTCAGGCCAAGCTCAAACGTGGTGATCTGCGCGGCGCACTCCCCCACGAGGACCATTCGGTCCTCTGCGCGATGGTCCGACAAGCAACCCGGCGACTTCGCAACGTCGTGAACACGGCCGATCGACGAGAAGAACGAGCACGTCATGTTGTAGCTCGCGCAGCATCGCGCCGCAAGGCTTCTGGACGTAGAAGCTCAGGAGGACGCGGCGTGGAGGCGCTCTTTGAGCGCTTCGAGTTGTGCCGCGAGCTCAGCCGGCAGGTGTTCGCCGAAGCTGAGGTAGTTGTCGTGCAGCATCGGGACCTCCTCGAGCCACGCGTGGGGGTCGACGCGCAGCAGCTCCTCAACTGCCTCTCGCGTGATCTTCAAGCCCTCGACGTTGAGCGCGTCGCGCGTCGGGACGTACCCAATCGGCGTCTTGCGCGCCTGCCCCGTGCCTTCCAGGCGCCGGAAGATCCATTCAAGGACACGACTGTTCTCGGCGTAGCCGGGCCACAACCATCCGCCCTTGCGGTCCTTCCGGAACCAGTTGACGCGGAAGATCCTGGGCAGCTTGCTCGGGTCGTGGTCGCGACCGAGCTTCAGCCAGTAGTCGAAGTAGTCGCCCATGTTGAAGCCGCAGAACGGCAGCATCGCGAACGGGTCGCGACGCAGCTGCCCGATCGTGCCGGTCGCCGCGGCGGTCGTCTCGGAGCCCATCGTCGAGCCGAGGAATACGCCGTGCTCCCAGTCGAACGCCTCGAACACCAGCGGGACCGTGGTCGAGCGCCGCCCGCCAAAGAGGAAGGCCTCGATCGGCACGCCGTTTGGATCGTCCCACTCCGGCGCGATCGCGGGATCCTGCGACGCGCGGACGGTGAAGCGCGAGTTCGGGTGCGCGGCCGGCGTGCGGTATGCGGGCGTCCAGTCCTTGCCCTGCCAATCGACGAGATGCGTCGGCGCGTCGACGCTGAGCCCCTCCCACCAGATGTCGCCCGAGTCGGTGCGCGCGACGTTGGTGAAGATCGTGTTGTAGCGCGTCATCGCCATCGCGTTCTGGTTCGTCCTGGTGCTCGTTCCCGGCGCGACACCAAAGAACCCCGCCTCCGGGTTGATCGCGTACAGCCGCCCGTCCTCACCGAAGCGCATCCACGCGATGTCATCGCCAACCGTCTCGACCTTCCACCCCGGGATCGAGGGGACGAGCATCGCGAGATTCGTCTTGCCGCAAGCCGACGGAAACGCCCCCGCCATGTACTTCACCGCTCCCTCCGGCGAGGTCACCTTGACGATCAGCATGTGCTCGGCGAGCCAGCCCTCATCCCTCGCGATGACCGACGCGATCCGCAGCGCGAAGCACTTCTTGCCGAGCAGCGCATTACCGCCGTAGCCCGACCCGAACGAGATGATCTCGCGCGTGTCGGGGAAGTGAACGATGTACTTGTTCTCGGCGTTGCACGGCCACGGAACGTCTTCCTCGCCGTCCACGAGGGGCATACCAACCGAGTGCAGGCAGGGCACGAACTCGCCGTCCTTGCCAAGCACCTCCAGTGCGGCCGTGCCGGCCCGCGTCATGATCATCATGCTCACCGCTACATAGGCCGAGTCGGTGAGCTCGACGCCGATCCGCGCCATCGGCGAGCCGAGCGGGCCCATCGAGAACGGGATCACGTACATCGTGCGCCCGCGCATCGCACCCGCCAGCAGCTCGTTCACGAGCGCTCGCATCTCGCCAGGCGGCCGCCAGTGGTTCGTCGGCCCCGCGTCCTCCCAACGCTCCGAGCAGATGAACGTGCGGTCCTCCACGCGCGCGACGTCAGCCGGATCGGAACGCGCGAGGAAGCACCCGGGCAGTCGCTCCGGATCGAGGCGCTCGAACGTGCGCGCCTCCACGAGCAGCCCGCACAGCTCGTCGTACTCCTCCGGCGAGCCGTCACACCAATGAACCCGGTCCGGCTCCGTCAACGCCGCCACGTCCGCAACCCACGCGAGCAAGCGAGCGTTCGCGGTGGGCTTCGAGGACGCTGCCGTCTCGATCATGCGACTTTCAGCGCGCCGGCGCGCCCCACCAGCGCCACACGCTTGTTACTTACCGAGGACCCCAAGGAGTAGAGGATAGCGAGGCCCAGCAGGCTTGCGTGCGAGGATGCAGCGGTGCGCCACCGCGTCCCAGCTCTCATCGGCGCGCTCGCCATCTCAGCGTCCTGCGGCGTCGCGCTCGCCTCCGCGAACCGGCACGTGAGCGCCCACGGCGGCCCCGTCTTCGCGACGCATTACCTGCGCCAATGGGGCTACGAACGCTGATGCGCGCCGACCTTCAGTCCCACTCGCGTCATTCGGATGGCCAGCTCGAGCCGGCAGCGGTCGTGGAGCTCGCCGCGGCGGCCGGCGTCGAGCTCTTCGCTTTGAGCGACCACGACACGGTCGATGGCGTCGACGAGGCGCTGGCGGCGGCCCAGCGCTTCGGCCTCGCGTTGTTGCCGGCGACAGAGATATCGGCCGTCGACGCCGATTACGAGGACCTGCACGTGCTGGGTTACGGGATCAACCACGGCGATCCGCTGTTGCTCGAACGCCTCGCCGGCGCCCGCGCAGATCGCGAGCTGCGCGCCGAGCGGATGGCGGCCAAGCTTGGCGAGCTCGGCTTCGCGGTCGACGATGCGCCGCTCGCCGCTCGCCGGTCCGCAGGCAAGCCGCTCGGGCGCCCCCATCTCGCCGCGGCCGTGCTGGGGCATCCCGCGAACGCCGAGCGGCTGCGAAGCGAGGGGCATGAGGATGTCTCCTCGTTCATTCCCGCATACCTGATTCCCGGCGCCCCGGCCTACTCGGGGAGAACGCGACCGACGATCGCGCAGGCGATCGGCTGGATCCACGACGCGGGCGGCCTCGCGATCTGGGCGCACCCGTTCTGGGACATCGACGCGGACGCCGAAGTGCTCGCGGCGATCGACCGTTACGTCGCGGCCGGCCTGGACGGCATCGAGTGCTTCTATCCGACGCACGACGAGCACCAGGCCTTGCTGCTCGCGGATCGCTGCGCCAAGCTCGATCTGCTCACGACTCCCTCCTCGGATTTCCACGGCCCCGGTCACCGGCTATTCGGCTCGTTCCTCGCCTACTCGCTGTACGGGCGCACGGCACAGCTCGGCGCACTCGTGCCCGACAACGTCTGACAACATTCGCTAACGTGCCTCAACGGAGGGCAACATTCCCCGGACGCGTTGGCTAGCGCTCGAGGGCCGGAGGGGGACCGGCGCCCCAGGCCCAAACAGAGCATGAGATCCGTGAGCACGCGCCTTCTCGCCGGGACGGCGGCGACCGTCTTCGCTGGCGTTGGCCTGCTCGTCGCGAGCGCGCTCGCAAGCGCCGCCACAACCGCGCCAAGCTGCCTTCCGCGCGCCGTGAACGCGAGCGCGCAGCTCGCGGGCACGCACGTGCTCGTCACGCCGGGCCCGGGCACGGGCACGGCCGACCCGCACACCCAGATCAGCTTTCTCGGCGTGCCGAGCGGCGCGATCAAGGGCGTCCGCGCGGTCGGCAGCCAGAGCGGCAGCCATCCCGGCGCGCTGCGTCCCTACTCGCAGGGCGACGGCGCAAGCTTCGTGCCGAGCAAGCCGTTCACCGCGGGCGAGCGCGTGAACGTCGCGGCGCAGGTTGGCGGCAAGCACGTGACATTCAGCTTCGGCGTCGATACGCCATGGTCGACCGCGGGCGTCGGTCCCTTCCCGAACCCGACGCCACCGCCGAGCGACTACCAGACCTTCGTCACCTTGCCGGGCGTGCAGGCGCCGATCCTCAGCGTCACGGCAAGCGACCGCGATCCGGCGGCCGGCGACATCTTCACGAGCAATGGGCCCGGTCCGGGCCGCTACGGGCCGCTGATCTATAGCGCGCAAGGCCGCCTGATCTGGTTCGACCAACTCGCCGGCGGGCTCGTCGCCGACGACGTGAACGTGCAGACATACGCAGGGCAGCGGGATCTGACCTTCTGGGAGGGCCGGGTCATCACGCTCGGCTATGGCAACGGCGCCGACCTGATCCTCAACCGGCACTACCAGACAGTCGCGACCGTCAGAGCCGGCAACGGCATCGAGGCCGACCTGCACGAGTTCCAGCTGGCGCCGAAGGGGATCGCCTACGTGAGCGCGTACAACCCGATCCGCTGCAACCTCCACTCGGCGAGCGGGCCCGCCAACGGCGTGATCCTCGATGCGACGTTCGAGGAACTCGACGTCAAGACCGGGCTCGTGCGCTTCGAATGGCACTCCCTGGACCACGTCAACGTCAACGACTCCGAGACCTCACCGCCCCTGAGTCGGGCCTGGGACTGGTTCCATCTCAACTCGATCGACCCCGAGCCGAACGGAAACATCTTCATCTCCGCACGCAACACCTGGGCGGGCTACCAGATCGACGGTGCGACCGGTCGGATCCTGTGGACGCTCGGCGGCCTGGCGAGCTCGTTCAAGATGGGCCCCGGCACGCAGACGGCATGGCAGCACGACGGGCGGATCCTGCCGGACGGGCAGGTCACGTTCTTCGACGACGGCTCAGATCCGCCGGAGCTCAACCGTGGCGGCGGGCGCAATCCCGATTACGCGCAGGGACGCGGCGTTCGCATCGCGCTCGACCTCTCGCGACACACCGCGACGCTGGTCGCGGCCTATGACCACCCCGGCGAGCCGCTGCTCGCTGGTAGCCAGGGCAACGTCCAGACGCTGCCGGGCGACAACACGCTCATCGCCTTTGGCG
Source organism: Solirubrobacterales bacterium (assembly GCA_003138355.1). GTDB lineage: Bacteria > Actinomycetota > Thermoleophilia > Solirubrobacterales > Solirubrobacteraceae > Palsa-513. Next base: position 198,456 of record PLFX01000043.1, read on the forward strand.
GCGTCCCCCAGATCACCGAGCTCGGACGCAGCGGGACGGTGCTGTTCGACGCACACCTCCCCTACGACATGATCTTCTACCGCGCCTACCGCGCGCCGTGGAGTGGGCAGCCGGCCACGCGGCCTGCCGTCGCCGCCAATCTCAACAACGTCGGCGAGACGATCGTGCGCATGAGCTGGAACGGCGCCACGGACGTCGCCGCCTGGCGCGTCCTGGCCGGGGCAAGCGCCGGCTCTCTCACCGTGAAGGCACACGTGCCCGACAGCGGCTTCGAGAGCTCAGCCGAGCTCGTCGGCGGCGACGGCTACGGCGCCCTCGGCAAGCTTGCCTACGTTGCCGTACAGGCGCTCGGCGCAAGCGGCCGGGTGCTTGCCACATCACCCACCGTGCGGATCGCAAGCTACGCGAGCGCCGACCCAGTGCGCGGATGATCAGTAGCCCGTGGAGCCTGAGCGCGGCTTGTGGGTGCCGCTCGAGGAGCTGTGCTTGGAATGCGAGGGGTGGTTCCCGCCGCCGCAGCCCCCGACCAGGACGCCGGTCGCGAACGCAGCCAGTGCCAGCCCCAATGCCAGTGCACGTCTCACAGTGCCGGGATGCTAGCAACGTGATCTCGCACGTCGGCTATCGTCGCGCCTCGATCCGACGGGTGGTCGCGCGATGAGCATCAAGCTTCCGACACGCCCGCGACGCGCTCAGACGCCCGACGAGCAGGCCTCTGACGCCCACCTCGGCTGGGTCCTCACGGTCTGCTGCATCGCCCAGTTCATGGTGATCCTCGACCTGAGCATCATCAACGTCGCGTTGCCGTCGATCCAGCTCAGCCTCGGCTTCCCTTCGGCCGAGCTCCAGTGGGTCATCGACGCGTACACGATCACCTTCGCCGGCTTCCTGCTGTTCGCTGGGCGCATGGCGGACCACTACGGCCAGCGGCTGATGTTCGTCATCGCGCTTGTCGCCTTCTCGCTCGCCTCGCTCGTCGGCGGCCTGGCGCCCGATCGCCTCGTGCTGATCGGCGCCCGTGCCGGCCAGGGCCTCGCCGGGGCGCTGATGGCGGCCTGCTCGCTCGCGATAATCACCTCCTCGTACCCGCCCGGACCGCGCCTGCACCGCGCAGTCGGCACCTGGGCGGCGATGAACGGCCTCGGTGGCGCTGCCGGCGTGCTCTTCGGCGGGATCATCACGCAAGCGCTCACGTGGCGCTGGATATTCCTCATCAACCCCCCGATCGGGCTCGCCACCGCCGTCATCGCAGCAGCGGTCGTCGCGGAGCGCCGCCGCGCGAAGCCCGCCCGCTTCGACCTCGCGGGCGCGCTCACGCTAACCGCGGGGCAGATGCTGCTGGTCTACGGCGTGGTCGAGGCGGGCCTCGTGGGCTGGAGCACGAGCACCGCGCTCATCCCGTTGATCCTCGGCATCGTCCTGATGGTCGTGTTCGTCGTGATCGAGACGCGATTCGCTACCGCGCCGCTGATCCCATTCAAGGATCTGACGCTGCCGCTCCAGATCGCGAACAGCGTCGTGCTGCTGTTCAGCGCCGCGCTCTTCCCGATGTGGCTCGTCGCCTCGCTCTACCTACAGCAGGTGCTCGGTCTGTCGCCACTGGACACGGGGCTGATCTTCCTACCGATGACGCTGACGATCATGGTCTGCGCGTCGCGTGCCGGACGGCTCGTCGCGGCATTTGGCGTCAAGCCCGTGCTCACCGGCGGCCTCTTGATGCTGACGACCGGGCTGTTGCTGCTAGCACGGGTCGGCGCGAGCGGAAGCGGGCTCGTCTACATCATGGTGCCGGGGATCCTGACCGCCGCCGGCATCGCGATGTCGATCGTGCCCTCGACGATCGCGGCGACGCAGGGCGCCAGAGAAGGCCAGGCGGGCCTCGCCTCGGGCCTCGTGAACACCTCGCGCCAGGTCGGCGGCGGCCTCGGCATCGCGATCCTCATCACGCTCGCGACCCAGCACAGCTCCCATCTGATCGGCGCCGGGGTGTCGGTCAACCAGTCGCTCACGGACGGCTTCAGGCTTGCATTTCACGTCGCGGCGGGCCTCGCCGGCGCGGCGCTGCTGGTCACGCTGCTCGCCGTCCCGGGTCCCGCGGCGGAGCTCCGATCGAAGGCGCGCGTCATCGGCGTCACGTTCGCCGCGATCGTCGCGATCTTCGCGGCGGGCGACATCGCGTTCGGCAACTCGAAGGGGGCGCCGCTCGGCGCGTACAAGCTCGCCGACACCTATAGCTACATCTCGGCGCCAGGCCTGCACCCGCCGAAGATCACGCACGACGTGCCGACGCAACGCTCGAAGCTCGCGCCCGGCTACATCTTCATGGCGAACGGCTACGACCTCAACTCCCCGCCGATGACCGGTCAGAGCGGGCCGCTCATCCTCGACAACTCACTGCACCCGGTCTGGTTCAAGCCGGTCCCGACGAAGGTGATCGCCGAGAACCTGGAGCCGCAGACCTATGACGGCAAGCCCGCCCTCTCGTGGTGGCAGGGGATCGTCACGAACACGGGCGCGACCGTGACCGGCGAGGACATCGTCGTCAACGACCACTACCAGACCGTGGCGAAGCTGCACGGAGCCGACGGTTGGGTCCTGACGCTGCACGAGATGATCATCCGTGGCAACGACGCGTGGGTCACCGCGAACAAGAACATCCCGCGCAACCTCGCAAGCGAGGGCGGCGCCTACAACGGCGCGCTGATCGACTCGGCGGTCCAGGAGTACAACCTGAAGACCGGCAAGCTCCTCTTCAATTGGGACGCGCTGAAGCACATCCCGGTAGGCGACTCCTACGCGACGATCCCGACCAACGGGTTCCCGTGGGACACCTACCACGTCAACTCGATCGACGTGCTCGGGAACGGCACCTTCCTCGTCTCGATGCGCGACACGTGGGCCGCGTATCTGGTCGACATCAAGACCGGCAGGATCATCTGGGAGCTCGGCGGCAAGCACACGAGCTTCAGCTTCGGTCCCGGCGCGCTCTTCGAGTGGCAGCACGATGTGAAACTCGCCCCCCACGGCCTCGTGACCGTCTTCGACGACCACTGCTGCCAGCTCACAGGCGGGGGCACATACGTGCCCCCGACCGGCGCGTCGCGCTCACTCGTCCTGCGTCTGAATCAGGCGCACCGCACGGCGAACCTCGTCGCGGACTACGGTGCGGGACAGTTCCCGGCGGTCGACTACATGGGCGACACGCAGCTCCTGCAGCGCGGCAACGTGTTCGTCGGCTGGGGCTCTGCACCGTACTTCTCCGAGTTCCACAACGGCGGCAAGGCGCAGCCGCTGCTCGACGGAGTGCTCCCGGGCTCGGATCTCAGCTACCGCACGCTGCGCGAGCCGTGGGTCGGGCTCCCGCTCTACCCCCCGGTGGGCGCAGTGCGCCGCCACGGCGGGCGTACGGTCGTCTACGCGAGCTGGAACGGCGACACGCAGGTCACGGCCTGGCGCGTGCTCGCAGGCCCGAGCGCCGGCCGGTTGACGGCGCTCGCGAGCGCGCCCAAGGACGGCTTCGAAACCGCGATCGCTCTGCCCCGAAGCGAGCAAATGCTCGAAGTCCAGGCGCTCAACGCCGCCGGCAAGGTGCTCGGGACATCCAAACCGTTTGCATAGCTTGTTAGGATTCTTCATAGGATCTTAAGCGAACGCAACAAAGTGCGGTACCGCGCAACCCTGGCAGGATCACGCGTGTCCTATGCCTACGAAGATGCTTAGAGCGAGCTACGACCCGATCGAGCCGGCCTGTGAGCGCTCCGCGCTGAAGCTCGTCCCAGGCACCGGTCTCTCGGCGCATTTGCGTGCGCTTGAGTCT
>PLFX01000028.1 GCA_003138355.1 Solirubrobacterales bacterium
GCCGACAAGCACGCAGCAACAGCACGCCTGAACAGTCAACGCGACCCGCGTGCCTGCATCAGCCAGCGGAGGCACTGGTTCGATTCCCGTATCCCGCTTCGCGTGACATCTCCACGATCCGAGCATCCGGCTAGCCTCATCCGATCGTGTCATCGATTTGGGCACCAGTCATCGGAACACGGGTAGCCCTCCTGCGCATACGATCCCGCGCGTGATCCCCGCGAGGAGTAGGCGTGGCGTACCGCATCGTTGACTCCCACGTCCACTTCTGGGACCCGGTTGCGCGCCGCCACGAGTGGCTGGCCGAGGTTCCGCAGCTGAACCGGCGCTTGGGCCCGGAGGACTACGACCCGGGCCGACATGAGCTGCACGGTTTCGTTTTCGTCCAGGCGGACTGCCGCGACGAGGAGGCGCTTGCCGAAGTGAGGTGGGTGGCCGAGCTCGCCGCCTCGTTCCCGCTGATCCGTGGCATCGTCGCCTATGCGCCGCTGCAGCGAGGCCGCGCCGTCGAAAGCCACCTCGACACGCTGGCGGATGAGCCGCTCGTCGTGGGGGTGAGGCGCCTGCTGCAGGACCGGCCGGTCGAGGAGATCACTGACGCCGCGTTCATCGAGGGGGTGCGGCTCCTCGCGGAGCGGGATCTACGCTTCGACATCTGCATCAGGCACGCGCAGCTCCCCGCTGCGACCGAGCTTGTGGAGGCATGTCCCGACACGCTCTTCGTCCTCGACCACCTCGGCAAGCCACCGGTCGCCGAGGGTGCGCTCGACCCATGGCGCGAGCACATGACGCGCCTCGCGTCCAACCCCAACGTCGCCTGCAAGCTCTCCGGCCTCTCGACCGAGGCGGCACCGGGATGGCAGGACGCCGACGTCATGCCCTATCTCGAGCACGCGCTCGAGGTCTTTGGCCCGAATCGCTGTATGGCCGGCAGTGACTGGCCCGTCGCCACCCTCGCCACGACGGTCGAGCGGTGGTTCGACGTTATCGTCGACGTGACCGCGCAGCTGGCGGAGGTTGATCAGGCGGCGGTGCTCGGCGCCACCGCCGAGACGATCTACGACCTGGCTGACGAAGGCTAGGCGGCGCGCTCGCCGTCGCGGCCACGACGCTCGTCGATCACCCAGTGCGCGGCGCCGCGCGCGAGTGCTCGCTGTGCCATGACGGCGGGTTCATCCCGACCCACACCGTCGGCCGTTGCGAGAGAGCCACGCTCGGTCGCCAACGCCACCGCGTTCACCGACCGCGACAACGCCGCGCGCAGCGTCGCCTGGCGTTTGCTCGCCGGATCGCTCCCAGCCGGGACCACGAGCTCGCTGGGCCGCACGACGCGCAACCTCCGTTCGCTGACCGCCGCCGCCAGTTCCGCGTCGTAGGCGGCGATCCGGATCGGGTCGAGCCCCCGGTCCACGCGCAGCGGCAACGACAGCGCGACGCCGAACCACGTGGCGTCCGGGCTTTCGGCGAGCGCAAGCAGGTCGGCCGTCGAAAAGACGCCGCCGAGTACACGCTCGCTGCGCAGCGCGCTCCACCCGGCGCAGCGCTCGCCGTCGTAGTCAGCGCCTTCCATGAGCTCGCGCAGGAGGCGTGCCAGTGTCTCCGAGCGGACGAGTCGCCACCACAGCTCGGTCGGTCGCGGCCGCGCGGAACCCTGTTCCCAAGACACAGCTTCCAGCTGCTTTTCCCAGCGCGAAGGCATCGCGACCACCACGACAGATACAGCGACCGTCGGACGTCTCTCCTGCAAAGCTCGCGAAACTGGGCCCGGAGCCGCCAATCGAGCTCGCGCAGCGACGCCCGTCCTAACCCGGTCTCGACCAAGCTGAAGCTCGCGCTGAGCAGGCGAGGACTCGACCGCGCCGCGCCTGCACCGGGGCTGTCGGTCGCGCGGGTAGTTTGTGGCGCATGTTGAAGGCGCCCACGCGGCTCAGGCGGCGCAGCGCTCCAGGCGCGCCTTCCGCGCCGCCTATCGACACCGCCGAGCTTCCCTTGCCGGGCATCCCACGCTTTCGGCGCTTGCGCGGCGCGCTTGCGCCGCAGGCGCTCGTCGCCTCCTTGCGTGCGTTCCCGCGCCGCCTGCTACGCGCTGTGTGGTGGCTTGTTCTTTACATCCTGCGCCAGGTGCCGGCGGTCGCGGCGGGCGTCGCGGCGTCGATCCCGGTGATCGTGTCGACGGTGCACGGCGTCCAGGCGGGCTGGGAGCCGGACGGCGATGACGGGATCATCCTCACGCGCGCCCTCGATGTCTTCACGAATCACTCGCCGCTGATCGGTCAGTACTCGGAAGCGGGCGACGTCACCGGCAAGATCGTCCACAGCGCCGGCCCGATGCTGTACTGGCTGCTCGCGATTCCGGTCCGCCTCGGCGGCCCGGCGAGCGCTGCGATCGCGATGGGCGCCCTCAACTGCGTGTGCATCGTGATCTGCGTCGTACTTGCGCGCCGGCGTGGCGGGATCCTCCTGATGGTCGCTACCGCGATCGCCATCGCGGCGATGTGCCAATCACTCGCGGGGGAGGTCTTTCACGACGTCTGGAACCCGTCCGCCGCGATGTTCCCGTTTCTCGCGCTGATCTTCCTCAGCTGGTCGGTCGCGGCGGGTGACTACCGGCTGCTCCCGGCCGTCGCCCTGTTCGCAAGCTTTGTCGTCCAGACGCATCTCACCTACCTCGCGCCGACGTGCGTGCTGCTTGCGGTCGGGCTTGCCGGGTTGACCGCACGGCGCTTGCTTGACCGGCGAGCGGCGCGCCGGGCCGGGAAGCCACGGCCCAAGCGGGTGGTATGGCGCTGGCTCGTGCTGGCAACGATTGTGCTGGGCCTCTGCTGGAGCGCTCCGCTCGCCGACGAGATCGAGCATTCGCCGGGGAACCTCTCCCTGATCGTGAAGACGTTCAACGAGCGTGGACAGACGCTCGGTGGATCGGTCGGCCGCAGCGCGGTCGCGCGCGCGGTGGGCTGGAAGCCGTGGTGGCTGTTCACGCCCGCCTCCGAGTGGAGTCGCAAAGCCGCGGTCCGCGTGCCGCCGTCGTCATCCCAGGCGAACTCGGCGATCGCCGTGCTGGCGATACTTGGCCTGATCGCGATCGTCGCCGCCCTGCGCCGGCGCGTCGACATGTCCGCCGCGGCGCTGATGACGCTCGGGATGTGCCTCGGCATCTACGAGAACGCCGCCAACACGCCGGTCACGCCACTGCTGGCGGGGACGCTCGGGTACACGCTGTGGTGGGGCTCGCAGCTGGGTCTGTTCGCCTATCTCGTGATCGGCTGGTCCGCCTGCCTCGCGCTCGCCTGGCTCGCGCGCCTCGTCGGCCCGCGCTTGCTGGCGCTCGCACGTCGCGAATCGCCCGCGATACCCCGACTGGTCGTGATTGCGGCCGGCACGCTGGTCGCCATCGCCGGCATCGCCACGACCGCTGATGTCGGCCGCGCCGTGGCAAACCAGGAGCGGCCCGATTCTCACTCCGCGCTCTACGCGCCGACCACGGCGCTCGGCAGCGCACTTGTCGCCGCGATCCCGCCAGGGCAATCGGTCGACTGGATACAGGGCCCGCTCGATCTCGCGACGCAGCCGATCGAGCCGCCGCTGCGCTTCTGGCTCGTCAAGCACGGCGATCGCCCGCTGGCGAACGGCTCGCTTCAGCGCCTCGGAACGTATTACATGCTCCTCAACCGCCCCTACGCCTATGTGGCCTACATCGCCGGTGGTCATCACAGCCATCCGCCGCCCCATTCGCTGCATCTGCATCTGGTTGCGAGCGTGTACTTCTGGGACTCGTGGGGCTTTGAGACGATGGGCGTCTGGCTCGGCCGGCACCAGCACCATCGCAAGCACGTCCAACACCGAACCCGCGTGAGATAATCGCCGGCGGATGAACTCTGGACGCAAGCGGCGCGTGCGACTCGTCGTCTGCCTGGCGCTCGCGCTGGCGCTCGCCGCCGGACTGATCTACACGAGCTTCAGCGCCGCCGCGCAAGCGCTGTCGCCGACGCAGCTGCTGCGCGAGGCGAAGCCCGGCGTCACCTACCAGCTCACGGGAACCGTCGTGGCGGGCTCGGTTCGTCGCCTGCCTGATGGCCTTCTCGACTTCCGCCTCGCGGACCGTGCCGGCGCCCGACGCTCGATCGCGGTGCGCTACAGCGGCGCCGTCCCCGACCCGTTCCGCGTTGGCCGTGAGCTGATCGTCACCGGGACGGTGCGATCGGCAAGCTTTGTTGCCTCGCCGGGCTCGATGATCACGAAGTGCCCCTCGAAGTACAGTCCCGCTAAGTAGATGGCCCTCGCCGGGCGCGCCGCTCTGGTCATCGCGCTATTGACCTCGCTCTGCGGGGTCGGGATGTCGCTCTACGGTGCGCGCACCGGCCGTCGCGAACTCGTCGAGGTCGGTCGCCGCTGCGTCTACGGACTCGCCGGCGTCCTGACGTTCGCCTTCGTGATCCTCGAGGTTGCGTTCGTCGCGAACGACTTCGCCTACAACACGGTGGCGAACAACTCCAGCCTGACGACGCCGCTCTTCTACCGCGCGGCGGCGATGTGGGGCTCGCAGGAAGGCTCGCTCCTCCTCTGGGTCTGGCTGCTCTCGCTCTGGTCGAGCCTCGCCGTCTTCCTGACTCGCAACCGCCTGAAGGAGATTGTGCCTTACGCGGTCGCGGTGCTCCTGGGATTCGCCACGTTCTTCACGTCGATGCTCGTCTTCCTGGTCACCCCGTTCGCGACGAGCAGCCCGGCTCCCGCGAACGGCGCCGGCCTCGATCCGTTGCTGCGCAACCCGAGCATGATGATCCACCCCCCGATGCTCTACTCGGGGTACACGTTCTTCACGATCCCGTTCGCGTTCGCGGTGGGTGCCCTGATCACGCGCCGCGTCGATGCCGAGTGGATCCAGCTGGCGCGTCGGTTCGCGCTCGCGTCCTGGCTGTTCCTCGGGATTGGAATCGTGCTCGGCGCCCACTGGGCGTACTACGAGATCGGCTGGGGCGGCTACTGGGGCTGGGACGCGGTTGAGAACGCGGCGCTGATGCCGTGGCTCATTTCAACGGCGTTCCTGCACTCGCTCATGATCCAGGAGAAGCGCGGGATGCTGAAGGTCTGGAACGCCTCGCTCGTCCTCGGCGCCTCGACGCTCGCGATCGTCGGCACGTTCCTCGTGCGGTCCGGGGTGCTGAGCTCGATCCATGCCTTCGGCGCCTCGACGCTCGGCGTCCCGTTCGTGATCTTGATCGCGGTCATGGTCGTGGGGTCGATCTACCTCGTCGTGAGCCGCCGCGATGTGCTGCGCAGCGAGCACCAGCTCGACTCGCTGATCTCGCGGGAGGCCGCCTTCATGCTCAACAACATCGTGCTCGTTGCGCTCGCCTTCGTGATCTTCTGGGGCACGTTCTTCCCGCTGATCTCGGGCGCGGTGACCGGCACGGAGAGCGAGGTCGGTGCGCCGTGGTTCGACCGCTACACCGTGCCACTGGCGCTCGCGCTCGTTGCGCTCGCCGGCATCGGTCCGATCATCCCCTGGCGGCGCGCGACGCTCGCGCACCTGCGGCGCAACTTTGCGCTGCCCCTTGCCGCCGCCGCGCTGATCCTCGTGCTCTCGTTCACGACGCTCGGCATCTCGTCCTCGCCCGCGACGGTCACGCTCTTCTGCGCCGTCGCGTTTGTCCTCACGAGCATCGGTCAGGAGTTCTGGCGCGGCTTCATCGCGCGGCGCGCAATGTCCTCGGAGGCGCCGCCGCTCGCGCTGCTTTCGATGATCCGCCGCAACCGGCGCCGCTACGGCGGCTACATCGTCCACGTGGGCATCGCGATCCTCTTGCTCGGCATCGCCGCGTCCTCGACCTTCACCCACACAGCGTTTACGAACCTTGCGCGCGGGCGGTCGACGACCTTGGGCGGCTACCGGATGACGAACGTGCGTCCGACTGCCTCGATCGTCACCGACCCGACAAGCACCGGCGCGCTACTCACCCTCGGCGTCATCCTGCGCGTGACGCGCGACGGCCGCTACGTGATGACGCTCCACCCGACGGCGGAGTTCTACCCGGACGCGAGCGGCGCCGAGGGACCGGTCGGCAGCCTGATCGCGGGCGATCAGGTGAGTGAGCTCAGCCTCAACACGAGCCTTAGACGTGACATAAGTGCTGCGATCGATGCCGCGGAGATCCAGACGGCGCTCCAGGGAGAGATCAACCAGGCGAACGCACTTGTCGTCAAGGACCGCGCTGCCGGACCCGCGAAGCAGACCGAGCTCTCCTACTTCCTCCTGGCTGCCATCGCGCGCGGCTACCTGCATGACCCGCCGACCGCGCCGCTGAAGCTCGCGTCGACTCCGCTCGTCGTGTGGTTGTGGATCGGCGCCCTGATCGTGCTCGCCGGGGGCCTGATCGCGATCTGGCCGCCGCCGGGCGCGATGACCGGGCGCGTGCGTGCGCGCTACCTCGCCCGCGTAGCGCAAGAGCTCGGCCGGGCCTAGACCGTTGGCGGTGGTCCTCGCCCTGCTGGCGGCCGCCGTCCTGCTCGGCGTGCTCGCCTGGTTCGTGGGCGCGCCGCTTCGCCATCCGGCTGCCGTCGAGCCGGGCGGTGGCGACGAGCGCCGCGCCCTCGACGCCGCGCGCGACGCGAAGTACCAGGAGATCCGCGACACCGAGCTCGACTACCGCACCGGCAAGCTCTCCGAGGAGGATTTCCGGGCGATCGACCGCCGCTTACGCGCCGAGGCGGTCGAGATCCTCCACGCGCTGGACGCCCTACGCTAGCCTTTCACGCAGCATGCAGGGGCTCTTCTCGGCGACGCAGGTCCTGATCAGCATCGTCCTCGTGCTGTTGATCCTGATGCACTCGGGCAAGGACTCCGGCCTGTCGGGCGCATTCGGCGTCGGCACGGGCATCGGACCGCTCGGCGGCGGCTCGCTCGTCGAGCGCAACCTCAACCGCTGGACGATCTTCTTCGCGCTGCTCTTCGTCGGCAACACGATCCTGCTCTTGAAGCATCCCTGGGGCGGTACAGGCTAGGGCTCCAGCACCGGCGCGTTATCAACGCGCTCGGCGCTCAGCCGGCGATGACGATCTCGAGCCGGCGCGGTCCGTGGACGCCTTCGACTCGCTTGAGCTCGATGTCGGAGGTCGCCGACGGGCCTGAGATGAAGGTCAGCGGCCGCCCGCTGCGGGCTGCCGGCGCCAGGCGTTCGAACGCCTCGGGCACGCCTTCGACGATCTGCTCCTCACCGATTACGCAGATGTGTAGGTCGGGGAGGAGGGTCAGCGCTCGGCGACCCTGTGCCTCGCCCGCGTCGAGCACGATCGTCCCCGTCAGCGCGATGGCGACGGCGCAGCCGGTCAGCGCGCCATCGAATCCGCTGAGCGCATGCACGTCGAGTGACGGGTGATCCTCGCGCCACTCGACCCCTGGCGCTCGCCAGGCCTCGGGGAGATCGGTCGGGACGACCAGCGAGCTCGCGCCGTGACGCGCGCATGCGGCAGCGATCGCGGGCCCCAACCCGGCCCGCTCGGCTCGCGTGACCGTCGCGCGGTACTCGCCGCAGCGGTCCGCGAACAGTGCAGCGAGCGCCTCCGGATCGCGGCTGCCGGCCCGCGCGTAGCGCGAATGCTCGTCGGCGTCGCGATCGTAGATCCAGCTTGCCGGCTCGTCGTCTGCGACATCGGCGAGAGCCGCGCGCACGCGCCCGAGGATCAGCTCACGGGAGCTCATCGGCGCTGCGCCCACCATTCGCGGAAGGTCTCGGCCGACGGCGCAGGCAGGTCGCGGACGTCCGTCCAACGCCCGAGCGCTCCCGGGAGGCGGCGGCTGATCCAGCCCTCGCGCGTGAGCGGGCGGCTCAGCCAGCGTCCGAAGCGCTGGGCTCGCTCGTAGCGGCCCGGGCGCGCGAACGCGCGCGCAAGCAGTCCCATCGCGAGTCGCTCGCCGCCGCCGCCGTAACCATCGACCTCGCGATTGATCCTGCTGCGCAGGTGGATCAGGATCGAGGGGATGTCGATCTTGACCGGACAGACCTCGTAGCAGGCGCCGCACAGCGAGGAGGCCCAGGGCAGCGAGTTGCCTTGCGTGAAGCCGGTCAGCTGGGGCGTGAGGATCGCACCGATCGGCCCCGGATAGGTGGACTCGTAGGCGTGCCCGCCAGTGCGCTCATAGACGGGACAGACGTTCAGGCAGGCCGAGCAGCGGATGCAGTGCAGCGCGGCGCGCCCGTCGGCGTCGCCAAGGACCTTCGTGCGACCGCCGTCGAGCAGGACGAGATGGAACTCCCGTGGGCCGTCCTCGGGCGTGACGCCGGTCCACAGCGAGGTGTACGGATTCATCCGCTCGGCGGTCGAGGAGCGGGGGAGGAGCTGGAGCATCACTTCGAGGTCGGCGAAGCGGGGCAGCACCTTCTCGATTCCCATCACCGTGATCAGGACCTCCGGCAGGGTCGTGCACATGCGCCCATTGCCCTCGGACTCGAGGATGCAGATCGTGCCGGTCTCGGCGACCGCGAAGTTGGCGCCGCTCACGCCGACCTTCGCGCTCAGGAACTTCTCGCGCAGGAATCGGCGTGCGGCCTCCGCGAGCTCGGCCGGATCGTCGGTGAGCTGCTCGTTGCCGGGCAGCGTGCGGCGAAATAGCTCGCGTATCTCGCCGCGGTTTCGGTGGATCGCCGGGACGAGGATGTGTGATGGGCGGTCCTCGCCGAGCTGCACGATCAGCTCCGCGAGATCAGTCTCTCGCGCTTCGATCCCGCGCGCGGCGAGAGCGCGATTGAGCCCGATCTCGTCGGTCGCGAGCGACTTGACCTTGACTGCCTCACGCGCGCCCGCGCCAACGATCAGATCGCCGACGATCCGGTTCGCGTCCGCGGCCTCGGTGGCCCAGTGGACAACTCCGCCCGCCGCGGTGACCGAGCGCTCGAGCTGCTCGAGGTGGCGATCGAGGTTTCGCATCGTGCGCTCCTTGATACGCCGGCCCGCTTCGCGCAGCTGCTCCCAGTCGGGCACCTCCGCCACGGCCTCTTCGCGCTTGGCGCGGATCGTATGCGTGGCGTTGCGGATGTTCGCCCGCAGCTGCGAATTCGCGACCTCGTGACGCGCCGCTTCGGCGAACTCGTTTCTCACGCGGCCTCCGTGCTTGCCAAGATCTCAGCCAGGTGCACCACCCGCACACCGGCGCGCTCGCGCCGCAGGCCGCCGCCGATATGCATCAGACAGGAGGAGTCGACGGCCGTGCAGACCTCGGCCCCGGTGGCCTGGATCGCGCGCATCTTGTCTGCGAGCATCGCGGTCGAGACGTCCGCATTCTTGACCGCGAACGTGCCGCCGAAGCCACAGCACCCCTGCGCATCGTCGAGCGCGATCAGCGTTAGCGCGCGGACCGCGCGCAGCAGGCGAAGCGGGGCATCGCCAACCCGCAGCAGCCGCAGCGAATGGCACGTCGGGTGGTAGGTCACGCGGTGCGGGTAGTAGGCGCCCACGTCGACGATGCCGAGCTCGTTGACGAGGAACTCCGACAGCTCGAAGGTCCGCGGCACGAGGCGCGCGACCGCGGCTTGCAGCCGCAGATCGCCCGCGCGCGCGACGAGCCCAGGGTATTGATCGCGCACCATCGCCACGCACGACCCCGATGGCGCGACGACCGCGTCGATCTCGGCGTCGTCGAATACCTCGACGAAGCTGCGCGCGATGTTCAGAGCGTGCGCTTCGTAGCCGGAGTTGAGGTGCATCTGCCCGCAGCAGGTCTGTGCTCGCGGGAACGACACCTGATGCCCGAGGCGCTCGAGCAGCTCCACCGTCGCGATCCCGGCGCCCGGAAACAGCGTGTCCGCGACGCAGGTGGTGAACAAGGCGATCCTCATCGCGGGCTGAGCTTATCCGCACGGTCTGTGTGCTCGATCTGTTGGGCAAGCGCGCCTGCGCAGTCGTCTTCGGGCGGCGAGCATCGGCGGTATTGTCCGGCGCGATGGCGCAGGAGACCGTTTCGCGAGAGCTGGTGGGCCTATGCGCGCTCGTCACGGGCGGTGCATCCGGGATCGGTCTTGCCACGGCTCGCGAGCTCGCTTCCCAGGGAGCGACGGTCGCGGTACTTGATCGCGAGGCCTGCCCGGAGCCAGGGTTCATCGCCCTACAGGCCGACGTCACGGATGATCGCGCCGTGCGCGCTGCGGTCGAGGAGGCGCTCACGCGTCTCGGAGGCCTCGACATCCTCGTCAACAACGCGGGGATCGGCGCCGTCGGGACGATCGAGGACCAGACCGACGAGGAGTGGCATCGCGTGCTGGACGTGAACGTCGTCGGGCTCGTCAGGGTGAGCCGAGCTGCGCTGCCGGCGCTGCGCGCTTCGCAGAACGCGGCGATCGTGAACCTGTCCTCGATCGGTGCGCCGCTCGGTCTCTACCGTCGCGCTCTGTACGACGCAAGCAAGGGCGCGGTTCACTCGCTCACGCTCGCGATGGCGGCCGATCACCTGGAGGATGGGATCCGCGTCAACTGCGTCGTGCCGGGAACCGCCGATACGCCATGGGTCGCGCGCCTCCTCGCGCAGGCCGCCGATCCTGAGGCCGAGCGTGCGGCGCTGATCGCGCGCCAGCCGCACGGGAGGCTCGTGCGGCCCGAGGAAGTGGCGAGTGCGATCGCGTTCCTCGCGAGCCCGCGTTCGGGCTCGATCACCGGTACATCGCTCGCGGTGGATGGTGGGATGACCGGGCTACGCCTGCCACCCCGAAAGGCCGGCTGATGGCGCTCGCCGGTCCCCGGCAAGACCGCTCGAATGGGCTCTCCTCGTGCGACTAGCGAACCACAAGGGCCGGCTGATGCTCGCGATCGAAGAGCGTTTCGTCGATGTCGCGCTCGCGAGCGATGGTCGTTTCGGGCCAGATCCGCAGGCGATCTACGATCGCTGGGACGAGTTCCGCGACTGGGCGCGCCAGGCCGAGCTGCCATCTGGCGAAAGCGTGCCGCACAACGAGCTTGGCCCGCCGGTCCCGCGCCCGCGCCAGGTCTTTGCGGTCGCGCTCAACTATCCGGAGCACGCGGCGGAAGGCGGCTTCACAGCGCCCGAGGAGCCGCTCATCTTCACCAAGTTCCCGGCTTGCCTTACCGGTCCGGTCGCCGAGGTCAAGCTGCCGACTCCCTGCGTCGACTTCGAAGTCGAGCTCGTGTGCGTCATCGGACGCCGCGGCGACCAGGTGCGGGAGTCAGACGCCTGGGATCACATTGCCGGCCTAACCGTCGGCCAAGATCTCTCCGCGCGCGATGTCCAGCTGCGGGGACCCGCGCCCCAGTACAGCCTCGGCAAGTCGTTCGCGGGCTTCGGACCGACCGGCCCGTGGGTGGTGACGCTCGACGAACCGGGCGTCACTGCGGAGCTGGAGCTCGAGTCGATCCTCGACGGCGAGCGGATGCAGCACGACACGACCGCCTCGATGATCTTCTCGGTACCGGTGCTGATCGCCTACATCTCGGCGATCTGCCCGGTCCTGCCGGGCGATCTCATCTTCACGGGCACGCCATCCGGCGTCGGCTTCAAGCGCGACCCGCCGCGCTACCTGCGGCCCGGCGACGTCCTGGTGAGTCGTATCGCCGGCATCGGCGAGATAACCCAGCGACTGACCGGGGGGCCGGCCGCGGGCTCTGAATGACGCGCGCCCAGGACCGCGGTCGTCAGCGCTGCACGCGGGCGCCGGCGCCCTTCACGAGCGCCTCCACCTCGGCGAGGCTCGCCATCGATGTGTCACCGGGCGTCGTCATCGCGAGAGCTCCGTGGGCGGCACCGTACTCGACGGCTTGTGCGACATCTTTGCCCTCGAGCAGCGCGTAGATCAACCCGGACGCGAAGCTGTCGCCGCCCCCGATGCGGTCGAGTATCTCGAGGCGCGGACGCTGCGTCGCCTGCGCGAAGCCACCCTCGCGCGACCAGGCGATCGCGCCCCAATCGTTGACCGTCGCGCTGTGGACGGCGCGCAGCGTCGTCGCGATCACCGCGAAGTTCTCGTACGCGTCTGCGGCCCGCGTGATCATTGCGCGGAACGCGTGCGTGTCGAGCTCGCTGAGGTTCTCGTCGACGCCCTCGACCTCGAAGCCGAGGCACGCGGTGAAGTCCTCTTCGTTGCCGATCATCACGTCGACGTGGCGGGCGATCTCGCGGTTTACCTCACGCGCTCGATCCATTCCACCGGTCGCCTTCCATAGGCTCGGCCGGTAGTTCAGGTCGTAGGAGACGATCGTTCCGTGTCGCTTGGCAGCCACCATCGCCTCCTCGACGACGGCCGCCGTCGTCTCTGAGAGGGCCGCGAAGATCCCGCCGGTGTGCAGCCAGCGCGCGCCCAGCGCGCCGAAGATCTCGTCCCAGTCGATCTGCCCCGGGGCGAGCTTCGAGGCGGCCGAGTTACCTCGATCCGACACGCCGATCGCGCCGCGCGCGCCGAAGCCGCGCTCGGTGAAGTTGAGCCCGTTGCGAACCGTGCGTCCGATGCCGTCGTATGGGATCCAACGAACGTGCGAAGCATCGACTCCGCCCTGGAGGATGAAGTCTTCGATCAGCCTGCCGACGTCGTTGTCGGCGAACGCGCTGACCAGTGCCGTTCGCATGCCGAAGCAGCGGCGCAGGCCGCGCGCGACGTTGTACTCGCCGCCACCCTCCCAGACCTTGAAGCTGCGCGCGGTGCGAATCCGCCCCTCGCCGGGGTCGAGCCGCAGCATGACCTCGCCAAGCGCGACGAGGTCGTAGCGGCAGTCCTCGCGCGCGCGAACTGCGAGTGGCGTCATCTCCGCGCCTCCGCCGCGACGCTCACGGCTTCGGCGGTCAGACGCGCGACGGCCGCGAAGTCGCCTTGGAGTGCCGGGGCCACCATCCAGCTCCCACCGACGGCCTTCACCGCCGGCAGGCGAAGGTAGCTCTCGAGATTCTCCGCACTCACCCCGCCGGTCGGCACAAAGCGCACCTCCGGGAAAGGGGCGGCGAGTGCCTTCAGCATCGCTATGCCGCCACTTGCCTCGGCCGGGAAGAGCTTGAGCACCTGGATGCCGTGATCGAGTGCGGCGATCACCTCGGTTGCGGTGGCGACGCCGGGGATCACCGGCATGCCGAGCTCGCGGCATCGCACGAGCACTGCGGGGCTCACGCCAGGCGTGACGACGAAGCGCGCACCGGCGTCGAGCGCCTGGTCGACCTGCTCGGGCCTGATCACGGTCCCCGCACCGACAAGCAGATCGACGTCGCCGGCCAGCGCGCGCAGCAGCTCGAGCGCGTTCTCGCTACGCAGCGTCATCTCGAGCACGGGCAGGCCGCCGTCCTTCAGTGCGCTGGCGAGTGCGAGTGTGTCTTCGCTTGCGAGCGCCGGAACGACGGGGATGACCCGGTGCGCGCAGAGGGCCTCGAGCGTCTCGTTGCTCAACGCGCCATCCAGCCGCCGTCCACCGGGATGATCGCGCCGTTCACGTAATCGGATGCCGGCGCGGCGAGGAACACGGTCACGCCGCCGAGGTCTGACGCCTCCCCCCATCGCCCCGCGGGAATGCGGTCGAGGATTGCGCGGCTGCGGTCGGCGTCGGCGCGCAGCGCCGCCGTGTTGTCGGTCGCGATGTATCCGGGAGCCACTGCGTTGACGTTGACGCCACGCGCGGCCCACTCGTTTGCGAACGCACGCACCAGTCCCGCGACGCCGGACTTCGATGCCGTGTAGCCCGGCACGAGGATGCCACCCTGGAAGCTCAGCATCGACGCCGTGAAGATGATCTTCCCGGCGCCACGCTCAATCATTCCACGGCCCACCTCTCGCGTCAGCAGAAACGGGGCCGTGAGGTTGACGGCGAGCACGCGATCCCAGTCCTCTGTCGGATGCTCGGCGGCGGGGGCGCGAGCAATCGTTCCAGCGTTGTTGACGAGAATGTCGATGTGCGGCACTTCGCGGGCAACGGACGCGATCAGGGTCTCGACGCCGCTGCGCTCGCTCAGATCGGCGAGCATGCCGGTGAACGAGCGGCCCGTCGCCTCGATGCGATCCTCCGCCTCGCTCCCGTCGCCGGCACCGAATCCACGGTAATCGACGCCGACAATGTCGGCTCCGGCGCCGGCGAGCGCCTCGGCCATCGCCAGGCCGATGCCCTGCCGGCAGCCCGTTACGAGCGCGACCTTCCCGCTGAGATCGAACATCGCGACGCGTGAATCAGTCATCTCCATCTCCTGAGTGGCAGTCGATAAGCACCTTCATCGCCCGGCCCGACTCGAGCTCGGCGAACGCCGCGGCAACCTCGTCGAGCGGCTCGACGCGCGTGATCAGGGCATCGGCGGGAATCGCGCCTTCGGCGAGCAGCCGCAGCGCCTCCTCGAAGTCCTGGCGCTCGTACACCCGCGCCCCGATGATCGTGAGCTCGCGCCAGAACACCCGGTGCAGGTTGACTGGCGGCGGGGTCGAGTGGATCGCGACGACGACCATCCGCCCCCGCACGGCTAGCGACTGGAGCGCGGTCTCGATGCCGGCGACGGCGCCCGACACCTCGAAGGAGACGTCGGCACCGGCTTCGCCGGTCCACTCGGCGACGAAGCCATCAAGGTCCTCGGCCGCGGGGTCGACCGTGCGCAAGCCGAGCTCGCTCGCGAGGGCACGGCGAGGCTCGCTGAGCTCAACGACGATGACATCGGCCGCACGTGCGCGCGCCGCGCACGCGACGAGCAACCCGATCGGTCCGCCGCCGACGACGAGCGCCCGTTCACCTTCCTTGAGGCCGGAGCGGCGCACGTCGTGGACGGCCACAGCAGTCGGCTCGGCGAGCGCCGCGTGCTCGAGTGAGAGGTTTTCGGGAACCGGTATGACGAGGCGCTCAGGCACGGTCCAGCTGCCCTGCATCGAGCCCGGCGAGTCGATTCCGAGGAAGTTCAGGTTGTGGCAGATGTGAGTGTTGCCGCGCAGGCAGGCCGGGCAATGGCCGCAGTTGCCTAGCGGCATCACGGTGACGTGATCGCCAACGGACCAAGCTTCAACTCCTTCGCCGAGCGCGGAGATCGCGCCGGACATCTCGTGTCCCAGTACGGCCGGCATCGTCACGCGCTTGTCCATCGCGCCGTGAAAGATGTGCAGGTCGGTGCCGCAGATGCCCGTGTAGGCGACGTCGATCGCCACCTCGCCCGCGGCCGGAGCGCGTGGCTCCCGTTCGACGACGGTCAGCGTCCGGTCACCGGCATAGCAGGCAGCGCGCATGGTGGATTCCTCCTCGATTCATCAGACCTATGACGTTGAGCCTATTCCTCCGTGTCAGCGCGCGCGTTCAACTCACGGCGGCGCGAAGTCGCGCTGGCGTGACCTCGACCCCACGATAAAAGATCGGGTCAAAGGGGCGGTCTGTCGCGGCGTTGGACCACAGCCTGGGGTTGCCAGTTGACAAACATCGGATGAATGCTGTAGAAGTGCTCCGCGAGAGAGGGATCGCGCTCAGTGGTCGGCCGTGTGGATGCGGCAGGCTGCTTCGGCGTCGTTCGCGATTGAGCGAGTCGAGATTCCCTTGATAAACGCCGGTGGACAACGTCCAGCCGGTAGGCATCTGGAGAGGAGAGGTTTATCTTGAAACGATGGGTCGGTTCAATTGTCGGCATCGTCGGGATCGCTGCAGTCCTGATGGTGACCATCACGGGCGGCGCGGTCGCAGCGGCCAAGTCGTCGGGGAAGATCAAGGTCTGCGTTTCGCTGGCCGGCTACAGCACCGGCTTCTGGGCCGCGTATGTCCAGTACGAGGCCACGTATGCCAAGCAGGATGGCATTACGCTGGACGGCCCGATATCCGCGAACGGGGACGCTGCGACACAGGCCTCGCAGCTCCAGACGTGCATCAACCAGAAGGTTAACGCGCTGCTGATCAACCCAGTGGACAGCGCGGCGATCTCGACAACTGACGCGCTCGCTGCGAAGCACCACATTCCCGTGGTGATGATGGACGTCGGTCCCTCGTCGGCGCCGCATATCTATGCGGTGGTCAGGGCCAACAACCTGACGATCGGCGCCGATGGCGCGGATTACATCTGCAAGCACGCGGGTGGCGGTAAGTATTCATCGACGGTGACTGGTACGGCAGCCGTTCTGCAGGGCGACCTGGCCTCGATCAACGGCCTCGATCGTTCGAACGGATTCGTCAATGAGATGGGCAAGGTGTGTCCGGAGATCCACGTCGTCACCTACCCGACGCTGTGGGCCTCGGCGACCGCCGTGCAGGACGCCACGACGGCGCTGAGCACGTTCTCGAACCTCGTCGGTATCTACAACTCGTTCAGCGGTCCCGACAACGGGATCATTTCGGCGCTTCAATCGGCCGGCAAGCTGCACACGGTCGCGTTCGTCGAGACCGACGGCGTGCCCGCTGAGCTCGCGCTGATCCGGGCAGGGACGCTGGATGCCACCGTCTCGCAGCCGGTTGACCTGTACGCAAAGGAAGGCCTCGCGTACGCGAAGTTGGCGGCGCAACACAAGGCGGAGCCCAAGATCGGTTCGAAGGGTCTGGGTGGCGGCACGATCGTCAGCCTGAACGGCAGCCCGGAGGACGCGCTGCCCTCGACCTTCGTGACGTCGGCAAACGCCAACAACGCCAGCCTGTGGGGCAACACCTACAAGGGCCCGTAGCCAGAACAAAGGGCGATAGGCAGAACAGGAATCACGACGTGAACGCGCCCCAAGCGCGTCAGGACTGGCGGGTNNGCGGAAGGCCGCCCGCCAGTTGCTGAAGCGATAGGAATCTCGAAGTCGTTCGGTCCGACCGCCGCGCTGGTGGACGTGCCGATCGCGATCCACGAAGGCGAGTGTCATGCGCTCGTCGGCCGCAACGGCGCCGGCAAGTCAACGCTCGTGGCGGTACTGACCGGCTTGCTGAAACCGGATGCCGGGCACGTCTTGCTGGCAGGCGAGAAGGCGCCCGCGATGACTGACCGGACCGGCTGGCAGCGGCGGGCTGCCTGCGTCTACCAGCACTCGAAGATCGTTCCCACCGTCACCGTCGCCGAGAACCTCCACCTCGGGCGCTTCGAGCGACCATGGGTCTCCTGGCGCGCGATGCGCCGCGAGTCGCGGCGGATGCTGCACGAGTGGGGATTCGATCTTGATGTGGATCTGCTCGCGTCCGAGCTCTCGGTCGAGCAGCGCCAGGTCGTCGAAATTGCTCGTGCGCTGTCGATCGGCGCTCGCTTTCTCATCCTCGACGAGCCGACGGCGGCGCTCGAGGCGCGTGGGGTCGAGCGCCTGTTCGGCCGTGTCAAGCGACTCAAGGAGTCGGGCGTGGGCGTGATGTACATCTCGCACCACATCGAGGAGATTTACAAGATCTGTGACCGCGTCACGGTCCTCCGTGACGGCAAGCACGTCATCACCGGCGAGGTTGCTGAGCTTGACCAGGAGACGGTGGTCCGCGCGATGGTGGGTTCCGCCGTTGTGCCGGTCACCTCGTCGGCGCCCGCGTCGAGCGCGCGTGAGGAAGCTCGGCTCAGGATCGAGCACCTGTCGGTCTCCTCCACGCACGGCGACGTCGAGGACGTCAGCCTCGAGGTTGCTGCCGGCGAGTGCGTCGGCCTCGTGGGCCTGCGTGGCTCGGGCAGCTCGACTGTCGGTGACGTCGTGGCCGGTCTCGTCAAGCCGGGAACCGGCAAAGTTACAGTCGACGGCGAGCGGCTGCGCTCCGGCGACGTCTCGAATTCGGTCAAGCACGGCGTCGGCTACGTTCCCGAGGACCGGCACGCACGCGGGTTGGTCGGGCTGCTGGGCGTGAACGAGAACTTGACGCTCTCGATCTTGCCGCGGCTCTCGCGCTTTGGCTTCCTTTCGACCAAGCTTCGAAACCGGGCGGCGCGCGAGTTGATCGCGCGGCTGCAGGTGATAACTAGCGGCGGCGACCAGCCGGTCGCTGAGCTCAGTGGCGGCAACCAGCAGAAGGTCGTCGTTGGGCGAGCGCTCGCCAGCAAGCCGTCGCTGCTCATACTCATCAGTCCCACGATGGGCGTCGACGTCGCGTCGAAGGCGGCGCTCCTACGCACCGTGGAAGACGCGCGCGGCGCAGGCGCCGCGGTCCTGCTCGTATCGGACGACCTCGAGGAGCTGCGCGTCGCAACGAGACTCGCGATCATGGTGCGCGGCCGCATCGTGCGTGAGTTCTCCGAACGCCCGTGGGACGAGGCACAAGCCATCGCTACAGCGGAAGGACTCGCAGCATGACCGAGACAGATGTGCAGATGACGACCGCGACGACCCCGGCAGCGGCCGAGCCGCCACCGAGCTGGAGCGCGGATGAGGTGCGTCGCCCAGCGTACGCGATCCTGCTCGGTTCGATGCGCGAGGTCGCTCTGCTGCCCGCGCTGGTCGTGATCATCATCGCCGGAGTCATCGTCAGCCCGGCGTTCCTCACGTCGGCCAACCTCACGACGGTCATCGAGTTCTCGGCCCCACTGGGGCTCCTCGTCGTCGGCGAGAGCCTGACCTTGATCTTCAAGCAGATGGATCTGTCCCTGCAGGGGATCTATCTCTTGGCGCCGATGGTCGCCGCCTACCTGACCGTGCATCCGAGCAGTCGGCTCGGGCTCGTCGGCGCTGGCACCGATCTGCCGGGGGGCGTCGGCATCCTCGTGCTGATCGCGATCGGCGCAATCTGCGCGCTCATCCTCAGCACGCTCGTCGTGAAGCTGCGAATGAACGCGTTCATCCTCGGACTCGCGCTGCTCATTCTCTGGGCGGGCCTCGCGCAGGGCATCGTCAACGACGCGACCGTGTTCAGCCTGCCGCCAGCGCTCACCTACATCGGCAACCACGACTGGCTAGGCTTCCCCGTCGCCGCCTGGATCGAGATCGCCGTGTTCACCGGCACCGGAGCTTTCCTGCGCTATCACAGGACCGGGCGGGCGCTATATGCCATTGGTGGCAACATCGAGGCCGCACGTGCAGCCGGCATCAAGGTCGACCGGATCATGATCGGCTTCTGGATCTATGCCGGCATCCTCGGCGCGATCGCCGGCCTGATGACAGCGGGTCAGGTTGACGCTGTGACCGCCAACCAGGGCCAGTCCCCGGGCATCATCTTCACGGTCTTCGCAGCGGCCGTGATCGGCGGCATCTCGCTCAACGGCGGTCAGGGTCGGATGCTTGGCGCCTTCACCGGCGTGATCCTGCTGTCTTTGATCACGAACGTGCTCACGCTGGGCAACGTGTCGTCGTTCTGGATCTACGGCAGCGACGGCGCGATCATCGTCACGGTGCTGCTCGCCACGCGCCTGATCGCAGCCCTCCAGCATCGGAAAGTCACCTGACGGCGCCAGCGCGCTCGACGGTTTCAGCCCAGCGCCACCCGATGCGGATCACCTCACTCGACGTGCGGGACGTGCGTTTCCCGACGTCGCTCTCACTCGACGGCTCCGATGCGATGCATCGGAGCCCTGACTACTCGTGCGCCTACGTGACGCTCGGCACGGACTCCGCCGAGGGCCTCACTGGCTGCGGTCTCACCTTCACCAACGGCCGCGGCACGGAGATCGTCGTCGCGGCGGTACGGGCATTCGAGCACCTCGTCGTCGGTCGCGAGCTCGCCGAGATCACGACCGAGATGCGCAGATTCTGGCGGAGCCTGACCTCCGAGGACCAGCTGCGCTGGCTGGGACCGGAGAAGGGGATCATCCACCTCGCGACGGGGGTAATCGTCAACGCCGTCTGGGATCTGTGGGCCAAGAGCGAAGGCAAGCCCGTCTGGCGGCTGCTGACCGACCTCGAGCCGGCGCAGATCGTCGACGCGATCGATTTCCGCTACATCGAGGACGCGCTAGCTCCTGAGGAGGCGCTCGAGCTGCTCGCGGCAAAGCGTGCTGGACGGGGGGAGCGGATTGCCGAGCTCGAGCGGCTCGGCGGGTACCCCGCCTACACGACCTCCGCCGGCTGGCTCGGCTACAGCGAGGACAAGATCGTCGCGCTGGCCCACGAGGCACTTGCATCGGGCTTCACCCACGTGAAGATGAAAGTTGGCGCTGACCTCGAATCGGACGCCCGCCGCGCCGCCCTGATCCGCACCACCGTGGGCCCGGACGCGACGCTGATGATGGATGCGAACCAGTACTGGGGCGTGGACGGCGCGATCGCTGCGATGCGTGTGCTCGCAGAGTTCGATCCGTGGTGGATCGAGGAGCCGACGAGCCCGGACGACGTCCTCGGCCACGCACGGATCCGCCGCGAGATCAGTCCGATCCGCGTTGCCACGGGCGAGCACGTCCAGAACCGGGTGATCTTCAAGCAGCTGCTGCAGGCGCAGGCGATCGACTTCTGCCAGATCGATGCGTGTCGCCTGGGCGGCGTCAACGAGGTCCTGGCCGTGATCCTTATGGCGGCAAAGTTCGGGATCCCCGTCTGCCCGCATGCCGGCGGCGTCGGCCTTTGTGAATATGTCCAGCACCTGGCGATCTTCGACTACGTCGCGGTCAGCGGTACGTTGGAGAACCGGATCGTCGAGTGGGTGGATCACTTGCACGAGCACTTCCTGCATCCGGCCGTCGTGCTCGGTGGCCGCTATGTCATGCCGACAGCCCCCGGCTACAGCATCGAGATGCCACCCGACTCGCTCAGTCGCTTCGAGTTTCCGGACGGCGCGGTTTGGCGGGCCGCGGCGCGCGACGGGCAGCCGGCGGGAGCCACGTGAGCAGGGCCTCGGGCTGCATCCATGCGCAGCGGGCGCCGCGCATCGCGCGGTCGGCGCGCCGCCGCTGCGTAGCCAGGGAAACCGCGGCCGCGCGCAGGTGGGGCGTTCGAGATAGAGTCGCGCAGTGCTCGAGTCGAGCCTGAAACGAGAACTGGAGAAGCCATGGCGATACCGGTGACCGATCAGGCGATCGCCAAGATCAAGGAACTGATCGTCGACGGCGAGTTCACCGCCGGCACCAAGCTGCCGCGGGAGCAGGATCTCGCGGCGAGGCTCGGCATCTCGCGCAACTCGCTGCGCGAGGCGGTCCGCGCCCTGACGCTGATCGGCGTCCTCGACACGCGTGTCGGCGATGGCACCTACGTCACGAGCCTCGATGCGGACATGCTGCTCACAGGGCTCGGATTCATTGGGGACCTACTCGAAGGGGAGACGCTGCTCGAGGTTCACCAGGTTCGTCGCGTCCTCGAGCCGGCCGCGACAGCGCTCGCCGCGACGCGCATGACTGACGCGGACTTCGCGGCGCTCGAGGGGTGCCTGCAGCTGATGGACCTCGCCGAGACGACACAGCAGTTCATCGACGCGGACAACGAGTTTCACCGCATCATCACCTCGGCAGCCGGTAATACGACGCTCGCATCGCTCATCCAGAGCCTGTCGGGCGGCATGATTCGTGCGCGCATGTGGCGCACGATCACTGACCACGATGCCGTGGAGCTGACGAAGCAGCGCCACCGCGATATCTACGCGGCGCTGCGGGCCGGGAATCCGGAGCAGGCGAGCGCCGCCGATCTTGTGCACCTCGCGGACGGCGAGCTCTGGCTCGAGCGCTGGCTCGACCGCGAGCGCGCGCTGTGGCCGGAGTCGGAGGCCGCGCCCACACGTACTCTGCCCGCGCGCAAGCAGCGCAGGCGCCGTACGACGGTGGCGCGCGGGTGAGCACCGCCGCGGCAGCCGAAATCCCTGCGCGGCGCCTGCCGCGCGGCCAGCTCGAGATCAGCGAACTCTCGCTCGGCTGTGCGCAGCTTGGGAACCTCTACCGCGAGGTCTCCGACGAGCAAGCGCGCGACACGGTGGGCGCTGCATGGGCGCTCGGCATCCGCTACTACGACACCTCGCCGCACTACGGCATCGGCCTGTCGGAGCGACGCCTTGGTCCGCTGCTCGGTGTCCACCCGCGCAGTGACTACGTCCTGTCGACAAAGGTCGGCCGGCTGCTCGCCCCGGCGGAGCGCGTCGAAGGCCTTGACGATCAGGGCTTTGCTGTCCCGGCGACGCACAAGCGCGTCTGGGACTTCAGCCGCGACGGCATCCGCCGATCGCTCACGGAGAGCCTCGAGCGGCTCGGCCTCGACCGCGTCGACGTCGCCTTCCTACACGACCCCGAAAACCACATGGCAGAGGTGTTCGCGACGGCGTATCCGGCGCTTGAGGAGCTTCGCGGCGAAGGCATGCTGCGAGCAATCGGAGCCGGGATGAACTTCTCCGCACCGCTCGCGGATCTCGTGCGCGATACCGACGTCGACCTACTGATGCTCGCGGGCCGTTACACGCTGCTCGAGCAGGACGCGCTTGACGATTTGCTGCCGCTATGTGTGCAGCGTGGTGTCGGGATAGTCGCCGCCGGCGTCTTCAATAGCGGTCTGCTGGCGCGCCCGCAGGTGGCGGAGGATGCCAAGTACAACTACGACGACGCGCCGGCGGGGCTGATCGAGCGCGCACGCGCGATCGCTGCCTTGTGCGAGCGCCACCAAACCACGTTGCCGGCCGCCGCGGTCCGCTTCCCGCTCGGCCATCCAGCCGTGGTCAGCGTCTGTGTCGGCGCGCGCTCGGCGGCCCAGATCGAGCGCAATGCGGCGCTCTACCACGACCGCGTGCCGCCGGCGCTTTGGGACGATCTGAAGGCGCGGGAGCTCCTGCGCGCCGACGCGCCGACGCCCGCCTGAGCCCCTACGAGCGCGTCGCGATCGGCGCGACAAATCGTCCACGTTCGACGGTGGCAACCGGGCCGCCCGATGCGGCGTTGCTTGCGCATCGCCGCGAAAACCTATGATGTTTCCCCATGGCGCAAATCTCGATGGTCGCGCAGGCGGTTCTTAGCGAGCGCCGGCAGCGCTCGCAGCGCCCCGTTCGGCTGGCGTCGATCGTCGTCGAGGAGCTCGCGCACGAGATCATCAGCGGTCGACTTCCCGAGGGCTCGCCGCTGCCAACCGAGGACGCGCTTTGCAAGCGGTTCGGCTTCAGCCGGACCGTGATGCGTGAAGGCCTCAAGCTGCTCGAAGAGCGCGGCCTGATCCGCGTCGAGCAGGGCCGCGGGACGACCGTGCAACCGCGGGAGTCCTGGAACCTGCTCGACCCCGATGTCCTGCGCATCGCGCTCGAGTACGACGTGGACGTCGAGCTCCTCGACAGCATCGTCACCGTGCGCAAGCTGCTCGAGACTGCGATGACGCGCACAGCAGCTGAACGACTGAGCGTCGAGCAGCTGGCGGCGCTCCAAGACAACCTCGACACGATGGCCGCGCTGGTCGACGACTACCCCCATTTCCAGCGGCTCGACCAGGCCTTCCACCGCACGCTGCTCGGAGCGTCGGGGAACGAGATCGGACGCATGATCATCCGGGCGATCCACCAATACACGGCAGCGGATCCGCGACTCAACAGCAGCGTGTCCTCAACTGCGCTGACGCGCACGGTGGAGGAGCACCGCGGCATCCTCGCGGCGCTCCGCGAACACGACGGCGAGCTCGCCGCGGATCGCATCGCGGCGCACATCGATGCCTCGTGGTCAGAGCGTCGCCGCGCGCGCCTCGGCATCGATTGACGCCGCTCCCAGGCGTGCTCGCCGCCGTGACGGTTCCGGCTTGACACGCTTTTCGAATTCGTATTATCATCATACGAGTGAGGATTGGGGCCGTAGAGGTCGACCTGCTACCGCAGCCGGCTGTAGACCCGCCGTTCGCTTGGCGGCGGGGTTTGCGTGGCTCGCGTCCCGCACGCACAAACGCCGTGCTCCGGATCACGACCGAGGACGGGGCCGTCGGCGAGGCGTTCCACGAGTGGAGCGGCCCGATGCTCAAGGACATTGTCGATCGCATCCTGCGCGAGGAGCTCGTTGGCGAGCACGCCGATCGCCGCGAGTGGATCTGGCATCGCCTGTGGGAGCTCGATCGCACCGAGGAGTTTCCGATTTGGCTGTTCGGGGTCGTTGATGTCGCGCTGTGGGATCTCGAGGGACGGGTCCTTGGCGTACCGGTGCATCGTCTGCTTGGGACCTATCGCGACGCGATCCCCGCCTACGCCTCGACGATCACCTTCACGAGCGTCGAGGAGTTCCTTGATGTCGCTGACCAGTGCCTCGAGCTCGGCTATCCCGCGATCAAGCTGCACGCTTGGGGGGACGCGCGCGCTGATGCGCAACTGTGCCAGCGTCTGCGTGACCATGTAGGTCCGGACATCGAGCTGATGTACGACGGGTCCGCGGGCTTTGACTTGCCGGACGCCATGTATCTCGGGCGCGCACTCGCCGAGGCCAAGTACCTCTGGTACGAGGAACCGATCCGCGAATTCAGCGTCACCTCCTACAAGTGGCTCGCGGAGCGTTGCGACGTGCCACTGTGCGTAGCTGAGACCTCCGATGGTAGTCACATGAACACCGCAGACTTCATTGCCGCCGGCTGCGCGACCTACGTGCGCACGAGCGCGAATCACCGCGGCGGGATCACCGGCGCGATGCGCACCGCGCACCTTGCGGACGCGTTCCGCCTGCGCGCCGAGCCCCACGGGCCGACCGAGCCGGCCGTGCACCTGTGCATGGCGATACCGAACTGCACCTACTACGAGTCCCTCGTCACGTCCAACCCGGTCGTGCGAGAGCCACGCGTGGGTGCGGATGGGCTTGTGCGCGCGCCAACGGAGCCGGGCATTGCATTGCCGGATTTCGTAGCGGAGGCGCGCGAGCACGCTGGCATCAACTGAGAGACCTTGCACCTGAGATGGGGTCAAACGAAGGAAGGAGAGCGACGAACACCATGAAGTCACCTATTAACGCCAGGCTGTGGCGAGGCCGCTCGCTCACGGCCCGCGTCGCGGTTTCCGCGATCGTGGCCGCGAGCGTTGTGGGCGCGTCGGTCCTCGGCGTATCTGCCGCATCGGCGAAGGGCAAGAGCGCGCCCCTGATCGTCTGGATCGACACGGCTCGCGTCCCCTACGAGAAGGCCTATATGGCGGCCAATCCTCACGCCAACATCAAGTGGGTTCTCTACAACGGCAACGAGAACGGCACCGGCGTGCTGCAATCGAAGTTCGCGCTGTGGAACCGCACTGGCTGGCCGTCGAACGCGCCGGACGTCATGTTCGACTCGCAGAACTACGACGCGGTCCAGCTCGGTTCGGCGCCGTACAACGACCTGCTCAACCTCAAGAGTTACGTACCGGCGAAGGTGCTCAAGAATTTCGCCGGCACCTCGATGAAGGCTGGTTGCACGACACCGACCGGCCAGGTCGTCTGCCTGCGCAATGACAGCGCGGCGGAGGTGCTCTGGGTCAACCAGACGCTGTGGAACGCCACGCTCGGGTCGGGCACGGCGATTCCGACCACCTGGTCGCAGTACCTCGCGGACGGGGCGACGCTCACGAAGGATTTCCCGGGCAAGGGCTACCTCATCGGGAGTGTCGGCGACGGGTTCAGCATTGACGACTACTTCCTGTGGGCGAATGAGTGCCCGCTGGATCAGGTCATCGGGAAGGGCAAGATCGAGATCAACCCGGACTCGAGCAACTGCACGACGATCATGAACGACATTGATCAGTCGGGCGATCTCGGTAAGTCGCTCAGCGACACGAGCATCTTCTCGCTCAATGAAGATGACGTCGTCATGGCTCCTGGGGCGCTTTGGGAAGGCCTCGACGCGTTCGCGACTGGTGCGAAGAGCACACCGCCCAGCACCGATATGGTGGCGTACCCGCCGCTGCTGGCGACCAACGGCGCCAAGGTGACCGGCGACCTGGGTGGCGGTCTGTGGCTCGTTTCGAAGCACAGCCCGAATCCGAAGGCTGCCGCCGCGTTGGCGCAGTACATGGCGACAAGCCCGAATATCCAAACCCCCAAGGTCGACGCGGGTCTTCCGCAGTACGTGCCGGATGAGGCCAGCTACGTCTCCTCGCTTAGCACGGTCTTTGGTAATCCGACCGAGACCGAGGCCACGTGGAAGGCGGCCGCAGCAGAGGTGTGGGACGGCTGGAGCCCGGTCCCGTGGAGCACGGACAATGTCTGGGCATCGACGGATCTGGCAGCCATCACGGCGAGCTCGCCGGCGACGGCTGCATCGCAGCTCCTGCCCTACGCCGAGGCGTTGGCGAACCAGGCTCGCCTGGCCGGTTACACGGTCAAGAGCCCGAATTCGACCGTCGCCACCGGCTCGTAATATCCACTAGCTAGTAGCTGTAACCAGGCAGTAAGCAGCACAATGACGATGATTCCCTTGGTCACGGTTGTCCCCGGCGAGCGCGTAAGCGCCCGCCGGGGGCGCCTGGCCGGGGGGATCGAGTAGCGCGATGCCGGGGACCACGGCTGTCCCCCCGGTGCGCTACCCGCCTGTCGAGGGGCTCCGGGTCGAGGGACGTCGTCGCGACCGCCCACCGGCCGGCAGCTCGCCTGTGGCGGGCTACTTGTTTGTCGCCTTCTACGTGGCGCTGCTCCTCTGCATTGGCGTCGCGCCGGCGGTCTACGCGATCGCGCTGGCGCTCAGCACGCCGGGGGGCGTCGGCTTCGGGCACTTCGTCCAGACGTTCAACTTCTTTGAGTTCGCGCCGGCGTTCGAGCACGTTTTCGAGTTCGAGGGGATCTGGCTGGCAAGTCAAACATTCTTCGTCGTGCTGCTGGCGCTGCTCGTGCACACCCTGAAGCGCCGGGTCAGCAGCGCGTTTCGTTTCATCTTCTATCTCCCGGGGGCGATGGCGGGCTCGGCGAGCGCGATCGTCTGGCTTTTCATGTTCACCCCGAACACGAGTCCGTGGGCGTTCATATTGCACGGGCTTGGCTACCAGGTCCTGCCGAACACCGTCTCGCCGGGCAACCTGCCGATGATCTTCGCGATCATGGCCTTCTTCACGGGCGCCGGGGGATGGATCGTCATCATGTACGGCGCGCTGAACAACATTCCCGACGAGCTGATCGAGGCGGCCCAGATCGACGGTTCGAGCCCGCTTCAGACCGCGCTCCGAATCAAGCTCCCGCTGATCCGCAAGTGGGTCGTGTACATGCTCGTGCTCTCCTTTGCGGCCGGGTCACAGCTGTTCGTCGAGCCCCAGATTCTGGCCGTGGCGACCAACGGCGAGGTGCCTCCCCAGTGGTCGCCGAATCAGCTCGCCTACTACCTGGCCTTCCAGCAAGACAACTTCAACAACGCCGCTGCGGTCTCGGTTGATCTGCTCGTGATCGGCCTGCTCGTGGCGGTGCTGCTCGTCTGGCGCGGAAAGCTGTTCTCGGTCGACTAATGCTCGCGCGACGCTACGTATACGTCTTCATCGGACTGGTCATCCTGCTGGTGTTCGTGGCCTTCTTCGGTGTGCCGCTCCTCTGGCTGCTGCTCGCTCCGACAAAGACGGATTCCCAGCTCGCTCATGAGTCTCCGTTTGCGTTCGGCAGCTTGACCACGTTTGCCAACACTTTCCACAAGGTCATCAACTACCAGGGCCAGCTGATGCTCACCTGGCTCAAGAACTCCGCGATCTACTCGTTCGGCGGTACGGCGCTGGCCCTGCTGGCAGCCATTCCGGCGGGCTACGGTCTCGCGCTGACGCAGTTCATCGGCCGCCGCGCCCTTCTCGCCATCACGCTCGTCGTGATGATCCTGCCGTCCACCGCGCTCGTGTTGCCGCTGTTTCTCGAGGCCAGCGAAGTCCACCTGGTCGGCTCGGTCTGGTCGGTGATCCTGCCGTTCGCGTTCTTCCCCTTCGGCGTCTATCTCGCCTACATCTACTTCTCGTCCACCATTCCAAAGGATCTGCTCGCGGCGGCGCGGATCGACGGAGCGGGCGAATGGGGCGTGTTCCGATACGTGGCGTTGCCGCTCGCGCGGCCGATCGTGGGGCTCGTGGCGTTCTTTGCGTTCGTCGCGGACTGGACCAACTACTACCTGCCGTTCGTGATGACCTACACCAACACGGAGTATCCGGTCTCGATCGGGCTGCAAATCCTGATCGGCTCAGCTCCCATCTTTAGCCCCGGGACGCCGGGATCTGCCGCTTCAGAGATCTTCCGGCCCGACCTCGCGATGGCCACGCTCATCGCAATCCTGCCGATCGTGATCATTTTCCTGTTCGCCCAGCGCACGCTGGTCAAGGGTATGCTCGCGGGCGCAACGAAGGGTTAGCCGCCGACGATGTTGCAATTTGGGAGACCAGCAGTGAACCGGCTCGGCTCGGTCGCGCTCGTCGAGGAGAGATCGAAAGGACCCGCATGGCGACTGTGACCTACAAGGACGCGTCTCGGATCTACCCGAGGGCCAACAGCAAGGCTGTTAACCAGTTGACGCTCGAGATTCGCGACGGCGAGTTCATCGTCTTGGTCGGCCCCTCGGGGTGTGGCAAGACGACGAGCTTGCGGATGCTCGCCGGCCTCGAGCCCGTTGACGAGGGCGACATCTTCATCGACGATCGCAGCGTCGTGCGCCTGGCTCCGCGCGAGCGCGACATCGCCATGGTGTTTCAGAACTACGCGTTGTATCCGCACATGAATGTGGCCCAAAATCTTGGATTCGCGTTAAAGATCGCGAAGCTGAAGAAGTCCGAGATCAAGACGCGCGTGGCGGAGGCGGCGAAGATCCTTGATCTCGAGGAGTATCTGGATCGCAAGCCGGGTCAGCTGTCAGGTGGGCAGCGCCAGCGCGTGGCGATGGGTCGCGCGATCGTGCGCCAGCCACGCGTGTTCTTGATGGATGAGCCACTTTCGAATCTCGACGCGAAGCTGCGGGTGGCGACGCGCTCGGAGATCGCCGCGTTGCAGCGGCGGCTTGGTGTCACGACCGTGTACGTAACGCACGATCAGGTCGAGGCGATGACGATGGGCGATCGCGTCGCGGTGATGAAGGACGGCGTGCTCCAGCAGGTCGACGTCCCGAGCGTGCTCTATGACTCACCGGTCAACGCGTTTGTCGCCGGCTTCATCGGCTCGCCCGCGATGAACCTGATCGAGGGCACGATCGGACCGGACGGGATAACGATCGGATCGACGGTCGTGCCGGTCCCGCGCGGGCTCCAGCAAGCGGCCGGAACCGGCAAGGTCACCGTCGGTCTGCGCCCCGAGTCGGTCGAGCTCACTGGCACAACCGCCGGTATACCGGCGGTTGTCAACCTCGTCGAGGAGCTCGGCGCGGAGGCCTACGTCTATGCGCGCCTAGCACACACCGTCGATGACACGAGGTTTGCCGCGACGCCCGACTTCATCGTCCGCGTGAATCCCAAGAGCGCACCGAAGAGCGGCAGCGCGATCGAGCTGCACGTCAAGCCGGACTCGATGCTTCTCTTCGACGCTGAGTCCGGAGCGAGAATCACTGGCGCATGACGCCGGCCGCCACGGCGCGACGCTGACGGCGATTGAAGGAACGGCGCCAGCCCGGTCAGCCGTCGGCAGGCCGGAACGCTGCGCGTGTCAGGAAGTCGCGCAGCAGGATGCGCCACACGTACCAGCTGTCCCCGCCGCTGATGAAATCGGCGGTGAACTTGACGCCTACATGCCGCAGGTCCGAGACCTCTTGCCTGGCCAGGTAGTGGAGCGGATCCTGCTTGCCCCCGCCGACCATGACTCCTACGTGCTTGATCGCTCTGGCCTGCGAGGGATTGACGACGGTGTCGGGGATCGGACTGATCACACCCATGTAGCCGAACATGTTCGTGTTGTTGACCAGCAGGGCGCCCGCGGCGCCGCCACCGCACGACGCCCCGAGGAGCGCGCGCTGCGAGGGCTCACGCGACACGTCGTAGTGGGACTGAACGTAGGGGAAGATCTGGCCTGACAGGTTCTCGGCAAACGCGCCCGCGTCGTCGCCTTGGCAGTCGAAGTCGAAAGCGGTCGTCACCACCACGAGCGGTTTGATCTCGTGCCTGTCGATCAGGTTGTCGAGGATGTTGGCGGCGTCGTCTCGGGTACTCCAGTCGACTTCGTTGCCGTTAATGGCCAGATACAGCGTGGGATACGGAGTCCCGCGGTGCGGGTCATAGCGCGGCGGCGTGTAGATCGCGAGCCTGTTGTAGCCGAGGGGCTCGGGCGATGCCAGGTCCGGCGGGTAGCTGACGTCGGCCAGCGCGCCGCGAGGAGAGGTCGGCGCCTGCCACGAGTAGTTGACCGTGTGGAAGGCCGGATCAGACGGGACATACACCTGACTCGTCGACTCGACCGTGCCGACCGTCACCCCATCGCGCTCGTTCCACGGCGGATTGCTTGGATCGGAGCGTTCGGGACAGTTTGTCGCAAACGAGTTCGTTGCCACCGCGCTCGGGCAATTGAGGAGGAATCCGTAGTTGAACTCGCCCGAAGGCAGCGGGATCGTGTAGGACCACACCCCGCTCGCGCGATCCTCTTTCATGTTGACGACCGGCCAGCCATCGCCGTCCTGGCCGGTGTTGTTGGGCCAACCGATCTGGATGTCGCCTGGCTTCCACTGACGCGGAAGCAGTCCCTGACTGCTCGCGGGTGAGGTGTGAGCGGGGCTCGAGAAGTACCACTCGCCTTCGAGCTGCACGCTTGTCGCGCTCGGATCGCGGTAGCGGAACGTGACCGTGTAGCCGGTCGGTGGCCTGCGTGTGCGCACCACCGCGGGGGAGAAGACGCCGCCGCCCGTGCCGGCAACCCTTGCGCCGTGTCCGGAGCTCACCGCAGCGGTGACCACGACAGCGATCGCGGCGGACACCCCTGCTAACACGACGCAGGCCGCGAGGACCGTCGCCACCAAGCGGCGACGCGTCCGCCGTCGGCCCGGATGCGGCTCGCCCGTGACCGAGAGCGACGCCCTCACGGTGACGCGGATCGGCCCGAGCGAGATGCTGATCTTCGGCATCGCGGTCTAGACGAAGATGCCTTGCAGCCGGCCCGAGGCGATCCAGCGCTGTGCGATCACGAGGACGACGATCACCGGCGCGACGCTCACGAGGATCAGCAGCGCCTCCACGGACGCCGGTGCATTTGTCTGCATCTGAAGGCTCTGGAGGGTGACGCTGGCCGGCTGGGGTATGGCAAAAGGCGCAGGGGCGCCGGCCATCAGCTGTTGCGCGACGCCGAGCGTCACCGGGTAGCGGGTGGTCTGGCAGGCGATCGTCGTGCCGGCCGACCCGGCGCAACCGAACGCGAGGTACATACCCCACGGCAGGAAGTAGTTCGTCCAGCTCGCGATGAAGTCGAGCACGACGACGAGACCGAGGATGGGTGTCGAGAGGGGTAGCGCGACGTGGCGGAACGCCTGCCATTCGTTGCAGCCGTCGCTGCGCGCGGCTGCGAGCAACCCGAAGACGCGCGGGGTGTTGAAGTACAGGTAGGCGATGTAGACGCCGAACGGGAAAAAGCCGTAAGGAAGGATCACGGCGAGGGGGCTGCTCAGCATCCCCAGCGAGTGGGCCTCGAGCACCAGCGGCAGCACAAGCGCGGTGCTTGGGATCAGCATCGCGATCATCGTCGCGAACAGCAGCAGTCTCCGCCCGAAGAAGTCGAACGTCGCGAGCCCGTAGCCCGCCGGTACGCCGAGCCCCACGGCGATCAGCACGCCCGAGCCCGAGTAGAGCGCCGAGTTCGCAAGCCAGGTGCCGATCTGGCCGACCAAGCCGGAGAACAGCACCTGCCAGTTCTGCACGAGCTGATGGAGCGATCCGAACGCCAACGGAGCACCGACCTGCGAGTCGGGCCCCGTCTGTCCCGCCCGCGTCGTCTCGAGCAGCAGCCAGACGATCGGCACCGCGAAGAAAACTGCGACGACGGCTAGCACAGCCCACAGGACGAGTCGCCGCAGACCCGACGCCAGCGTCCAGGGCTGAGGCGTGACCGAGACGTCGAACCTGAGGGAGATGTTCAACGGTCGCATCTAGTCCGCCTTGAAGAGACGGGTGCGAAAAACGAGGATCCCGGCGCAGACGAGGGCGACGACGAGCAGGTCGATCGAGATCGCGGCCGCGTAGTTGAAGTTGTTGTACTGGAACGCGAGGTAGGTCGCGAGGGTGTTCGGAGACCACACCGGGCTGACGAGGCCCAGGTTGGCCACGCTGACGAGCTGTGGCTCGGC
Source organism: Solirubrobacterales bacterium (assembly GCA_003138355.1). Taxonomy (GTDB): domain Bacteria; phylum Actinomycetota; class Thermoleophilia; order Solirubrobacterales; family Solirubrobacteraceae; genus Palsa-513. The sequence goes on from PLFX01000028.1 coordinate 31,887, forward strand.
AAACAGCTGCGTCCCACCCGCCAACGCCACGATCAGCATGTAGACGACCCACTTCTTGATCATCGGTAGCTTGATTCGCAGCGCCGTTTGCAGCGGGCCCGCACCGTCGAGGGCCGCCGCCTCCAGCACGTCCTCGGGAACGTTCGTGAGCGCCCCGTGGATCACGAGGATCCAGCTCCCGGCGCCGGTCCAGAACGCGATCAGCGCGTAGATGACCGGCAGGTTGCCGGAGATCAGCGTGTCGCCGAGCGTCTTGTAGCCGAGCGCGTGGAGCACGAAATCCCACGGGCTCAGCCCCGGCTGCAAAAGGAAAAGCCAGAGCAACACGCTCGCCGAGCCGGCGAACGCCGCGGGCACGTAGAAGATGAAACGGAAGGCCGCGCCGACCCGCCGCGCGAGCGTGTGCATCAGCAGCGACAGGCCGATCACCATCACGATCAGCGCCGTCAGCCAGATCAGCATGAACTTGCCCACATTCTCGAATGCCGGGATGAGGAAGCCCTGGTTGTAGGAGCCGGTGAAGTTCGACACGCCGCTGAACGCGCCGTCGAACGTCGTCAGGGCGAGGTTGAGCGCATACCCCGCCGGCCAGAGGCCGACGACTCCCAGCAGCAACGCGTAGCCCGCAACGAACAGATATCCGGCTCGAGAGCGCCGGCGCGGGCTTTGCGGCCTGACCCGCCTCAGCCGGGGTCTGCGCCGCTTCCACCGGCGCGCAGATACAAGCCGGTACCCGAGGAGCTCCGCGGCCTCACGAACCGCTTCGAGCGAACCTGGACGTTCGCGACTCATTCAAGCGTCGCTTCCGTGCGACGTCCCAACGAGCCGGCGTCAAGCATCCGTGCTAGTGGGCGCTCTGGATCAGGCGTGCCAGCTGGGCGCGTGTGTAGCCGTTGCGCTGCGCGAGCGCTACGAGCTCCGCGACCTGTGTGAGTACAGCGCTGCGCTCAGGCGTGCCGGTGACGCGGCTGCCGCGGCCCTGGACGAGCTCGAGCAGACCCTCGTCACGTAACTGGCGCAGCGCGCGCAACACGGTGTTGGTGTTAACTCCCATGACCGCAGCGAGGTGGCGCGCGGGGGGGAGGCGTTCGCCCGGTCTGGCCTCGCCCTCGGCGATCGCCCGCCGGATCTGCGCCGCAACCTGCTCGTGCAGCAGGGAGGGATCGTCACGAGTGACCTTGACAAGAGCCATTACGCCAGTCATATTAGCGCAATAATGCGAGGCAAAGTCAGCCTTGCGCCGCGCGCGATTCTCGCAGGCGCTGCGGCCGGTGGCATCGGACTCGTTGCGGGCGTCATCAACGACGCGCGCGCGCGTCAGCGCCGCCACCGCGAAAGTGGCGCCATCCTCCTCCTGTTGATCGTGCTCCTGGTCGGGCTGAATGTCGGCGGCGCCGGCGCAAACCACCGCCTGTCCGCTTCACGGCCGCCGCTCGCCCACGCCGCCCAGGCCGCCCTCCCGCCAGTACAGATTCGCTACCTGATGCCGTGCTCTGGTGCCAGCACCTGGTGGGCGCCCTGCCCCTGAACGCGCGACGCCGCTAAGCACGGATCGCGTGTCCGGGTTGCGGCTCTAGCGGAACACGCCCTGCACCTGACCCGAGCCGATCCAGCGCTGGGCCAGGACGAACACGACGATCACAGGAGCACTGGTCACGAGAAGCAGCAGCGCGATCTCGCTGGGCGGCGAGGTCGTGTGCAGTTGCAGAACCTTCAGGTAACTGCCGAAGCTCTCTCCATTGAACAGCTGAAGGGCTACGCCGAGAGCCACCGGATAGCGTCCAGTGGTGTTGAGCGACCAGTACATCACCCACGGCAGGAAGAAGTTCGTCCAACTTGCGACGAAGTCAAGGAACACGACTAACGCTGAGATCGGAAGCGAGAGGGGAAGGGCGATGCGTCGAAAGGCCTGCCATTCGTCGCAACCATCGAGTCGTGCGGTCTGGAGCAGGACGTTGAAGCGGTTGGTGTTGAAGTAGAGGTAGGAGAGGTAGACGCCGAACGGGAACAGGCCGTATGGCAGGATCACGGCGAGCGGGCTCTTGAGGAGATGCACCGAGTTCGCTTCGAGGAACAGGGGCAGCACGAGCGCGTTGGTCGGGATCAGCATCACGAGCATCGTGACGGTCAATATTGCCCGCCGGCCAGGGAAGGTGTGGGTCGCAAGTCCGTAGCCAGCCGGAACGCAGAGCGCGACAGCGATTGCCGCCCCGGCTGTCGAGTAGAACGTCGAGTTGCCCAGCCAGAGGAGCGTGTCGCCGCCGATCCAATGACCGGAGAAGATCGCATCCCAGTTCGATGCCAGCTGGTGTAGTGAGCCGAACGCCCATGGCTGAACGGAAAATGTGGGCGGCGGGCCGAAAAATGTCGGTGGGCGCAGAGGCAGCGTCGACGGGTCGGTGGATTGGAGCAACATCCAGATGATTGGAACGGCAAAGAACGCCGCGACGAGCACGAGCACGACGAACGCGACGACCTGCCCCGCCGAGCGGCGCCGCGCGACCAAACCGGCTCGCGCTCGCATCAGTGACCGACCTTGAACAGGCCCGTGCGCATCAGGATCACGGCGGCGCAGATCAAGGCGACGACGAGCAAGTCGATCGAGATCGCGGCCGCGTAGTTGAAGTTGTCGAGGTGAAAGGAAAGGAAGACAGCCAGCTGGTTCGGCGACCACGTCTGATTTGAGGCCGCCGCCGTGGCCTCGCTGACGAGCTGTGGCTCGACGAACAGCTGTGTGCCGGCGGCGAATGCGCCGATCAGCATGTAGGCGATCCATCGTTGGATCAACGGCAGCTTGACGTGGACCGCCGTCCGCCACCAGCCGGCGCCGTCGAGCTTCGCCGCCTCGAGCAGATCCTCGGGGATCGTCGCGAGCGCACCGTGCATGACGACGATCCAGCTTCCGGCACCCGTCCAGAACGCGATCAGGGCGAAGATCACCGGGAGGTTGCCGGGTGCGAGCGAGTCGCCGAGCGTCTTGTACCCCAGCCAGCGCAAGATGAAGTTCCATGGACTGTCGCCCGGCTGCAGCACAAACAGCCAGAGCATCACGCTCGCAGAACCGGCGAGCGCGGCTGGGAGGTAGAAGACGAAGCGAAACGCGGCGCTGACGCGCCGGTTCAACGAGTGCAGCACCAGCGAAAGACCAACGACGAGAACGACTAGCGCGGTGAGCCAGATCGCGAGGAACTTGCCGATGTTCTCGAACGCCGGCACGAACTGGTAGTCGTGGTACGAGTTGATGAAGTTCGTTAGCCCGGCGAAATGGGCGGTGAAGGACGTCAGCGCCAGGTTGGCCGCGTAGCCGACGGGATAGATCCCGACGACGACGAGCAGCGCGACGTATGGAGCAACGAAGAGGTAACCGGACTTGCGTGGTCGCAGTTGTGGCTTGCGCCGGATCGCCATTTCTTACCGGCGGTGACCGCTGCGCCATAAAATGCCCGAGGAGACCGTTTCGCCGTCTCCTCGTTCGCCGAGCACAAAAGGGGCACCAAGGAAAACCGCTGCACCAGTGTGTTCGTGGGGTTGGACTTTCGCCGGTAGCCCCGATCCTATCGACTGTGGGGCCCGAGTCACCCGCCCGCCGGGAGGCCCTCTCTCACGAGAGCGTGGGGGGAAAGCGCCGTTTCGCGCGGATCCGCTATGGCTGGTCGACCGAGCGCGGCCGGTCGCCGGACACGGCACAACCGAAGGTCGACGGACCGCTGCGCGAGCACGCAACGACGCCGACCGTCAAGGACCTCAGCCCTTCGCAACTCCCAGCAGGTCGACGATGAAGATCAGCGTCGAGTTTGCCGGGATCTTCCCCTGCGCGACGTTCTTGTAGGCGAGCGACGGCGGGATGATCAGCTCGCGCCGGCCGCCGACGCGCATGCCGACGAGGCCCCGGTCCCAGCCTGGGATCACGCTGCCAACGCCGATCTGGAACTGGAAGGGGGAGCCTGTCGCGGCGCTTTTCCAGGAGGCGTCGAAGATGCTGCCGTTCTTGTAGAGCGCCCCGACGTAGTCGACCGTCAGCTCATCGCCCGAGGCGGCGACCGCGCCGGTGCCGACGATGATGTCCTTCTTGAGGAGTGTCGTTGGGGCGGCCGCCTTCGGGACCGTTATCTTCGGCTCGGTCGACAGCGGACCGCTCTTCGGCACGGAGGCGGCCTTGGGCGTCGTCGCGCCGGTGCTACCCGTCGTGGCGGGAATCGTGGCCGGCTTCGTCGCCGGCGGCTTCAGCGTCTGCGCGGCCGAGGGCGCCGGGATGATGTGCGCGGTGTCGGCGTTGGTCGCCGAGCCGGCGCTCTTCTTCGCCTGGGTGGTCGTCGAGCCGCAGGCAGCAAGCGCGAGCGCGGCTGCCAGCGTCGTGAACGGAAGCAGTCGCGAACGCATCAACGCGCGAAGGCTACCGAAAGAGGCCCGCCTCCTGCGTCGCGTGATCCGTATTACCATCGCGCGCGGGTTGACCAGAGAGGGGCACGTTCGCGCAAGCTGGACCGCGGTGGGGTGCTACGCGCTCGTCGCGGCCGCCTCGCAGCTGCTCTGGCTGACCTACGCGCCGCTGACCACTGCCTCCGCGCACTACTACCACGTATCCGAGACGGCGATCGGCTGGCTCGCGGAGATCTTCCCGCTGCTGTACGTGGTTCTCGCGATCCCGGCTGGCCGGCTGCTCGATCGTTGGTTTCACAACACGCTGGCGTTCGGCGCGTTGCTCACCGCGGTCGGCGGGCTCGTACGCCTCGCGGGATCTGACTATCGCTGGGCGCTGTTCGGGCAGGTGCTCGTAGCCGTCGCCCAGCCGCTCGTGCTGAACGCCGTCACGAAGATCGCAGTCGAGTATCTGCCCGCAGAGCGCAAGCCGCAGGGGATCGCGATCGGCTCAGCGGGCATCTTCGCCGGCATGCTGCTGGCGCTCGTCCTTGGCGCTGCGCTCGGCGGCCACGAGATCCGCCTACTGCTGGTCGTGGAGGCCGCATTCTCGCTTGCAGCCGGCGCTGCTCTCTCGCTGATGCTGATCCGCCACGGCGCCGGCGCTGCGCGCACGGAGCGCGTTGGCGTCGGCGCCGACGCCCTACGCGAGGTCTGGTCGTTTCCTGGCGTGCGGTTGCTGAGCGCCCTGCTGTTCCTCGGCTTCGGCGCGTTCGTCGCGCTCACGACCTGGCTGCAGGCGCTGCTACACCACTACCGCATCTCCGCCGACACGGCCGGCGCGCTCCTTGCCGCGATGGTTCTCGCCGGCGCCGTGGGCTCGGCTGTCCTCCCGCCGATCGTCGTGCGCCGCGGTGCCGCGCGGAGTCTCGTGGGCGCCTCGATCGCGGCCGTCATCGTCGGCTGCACCGTGCTCGCGCTCGTGCGGGTGATCGCCGTCGATGCGCTGATGCTCGTACCGATGGGCATGCTGCTGCTGGTCGACCTGCCGGTTCTGCTCGAGCTCAGCGAGCGCAGCGCCGGCGCGGCGGCGGGAACGGTTGCTTCGCTGCTCTGGCTCGCGGGCCAGCTCGGCGGTCTCGTCATCGCACTGCTCGTGCAGGCGCTCGTCCACCACCCGACGGCCGCGTTTCTGCTGCTCGCTGGGGTCGGCGTGCTGGCGCTCCCTTTGCTCGCCCGCCTTGGCGGTTTGCTCGAGGCCTCGCGCGAAGACACGGAGGCTCTCGGGCCGGCCTACAGCGCTCCCTGAGGCCGGCTACGTCCTAGCTATCGCGGGGTGACGGTTCGAGGATCGACATCCGGTTGCCCTCGGTGTCGATGAACCACGCGTAGCGACCGACGCCGGGGATCTCCTGGATCTCCTCCTCGACGACCCCGCCGGCCGCGACCACACGGCCAATCGCATCCTCGACGTCTTCGACAGCGATCACGACGCGAGGCGTCTGTGCGTGGCCGGAGTCGTCGCGCGTGTAGATCCCGCCGTTGATCTCACCAGGACGCGTCGGGCGCCCGGCCTCGCTCGCGGTGGTCGTGGCCAGCGCGTAGTTGCCGACCTCGGGCCCGAGCAGCTCGACCTCCCAGCCAAATGCCGCCTCGTAGAAGGCCCCGGCGCGCTCGCGATCCTCCGCCGGCAACTCGAAGTGAACGACTGGGTCCATCGTCTGGCGAACTATGCCAGCTCGGCGAGCGCGTGGCCACGCGCGCGAGTCCGGGCGCTGTCGATCCGCCGGAGCCGCTTCTAGACTCTCCCGCGAACCTTGCGAGAGAAGGCGGAAGCGATGCACGGACCAGCGGAGCGAGGCGACCCCCACCCCGCACAAGCGCCCGACGCGCCGAGCCAGGAGCGGGCGGTCGACACGAACGTGGCGGCCCGCGCGCGAGATCAGGCGGCGCGCGTGCGGGAATCGCTCGTGCGCTGCCCCGGGGTCGACGACCAGCGCGCCGCGTAGCGGCGCAACCGGCCGGGCAGGGGCGCGCGACGTTATAGAATGCTCGGCCGAGGACTAGTCGTGCACGACGTTCCGGTCGACACCAAGCTACCCGACACTCCCGGTCAGATCGCGCGGAGCGAGGGTCTGCGCGCGTCTCCGCCGATGTTTCGCTCACGCTGGCTGGACAACCTCTCGCGCGTGCATCCGATCGTGCCGCCGCTCATCTACATGCCCGCGATTGCGATCCTCGCGGTCGCCGGTGCGACACAGCTGTCGGCGGGTAGGTTCCTGGTCGCGCTCGTCTGCGGCTACGTGTTCTGGACCTTCTGCGAGTACTGGATCCACCGCGTGGTGTTCCACTGGGAGCCTGAGGACGGGATCGGCGCGCGGCTGCACTGGATGATGCATGGTGTCCATCACGATCATCCGAACGACCCGCTGCGGCTGGTCATGCCGCCGGCGGTGTCGGTCCCGCTCGCCGCGCTTTTCCTGGCGATCTTCGTGCTCGTCGTCGGGACGCCGCTCGCCTGGCCGGTCGGCGCCGGCTTCCTCGGCGGCTACCTCTTCTACGACATGCTGCATTACGCGCTGCATCATCATCGACACCCGTCGAATGCGATCGAGCGGCGGCTGCGCGAGCTGCACATGCGCCACCACTTCGAGGACGACGAACACGGCTACGGCATCAGTGCGCCGTGGTGGGATCTCGTCTTCGGCACGCTCTCGCGACGCAGCCGCAGCTAGCGGGTCCGCTCGGTCGCCGCGTAGGTGACCTGCCCGGTCGGGTACGAGCACGCGTAAGTCGCCTGTGATCCGACAACGTCCTGCACCGTTTGCAGCGCGACGTCGTTGCACTGCCCGCTCGCGCGGCTCGCCGCCCATGTCGTGTCCGCCGGGAAGTTCAGGGCGAGCGCGGGCACCCACGTAGGGACGATCAGTGCGATCGTCTCGGTGGGCTTGACGCGAAGCGGCCGGCGCAGCCTGATCGTCGCTGTCTTGCCGAACCAGGGCTGCAGATGGACGACCGGGCTCTTCGCGACGAGCTCGTAAGTGGAGTCGCCAAGGTTTCGCAACACCCCGATCGCTGCTTGCGCCGTGCCTTGCTCATGCTTGTCGAAGTAGTGGATCTGCGCCCTGTCGGGTAGTGCGAGCGTCACCGACCACGCCGTGAGCCGGCCCGGCTCGGTGATGACGAACGGGCTCGTGCCAGCACCGTCCGCCGACTGGATCGCGGTCGTGCGCGAAACGGCGGCGCACGGGTTGGCGGGGCAGGATGGAGCCGTCACGGTGCCAGTGTTGGTCAGCTGGATCGTCGCCGCGGCCGCGCTCGGCGCCCCTGCGAGCAGGAAGGAGAAGATTGCGATGGTGCGCAGCACGATCCAGCAGCCCCAGACGGATCAGCTACGTGGCGTGAGCTGCCAGCTGGCAAGCCGCATTGCGCGCGCCACAATAACGCGTCAGCTCCAGGCAGCGGTCAATCGCATCAGCTCGGCTGCGCTGAGCTCGAGTGTGGCGCCCGGGAGGATCTCGGCGAGCTGGTCGCTCGTTCGTGCGCTCGCGATTGGCGCGAGAACTCCCGGCTGTTCGCGCAGCCAGGCGATCGCGACCGCGGCCGGCCGCACCCCGTGCGTGTCGGCGATCTCGTCGAGGGTGGCGAGCAGGCCCCGCGCTCGCACGTCATCGAGGTAGCGCGCAGCCCGGTTGGCGCGCGCGCTGCTGACGTCTGTTCCCGGGCGGTACTTCCCGGTCAGGAAGCCGCTTGCGAGGGCGTAGTAGGGCATGCAGGCGAGCATTTCGCGCTCGCAGAGCGCGAGCACGGCCGCCTCGGCGCGAGCGACCAGGCTGTAGTGGGGTTGGACGGCGACCGGGCGCCTGAATCCCTCGCGATCGCAGATCGCGAGCGCCTGCTCGAGGCTCGCGACGCTGAAGTTCGACAACCCATAGGCGCGCGCCTTACCTATCCGCACGAGCGCGTCGAACGCGGCGAGCGAGTCTTCGAGCGGGGTGTTCGGGTCCTCGGCGTGGGCGTAATAGAGATCGATGTGGTCCGTCTGCAGCCGTTTCAGCGAACCCTCGAACGCGGCGGCGATGTTGTCCGGGTGCAGACCGCGGTGCGGCGCCCACTTCGCCACCTTGGTCGCGATCACGACCGTGTCGCGGACACTGCGCGAGCTCGTCCAGCGCCCGATGATCGTCTCCGACTCGCCCCCGCGGTTGCCGGCCTTCCAGGCGGAGTAGGCGTCAGCGGTGTCGATGAAGTTGCCCCCTGCGCCGAGATAGGCATCGAGCACGGCGAACGACTCATTCTCGTCGGCGGTCCAACCGAACGGATTCCCGCCGAGGCAGAGCCGTGAGACCTCGATATCGCTACGCCCGAGCCTGGCATCGGCGGCGAGCGTGGGGTTCGTGCGAAAGTGCATACCTGACTTATTGCCCCGCTCGGCGAGCATAGCAACGCCAAATTGACGAGACTGGCGGGCGATGCAGCCCGTCGAAAGCCGGCAGCGTTGAGACTTGCGAACCACCGCGGACGCCTCGTGGCCGCGCGCGACGGCGGCTTCGTCGATGTCGCGCTGGCGAGCGACGGTCGGTTCGACTCCGACCCGCAAGCGATCTACGATCGTTGGGAGGAGTTCCGCGACTGGGCCCACCAGGTCGGGTTGGGCGACGGGGCACCGGTCGCACCGGAGGATCTCGGGCCACCTGTGCCACGACCGCGCCAGGTCTTCGCCGCTGCGCTCAACTATCGCTCGCCGGGATCGGTGGGCGCCCCGCCCGAGGTCCCGGTTGTCTTCACGAAGTACCCGTCATGCCTCGTCGGGCCGGTCGCGGACGTGGCCCTACCCAGCGCGCTCGTCGACTACGAGGTCGAGCTGGTCGTCGTGATCGGCCGCCCCGCGGCGGCGGTAGCCGAGCGCGAGGCGTGGGATCACGTGGCCGGCGTGACAGTCGGTCAGGATCTGATCGACCGCGAGCTCGTGTCGCACGACCCGACCGGGCAGCTCTGCCTGCCGAAGTCCTTCCCGGGCTTCGGGCCGACCGGCCCCTGGGTGCTGACGGCCGATGAGCCCGCTGCGCGCGGCGAGCTCGAGCTGGAGGCGATCCTCAGCGGCGAGCGCATGCAGCACGACACGACCGCCGCGATGATCTTCCCGGTCGCGGAGCTGATCGCCCGCATCTCAGCCGTCTGTCCCCTGTTTGCGGGCGACCTGCTGTTCAGCGGCACGCCGTCCGGCATCGGGATCACGCGGGATCCGCCGCGCTACCTGCGCGACGGCGACGTGCTCGTGAGCCGCATCGGCGGCATCGGCGAAATCACGCAGCGCTTCCACGCCGGCCCCTAGCCCGTCCAACGCCGGCCGGCTGCGGAGACGCGACTTGCGCGGCGGCGCGCGCATCCGTAGGCTGTTCGGTGGGCGGGCGTGTGTTCTCATAGCGAACATGGCTGAGATCGTCCCTCTGAGGGAGGCAGTCGCCGAGCTGGTGCGCGACGGCGATGCGGTCGCGCTCGAAGGCTTCACCCACCTGATTCCGTTTGCCGCGGGGCATGAGCTGATCCGCCAGGGGCGCTCCGAGCTCGAGCTGATCCGGATGACCCCCGACATCCTCTACGACCAGCTGATCGGGGTCGGCGCGTGCCGCAGGCTCGTCTTCTCCTACGGCGGTAACCCGGGCGTCGGGTCGCTGCACCGGTTTCGCGATGCGATCGAGAACGGCTGGCCGCGCGCGATCGAGATCGAGGAGCACAGCCACGCCGGGATGGCAAACCGCTATGCCGCCGGCGCCGCGCACCTGCCGTGCGGGCTGCTGCGCGGATACCGCGGGACGGATCTCGTAGCGCACACGCGTGTCGCCTTCATCCAGTGCCCGTTCACCGGCGAGGAGCTCGCGGTCGTCCCCGCGCTGGCGCCGGACGTTACGGTGATCCACGCGCAGGAGGCCGACCGCGACGGGAACGTGCAGCTCTGGGGGATCCCCGGCGTACAGAAGGAGGCCGTGCTGGCCGCCGATCGCGTGCTCGTGACGGTCGAACGGATCGTCGATCGCATCGAGCCCCGACCCGGCGGCGTGCTGATCCCGGGCTGGGTGATCGACGCGGTCGCGCTTGCGCCGGGTGGCTCGCAGCCCTCTTACAGCCTCGACATCACCGAACGCGACAACGACTTCTACATGCGGTGGGACGCGATCAGCCGTGACCGGGACGCGTTCACGAGCTGGATCGACACGCACGTCCGCGGCAAGACGGCGGTCGCGTGAGCACGGCGGCCCTCAGCGCAGCCGAGGCGCAGACGGTCACCGCGGCGCGACGGCTCGCCCGTGCACGCAGCGTCTTCATCGGCGTCGGCAGGCCGAGCACCGCGGCGATCCTGGCACGTGCGCTATACAACCCGCGGCTCGTCCTCGTCTACGAGTCGGGCACGATCGGCGCGAAGCCGTTTCACATCCCGCTCTCGATCGGCGACGGCGAGCTCGCGCACACGTCCGACCTCATCGTCTCGGTCCCCGAGATGTTCAACTACTGGATCACCCCGGGGCGCATCGACGTCGGGTGCCTCGGCGCCGCACAGGTCGATCGCTTCGCCAACCTCAACTCAACGGTGATCGGCGATTACGCACGCCCGAAGACGCGGCTGCCGGGCGCCGGTGGTGCGCCCGAGATCGCGGCCGGCTGCGGCGAGGTCGTGGTGATCGTGGCGCACGATCGTCGCACGCTCGTGCAACGGCTCGACTTCGTCACGACCGTCGGGCACGGTGACGGCGCGGGAGCGCGCGAGCGGCTCGGCTTTCGCGGCGCCGGGCCGACGGCGGTGATCACGGAGCTCGGCGTGCTCGAGCCCGATCCGCAGACGCGCGAGCTACGACTGACCTCCGTCCACCATGGCGTCGAGGTCGGCGACGCGGTCGCGGCGACCGGCTGGGAGCTGCGGGTTGCCGAGCACGTCGAGGTCATCGAGCCGCCAAGCGTCGACGAGCTCGCGGCGTTGCGCGAACTTTCGAGCCGATGAGCGCGGCCTACGTCTACGAGGCGGTGAGGACGCCGTTTGGACGCCACGGCGGCGGACTCGCCGACGTGCGCCCGGACGACCTCGCGACCCACGCGTTGCGCGCGCTGCTCGAGCGCGTCCCGCAGCTCGAGTGGGATGCGATCGACGATGTGATCCTCGGCAACGCGAACGGGGCCGGCGAGGAGAATCGCAACGTGGCGCGGATGGCGGTGCTGCTCGGCGGGCTCCCGACCTCGGTGCCCGGCGTGACGGTCAACCGTCTGTGTGGCTCGAGCCTCGAGGCGGCGATCCTCGCCCATCGCGCTGTGGCGACGGGCGAGGCGGCGATCATCGTCGCGGGGGGCGTCGAGTCGATGAGCCGCGCGCCCTGGGTGCTGCCCAAGCCCGAGCGCCCCTACCCGACTCGCAACGAGGTGCTCCACTCTTCGACGCTCGGGTGGCGGATGGTGAACCCGCAGATGCCCGCCGAGTGGACGATCTCACTCGGGCAGAGCGCCGAGAAGCTCGCCCAGATCTACGGCGTCTCGCGCGACGCGCAGGACGAGTTCGCGCTACGAAGCCACGAGCGCGCCGCCCGTGCGTGGGCCGAGGGCGCGCTCGGCGAGGTTGTCTCGGTCCCGGGGCACGAGCTCGAACGCGATGAGTCGATCCGCTCGGACACCTCGCTCGAGAAGCTCGCGCAGCTCGAGCCGGCGTTCGTCGAGCGTGGAAGCGTGACCGCGGGCAATTCCTCGCCGCTGAGCGACGGCGCGAGCATGGCGCTGATCGCCAGCGAGGCGGCTGAGCGGCGGATCGGCCGCGCCCCGCTCGCGCGGATCGTCGCGACGGCAGCGCACGCGGTCGATCCCGACGTGTTCGGGATCGCGCCGGTCGAAGCCGCGAACAAGGCTCTCGCGCGCGCCGGCCTCGGCTGGTCGCGGATCGACGTCGTCGAGCTCAACGAGGCGTTCGCATCGCAGTCGCTCGCGTGCCTCGCGGGCTGGCCCGATCTCGACCCGGAGAAGGTCAACGTCCGCGGCGGCGCGATCGCGATCGGCCACCCGCTCGGAGCCTCCGGCGCGAGGATTCTCGGCCGGCTGGCGCACGAGCTCGCTGCCCGTGGCGGCGGCCACGGCTTGGCTGCGATCTGCATCGGCGTAGGACAGGGCCTCGCGGTGATCCTCGAGGCATGAGAAAAGGGGAGTGGAGGAGATGAGCGAACCCAGCACAGAGAAGGCGCACGCCGTCTACAAGCCGGTAACCGATACGCCCGACTGCTACCTGCGACCGGGCGAGGACGAGCAGACGCCGCTCGACTACCCACCGTACAAGTCGAGCCGTCTGCGCCACCCGAAGCAGCCGCTCGTCTTCATGCCGCAAACGATCACCGAGATAACCGGTCCACAGCTCGGCCGCGAGCGCGTCCTCGGCGAGCTAGACAACGATCTCACGCGCCAGCACCCAGGCGAGCCGATCGGCCAGCGGATCACGCTCACTGGCCGCGTGCTCGACACCGAGGGGAAGCCGCTGCGCGGCACGCTCGTCGAGATCTGGCAGGCAAACGCCGCCGGGCGCTACCGCCACCGCTGGGATCGCTGGCCCGCCCCGCTCGACCCGAACTTTACCGGCGCGGGTCGCGCCATCACCGACGACGACGGCCGCTACAGCTTCACGACGATCAAGCCGGGACCCTACCCGTGGGGCAACCACTACAACGCCTGGCGCCCCGCGCACATCCACTTCTCGCTGCTCGGTCGCGCGTTCGTGCAGCGGCTCGTGACGCAGATGTACTTCCCCGACGATCCACTGTTTCCCTACGACCCGGTGTTCAACTCGGTGCGTGACGAGCGCGCCCGCCAGCGGATGGTCTCGCGCTTTGCGATGTCCGCAAGCGAGCCCGACTGGGCGCTCGCGTTCGAATGGGACATCTACCTGCGCGGCCCGGGCGCGACGCCGTTCGAGGAGGCGCTGTGATCTACGCCACGACCCCATCGCAAACGGTCGGCCCGTACTTCGCGATCGGCCTGCCATGGCCCGAGGGCCCGCATGCGATCGCGCCCGAGCATCCGGACGCGATCCGGATTACCGGCACCGCCTACGACGGCGCCGGTGATCCGATCGCTGACACGCTGCTCGAGATCTGGGGCGCCGACCCGGACGGCCGCTACGCGGACCTCTGGGAGCACGGCGGGCCGGCGACGCCCGGCTTCCGCGGCTTCGCGCGCTTTGGCGAGGAGGGCGGCGATGGTCGGTTTGAGCTGATCACGTTGAAGCCCGGGCCGGTTCGCGTGAGCGAGGGCATCGTGCTCGCCCCGCACCTCGACGTGACACTGTTCGCGCGCGGCATGCTGCGCCACGTCGTCACGCGCATCTACTTCGGCGATGAGGCGCAGGCCAATGCGGCCGACCCGATCCTGGCGCGCGTGCCGGCGGAGCGGCGCGAAACCCTGATCGCGCAGCCAACCGAGAACGGCTACAGGTTCGACATCCATGTCCAGGGACCGGCGGAGACGGTCTTCTTTGCCGTCTGACGAGCTCTTCTCGGGCATTTACGCCCGCGGCGAAGTCGCCACTGCGGTCAGCTCGCAGGCCTGGCTGCGCGCGATGCTCGACTGCGAGGTCGCGCTCGCCGGCGCGCTCGCAAGCCAGGGCGCGATACCGCAGGACGCGTGCGAGGCGATCACTGCGGTCTGCGCCGAGGGTGCGCCTGAGGTCGCGACCGTCGCCGCCGGCGCGACCGCGACCGCGATGCCCGCGATCCCCGTCGTCGACTGGATTCGCGAGCAGGTCGGCGCCGGCTACGCCGCGTTCGTCCACGTCGGCGCGACGAGCCAGGACATCCTCGACACGGCGGCCATGCTCGTCGCCAAGCGCGCGCTGCACCCGCTCCTAGCCGACGTGCGCGGGGCGGCAGATGCAGCGGCAGGCCTTGCCGATGCGCACCGCGCGACGCCGATGGTTGGGCGGACGCTGCTCCAGCAGGCGCTGCCGACGACCTTCGGACTGCGCGCCGCGGGCTGGCTGAACGGAATCGACGAAGCCGGGGCGCGGCTTGCCGCGATCGCCGGCACGCGGCTCGCGGTGCAGATGGGCGGACCGGTCGGGAGCCGCCCGCCGGCGGTCGCTGCGCAGGTGGCCGCCGCGCTCGAGCTCGCCGAGCCGACGCTGCCCTGGCAGGCGATCCGCGTCCGCGTCGGCGAGCTCGCAGGCGCGCTCGGCGTGCTCGCCGGGGTGCTCGCGAAGATCGCGCGGGACGTGACGCTGCTCGCGGCCGACGAGGTCGGCGAGGTGTACGAACGCGGGACGCCCGGCCGCGGCGGCTCGTCCTCGATGGCCCACAAGCGCAACCCCGTCGCCGCGATTTCCGTCCTCGCGTGCACGACGCGCGTCCCCGGCCTAGTCGCGACGCTGCTCGCGGCAATGGTGCAGGAGCACGAGCGCGCCGCAGGCACCTGGCAGGCGGAGTGGGGCACGTTGACCGATCTCCTGCGCCTCGTCGGCTCCGCCGCAGCCTGGTCGCGCGAATCGCTCGAGTGCCTCGAGCCGGTCCCGGCCCGGATGCAGGAAAACCTCGACCGACTCGCTGACGCCGGGGTAGCCGAGGCGGCGGCTCCGCTCCGCCACGTCGAGGGTGCGAACGAGCTGATCGATCGGGCGCTCGCCGCGCGGACCCTGCGATGAGCTCGCCGGTCGCACTGCACCACGTCCTCGACGGCCCACCTGAGGGAGCTCCGATCGTCCTCTCCGCCTCGCTTGGGACGACACACGCGCTGTGGGAGCGCCAGCTTCCCGCGCTCGCGGCGAGCTACCGCGTCATCCGCTACGACCACCGCGGCCACGGTGGCTCGCCGGCGCCGCCCGGGGACTACTCGCTCGCAGATCTCGGCACGGACGCGCTGGCGCTGCTCGACCGTCTCGAGATCGCGACAACAGCCTGGTGCGGTGTGTCGCTGGGTGGGATGGTTGGCCTCTGGCTTGCGATCAACGCGCCCGAGCGACTAAACAGCCTTGTCGTGATCTGCAGCTCCGCTCATGCACCGCCCGCATCGCGCTGGCTCGAGCGAGCGGCGGCGGTCCGCGAGGCCGGTTCGACGGCGGTCGTCGCCGACGCTGTCCTCGCGCGCTGGTTCACGCCCGAATTCGTGCGCTCCGACCCGCAGGCGGTGGAGCGCGCCGGCAGCATGCTGCGCTCGACGCCGGCCGGCGGCTATGCCGGCTGCTGCACGGCGGTGGCTTCACTCGACCTGCGCGATGGCCTCGCGCGCATTGAGCTGCCGACGCTCGTCGCGTCGGCGGCGCATGACACCGCGCTCCCGCGCGAGCACGGCCTTGCGATCGCAGCCGGTGTGCCGGGCGCGCGCTTCGCGCTGATCGAGCGCGCCGCCCACATTGCGAACGTCGAGCAGCCAGAGGTCGTGAACCGCCTGATCCTCGACCATCTCGCCGGGAGCGGCGATGTCTGAGCGCGACGAGGGCATGCGCGTGCGACGCGAGGTACTGGGCGATGCCCACGTCGACGGCGCGATTGCGCGGACCGACGAGTTCACGGCGCCCTTCCAGGAGTTCATAACTCGCTACGCCTGGGGTGCGGTTTGGGCACGTGACGGCATCGACCGGCGCTCGCGCAGCATGATCACGCTTGCCGTCCTGTGCGCGCTCGGGCGCGAGCACGAGATCGCGATGCACGTCGAGGCTGCGCTGCGCAACGGGCTCGAGCCGGCGGAGATCGCCGAGGTGCTCCTGCATACGGCGGTCTACGCCGGCGTCCCGGCGGCGAATCGCGCCTTCGCGATCGCCGACGCGAAGCTGCGGGAGCTCGGCGTGGTGCCACCGCCCGAGGAAGCTCGTTGAGCCGCCCGGCACGCGTGGTGCCCGCGGCCGACGATCGTGACAACTTCGTGCAGTCCCTCGCGCGCGGGCTTAGCGTGATCGGCGCCCTCGATACGCCGGAACCATTGACGTTGAGCCAGATCGCCCAGCGCGCGGGCCTCTCGCGCGCGGCGGCGCGCCGCTTCACGCACACGCTCGAACGGCTCGGCTACGTGCGCGAGGTTGATCGTCGCTTCGCGCTGACCCCGCGCGTGCTCGAGCTCGGCTCCGCGTACCTGTCGAGCCTGACGCTCCCCGAGATCGCGTTGCCGCACATCCGCAAGCTCGTGGAGGAGGTGCGCGAGTCGGGCGTCCTGTCGGTGCTAGACGGCGATTCGATCGTCGGTGTGACGCGCGTGCCGGCCTACCGCGTCATGACGGGCCGCATCGTCCTCGGCCAGCGCCTGCCGGCATGGGCGTCTGCGAGCGGTCGCGTTCTCCTCGCCGGCCTTACGCCGGGGAGGCTCGCCGAGCGGCTCGACCGCGTCGACTTCAAGCCGTTGACCGCTCGGACGATCACGGTGCGCGCGGCGCTCGAGGCCGAGCTGGGGCGCGTACGCGAGGGCGGCTTCGCGCTCGTTGACCAGGAGGTCGAGCTCGGCCTGCGTTCGCTCGCCGCCCCGGTCCGCGACCGCGACGGCGCCGCGGTCGCGGCGCTGGCGCTCGTCCTCAACAGCGCCGCCGGCAGCATCGACGAGGTGAAGCGGACGCTCGTTCCGCCGCTCCTTGCCAGTTGCGCCCAGATCGCACGTGACCTCGCCGCGAGCGGCGCCCGGCTGGGCTACACGGCGACCTTCGAGACGGTCGGCGGCTGATTGGCGCTAAGCCACGGGGGCCGGAGCCGCCTCGGGTTCGGGCGCGTCCGGCAGTGAGCTGTCAACGCTCGCCTCGACCTTCACGATCGCCCCGACGGGCGCTGGCGCGATCAGGTTTCCCTCGACGGGACTGCCGTCGACGATCAGGCTCTTGACGCGACCGGTAGTGCCCTTGCTCTTCTTGACGCTGATCTCGTACGTCGCGCCCCGCCAGCGGCGCGTCGCGGTGAAGCCTTCCCAATCCCCCGGCAGGACCGGGTCGATTCGCAGGCCCTCGAGCTCGGGCCGGATGCCGAGGATCCACTGCGTGATCCCGACGAGGTGCCATGAAGCCGTGCCGGTGAGCCACGAGTTCTTGGCCTCGCCGTGGGTCGGCGCATCGCGGCCCGCGATCGTCTGCGCGTAGCAGTAGGGCTCGCAGCGGTGCACGGCGCTGATCGCCGAGCGCGCCGACGGGTTGGTTCGCTTGTAGTAGTCGAACGCGCCGTCGGCGTCCCCGTTGATCGCCGCGGCGATCAGGATCCACGCGTTCGTGTGGCAGAAGACGCTCGCGTTCTCCTTATAGCCCGGGGGATAGGAGGTGATCTCGCCGAGGCGGAGCTGGTAGCTCGTGAACGCCGGCTGGACGAGCATCACGCCGTGGTCGGTCGCGAGGTGCTCGCGCACGCTCGCCAGCGCCCGGTTCGCGCGCCCGTCATCCGCGCCGATCCCGGCCATCACGCAGATGCCCTGCGGCTCGACGAAGATCTTGCCTTCGGTTTCGCTCGCGGAACCCACCGGCTCGCCGAAGTAGTCGTACGCGCGGCGAAACCACTCGCCGTCCCAGCCGTGCTCGCCGACCGCGGATGCCATCTTCGCGCTCTCGAGCTCGTAGAGCCTCGCGTCGACGTCTTCGCCAAGGGACCGCGCGAGCGCGGCGAGCTCGCTTGTTGCGAGCACGAAAAGGCCGGCGATGAACACCGACTCGGCTACGCCGCCGTCCCTGTTCGCGGTCGTCTGGAAGGACTCGCCCGGATGCTCCGAGAAGCAGTTGAGGTTCAGGCAGTCGTTCCAGTCTGCCCTGCCGATCAGCGGCAGCCCGTGGGGCCCAAGCCGCTCGAGCGTGTAGCGCACGCAACGCTGGAGATGCTCGTAGAGCGGCGTTTCGCTGCCGGGCTCGTTGTCGTAGGGGATGCGCTCTTCGAGGATTTCGGCTTCGCCCGTTTCCTTCACGTAGGCGCAGACGGCAAGGACCAGCCACAGTGGGTCGTCGTTGAAGCCCGATCCGATCGCGTGGTTGCCGCGCTTTGTGAGCGGCTGGTACTGGTGGTAGGCGCCGCCCGAGGCGAGCTGTGTCGAGGCGAGGTCGAGGATCCGCGCGCGCGCGCGATCGGGGATCGCGCTGAGGCAGCCGAGGAGGTCCTGGCTCGAGTCGCGAAAGCCCATGCCGCGCCCCGTTCCCGACTCGAACGATGAGATCGACCGGCTGAGGTTAAACGTGACCATGTTCTGGTAGGGGTTCCAGATATTGACCATCCGGTTCGTGTCGGCGTCGGGGGTGTTCACTGTGAGTGCCGCGAGCGACTCGCCCCAGTAGGCGCGAAGCGTCGCCAAGCCCTCCTCGACGGCTGTCGAGGAACGCCAGTGTTCGAGCACCGCTTTGGCCCGCTTCTTGTTGATCGCCTGCGAGCCGGGTGGATCGAACTTCTCGTCGACCGCGTTCTCCTGGTAGCCGAGCAGGAAGATCACTTCGCGTGTCTGGCCGGCAGCGAGCTCCAGCCGCACGTGGTGGGAGCCGATCGGCGCCCAGCCGTGGGCGATCGAGTCGAACGATTCACCGCGCGCGACCGCGAGCGGCGAATCCCAGCTGCGGTAGGCGCCGAGGAACGCCTCACGCTGGGTGTCGAAGCCGGCGAGCGGCTCCGAGCAGGCGAAGTACGCGAAATGGTCGCGTCGCTCGCGGTACTCGGTCTTGTGGAAGATGACGCCGTCCTCGACCTCGACCTCGCCGGTGTTGAAGTTGCGCTGGCCGTTCGTGCTGTCGTCGCGCGCGTCCCAGAGGCAGAATTCGAGCGCCGAGAAGAGCGAGAGGTTGGCTTGCTCGCTGCGTTCGTTGGTCACACGAACGCGCCAGACCTCGAGCTCCTCGCCGAGCGGGACGTAGTAGAGCGTCTCGGCTGCTATCCCGCCCCGCGCCGCCGCAATCGTCGTGTACGACAGTCCTTGGCGGCATTCGTAGCGCTCGAGCTCGCTGCGCGTCGGCTGCCAGGAGGGCGACCAGAAGTCACCGTCGGCGTCGTCGCGCAGATAGATGTAGCGGCCGCCGAAGTCGAACGGCACGTTGTTGTGCCGGTAACGGGTCAGGCGCCGTAGTAGCGGGTCACGGTAGAACGAGCAGCCGCCGGCGGTGTTCGAGATCAGGCCGAAATATGACTCGAGCCCGAGGTAATTGATCCACGGCAGCGGCGTGTCGGGCCGCGCGATGACGTACTCGCGGCGCTCGTCGTCGAAGTATCCGAATTCCATCGTCATGCCTGCCTCAGACCGTTCTCGCCGTCCGATTCGAGCGCGTTCGCCTGCGCGACCTGCCGGTAGAAGCTCGCGCTGCGCTTCGGAATGCGCCGCTGGCTTTCGAAGTCGACGTAGACGATCCCGAAGCGCGCGTCATAGCCCAACGCCCATTCGAAGTTGTCGAGCAGGGTCCATACGAAGTAACCGTGCACCGGTGCCCCGCGCTTCAGCGCCCGGTGGACCATGTCGAGGTGATCGCGCAGATAGCCGCTGCGCTCCGCGTCGTCGATCTCGCCCTGCGAGTCCACTTCGTCCGTCAAGGCGCAGCCGTTCTCAGTCACGTACAGCGGGAGCTCGGAACGGGTTTCCTCGTTGATCGCGACTAGCGCGTCGAGCAGCCCGCTCGGCTCGATCGGCCAGCCCAGAGCGTTGCGGGGAAGCTCGGGCGGCGTGTAGTCAGTCGCGCTCGGTCCGACCTTCGCCGGCTTGCCGGCCGGACGGCCCTGGTCCTCGTCGATCTTGACGTAGTGCGGGTTGTAGTAGTTGACACCGAGGAAATCGATCGGTGCGCTGATCAGCTCCATGTCGCCTTCGGCGATCAGGTGCGCCGGAGGCAGGATCTGGGCGCGAGCCGCCCGTGGGTACGTGCCGTGGACGATCGGCTCGAAGAAGAGCCTGTTCTGCTCGGCGTCGGCGATGGCCGCCGCCTCTCGAGCGTTATCGCCGATCGCGCGCACCGGATGAAAGTCGATCGCGATGCCGACGTTGCCGCCGTCGGGCAACGTGTCGCGCAGCGCGCGCAGCGCAAGGCCGTGGCCGAGCAGGAGGTGGTGCGTCGCCGCTGCGGCTAGCGCGTCGTCCCTTTGCCCCGGCGCGTGCGTCCCGACGCGGTAGCCCTGGTGGGCGACCTGAATCGGCTCGTTGAGGGTCATCCACATCGCGTCGCTGTCGCCGAGGCTCGTCGCGACGATCTGCGCGAACTCGGCGAAACGCTCCGCGGTCTCGCGCTTTGGCCAGCCGCCCGCGTCCTCGAGCGCCTGCGGGAGATCCCAGTGGTAGAGCGTGATCGCGGGCTTGATGCCGCGCCTGCGGAGCCCGTCGACGAGCTTTCGGTAGAAGTCGATGCCGCGCTGGTTGGGCGCTCCGCGGCCTTGCGGCTGGACGCGCGGCCACGCGATCGAGAGGCGGAACGCGTTCAGGTGGAGGCTCGAGAGCAGTTCGAGGTCGTCCTCCCAGCGGTGATAGAAGTCGCACGCGACGTCGCCCGTGTCGCCGTGGGCCACCTTCCCCCGCGTGTGGCTGAACGTGTCCCAGATCGACCGCCCGCGGCCGTCCTCCTTCACCGCGCCCTCGATCTGGTAGGCGGCCGTCGCGGCCCCCCAGAGGAAGCCGGCTGGAAAGGTGCGGGCACGTGCAGCCGCGCCGACACGTCCAGTCGTCGTCATCGCGATTCCTGTCCTTTCGTAAGCTCGGATGGGGCCAGGCCCCGCTCCGCCCGTGAGGGAGGCGGAGCGGGGTTACTTGTCCCTGCGTTGCTGCTGCGGGCTACTTGGCCGGCTTCAGGTGCAGCACGATCACCTCATTGGTCGGTGTGTTCGGGCTGCCTGACTCGTATGCGTTGCTGGCGGTCGGCCAGCCTGAGAACGCACCACTGTTGTACTCGTCGAACGACGCGCCGTACACGGTCGGGATGACCGGCAGGTTCGCCGCCACGTACTCCTCGAGCGGAGCGGCATCGGCCTTGATTGCGGCCGCTGTCCCCGCTGTTCCGAGGGTGGCCAGCTCGCTGTCGACTGTCGAGTTATTGAGACCCTCGAAGTCGCCGGAGCCTGAACCGTTGTTCAGCGTGCTGTCGAGCCAGCCGTCATACAGGCCCCACAGCGTGATTGCCGAGTTCGACCAGTGGCTTGTCGCGCTGCCGAACGTCCCGGCAGCCAGGTCGCTGTACCACGCCGCGTCGGCGAGGCCGTCGAACGTGCCGTTCATGTGCGCGCTCTGGAGGTTCGCCGCCATGATCGTGTCATCCGACGCGTAGTCCGTGTAATCGGACGGGTCGGTGATCGTGATGTCGACTTCCTGGCCACCTTGCGAGTAGTAGCCCTTGCTGTCCAGCGTGAAGGGACCGCCGTTGGCGGCACTGCAGCCGGTCAGCGCTGCGTCAGCTGCCGCCACGCCGGGGCTCGAGGACAGCGTGTCGCCGGAAACCGCGGAAGCCTCTTGGCTTGCGAAGTTCGGCAGCACGATACCCGAGGCGTTGGTCGCCGGGGGCTCGAGTCCACTCTCACCTGTCGAGCTGATGTCGCCCCGGTTGATCGCCAGGCTGACTGCTTGGCGGACGCACAGGTTGTTCATCGGCCACGTACGCAGGTTCGGGATGAGCGAGTTGGTGTTAACGCCCGCGAACCAGACTGCGTGACCCGCCCCGCTCGTGAACGCGCTGAGGCCGGAAATGAAGTTTCCTGCCCAGTCGAGCGAGTTGTTCTCGAGCGCCGAAAGCACGTCCGACGTCGAGGCGAATGTCGGGAACTGAACTTCCTTGACTGCCGGCGGACCGGCCTTCTTCGCCCACGGGCCGCCCCAGTACTTCTTGTTGGCGACGAGGACGATACCCGCGGTGTCGTTCTCGGACTTCAGCACGTACGGACCGGTGCCGACCGGGTGGGTGTCGACGTGCTTGCCCGGGTCGCCGACGTGGCTCCAGATCGACTGCTCAACGATCGGCACGGTGCCGATGTACTGAAGCTCCGTGTAGGCGGACGCCGTGAAGTAGACGGTCACCGTGTTGCCCTTGACCTTGGCCGCCGGCGTGGCGAGATCCAGGCCACCACCGTTGGCGTCCTTGTTGGCGCCGACCAGGTCGTATGTGAACGCGACATCTTTCGGGGTCATCGTCTTGCCGTTGCTGAACTTCACGTTCTTGCGAATCGTGAAGGTGATCGAGGTGCCGCCCGGATTCCACTTGAACTTGGTCGCGAGGAAGTCATACGGCGCCTGCGTCGGCTTGGCGATGTCGAACTGCAGCAGCGATTCATAGATCAGCGTGGGTGCGCCGATGCTGGTGGTGTCCGTGGTAATGAACGGGTTGAAGTTGTCAACCACTGTCGGTTCCTGGGAGGACTCCATCGTGAGCGTGGAGCTCGCGGCGGCGTGCGCGGAAACCGCGCCGGCCGGAGCGGCGAACACGCCTGCCGAGGCCGCTGCGGCCGCGGCTACTGCGACCGTCGCGGAGGCACCGGCGAACCAGCGCTTCCTCATAGATAGGGCTTTCATTGCTGATGTACCTTTCTTCCAGCACAGGGATGTGCAGATTGCACTGCGCGCATGCGACGCATGCGCTTTGTGATCCGATCGTCCGGCGCGGTGACCTTCCAAGTGCCGCGTCGGACGGATCGCAAGCTCCTTGATCAGGTTGTGATGGCCTCCTCCTTCTCCTCGAAGCCCTGGTGGAGCAAGTCTGGTGCCGCGACATCGAGCCGCCAGCAGGCCGCAGCGCGCTGGGCGTTGACGCGGAGCAGCGGTGGCGACTGCGCCCGGCAGCGATCTTCGGCGAGCGGGCAACGCGGCGCAAAGCGGCAGCCGACCGTGGTCGACAGCGCGCTTCCGGCGCGACGCACCCCAGCTGTGAGCGGTCGCAGCTCGCTGGCCAGATCGTCGGGATCCGGTGCCGAGGCGACGAGCAGTTGGGTGTAGGGGTGTGCCGGCTGCTGGGTGACGTCCTCGGACGGGCCGCGCTCGACGAGCTCGCCGGCGTACATCACCAGCGTGTCGTCGGCGAAGTAGCGCGCCGAGGCGATGTCGTGCGTGACGTAGAGCACGGCGAGCTCGAACTGCGAGCGCAGCTCGTCGATCAGATCGAGCACCTCGAGGCGGATCGACACGTCGAGCATCGAGACCGGCTCGTCGGCGAGAAGCACCCGCGGCCGGACCGCCAGCGCCCGAGCGATCGCCACGCGCTGCCGCTGGCCTCCCGAAATCTCTGCCGGATAACGATCCTTCAGTTCCGCGATATGCATCCGTTCAAGTTGCAGTCGGACGCGCGCGCGCCGTTCCATCTGCGGCAACTTACTCAACCCGAAGCTGACATTTTCAGCCACCGTCATCCGCGGAAACAAGGCGTAATCCTGAAACACGACACCGATCTTCCGCCGCGCTGCGGTCGTCTTCTGGCCGGTTGCGCTGTCGTACAGGACGCGGCCGTTGAGCGTGATGCGGCCCCGATCCGGCGCGACAATTCCGGCAATCATGCGCAAGGTCATGGACTTGCCCGCGCCCGAGGCTCCCAGCAATCCAAGCGCGCCCCGGCCTGCGCGAAANNACGCCCGAGGCTCCCAGCAGGCCCACCGCGCCCCTGCCCGCGCTGAAGTTGACCTCCAGGCGGAAGGGCTCCAGCAACTTCTCGACGCATATCTCCAGCAAGGCGGAAGGCGCAGTCTCCACCGGCTCCCACGGCTCCAATAAGTCTGGAGTCTGGACGGAAGCCAGGTTTGTATTCGTTGGATTCGGCGGCGCCTTCCGTGTCTTCCTCTCCCAGTGAAGCAGGCGAATAATGGCTATCGAGAGAACGACGATCAGGCTTACCCATAGAAGAGCGATGTGCATGTC
>PLFX01000003.1 GCA_003138355.1 Solirubrobacterales bacterium
TTCTCGATGATCCAGCGGCGGATCTCCGACTCGCCCGACCCGGCTGCGCCGGTGAATAGCGGCGAGCCATTGAAGACGATCGCAAGGCGTGAGCCGCCCTCGCTCGGCGGCTTCATCTTGGAGATCATGTGCTGGAGGAAGAGGAACGAGCCGTCGTTGATGCGCGGCAGGCCGGTGCCGAAGCGGCCGCTGAACCCCTTGGTCTCCGCCTCCCTGCGGACCTCGGTCTCGACCTTCTTCCACTCGACGCCGAACGGCGGATTGGCGAGCAGATAGTCGAACCGCTCGGCCTCGTGACGGTCCTCGGAGAACGAGTTGCCGTAGGCGATATGCGAGGCGTCCTGGCCCTTCAACATCATGTCGGAGCGGCACACGGCGTAGGTCTCGGCGTTCAGCTCCTGGCCGAAGACCTCAAGCCGCGCTTGCGGGTTCAGCTGGCGCAGGTGATCTTCGGCGACCGACAGCATGCCGCCCGTGCCGCACGCGGGGTCATAGAGCGTCTTGACGATCCCCGGCTTGGTCAGAACGTCGGCGTCGTCGATGAACAGCAGGTTGACCATGAGGCGGATCACCTCTCGCGGCGTGAAGTGCTCGCCGGCCGTCTCGTTCGAGAGCTCCGAGAAACGCCGAATCAGCTCTTCGTAGAGGTAGCCCATCTCGAGGTTCGACACGGCGTCCGGGTGAAGGTCGAGGTCGGCGAACTTGCCGATCACCTGGTAGAGGACGTTTGCTCGGCGCAGCCTCTCGATCTGCACGCCGAAGTCGAACTTGTCGATCACGTCCTTCGCGGCCTCGGAAAAGCCGCCGATGTAGAGAGCGAGCGAATCGGCGATCGAGTTCGGATCGTCGAGCAGCTTCGTAAACGTAAGCGGACTCGTGTTGAAGAACTGTTCGCCCGACACGGCCTGGAGCACCGGCTCGACGTTCTCGATCTTTCCCGCCAGGTCCTTGTGCTTGTCAAGCACCGCCTGTTTGGTCGGCTCGAGCACGCAGTCCAGGCGTCGGATCACCGTCAGCGGCAGGATCACCTTGCCGTACTCCGACTGCTTGTAGTCCCCGCGCAGCAGGTCCGCGACCGACCAGATGAACGCGGCGTGGTTGCGGATCGTGTCGCTGTCGCCCATCGTCGCCCAGCCTAGATCACATTGCGCGCCGCATCGAGCCTGGTCCGACTCGCGTGCGAGAGTGAGGTCGATGAAGGAAGACGTGTTGGAGCAGGTCGTCGACGATTTCCTTAAGTTCGGCGGCTACTTCACGACCCACAACATCGGCTTTCGTCCACGCTCCGACCACCCCGAGTACGTCGGGGACCAGGATTCGGTTCGCTCCGATATTGATGTGGTTGGCTACCACCCCACGCGCTCGGGCGTCGAGCGCGTCGTGGTGGTCAGTTGCAAGTCTTGGCAGGGCGGCTTTGACGCGACCGCGAAGCTCGCGGAGCTGAGGGAAGAAAAGAAGGGCCCGAAGCGTGCTACGTGGCGAGCGTTCCGCGAGTTGTGGGTGCCGAAATGGAGCGAGGCCTTCCGCGAGGAGATTTTCGAGCTCACCGGAGAGCGTGTCTTCGCCTACCGCGTTGCAGTGACCCGCCTCCGCGGGGATGCCGACGCCTGGTCGCATGATCCGCGGATTGCGTTGAACCTCCCGGGCTGCTCGGTTGGCTTTCTGCGGCTCGAGGACATGTGGGCCAAGATGCTGGCCGAGCTGACGACAACCGTCGCGCCGAGTGAGATCGGCCGACTAGCGCAGTTGCTCAAGGCTGCCGGTCTAACTGCAGACCACGTGATTGAGAAGCCGGGTGTGGCGGGCACGAGGTCCGTCCGGCGCCGTCGTACGTAAACTGTTCTTTGCATAGTCCTCTTGACGGCGGCGTAGTCAGCTGCAATCCTGCCGCGCATGTCGCGTTTCGAGTCGACCGTCAGAGAGCACCGCGAACGCCTCGGTTTGTCCCAGGAGGCGCTTGCCCGCCAGCTGGGCGTCAGCCGCCAGACAATCAGCAACATCGAGAAGGGGCTGAGCGAGCCGCGCGTCCTGTTGGCGATCGGCATTGCCATGGTGCTTGGCGCCGAGATCGTCGACTTGTTCCGCCGGGGGATGCTGCGATGAGCACCTACGAGCTACGCATCACGCCGCCGCAGCTTCCGCGGACGCTGAGAGGAAGGGGCGCGTCGCCGATCACCAGGGACGTCCTCACGGAACAGCTGACCGACGCGGTGATCAGCGAACTCGTGGAGAACGGCTATCGCGACTACCGCTTGAGGCTCGAGCTCGCGCGGGAATCGCACGTAGACGCCTTGAACGAGGTCCTCACTGTTGTACAGCGCCTCGGCTATGCCGAGATCAACGGCACGATCAGCGAGTGGACGTCCCGGACCGTGGAGACGGCGGTGGCGGGTGCGTTCGGCGGCGGCGGGACCGCGGCGCTCACCTCGCGCGATGTTTGGATCTCGACGATCTTTGGGTTCGCTGGCATGGTGCTCGGCGCGATCGTTGGGTCTGAACTGCGCAGAGTGGAGAAGGTCTACCGCGTGCAGTTGACCGCGTCCGGTTGGCAGTTCGCGGAGGTGCCGCGCGAGCAGTGGTCGCCCCGCCCAGTGCCCCAGCCGGCCTGACGCTTGGGGCTAGGAGCGCGCGACTGGGCTCGCAGGCTTACGGCGCGTACGGCCGCGGTGTAGTCGAGAGGCGCCGCGGCGCCGCGGATGTGACGTTCTACCTGCAAAGCGCACACAAACACGATCCGTCCGCCAACGGGTCGATGATGACGGCTGTTAGACCGACCTGGGTCTGCGCGAAGTGTGAACCTAGTTTCTGACGACCTAGATTCCCAAACCGCTCGGACGGAACCCTTGAAGAAGTAGGCCGCCGTGGCCAAGAAGCATGGAAGCGGACGAGGACCACAGCTCAACAAGGGCCCGTTCACTGGACCGCAGATTGCAGACGCGCTTACCGCGCAGGGCTACGTGCGGAAGCCGGGCGGCAGGCACTTGAATTTCGAGCACCCGTCGCGTTCGGGCAAGGTCTCGATTAGCGAGTCGTGGACCGGCATCAAGGCGGGAAGCGAGATGTTTCGGAGCCTGATGCGTCAGACCGGCTACGGGAAGACCGAGCTGCTGCGGATCCTCAACGGCCTGTCGCCGACGACCGGCGAGGAGCTCGTCAGCAGTGAGCCGGTGCCGGAGCGGCCTCCGGCACAAAGCTAGTTGCGCGCTCGCGCACGCCGTAGTCCTGCACCACGCGCCGCAGTAGCCAAGAGAGCAGCGCTTGTGCGTGGAAGCTCGTGCGCTTGGCGAGTGGGAGTGGCCGACGCACGTCGTGATAGGACAGGCCTTGGGCCGCGCATACGTGCAGGTAGCCGTCGACCATCTCGACCATCTGGCGGAAGGCGGCGCGTGGTGTTGGGCCTTGCCCGATTACGTCGAACTCGTCGCATAGCGCGAAGAAGTAGTCGTCTTCACGGCCGATCCAGACCCGTGTCTCGATGATCTCCGGCCAGTCGGCAGGGACGATCTCGTGCTGATCGACGGGTGCTTCTACTGTCGCCATGGCGTCCTCCCTTCGCAGTCCACCGCGCGCTGTGCGCGTCTCCTCGCTGGCTCTGCGCTGCGAGCGTTCATTGCGTGATGGCTCGCGTTGCCCTGCGTGTCATCGTCCATAGAGTTATCGCACGATTCGCGCGCTTCTGGAACGTGCCGCGCGGGTGCGGGTTGTTTCGTGCGCATGCGTATCGTCGCACACCGTCACGGCGTGTGGCGACAGCATGGTGTCGAGAGCGGACGACTCGGGCGCGCGCCGGCGCGCGCCCACCTGCCCTGGGTGCTCGCGCTCGTGTGGCGCGGTCGCCGTTCGTCCGTCGGACAGAAGCTCGGCGGCGCGAGCACCCGCCGGTCCGGTTGGTTGACTGCCGGAACGCCTCAGTCTTCGTGTTGCGTCGCGCGGCGCAGTCAGGCGGGTCGTCGCCCAGCCGCGTGCGCGCGCGCGCGCGCGCACACCGCGGTTCTTACGCCACGAGCAGCCGCAGCTCTTCCGGCGCGCCGTCATACGGCTTGGCGAGAGACGAGGACAGCGGGGGTTTGCGGATGACGCGTAGGAAGCTGTCTTGGCCGCGGCCGCCGTGCGCTTCGAAGCTTTTGAATGAGCGGTCGACGGCGCAGACGCGTTCGCCGGCTTCGTTGAGTGTGCGTCGCCGGCCGGCGTCGTTGCTGTTGTGGACGCCGAGCGCGTTGCAGTGCTCGATCGTCAGCTGGATCTCGACCATTTCGAGACCTTCTCTGGTGTCGAGCACCGACCGGTACGGCACGCGCACGGAGGTGAAGACCATCCACAGTTTCAGCGCCGAGCCGCGCAGCTGCTGCGCTTTCGTCCAGTCGAAGCGGCGCAGGTCGGCGTCGTGCAGGCGCTCCGCATAGTCGGGGTGCATCCGCCAGGCGATCGTGCCGCGCTGCTTGGGGCCGAGCGCTTTGCCGAAGTCGACGCGCTCGAGACCGTGCGTGCCGCGGTGGTTGAACGCTTTGAGGATCGTGTCGTCGACGTAAAGGTTGCTCAGGAGGCTGGTCGCCGAGACGCCGGCGGCGGGGCGCTGGTTGACGAGGTCATAGCCGGGCACGGTGAACTGGGCGCGATGCAGGTCCAGGAGCGTGCGGACGAGTTGGCGTGTGTTCCAGCCGCCGCGCGCGCGGTCATCGCCCCACACGAGGCGGCTGAGCTCGGCTGCTGAGCTGCTGACGCGCGCGTCGCCCGGCATGCCGTGTATGACGTGCATCGTGACGAGCGCCATCCACGTCTTCAGGTGCGTCTCGCCGAGCTCGGCGCCGATCACCTCGGTCGTCGAGGTCAAAAGCTCGCGTGCGTCAACGACCAGCATCCCGCTCGGTCCGCCGCCGAACAGTTGCGTCGCGGCGCTGGCTATGTCGTCGTCCATCCAGCCCTCGATCGGGCCGCGATCCCCGAGCGGAATGAGCGAGCGCTGCTTGACGACAGCTTTCTCCATGAGGAAGTCATAAGGGCGGCCACGGACGGAACCGGCACGAAAAGACGCTTCGTGCGCGAACCCCCACCCCTTCGTGCGCTAACCCCCACCCCCTGCTTGAGCGCGCGCTCTCGCCCAACTCGAGGGCGC
This sequence comes from Solirubrobacterales bacterium, assembly GCA_003138355.1. Lineage (GTDB taxonomy): Bacteria > Actinomycetota > Thermoleophilia > Solirubrobacterales > Solirubrobacteraceae > Palsa-513. Next base: position 5,114 of record PLFX01000003.1, read on the forward strand.
TCAGATGGTGCGCAAACCCCCACCCCACTGGGCTTCCGTGCGGGAAACCCCACCCCCTGCTCGACGGCGCGGCTTCGCCCGGCTCGCTGGCGCCCAGATCGTGCGCAAAACCCCACCCCTTCGTGCGCAAACCCCCACCCCTTGCCGCGACAACCGCCAACTGGCGGCCTGCGAGCGCCCGATCGTGCGCAAACCCCCACCCCCCGCGCGAGCGCCCGCTGAGCCGTCCCTGACGCGCGATCGCGGGCCCAAACCAGCCGTCACCGTGGCACGCAGATCACCGGCGCAGCTGCTGTTCGTGCGGAAAACCCCACCCCCCGGGCCAGCCGCGATCGTGCGCGAAAAGCCAGCGTTCGTGCGGAAAACCCCACCCCTTGCTGCGCCAACCGCCACTCTGTTCAGCGAGCTGAGCAGGCGCTTGCCTGTCCCGTGTGGCAACAAGCGCACCGCAAACCGGGCGCACGTGGGCCCTCGGGGAGCAGCAGCAGCGGGAGACCTCCCCGAGGGATACCCACGACGAGGACCCGGCGTTACGTCGGGGCCTGCGCCGCACGCGCCGCCATGCTCCCTGCCCGCCGGTAAAGCCAACGCCGCTGCCGGCGCCGCCCAGCGCCGTCGAGCTGCTCGCGCTCCTGACGCGCGTGCGCTCGGTCAAGGTCGCGATCGGCGAGCTTGACCAGGCGCGCCTGTATGACTTGCGCGCGTTCAAGAGCTGCTGGGCTGAGCTCGCCTACCTGCACCGCCTCGCCGCCGGCGGCCGGTACGGCGGCACGATCGCGACCAGCATGCGCCAGCTCGTCTCGGGCGTTGCGCCGCTTCACCCCGCGTGGAAGCTGAGCGGCGATCGCTTCGCCGATCGCGACAACCACCACAGTGCTGTGCGCCGGCGCCTCTCGACGCTCGCGGCGGCCCAGCTGCTGCGCTGGCGCGTCGGCCTGGACGAGGATCTCGAGGAGCGGCGCACAGAGCTCGAGCTGCTCCCAGTCCCCGAGATCCGCGAGGAAGAGCTCCACATCGCAGCCGCCAAATTGCGCGCCTGGGAGGCCCGCTACGGCCGCTCGCTCAACACCCTCTCCCCCATCCAGATTCCCAACGTCAAACGCTCAGCCGCCCCCCTGAGCGCAGTGGAGCGTCAGCGCCGCGGTCGCGATCGAGCACGCCACAGCGCTCGCGCGCGCCGCGGTCTCAGGGCCTCTCAAACGATTACAGCACCCCCCTACGGGACTCCTCCTACGTCGGAGAACAGCCACCAGGAGCACCTTCAAAACCCAACCCCACTACGAAGCGCTTGTACACCAAGAACACGCGACACAGAGCCCCGCTCAAACGACACCCCCAGACAACCCCAGCCCGAAAGAGCAGCACTAAGAGAACCAGGGTCGAGCGCTGGGGAGCAGCTTGCTGATTGGCGCGAGCAGATCGTCGAGCGCGTCACAGCTCGACGCGACGCGATCGAGCTGCGAGAGCGCCAGGCAACACAACGCGCGCTCGAGCTCGCAAGCTGGACACTTGAGCGCCACTGGCCGGTCGGGCGGCTGCGCGAAGCCTGGGTCGTGGCCCGCCACGGCGCCAGTGAGGCCGCGGTGCACGGCGGGCGCGCCGCCGGGCGGATCGTGCGCGAAACCCCACCCCCCCAGATGGCGCGGCGCGCAGCGCGCGACGACTACCTGACGCTGCGCCGCGCTGTCGCGCGCTACGAGCGCAACCGTGCCGCCGCGCCCGACGGGTTCCCCGCCGGCGGCCTGGCGGCGCTGCTTCACCTCGGCGTGCTCGCCCGCGACGCGCAGGACCAGAGCGGGCCGATGTATTTGGCCTACGCGATCGGCGCGCTCGACCAGCTCTCGCGGCGGATGCGCGCGCTCGCGACCGCCGACAGCGCAGGGCGCAGGGCGCGCCAGGTCGCGGCCGCCACGCGCCGGCGCTCACCGGGCGCCACTGGCGGGCCGCTCGGGTTCCGCGCCGGCGGCTGGCCCGCGTGGGTCGCCCTCGACAGCGACGGTCTCCCCCAGCTGCGACTCAACGAGCGCTTCGAGGACACGCTCGTCACACGCCAGCCCGGGCCGCCCAGCAGCACAACCGCGCGCGAAGTTCTGCGCGACGCGCTGCTCGTGCGCCACGGCTCGCTGCCGCCCGAGCTCGACGGACGCGCGCTGATGGCAGCCCGCGAGCGCGGCGAGCTACCAGCCGCCCAGTACCGCGGAGCCGCCGACCCGCTCGTCAGCGAGCTCGCCGAGCTGACCGGCCTCACCCCGCGCGCGCTCGCCGCATTCACCGCAGTCCAGCTACAAGCGATGCTCGACCGCGCCCGGGCGATGCGCCGCCGCGAAGCGCAGCGCCGCCACGGCGAGCCCAACGAGGCCTCGGGCAGTGACTGAACGTGCGCAAACCCCCACCCCCCCCCGCAGGGCGGCGCTTCGAACTCGCCGCTACTTCCAGAGCCGGCGCCAGACGCCCGCCCTGCGCAGCGCGCGGCCGACCACGATGTTCTTCGCTCGACGCCCCGCGTGGCCGGTCCGCACAGCGCGGCCCGTCGCGCTCAATCGCGCCGCCCGATACAGCGTCCCCGTCAGTGTTCTGCGAGCCATAAGGACCTCCGCGTACGAGTATGCCGTCACCCGCGACGCTATCCCCCGCCGGCCGTGTTCGCAAGCCCCGTGGTGCGCGCGACCGGCTCGAGAACGCCGACGCCGGGCGGCCATCGTGCGCAAAACCCCACCCTCACTGGGCTTCCGTGCGGGAAACCCCACCCCTTCCGGAAGGCCATCGTGCGCAAACCCCCACCCCGTCGCGCTACTCGCGCTCGTCCTCGAAGTCGGCGGATTGGCGTTAGCGGCGGCGTATCCTCATAGACGATGGCCACGCGCAGACAAGACATAGACCAGGCCGAGCAGGCAACGGCTCAGGAGCCCGCCAAGGGCACGGTGCCACCGGCGGGCCAGCTGGCGCCGCCCGGGACCCTCCCCAAGCTCTCGCAGACGATCTTCTTCACAGAGAAGAAGGGCGGCGCGCAGCACGCGCGAGAGGCGTAAGCCGCGTCGCTGAGCAGTAGCCCAGGTGGCGCACCGCCACCTGCATGGAACGTAGACGTTGACGGAGCTCGCCGGCGCGCTCAGCCCTTGAAGCTCGCGTCGGCGCTCGTCGTGCCCGTAGCGCTCGCCGTGACGTCAAGCTTCGTCGAGGCCTTCGCTTCCTTCGAGCTGAGCGTCAGGTGCGCTACAGCCGAGGCGGCCGACGGCACGGCGGTCAGCGTCCTCGACGCGATCAGCTTCCCGGCCTTGTTGTACGCGTAGAGCGTGAACGTGACCTCGCCCGTTGCGCCCTTTGGCACGCCCGCGGTCAACTGCAACTTCTTGCCTGACAGCTTGTACGACAGCTTCAGTACCCCAGGCCGCGCCTTCTTCTTGCCGCTGCCGCTTGTCGACGTCGGAGCGAAGCTGAGCGTCGCGGCCTGAGCGCCAGCCGCGCTCGCGCTGACCGTGATCTTCGACGCCTTCAGCTCCTTCGGGCTGAGCGTCACATGCGCCACAGCCGAGCCGCGCGACGGCCCGGCCTTGAGCGTTGCTGACCCGATCAGCTTCCCGGCCTTGTTGTAGGCCTGCAGCGTGAACGTGACCTTGCCCGTCGCGCCGCTCGGCACGGCCACGATCAGCGTCAGCTTCTTGCCCGCCAACTTGTAGGAGAGCTTCAGCGGCGGAGGCGGAGGCACAGGCACCGTGACAGCCGTCGTCGCCTCGTTCGCCGAGCTACCGCGACCAGCCGTGTCGATCAGCCAGAGGTGAACCGTGTAGCTGCCGGCCCCGCTGACCGGCAGCGTCGCCGACCCGGAGTCGCTCAGCGAGCTCGGCGAGCCGCACGAGCTGCTCAGGCCGCACACCTGGGCGACCGCTGAGGCCACCGGCTCCACGAGCGAGCTCGGGTTGCTCCACGCCACCTGGATCGACATCGTGCTGCCCGCGATCGCGCTCGCCGACAGCCCGCTCGGCGCCGGCGGACCGTTGTTGTCGATCACGACCGGCGAGCTCGTCACCGTCGACGTGTTACCCGCCGCGTCCGTCACGACCAGACTCAACGCCTGCGACCCGTCGTGCAGGCTCGCCGTGTTGAAGCCAAGGCTCGTGCCCGACGGCAAATCCGAACACGGCACAGGCTGCGAGTAGTTGCACGACTCGCTCTGCGAGCCCGCCTGCCCGCCCGACCCGTCAACCGCGACCTGCGAGATCCCCGACGGATCACTCGCAGCGAACGACACGCTCTGCGAACCCCACAACACCGACCCGGTTGGCCAGGACACCCCGGACAGCGACGGCGACGAAGACTCCGACAACGTCACCGACGCCGAATAGAGGTCAGCCTGAGCGTTCTGCTGCGTACCGCCAGGGCTGCAGAGATCCAGGCCTGGCGCTGCGCAGTACACGCCGAAGAACAGCGACGGCGTATCGAGGTCCGTGAACGTGTTGCCTGTAGCTGTGAGATTGCAGGCGGCAGGGTTCGTCTCACAGACCGCGCAGCCCGCCTCATCAGCCGTGCAGACGGGGCCGGCCGGCGTGCCCGGTGTCGTGAAGAGGCCCGCCTGCCAGTACGCGGCGCCGGTATAGGTTTCCAACGAGGACCAGTAGCTGATCGCGCTGATGAGGGTGCCCGACGGCGCAGTGAACTGCCAGCCGGCGTCTGTGCCCGACGCGGCCTGGGCGCCGGCGATGATGTCCTGCGCGTAGAGCGCGCCCGTGTCGCCGAAGCCCCCAGCGGGTCCGTACGCACCGCCCGGGCCGCACTCGTTGCCCGTGGTCATGCTCGTGAATGCGGTGTCGACCTGGGTCCACGGACCCGCCGATGTGCTGGGGCTGCACGCCGTCACCGTGTAGCTGCCGGACGCCATGGCGCTCGACACGACGACGGCAAGAGCCATCGCGGCTAGCGCAGCGCCGAGTGCGGCGCTGCGCCTCACGACACGCGCGCCTTGATCGGACCGGCGAGCTGCTTGCTTGCGTTCCACATCCACACCAACACCTCCGTCGGGCGAGCGGTGCGCAGGACGATCGTCGCCTTCTTGGCCCACACGCTTCGCGGCGCTTCTCGAGCGTACTCGAGGCGGATGCGCACGCGGTCACCACTGGGTAGCCCGCTCACACTCACGTGAAGCTTGCCCGCGGCCCAGCTCGCCCCGCGCACCTTCAGCTGCGGCGAGGCGGACGGCGGCGAGTATGGCGGCGGAGCCGGCGGAGCAGCAGCAGGCGAGGACGCCGGCGCGGACTGTGGGATCGCGGCGTTGCCGGCAGCAACGACCGACTGAAGCCCGGCAGCATCGAAAGCGGCGGCGACATCGAGTCGGTCATACGACGCAGTCGACAGCAGCAGGTTCTCCGCCGCGCTATAGGACAACGACGGGTCGTAGCTCATCAGCGCCACGAGCACCGCCGAGGTGAACGCGGACGCCTGCGACGTGCCGTTGCCGCAGCAGTCCGGAGCGTCGGTCGAGGGATCAGCGAAGTCGAGTTCGCAACCGGGCGCGAACAACGGCACGTTCACCGTCGCCGAGAACGAGCAGAAAGCACCGCTCGCATCCACAGCGCCCACGCCGAGGACACCGCTCTCACCAGCCGGATCCTGCACGTCACCAGGACTGTTGCCGGCAGCCGCAACGAGCGCCACGCCGAGGTCATCTGCGTACGCCACCTCGCTCTCGAACTGTTCGGACTGCTGACCATCCGGCACGAGCGGCGCCGCGAACGACAGGTTGATCACCCTGATGCGATAGCTCGACGGCTCGTCGAGGCACTGCTCGATGCCCAGCGTGTAGGCGTCGAAGGTGAACTCGGCAGGCTGGCCGGCAGGCGGCGGCTCCGCAGCGCGGATCGAGACGATGTGCAAAAGCGGCCACGCGCCCCACATGCCATGGCCGTCAGCGGCCGCGGTCATCGCCATCACGGTGCCGTGCTCGCCCGGATCGACATCGGCGCCGCTACCACCATCGACGGCCGTCGCCGAGACGATCGCGTTCTGAATATCCGCGTTGACGTTGACGCCGGTGTCAACGAGGCACATCGCGTCTACGCCGCCGGCAGGCGGTGGCGCGTAGGCCAGGAACGCGGCGTTCGCCTCCTGCGCCTGAGCGCTCACCGTCGGAACGGTCGTGAAGCTGGGATCGACCGAGCCGGCGAACGCCGGCGCGGCAACAACGAGGCTGGCGATCGCCGAAGCGACCGCCAGCCCACCAACACCTATCAACCGGTGGATCACAGGACGACGGCCTTGTGTACGCCCGACTTCGCTGCGAGCCAGTCGCCTGTCGCCGGCGTCGTCGCCCGGAACTGGAACGCACGCCCAGCGAGCAGCGGCGACGTCTGGTAGCGCAGCGTGTAAGCGCCCTTGGCGTTCACGCGGACCTCCGTACCGATCGTCTGCCACTGCCCGTCCTCCTTGGCTTGAATCAACACGAGAGGCCGAGGCGACACGAGTGGCGAGATCCCGAGCTTGCCGGTGAACACCAGCCGCTCGCCCGCGTTCGACTTGACCTTGAGCGACAGCGTCGGCGTCACCGTCTCCGTCAAGCTGACGACGCTCGCCGAGCCGGTCGGCGAGGCGCTACTGCCGGCGACGACCCGTAGTTCGCGCGAGCTGCCCTCCGGGGCGTTCAGTGACCAGCGGCCGGCGCCATCGGTCGTCGTCGTCGCGAGCTGCTGCCAGTCCTCGCTCGAGCCCTCAGCGGCCCACACGCTCACCGTCACGGCGGGCGCGACAGTCCCGCCCGTCGTCAACGTGCCCGAGAACGTCAGGCCCGACTTTGGGTAGGTGCGCTGCACCGCGGTCCCGAGCGCCGTCGTCGCCGAGTTCAGGACGAATCCGTAGACCGGTGGCTGCGCAACCGACGAGGCAGCGCTCGGGATCGCTGGCGGCGTGGGAGCTAGCGACGACTGCGCGTGGTTCAGCGTCGAGATCGTGCTGTCGTACACCGTCGAGCTGTTGCCGGCCGCATCCGTGACAACGATCTTCAGCCCGTGGCTGCCATCAGTCAGCTCCGTCGTATCGACAGGAATGTCAACCGACTCTGACGCCGGACACGGCTGGAACGATGTGAAGATCGGATCGCCTCCCGCCGTTCCAGACGCAACGCAAAGACCGCCATTGGTATTCGGCGTGCCGCGGTAGACCGAGCTGCCATCGATCAGCACCTGCACCGTGTAGACGCCGGGCCCGTTCGGGTCGGTCGCCGTGAACAGCACGTTCTGCGTGCCGGCGGCGTCAGCCTGTAGCAAGCCGCCCGTGAAACTGGACCCTGCGGGGACCGCCGTGTTGTTGGTGATCCAGAACGAGGCGGAGCTGATCGACAGATCGGCAATCCCGCCGGTCGGGGCATTGCCGTTCGCCGGGCAGCCGTTGCCGTAGCCACCGTCACTGCACGACACCTCTGCCGTCACACTGCCCGTGTTCAAGCCGGTCGCGTCGATACTGACCGGCACGTCACCACTGCTCTGCGTATCCGGGCCGTCAGGCGAGATCGTGACGCGCCCGACACCACAAACGTCGTACTGGTTGCCGCCGACATAGCAGCTCGGATAGTCGCTGCCAGCGAAGCCACTACCGGTCATCGTGTACGCAGAGATGTAGTCCGGCGAGGGCGCCGAGAACACCCACGACGCGCTGCTGCTCAGCGAGAACACGATGCCGTTGCCGCTGTACTGGTCGGGACCCAGCCCGAGGTTGTAGCCGCTGCAACCGCCGTTCACGGCGGAATACTCCGGGCCGTTGTTGCCGCTCCAACCGGTGCCGTCAGGGCACGACTGAATGACGAAGGTACCCGCGGTGGCGACAGCCGGGGCGAGCACCGCGCCACCACCGACGAGCGCGACCGCGCTAGCCAGCAGCATCACCGCGCGCGCGCGCCAGGGAGCGACCCTCGCGGGCCGCTCGCGCCAGGGAGCGACCCTCGCGGGCCGCTCCCTTACATCTGCGGGCTCACCGCGACGCGCTGAGCCCTCAAGCGCCCGCCAGGGCGCGAAACGAACACGCATGCCTGCCTTCCTTTCACGATCAGCGATCCACTCGAGGGCCAGCTGGCGGTGTTTTCTCACTGGACGACCGCCGTGTGCGCGGTCGATCGGCCGCCCAGCCAGTCGCTGGTGGCGGCAGTCACGGCCCGGAACGCGAACGATCGGCCGGTGAGTAGCGGGGACGTCTGGTAGTCCAGACGGAACGCTCCGGTCTTGCGCACGCGCACCTGCTGGCCGATCGTCTGCCAATGACCGTCCTCCTTCGCCTCGATCAGCACGATCGGCGGCGGCGAGCCGATCGGCGAGATCCCCAGCTTGCCGGTGAAGACCAAGCGCTCTCCACTCAGCGAGCGAATCTTCAGCGACAGCGTTGGCGTAACCGTCTCAGTCAGGCTGACAACGCTCGAGGAGCTCGTCGAGGACGCGCTGCTACCCGCGACGACCCGCAGACCGCGCGTGCTGCCTTGCGGCGCCGTCAGCGACCAGCGGCCCGCGCCATCGGTCGTCGTTGACGCGAGCTGCTGCCAGTAGTCGCTGGAGCCCGCAGCGGCCCACAGGCTCACGGTGACGCCAGGCGCCACCGTGCCGCCCCCCGTCAGCGTCCCGGAGAACGTCAGACTCGACTTCGGGTAGGTCCGATGCAGCGCGCTCCCCAGCGCCGTCGTCGCCGAACTCAGGACGAACCCATAGACCGGCGCTGGCGCGGCCGAAGAGGCGGCGCTCGACGCCGGCGGCGACGGCGGCAGCGACGACTGCGCATGATTCAGCGTCGAGATCGTGCCGTCATAGACCGTCGAGCTGTTGCCCGCCGCATCCGTCACGACGATCTTCAGGGTGTGGCTGCCGTCCGTCAGCTGCGTCGTAGCGACAGGAATGTCGACGTTCACGCTTGTCGGGCACGGCTGGGCGTAGTCGAACATCCACGCGCCCGAGTACGTCCCAACCGAAACGCAGTCGCCGCCGTTGGTGTTCGGCGTCGCGCTATATACCGCGGCGCCGTCGATCGTGGCTATCACCTTGTAAACGCCAGGGCCGTCCGAGTCCGTGGCCGTAAACAGCACGTCCTGCGTGCCACCCGCGTTCGCCGACAGGAGGCCGCCAGTGAAGCCTGACCCTGCCGGTGACGCATCGCTACTGAGCAATAGATCGGCCCAGTAGAGATCCGCCTCGGCCCACGCACCGTTCACGGCGTCAGCGGCGCAGTCGTTGCCGTTAGCCGGTCCGCAGTCCGCCTGCACGTACACGTCGCCGCCCTGATCGGACGGCAACGTCACGGTGCCGGTGTAGAGCGCCGAGCCGCCTGGGCTGCCGCACTCACCAAGACTCTGCGCGCAGAAAGGAGTCAGCGGCGGCCACTGGCTCGTCGGCGATTCGACGGAAGCGATGCCCGTCTCGCTGTACCCGCTGCCCGAACCGTTCAGGTACACGTCGACGGTGCCACCAGCGAGCGTCGAGTTGGCCGGCGGCGCGTACTGCAACAGCATCGAAGCACCCCCAGGCACCGGCGCGTCGCTGCTCAAGATCGCCTGCATCGGCGAACCCGGCGAGCAGCTGTCCGTGACCTGCGAGCCTGATCCGCCCTCGCCCGCAACCTCCGACCATCCCTGATTGTTTGAGGCGGACCCGTCCGGGTTCTGGCACGAGACCTGCACCCACTGACCCGCGTACGCGCCAGCCGGCGCGACCACCGCGGCACCACCGACGAGCGCGATCGCGGTCGCCAGCAGCGTCACCGTGCGTGCGCGCCAGGATGCGCGAGACCGGTTCAACTCCGCCCTCGCGGCCGTGTCCCGTACAGCCTCGAGCTCACCGCGACGCGCTGAGCCCTCAAGCGCCCGCCCGGGCGCGAAACGAACACGCATGCTCCCCTTCCTTTCACGATCAGCGATGCACTCGAGGGATAGCTGGTGGCATTCGCTCACTGGACGACCGCCGTGCGTGCGGTAGAGCTCGCGCCCAGCCAGTTGCTGGTGGCTACTGTGACCGCGCGGAACGCAAACGAGCGGCCGGTGAGAAGCGGGGACGTCTGGTAGCTGAGACGGAACGTGCCCGTCTTGCGCACACGCACCTGCTTGCCGATCGTCTGCCACTGACCGTCCTCCTTCGCCTCGATCAGGACGATCGGCGGCGGCGAGCCGAGCGGGGAGATCCCCAGCTTGCCTGTGAAGACCAGGCGCTCACCGGTTAGCGAGCGGATCTTCAGCGACAGCGTTGGCGTAACCGTTTCGGTCAGCGTGACGACGCTCGAGGAGCTCGTCGAGGACGCGCTGCTACCCGCGACGACCCGCAGAGCGCGCGTGCTGCCTTGCGGCGCCGTCAGCGACCAGCGGCCCGCGCCATCCGTCGTCGTCGAGGTGAGCTCGCCGAACTGGCCGCTCAAGCCCTGGGCGCTCCACAGGCTCACGGTGACGCCCGGCGCCACCGTGCCGCCCGTCGTCAGCGTCCCGGAGAACGTCAGACTCGACTTCGGGTAGCTGCGATGCACCGCGCTTCCCAGCGCCGTCGTCGCCGAGTTCAGCACGAATCCGTAGACCGGTGGCTGCGCAACCGATGAGGCGGCGCTCGGCGTTGGCGGTGGCGTCGGCGGTAGCGATGACTGCGCGTGGTTCAGCGTCGTGATCGTGTTGTCGTAGACCGTCGAGCTGTTGCCCGCCGCATCCGTCACGACGATCTTCAGCTGATGGCTGCCATCGGTCAGCTGCGTCGTGTCGACGGGAATGTCGACGTTCTCCGTCTGCAGGCACGGCTGCGGGGCGTCAAACATCCACGCACCCGACGAGGAGTCCGTGCCAACCGACGCGCACGCGCCAGCGTTCGCGTTCGGGGTCGCGTCATACACGACCTTCCCGTCGATCTTCGCGGTCACGTTGTAAACGCCAGGGCCGCCGGGGTCAGTCGCGGTGAGCAGCACGTCCTGCGTGCCGGCGGCATTCGCCTGCAGCAAGCCACCAGTGAAGCCGGTGCCCGTCGGCGTCGAGGTGTTCGCAAGGAGAATGTCAGCCCAGTTCACCTGGACCTCGGAGTAGGCCGCGCCGCCGTTAGCACCACACCAGGCCGACCCGCCACAGGAAGCAATCGCGTAGATGTCCCCCGGAGAAGTGCTATCGGGGATCCCCGCCGTCCCCGACCAGGCACCGCAACCGCCGGCATAACCGGAGTCACACCAGTTGCCGAACCAGTCAGCGCCCGCCATGCTCGGCGAACTGAAGTAGGCGACGGCCGGCATGACGCCCGTGTCGATCGTACTAATCGAGCCGTTGAGCGAACCGCCGGCAATCGTCGATGTCGAAGGCGGCTGATACTCGAGCCACTCCATCGAGCCCGTGTTCAGCTGGTAGTAGCCACCCAGATAGGCAACCATCGGCGAGCCCGGCGCGCACGCCGCCGACGCGTCCGAGCTCCAGATCTCGCCGGCGGGAAGATTGTTAGCCGAGGACCACCCCGCGTCAGTAGCCACCTGCGGTCCCGTATACGACGGCGGGTTCATGCACGACACCTGCATCCAAAGCCCTTGCGCTGAGGCCTGCGCGGCACCGCCAGCGAACGCGCCAAGGGCGACCGCCGCCAGCAACACACCGCGCAGCGCACAGCGACGCCGCAGGCGCGCCGCAGCTCCTATCGGGTCGGGCTCACCGCGAGACGCCGAGCCCTCAAGCGCCCGCCAGGGTGCGAAGCGAACATGCATGTTCCTTTTCCTTTCACACGGGTTACGCAGTCACTCGAGGGCTCACGGTCCGGGTACGTCTACGACCACCGGTTCGGCGATCGAGCTGGCGGGCCGGTACCAACGCCAGCGAAAGTTGGGCAAGCGCCATCGCGCTCAGCAGCCGAGCTGGCCGGGAGCAGTACACGCACTCGCCGGCGAGATCGACGAGACGGGCGAGCTCGCCGGCACAGGCGCGGCGGCGGGCGGCACGTTCGGGGTCACGCTCGCGTGAGTCCGCGCAGCCGCGGAACGCTTTGCCGCAGCCTTGCGCGCGGCAGCCTTGCGCGCGGCAGCCTGGCGCGCAGCCGCCTGGCGCGCAGCCACCTGCAGCGCAGCGCGGCGCGCGGCCGCAGCTGCCGCGGCGCGACTCGCCGCAAGCTGTCGCGAGGAGCTTGACGCGAACAGCGACCCGCTGTCATGACGGACTGCCGTAACCGGATGCTTACGGTGCCCGCCGCCGAACACGACCAGCACCAACACCACAACCACAGCCGCGACCGTCAGTCCGCCGCCCAACAGACGCCACGGCGAACGCGACCGCGGCTCGGGCGCGAGGCGGGTTATCCGTGCGCTGTCCGTCGTCGAGCTCGCAGACGTGGCCGTGACGTCACCGTCGCCGGTTAGCGTTGGTGGCTTGGTCCAGAACTCCTCGCTCGGGCGCGCGGCGCGCTCGCTGCGGCCAATCGGAACGACGACCGCTACGAGCTCCGGATCGTCTGTCGGTGGAGATGTCACGGTGCCGGGCACGCCGGTAGCATACACTGCCAACAGTAGCCAAACGAAGGCAAACAACCCATGGACGAAAACACCGCCCTCACCGTCGCCCAAGTCGCAGAACGCTTCGGCGTGAACGTGCCGACAGTCCGCCGCTGGATCAAACGCAAGCAGCTGAACGCCGCACGCCCAGGCGGCAAGACGTGGATCATCCTCGAGCGCGACGTGCAAGCCATGCTCGACGCCGGCGACCCAGGATTCGCCGGATTCACGCCAAACGGCGAACTATTCGGAGGAAGCCCACCCGCGCTCGAAACCGCGCTCGAAACCGAGCCGGCGACAGACATGTGGGAGGACCCGGACGGCGCGCCAACACTCTCGAGCAACGCCAATAGCTGATGAGCGCAAGCCTCGCGACCAATCAGCATCGACAGACCTTAGCCCGCGGCGCGCGAACGCGGCGAAACCACTGGACACGCAACCAACAGGTAACAACTCATGGACATTGAAGACATTCGCGCTGAGTTCGCCACCATCCAAAAGCGCTGGCTCGACGCACTCACAGGACACCGCATGGCACCCCCGGACGCTGGCTTCGCTCAACGCCTCGCGACTCTCGCCGGCGTCCTACACGACGAAGCACTCATCTGCCAGCGCGCCGCCGCCTACGGCCTCGCCTGGTCGCCACGCAGAACCGACGCCGGTCCCCCCTATGAACTGCGACCCAACACCGGGCGCCGCGGACCAGCGAGCCTGTGGCAGCGCTTCGACAACGCGCTCGCCGAGCTCAACAGCGCGGCAGCTGGCACAGACCTCACAACCGTCGGAGACGCTTTCAGACAGCTCGCTGAGATCACCACAGAGCTCGCCGTCGCGGTCGAAAAAGAAGACCACGCCGCTGGCGCCGGTAATGCTGTACCCGGCCGCCGCTCGGCCTAGACGTGGCGACAGCGCCGTGCGCGCCAGCCAACCGGCCTAACGCACTACAACGCGCGGCGCGGCGGCCGCGGCGGAGGCGGCGCCGGCGGGGGCGGCTTAGGCGGCGGCGGAAGCGGGCGGCGCGTCAACCGCCCTCATTCGCAGCAGGGGTCTCGAGTCCGCTGCCAGCATCAGCAGCCAGCTCATACAACGACGTCGGCGTCGGCTGCAGCGCGTCACGGTAAGCAGCCAACATACTGAGCAGCTGCGGCAAACCATCGCGCTCCACGTGAGCCCAGACCAACGCGCTCAGCAGCGTCTTTGCTGAAGCGTCCCGGCGCGTACGCCGCAGCGCCAGGGCCGCGCCGTCCAGCCTGTACTTGAGCGAGAACGGCAAATGAGCGCCGATCTTGACTTCCGCCGGCACTTCCGCGAGGTCCGTCGCAAAGTAGGCGTCCAGCGTCTCCCCCAGCTCCTGCAAACGCTGAGGATCATCGGGATCGACGTAGCGCCACACAAGCGCACCAAGAATCGTCTTCTGGTGGCGCAGCTTGCGGTGCTCGGCCGCCAACAGGTGAGACACATCAGCAAGGCGCTCCTGCAACTCGCCAGCGACCATGATCTGCACGAACGTCGTTGGCTCGTCGCTGAGCGCACCGACAGACGCGATCGCCCGCGCACCCTCAAGGGGCGAGCGCGACGCGCGAGGCGAGCGCCTCGATGCGCGGCGCTGAGGTGGCGCGCTAGCGACTGCTACCGCCGGCGCGTCCTGGGCGCCCAGCGCGGAGGCGGGCGCGAGATCAGTTGCGTCCGCCAGGCCAAGCGTCGAAACGGGTCGCAGCGCCATCGCTTACGCCGCCTCGCGCACCGCCAGCTGGCGGCGCGCTGGCATCTCACTCGAATACGGGAAGTCGACCTCCGGCCACAGCTCGTGGGCCAGGTGCCACACATCCGCCTGCGCCTCCCTGGTACCACGGTCGCTCTCGGCTAGCAAGATCAGCGGCACATCCTGGGTAACGGCCTTGCGCCACGCCGCGCGGGCGCGCAGCTCGGTCCTCGCAACCGGCAGCTCGAGGCGTGCAGCGAGCGCGTCAAGAGCCGTGCTGTTGAGTCGGCAGCTGACCTGCGTGTCATCGCAGGCCAGACGCGCGAGCGCCTTGAACCGCACCGAAGCGCCGCGCTGATTCAGCTTGTGCACGGTCTGGGTCAGGCGGCTGAGGCCGCGCAGGGCGTTCGTGTCGCCCATGTTCACCGGGCAGATGATCTCCTCCGCACTCAGCAGCGCCGACACCGTCAGCTCGCCGACGTTCGGCGGGCAATCCATGAAGACCCGGTCATACCGCGAAAGCAGGCCGGCGAGGGCTTCCTTCAGGCGGTACACGCCCATCGGCTCGGAACGCAGCTGCGTGTCCAAGGCCTCCGCGCGCTCATCGCATGGCAGCAGGTCAAGCCCTGGAATGCCATGGACATCGGCGAGGATGGCGTCCGCCGCGGGAACGGCATTGCGCGGAGCGAGGACGTCAACGATCGTCGCGTCCAGTGCTGTCGGGTCGACGCCGTAGGCGTAGGTGAGGTTCGCCTGCTGGTCAAGATCGATCAGCAGCGTGCGAACGCCGGCGTAGGCCCAAAGCGGGCCGAGGCTACCGGCGATCGCTGTCTTGCCTGTCCCCCCCTTCTGTGCGGCGATCGCGGTTACGACTGCAGACGGCATGGCGGCTCCCACGGGTTGGCATCCACGTGTTGACGATCGTCCCAACGAAGCGTCCGACGAGATAAACCGACAACAGTCCTAACGACACGATAGCACAACGACGCACGCACCACCCAGACAACGGACGGACCACCGTAATAACACAACGACGCACGCACCGCCCAGATAACCCACGGTCCAACAAGATAACGAGATAACCTTACTCGATGGCAGCGACGAGCCGGCTAGCTCGTCGCAAACGCCCGCCGCACCACTCGCCACAGACCACGCACCAGCCGGCGCAGCGGATGATGCTCGTCCTCGTGGCAATCACGACAGAGCACGTGCAGGTCGCCGTCGCGCTCGCGACCCAGACGCTTGTACGTTGCGTGATGAACGTCCAGGCGCCCGGCCCGTCCACAGCGCTCACAACGACTGCCGGCAAGCGCCAGCGCACGAGCTCGACGTGCGCGCCAATGGGGGGAACGCAAATACCTGTCGCGATACCAGGACCGCGAGCCGCCGCGGCCGCGCGGCCCCTGGAGCGCCCTGACTACCACCGCCACGAGCACGAGCACCACAGCCCAGGTGAACAGTTCGCCGCCAGAGTGCTTACCGGCCGTCGCGGCGAACGCCCCGACGGCTTGTACCAACACGCTCAACTGATCGGCAGCCATCGACTCACAACCCAGCCGCCAGGCTCATGCGTGACCTCGGCGAGCGTCACGTGCGGACCGGGGGGAAGGCCCGCATAGGGGCCTGCGCCGGTCGTGTGCTCCTGCGTGACGACGACCCACTCGCCCGCGTCGCCGCCTTGGCCAGGCGCAATGGCGATCACTTGCCCGGAGTTCACCACGTGGTTTGCCGCGAGCGCGGCCGCGGCACCACCGCCCGCAGCCGTCTGCTGCGCGACCAGGCGGGCCGCGCCGATTGACATGCGGGCGAGCTGCTGCTCGTGCTCTGGGAGCTGCGCAGCGCGCCAGTTGACGTACACGAGCGCGTAGCGCTCGAGCGCGAGCTGCGGCGTCGCTGCGAGCAGCGCCGCCCCAACAGACTGCTGCGCGGCCAGTGCGGCGGGGGGGACCGTGCCGCCACGCTCACTCGGCGGATCCCCGGCCGGCGCCGGCGTCGACGCGGAGCGACCAAGGGCGTGTTGCGAGCTCGCCGCGATCGGGCGACCCAACGGCGTCACCGGCGAACGCTGCCCGGTAGCGCATCCGCCCAGCGCAACTGCGGCGAGCAAACCCGGCAGCAAGGATGCGAGACGCTTCATAGGCCGGGCGGGTGACGCACGACATACTGCTCGCCGTCCTCGAGGTTCGCGAGCGGATCGACCCGCCAGCGCGGACCGCTACCCGCCGGCACCGGGGCGCCACCGTACTCCGCGGTGTCAAGCGCGATTCCGGCGACAACGATCCAGACGTGGGTGCTGTTGGCGTACAGGCTGATCCAACGCCCCGGCCCGGGCAGGCCGTAGGTCTCAAAGTCCGCTGCGACCCCTGCGCTCGGGCCCAGCAGCCCCGCCTCATATAGCACGAACGACGTCGCGCCCGAGCAGTCATACGCCGGCCACATTTGCGCCAGCGACCCGTAGTGGACGTCCGGCACCGGGTACGGATACGTGTGGATCGCGTTGCCGGCCGCGATCGCCTGCTGGACAGCAGCGGGCGCCGAGGCCGGCGCGAGCGCGCTGCCATCCGGCTCGATCTGCGCGGTCTGCGCGGCGCTCAAGCCGACCGTCGCATCAACACAAGCCGGAGCGGCGGCCGGCGTCGCCGACGCGTCGCTGATCGGGACGTCGCCCAGCAGGTTGCCCGCGCCCGGCGTTGGCGCCGGCGTCACCGTCACCTGCCGCGTGCCCCACGCGTCCTGGTCCGCGCGACCACGCCAGTCGTAGATGTCGACGTGATCGCCCTTGATCGCGCCGCCCGTGTCACCGGCATAGAAGGCGCTGGTCGTGCCAAACGGGTTCGGCTGCACGTACACGTAGCTGCCTAGCGCGATCACGCTCGGATCCACCGCAACCTCATACATCGCAGGGCCCGCCGTCAGGTTGATCCCGGTCGCCGTCACACCATCCCCCTGGATACCGCCCCACGGCGGGCCGTAGGCCGTCGCCAACCAGCTACCGCTCGAACCCGTCGCGCCGGTAGCCAGGCCGGACGGAGCGGCGCACAACGCCGACGCACTACTCGCGCCGGCTACAGCGACGACCAGCACGACAACGACGGCAAACAAGCCGAGGGCACCGACAAGCAGGGCCTTGAAGGGCACGCGCGCATGCTAGTAAACAATGGGTAGCGGCGCCAAACGGCGGCAAACGTCGCGAAAGGGTGCTACGTTTCGGCCTCCACCCAACCACGAAGGAGGTGCCCGCACCCATGCGACGCCTACTCACCAGCACCCGCGCACGCATCACACTCGCCACGACGAGCCTGCTGCTGACACTGCCAACCCCGGCACTCGCGGCAGCCGGAGCGACCGGATCGACCGGCACCAGCGCCACGGCCAGCGGGTCCTTCCCGTTCACAGTCACGCCCAACCTGTCCGGCGCGCCCGGACAGACGGGAATCCAAAACGGCATCAACGTCCTCGCCAGCTACGTCCTTGACGCGGTCGTCGCCGGCTTCCTGATCAGCCTCGCGATGTGGGCGATCGGCCGACAAATCGGCAACGACTACACCGCGAGCGGAGCCAAGAGCGGGGCGATCATCTGCATCGCCGTCGCCTTCCTGCTCGGCTCCTCAACAGCGTTCCTCGGCTGGTCCTACCACCTCGGAGGGTGAGCGTCAGCCGATGACCGCCCAGGCTCGCACCGTAGCGTTCGCCACCGCCGCGATTCTCGCGGTCCTTCTGCTCGGCGCCGGTGTCCTGATCGGCCGTGGCAGCGTCTCATCAGCGCAACGCAGCAGCACCACCAACCCGATCGCGCTCGTCAACGGGGTGCCGGTCGGCGTCGCCGACACCCCGGCGGGCGCGATTGCCGCGAACGACAACTACCTCGCGACCGAGGCACAGACCGACGAGCAAGACCCAAAGGTGTTCGCGACGCTCGTCGCGACCGTCTTCACCCCCGCCACGGGCCAGCTGTCACTCCAAGAGGCGGCCCAACTTCGCAGCAGCGACACAACGCTCACGAGCGCCTACGCCGCTGGTGCTAGGGCACTAGCAGTCGTCGGTGCGCGGCGCCTGGACAGCTACAGCCGCCAGCGCGCGACGCTCACCACATGGGTCGGCGCGTTCCTTTGGGGACCAACGCTCGCACCCGAGCAAACCTGGAACCTCATCAACAGCACGCTCGTTTGGCGCGACGGCCGCTGGCTGCTCGCGCAGCTTCACATCGACACGACAGCGGCGCCAGTGCCGTCGATCGTCTACGTCGACGGCGACAACAACACCGCCGCGGCGTTCAACGCGCTCAACGGCATGACAGCGCCGTTCTACGGGACCGCCGGATGAAGCGAACACTCGCCGCGCTGCTCGCCGGCGCGCTCATCGCCAGCCCGCTCGCACCAACCGCCAGCGCCGCGATCACCGCCGCCGGCATCCAGCACGGCAGCGCAACACAAGTCGCGACTGTCGCGCACAAGACGCACAAGAGCGGCGGCGGCAGCTCGCTCTGCAGCACCTTCGACGTCATCGTCACGATCGGCATCAGCTGCGGTATCGACCAGCTCGTCGACACCGGCGCGAACGCCGCCGGCAGCCTGCTCAGCAGCGCCGGCACCAGCATCCTCGACACCGTCGCAACCTGGGTCATCACTGCCGCGACCGCGATCACCGCCTTCATCGCGAAGGAGATGACCGCTACCAGCACGCCGCAGCTCACGAGCAGCTGGTACAGCGCGCAGTTCGCACCAATGGCCGCGCTCGGCGGCGGCCTCGCACTACTCGTGACAATGATCGCGCTCGCGTCCGCCGCGCTGCGCCGCAACGCCGAGGAACTCGCGCGCACAGTAACGGGGATCGTCCGCGCCGGCCTCGGCACCGCCGTGGTCGTCGCGTTGACGATGATCGCATTGCGGATCGCGGACGGGATCAGCTCGCAGATCCTCGCGAACTCCCAGACCGCGTTTTGGACTGAGCTCAACAAAGCGTGGGGGCATAGTCAGTTCGCTGGGTTCGGCTCATCAATGCTCGCCGCGCTTATCGCCCTGCTCGAAGTGCTCGGGGCGCTTGCCGTGTGGCTCGAGCTGATCGTTCGCAACGGCGTGATCTACATCGCGGTCCTGTTCTTCCCGGTCGCGCTCGCAGCCGCGATCTGGCGGCCACTGTCGGGCTGGCCCGGACGGCTCGCGAAGGTGCTGTTCCTGGCGATCATCCTCAAGCCCGTCGCGCTGATCGTGCTGTCACTCGCCGGCAACGCCGCGGCCGCGGGGATCTCCGGCAGCCAAGGCGCCAGCACCTCGATTGGCACGATCCTCGCCGGGGTCGTGATCTTCGCGCTCGCCGCGTTCGCCCCCTGGACGCTGATGTTTCTGCTCGCCGCCGACACCGAAACGGCATGGCAGGCCAACGCGCTACGGATGGGCCTGCCCAGCACCAAGGAGATGGGCAGCACCGCACGCGGGGCCGCAGGCTCCGTTGGTGCTGCTGTCGGCGGCGGAATCGGCAGCCTACGCTCGCGCTTCAGCGGCGGCGGCAGCGGCGGCAGCGGCNNGCGGAGCGGGGAGTCGCGGCGGCGGCAGCGGCAAGGGCAGCGGCGGGCCAGGGAGCAAGGGCAGCGGCGGGGGAGGGAGTAACGGCAGCGGCGGGGGAGGGGGCAAGGGCAGCCGCGGAGGCACACATGGGGGAGGCTCCGGAGCACGCCTCGGAGGCGCTGCTCCCAGCGCAGGCAGCGCAGTCAGCGCGCAAGGCGCCGTCGCGGCCGGCGCCGTCAGTGGAGGCGCCCTCGCCGTAGCCGCCGGCATGAAGGGTGGCGCCGATGCGTTTGGGCAGCGCGCTACACACGGCGCTGAAGCCGCCGGCGCGTTCGGGGGCGCCAGTGGCGGCGCGGGCGGGGGAGGCAGAGCCCGCTCGCCTCACCCCACTGCGCGACCTGGCGATCGCACACCGACCAAGCCCGCGAGCGGTGGGCGACCGCCCCGAGCAGCCGGCCGGCCTGCGTCTGGCAGCCCGCGGGGCGGAAGTGTCACGCCGCGGCGACCTAAGTCGGCGTGATGACGGGTACTGCCGCAGAGACCACGTATCGCTTTGCTCCACACCCCGGGGGTGGCTTTCTGCTCGGGTTGCGGATCGGCCAGGTAGGGGTAGTACTCGCCGCCGGCGCGCTAGCCCTGAGCGCCCTGAACAGCGCCGGCGCTGGAGGCGTCGCTCTCGCACTACTACTGCTCGTCGCCGGCATCGCGGTGGCAATCCTCCCGGTCCGCGGCCAGACCCTTGAACAGTGGGCTCCGATCATGCTGCGCTTCGCGCTCGCGCGTGTTGACGGGACCGCCAGGTTCCGCAGCCAGCGCGCACAACTCGGGCACGTCGTCGGCCTACCCGGCGGCCAACTCAGCCCGCAACCCGCCGCTGCGCCTGAAGCGCGCCCGGCCGAGCTCGCCGAGCTCGAGCTGCTCGAGGTAACACTCGCGCGCTACGAGGACGCGCCGCTCGGCGTCGTCAAAGACCGCCACGCACGCACCTACACAGCAACACTACGCGTCAGCGGCCGTGCGTTCGCACTACTCGCACCCCACGAACGCGAAACACGCCTCGAAGAGTACGGGGCGGTCCTCGCGGCGCTCGCGCGCGACGACTCGCCCGTCCGGCGGGTCAGCTGGATTGAGCGGACGCTGCCCGCCGACGCTGACGCGCTCGGCACCTATCTCCTCGAGGCCAAGCGCGTCGACGCGCCACTGGATCACCCGCCTGACGAGCTGGCGTCCTACCTGCAGCTGATCGGCCGCGCCGGCGACGTCGCCGAAGAACACGAGCTGCTGTTCAGCCTGCAGATCGACGCGCACCGACCATCCGCGAGGCGCGCGATCGCGCGCTGCGGCGGCGGGGACCTCGGCGCGCTCGCCGTCATCGCCGGCGAAGTCGGGCAGCTCGTTGAACTGCTCGACGAGGCCGGCATCACAGTCACCGGACTCTTGACACGCGCCGGGCTTGCCGCGGCGATCCGCGGCGGCTACGACCCGTGGGGCGCACGCGCCCGCCAACGCCAACTCGACCACACGCCCGACACCGACCCGGGCATCGCGAGACACACCGCAACACCCGGCGCGCGCCAGGAGCACTGGGGCTACATCCAAGCTGACGGCGCACTGCACTGCACGCTGTGGGCGGCGGAATGGCCGCGCTTTGACGTTCGCGCCCTGTTCCTGCAGCCGCTACTGATGGACACCCGGTGCGTCCGCTCGGTCGCGATGGTGATGGAGCTCGTCGGGCCCGCACGTGCCGCGCGCCTCGCAGAACGCGCGGCAACCGAAGTCGCGACCGAGCAAACGCTACGCGGACGTATCGGGCAGCGCACCAGCCAACGCCAAGCCCAACGCGACAGCGCCGCCGAGCAGCGCGAGCTCGAGCTCGCTCACGGCCACGCCGCCGTCCGCTACGCCGCATACGTCACCGTCAGCGTCCGCGACACCGGAGACAGCGCGCTCGATGACCTTGAGAGCGCAGTCACGCGCGTCGAGCTGGAAGCCAAACGCGCGCCGTTGCGTCTCGAGCGGATGTGGGCACAGCAAGCCGAGGCGCTCACCTACACGCTGCCGCTCGGCAGGGGCCTGCGATGAGCGCCCGCTCCGAACAACGCCGCGACCAGCGGGCCGCGCACGCCGAGGCCCGCGCCAGGCAACGAACGCTCAGCCACCGCGAGCACTCGCAGGCCCCGACGCTGCGCGCAACACGCCTACGCCGACCCGCTGAACGCACGGCGCATCAAGTGTCAACCGCGCACTTCCAGGCCGCGTACCCCGCCGTCGCCGAGCCCGGTCTCGGCTCGCGCGGCGTGTACATCGGCCGTGACATGCACGGCGGATCGTTCGTCTACGACCCCTGGGTTCTCTACGCCGCGAACCTGCTCAACGACGCGAACATGCTCGTGATCGGCCGGCCCGGCTACGGCAAAAGCGCGCTCCTGAAAACGTGGATGTACCGCAGCCGCGTGTTCGGGCGGACCTGCGAGCTGATTGATCCCAAGGGCGAGTACCGCCAACTCGTCGAGGCGCTCGGCGGCGAGGTCCTCACGTTCACCCCCGGTGGCCAGACGCGGCTGAACCCGCTCACGCGGATCGGCAGCCGCGAAATGCGCGAAGGGCTGCTCGAGGCGATCGCCCGCGCGATGCTCGACCGGCAGCTCACACAGGCCGAAGCGCTCGGCCTGTCCGCGGCACTAGCCGCCGCCGACGAGCACGCCGACAGCCGCGACGTCTGCATCCCCGACGTCGCCGTGCAGCTGCGCGAACCGACCCGGGCAATGGCCGACCAGCTCGCCTGCACCACGGGGGAAGCGCAGGCCGACCTACGCGAGTGCGCGCTGGCACTACAGCGCCTCACGCACGGCCCGTTGCGCGGCATGTTCGACCAGCCAACGAAAGCCAGCGAACACGTGTGGAACGCCCCGGCGGTCTGTCTGGACCTGTCAAACGTCGGTGTCGGGCAAGGACAAAGCAACCTTGCCGTCGCGATCGTCATGGTCTGCGCCTCGGCGTTCCTTGACGCGAAACGCCGCGACCGGGCTAACGCCGCCCGGGCAGCCGGACGGGCGCCCGACAAGACGACCCGCGGCAACGACGAGTGCTGGCGAGCGCTGCCGATCGCCGGTCTCGCCGATTACTACCAGTCCGCGTTCAAGCTCTCGCGTGACAGCGGCGTGCAGCACATCCTCGCGCTGCACCGCCTGTCAGACCTGCGCAGCGCCGGCGACGACGGCTCCCGACAGCAGCGCCTCGCGCAAGGCCTGCTCGCCGAGGCGTCGACGACCGTCGTCTACCGCCAGCACGCCCAGGAAGTCCCCGACACCGCGGACCAGCTCGGCCTCTCCAGCACTGCGCGCGACCGGATCGCGCACCTGCCGCCCGGCGTCGCCTTGTGGTGCGTCGGCGGCCGCACGTTCGAGGTCCGCCACGTCCTCTCCGACCTCGAATGGGCACTCATCGACACCGACCAAGCGATGGGCAGCCGCTACGCCGAGGAGCCCGCGACCGACGTCGACGACGACGACGTACAGCTTCCCGCAGGAGTACCGGTATGAGCGCGCGCGAACGGCACGGCATGGACCTGGTCTTGGCGATCGTCGCGATCGCGGCGCTCGCGCCGCCGACGATCATCTGGCTCGCCAGCCTGACCGGCGGCTTTGTCGCGACCGGACGCCCCGTCAGCCTCACCCTCGCCGGCGCCCTCGCCGTCGTCGTCAATCTGCCCGCACACCTCGCTAGTCCGGCCCTCGCCTGGCCGGCGGGCGTCCGGCATGATCTGCCGGACGCGATCGTGCTCGACGCGGTCGTAGTGGTGTGCGGGGCGGTGGTGCTGGGAGGCGTCGCCCTAGCCGTCGCGTTTGTGGCGCGCCACCTGCACCGCGACGACCCGCACCGCAGCGCACAGTGGGCCGACCGCGACGAGCTCACACCGCTACACACGCTCGCGCCGCAGGCAGGAAGGATCACCCTCGGTGAATACAACGGGACGCTGATCAGCGCCCAGGCACGCACATCCGTGCTCGTCGTCGGGCCCTCACAGTCAGGCAAGACGACAGGCCTCGTCGTCCCAGCGATCCTCGAATGGCAAGGCCCCGTCGTATCGACGTCGGTCAAAGCCGACGTCGTGCGCGACACGCACCTCGCGCGTGCCGCGCTCGGCGACGTCCTCGTCTTTGACCCGACCGCGTGCTGCAAGACCCTTGAGCACACGCCGTGGTCGCCGATAGCGGCCGCGCGCAGCTGGGAGGGCGCGCGTCGGACAGCCGCCAACCTGCTCGGCGTCGGCGATCCCAGCCACGCTCACAATCCCGACGAAACGTTCTGGCGGCCCGCCGCGGCGCGCTATCTCGCGCCGCTGCTGCTCGCCGCGCAGCACGGCAACAACACGATGAGCGAGCTGCTCAGCTGGGTCGCGCGCGTCGACCAGGACGAGCCCAAGCTACTGCTGCGCGACTGCCCGACCGACGGTGCGGAGGCTGGTCTAGAAGCGCTCCAGTCAGTCTGGAAGGGCGACTCGAAGTTTCTGTCTAACTTGACGCAGACCGTCGCCACCGCGCTTGATGCGTGGCAAGAACCGCTGATCGCCAAGGCGACCGCCGGTGACAGCCAGATCAGTGCGGAGCGCCTGCTCGAAAGAGCGCACACGCTCTACCTGATCGCGCCGGCGCACGAGCAGCGCCGGCTCCGCGGCCTCTTCACGGCGCTCGTCGCGGACGTGACCGCCGCCGCGTTCGAGCGATCCGCTTCCACCGGCAAGGCCATCAACCCGCCGCTGCTCCTGGCACTCGACGAGGTCGCAAACATCGCGCCGCTCCCGAACCTCGACGAGATCGCATCCACCGGGCCCGGCCAGGGGGTGCAACTACTCACCGTCATCCAGAACATCAGCCAGGCCGCCGACCGCTGGGGACGCGACCGCGCGGAGACGATCATCGCCAACCACCGCGCACGGCTGTTCTGCTCGGGCATCGGCGACCGCGCGACGCTCGACTACCTCGCGCACACGCTCGGCGACGAGGAGCTCGGCCGCGTCTCGACAACGCGCGACACCGCCCTTGAGAGCGGCTCGCACACCTACAGCACCGACTTCCGGCCACTAGCCGCACCGCACCGCGTGCGCCAGGCCGACACCAGCAGCGCGCTACTCGTGTACGGAAACCTTGCGCCGGCGTGGCTCGCGCTGCGCCCGTGGTACGCCAACGCGCAGCTCAACGAGCTCGTCACGATCGGCATTGCCACGCCGCCCGCGCCACCGCTGAGCAGTCGACTAGCCGCGGCCGCACTCGGCCTAACCCATGCCAAGCGAGCCACACCAGCCGCCGGCGCTGAGCCAGTCGCTACGTCCGAGATCTCCTACGAACCGGCCGTCGATGAGACGGCCTCATGACCTCCCGGTGGCCGGCTGTGATCTGTCTTGCCTTCAGTTTCGCCACGTGCCGGCCTGGGCTTCGAGACCCGGCCACGCCGGGCCTTCCCCTCGCCTACGGCTCGGCTCCGCCGGCCGGACCCGCGGCCCTATCGGCTGCGTCAGACACAGCAAACCACCGAAAGGAACGGACATGAACACCAGCAGCGTCATTGGTCGCCTCACGCAAGACCCGGAACTCCGCGAACTGCCAAGCGGCACCAGCGTCTGCAAACTGCGCCTCGCAGTCAAGGGCATGGGTCGCGGCGGCCCGAAGGAAGTCGGCTACATCAACGTCAGCACGTTCGGCGACGGTGCCCTAGCCGCCGCCAAGCGCCTCACGCAAGGCTGGCTCGTCGCGGTCAGCGGCCGCCTCGAGTGGCACGAGTGGGACGCCGACGACGGCACCCGCCGTCACGACTACGAGCTGATCGGCCAGGTCCAGTTCCTCAGCGCACCGCGTGGCGACGACGAGGAGCCCGAGACAGTCGACGCCGACGTCGAGGAAGGCGAGCCGGTCGCCTTCTAAGCACGGCCGCGGCCGCGCCCCAACGGGCGCGGCCGCCTCGGCCGCCACCACCGCGCTGCCAGCTCAAGCGGCGCACACCGCGGAACGGGCGCGGTGGTGACGAGCGGGACCCACGGCCCGACCCGACCAGGAGACAAACATGCCCAGCACAGCAACAGACCACGCCACCGAGCTCGCGCGCTACCTAGCGATGCTCGGTGCCAGCGAGCCGGCCGGCGGTCTGCTCGAGCTGCGCTACCGCAACCCCAGCCAGCCCGGCACGATGCGCCAACGCTTCCATCACGTCGGCAACACGACGCGGATGGCGCGCGAGATCACACTGCTCGCTGCGCACAGCGACGTCTACGTCGGCGTCGCGCCACGGCGCACACACAGCGGCGGCCGCCACGCCGTCAGCCGCAGCTGGGTCCTGTGGGCCGACATCGACCAGGCGCCCGACGACAGCCGCACCGCGGCGCTGCCCGTCGATCCCGGTGTCGTCATCGCCTCCGGCACACCAGGCCACCAACACCTCTACTGGCCGCTGCGCGAACCGCTCGCGCCGGACGAGCTCGAGCAGGCGAACGCAACACTCGCACGCGCGCTCGGCGCCGACCAGGGTCCCGTGCTCGGCGCCGCCACGATCCTGCGCCCGCCACACACGCTCAACCACAAACACCACCCGCCGACGCGCGTCACACTCGAGCGCTTCGACCTGCGCCCGCACACCGCGACCGAGATCCTCACCGGCCTGCCGGCCGCACCGGCGCCGCCGGCGCGGCCGGAGGCGCGCGTGCACACGAACGGCAGCGACCCGTTGCTAACGATCGCGCCGGCGCGCTACATCGAGGTGCTCACCGGCCAGACGGTCGGACGCGACCACAAGATCAGCTGCCCGTTCCACGACGACAGCACGCCCTCACTGCACGTCTACGACGACCCGGCGAAAGGCTGGTGCTGCTACGGCGGATGCCGACGCGGCGGCACGATCTACGACCTCGCCGGCGCCGTCTGGCAACTCGACACGCGAGGGGCAGACTTCATCGAGATCCGGCGACGACTCAGCCGTCTGTTCAGGACAAGCGACGAAGGACAGGCCGTGCCGGCAGAGCGGTGAACCGCCGGACATTTTCGCACAGCTGCGCTGTGCGTCCGGCGGGCATGTTCACCGCCCCCAGCCGACAGGAGAAGCCCATGCAGCCGACGAGGAAGCAGCTCAACTACTTGCGCTCGCTCGCGCAGCGCACCGGCCAGACGTTCACGACACCGCGAACCAGCGCCGAGGCATCCAGGGAGATCCAACGCATGCGGGGCACCCCGCGCAGCAGCACCGAGGAGGTCGTCGCCGAGCGGCGCGCCATCCGCAGCGCGCTCGCGACCGGCAACGGCAGCCGCGCAGCGATCCGCGAGGACGAGATCACCGGCTACGGCTCGACCGCCACCTGGCGCTAGGAAGGAGGAACCACAGCCATGGCGATCACACCACAGCCAACGCTCACGCACCTCACGCGCATCGAGAAGCGAGTCCTCGCATGCCTGCGCGACATCGAGGACCGCGTCAGCGTCTCCCAGCTCGCCTACTACGGTCAGCTTGACGCCACATCGGTCAATGACGCGCTCTGCGAGCTCGAAAGCCTCGACCTTGCCGAGCCGTGCGCGTGGACACTCGGCCCCGAAGTGCCGCTCGCGGTGATCCAGCGCACCACCGAGCTCGAGCAGCTCGACCAGCTCGGCGACCTTGAGCGGCGCATCTTCCAGCTGCTGCGCAAGATCGGCGGCGGCGCGACCGTCGACGAGCTGGCCTACCACACGAAGCTCCCGAGCACAGACATCATCGACACGCTCAGCGAGCTCGAGGACCGCGGCCTGGTGACACCCTGGGCGTGGCGCGCGCAACGGGTGTCGCCATGAGCGTGCGCGACGAGCTCTTCACGGACGAGGGCGACAGGTTCTGGCTCCTCGCCGAGGGCCGCTCAGCCGACGAGGCGGTGCGCCTGGTCGCGCAGGCAGCGGGCCCGTTCGAGGACTACATCGATATCGAGCTGGTTCGCGGGCACGTGACGCACACATCGCACGGGCCGTATCTGGCCGTCACCGACGACGTCGAGCACGACCTCGAGTTCTGGCAGGTCGATGCGGCGTGAGCAGTCCCGCGCTCGACACAGACCAAGCGAGGAGTGGGCGAGCGCACCGGCCGGGTGCGCCGCCCGCCCCCGCCCAGGATCGCACCCTGCGGGTGCGTGGCGCGGGGGAGCGGGACCGCACCCGGCGGCCCCGGTGAGCAAAGGAGACGGGTCGTGGCCGCACCGAACGAGGAGCTGTTCGCGCAGCACGCCGCCCGGCTGCGCCGGCCGCTGCTGCACGCGTACCGCTACGCGGCACCGCGCGAGGACCTCCAGGACATCTACGCACAGGCCGTGCTCGAGCTGCTGCTGCGCGTGCGACGCGACAGCACGTTCAACACGCCGCGGCACTTCGCCGCGGCGCTCGAGCTGCGCTTCAAGTCACGCATCGCCGACCGTCACCGCGCGCTCGGCGGACGCAGCGCCGGCGCCGCGGCGTTCGAGCACGCCGTGCGCCTCGACGACCCGGCCGCTGCCGTACGTGGTTGGTTTGACGTCGAGCGCGAAGTGATCGCGCGGGAACGTCTGCGCACGCTGGTGCGCGCCGTCGAGCAGCTGCCCGCGCTCAAGCGCGACGCGCTACTCAGCGAGCACGTAACCGGCGAGACAGAGCGTAAGCGTCGCCAGCGCGTTCGCGCGAAGCTCCGCGACGAGCTCGGCGGCGGCGACGTGTAGTCGCGCTGCTGTACTGCGTGAGCCGGCTAACGCCGGCGTTTTGCACTGCAGCAGTGCTTCCGCGCGGCCTTGCGGCCGGCTCGCTGCCCGCGTATCGCAGCGCCTCCCGCCGCCGTCACAGCGCCGCTCGTCGCCAACGCGCACGCGCCAACAGCACACCAGCAGCACCGCTACAAGCCGTCCAGCGAACCTCCGAGACGCCCCGAACTACAAACGTCAGACTGCCCAGCCACTCCGCTTCGCTACGCAGCAGACAGTATCACCCAGGGGGTGAGTGCTACCCTGAAGTCATGCCTAGCGCCGCACCAGCGCTCCTACAGGCGACTTACCCAGGCGAGGAGGGGCGTTTACTCTGCTCGGGCCGCCGAGAGGCTGTAGTGACCGCTGCGCGCGCCGTCGATCGGAGCGACTGGCGGGATGAGCAGGTCGCCGGCGATTTCACCGCCGGTCTCGGGGAGGAGCACCGGTAAGTGCTGTCTATCGGGAAGCTCGCGCTCGGTCAGCAGGCGTACTACGAGCGGTCCGTAGCTCAAGGCCAGGACGACTATTACTCGGGTCGTGGTGAGGTTGCCGGGGAGTGGGCGGGCGCGGGCGCCGGCGAGCTCGGCCTGGTCGGGCGCGTCAGTGCGGAGCAGTTCAACGCGCTGTTGGAGGGCCGCGATCCGCGAGCGATGAGCGAGCGGCTACGGGCCAGCAACAGTGAGCCGGCGGTCGCCGCGTTTGACCTCACGTTCAGCGCCCCGAAGTCGGTCAGCGTGCTGTTTGCGATCGCGCCGGCCGAGATGTCCGCCGCGCTGGTCGAGTGCCATGAGGAGGCCGTCCGGGCAGCGTTGGGGTGGCTTGAGGATGAGGCGGTGTTCGTGCGGCGTGGCAAAGGCGGGTTGCGATTCGAGCACGCGGGCGGGTTGATCGCCGCGGCGTACCGCCATCGGATGAGTCGTGCGCTTGACCCGCAGCTGCACACGCACGTGGTGTGCGCGAACCTCGCGAGGGGGGAGGACGGTCGCTACACGGCGTTGCATCACCCGTCGGTCTACCGGGCGGCGAAGACCGCCGGCTACCTCTACCAAGGGCACCTGCGGTGGTTGGTGTACGAGCGACTCGGACTGGAGTGGGCTGCGGTCCGCAAGGGTGCCGGCGAGCTCGCGCGAATGCCCGAGGAGGTGCTGCGCGTGTTCTCGCGGCGGTCGGCTGAGATCGAGCCGGTGATCGCCGAGCGCGAGGCGCAGGCCGGTCGGTCGCTGAGTTGGCTGGAGCGCAAGACGTGGGGCACGCTCGCGACGCGTGATCGCAAGCAGTATTCGATCGAGACGCACACCTGGCGTGAGGAGATGACCGCGATCGCCGGCGAGCACGGTGCCGACCGGCAGTTCGTCGAGGAACTGGAAAGGAACGGCACGACGCGCGTGGAGCGCGGGCAGCTCGCCGGTGAGGGGCAGCTCCAGCTCGCCGGCGAGCAGGTCGGGGAGCGGGAGCTTGCCGAGCTGCTGACCGGCGCGGGCGGGTTGACCGCCAGGTCCAACACGTTCGACGAGATGGCGGTGCTGCGCGAGTTCGCCGCGGCCGCGCCCGCCGGGTCACGCGTACGGGTCGTGCGCGAGCAGCTCGAGCGTTTCATCGAACGCGATGACGTGCTCCCGGCCCGCGGACGGACGCTCACGAGCGTCGAGCTCGTCGAGCGCGAGGCGAGCCTGATCGCCGCCGCGAGCAGTCGCGTGGACACCGGCGTCGCGCAGCTCGGCGAGCGCACGATCGACCGAGGCCTCGCCACCAGTGACCGCACACCCAACGAAGACCAGCTGGCCGCCGTCCGCGCTGTCGCCCGGTCGGGGAACGGTGTGGACGTGATCGAGGCATTGGCCGGGACCGGCAAGACCTACACCNNGTGCTCGGTGTCGCGCCGACCGGGCGCGCGGCACGCGAGCTCAGCGACGACGCGGGGATCCCGACGCGCACCCTGGACAGTCGGGTGCTCGCGATCAACAACGGCAGCGACCTACCGGCCGGCAGCGTGCTCGTCTTTGACGAGGCGGGCATGGCTGGCACCAGGTTGAGCGAGCAGCTGCTCGCGAACGCCGCCAAGGGCGGCGTCAAAGTCGTGGCGATCGGAGATCCCGGGCAGCTCGCCTCGGTCCAAGCGGGCGGCTGGCTCGGCGCTGTCGGCGAGCGGGTCGGCCCGGTCCGACTGACCGAAGTGATGCGCCAGCGCGACCCGGTGGAGCGGCTCGCGCTCGCCGGGCTCCACGACGGCGACCCGGCCCGGTGGATCGAATGGGCCGAGCAGAACGGTCGCGTCGAGGTGCTCCCCGACACTCGCGACGTGCTCGAGCGGGCCGTCGATGAGTGGGCCGCCGGCGCCGAGCGCAACGGCATTGACCAGAGCGTGATGATCTCGCGCGACAACCAGACACGCCAAGCCCTCAACGCGCTGGCGCGCGAGTACCGGCGAGGCCTCGGTCAGCTCGGCAGCGAGCTGACCTACGGATCGGTGACGCTCGCCGTCGGTGACCGCGTGATCTGCCGGCGCAACGACCGCCAGATCGACGTCGACAACGGCATGCGAGGCACGGTCCGCCACNNGGCGCAACGAGTACCGGGAGCTCGACGTCGACAACGGCACCAGGGGCACCGTCCGCCACGTCGAGCGTGACGGCATCGAGATCGAAACCGACGCGCACATCACACGCGAGCTGCCCGCCGCGTATGTCGCCGAGCAAGTCGAGCACGCCTACACCCTGACCGGGCACGGCATGCAGGGCGGCACCGTCGAGCAGGCCGTGGTCGTTGCCAGTCCGCACGAGCTGACGCGTGGCTGGTCCTACACCGCGCTCTCACGAGCCCGCGATGTGACGCGGCTACTCGTGCGCGACGTCGAGCACGAGGTGGCGGCGCGCGCGGAGTACGCGCCCGCGCACAGACTCGCCACCGCAGAGCAGCGTGAGGTGCTGGCCAGCGTCGCGCGGCAGATGCGTGTGCGCGACGACGAGGACCTTGCGATCGACCAGCTCGTGCCCGGGCGCGCCGACGACCCCCAGCTCATCCACCGCCAAACAGAACAGCTGCTACAGGAGCGGGCCGCCGAACGTGCCGAGCCCGGGCTGCAGCGGTCCGTGGGGCAGACGATCGGGCAGCTGCGCGAACGCATCGAGGTGCTGCGCGCGCAGCTCGCCGCGCTACCGGTGATTGAGATGCGTGAGCTCGACGACCTTGAGACGCGCGCCCGCGAACTCACGCAACTGCGCGACCGTGTGCGCGGTGAGCTCGACCGGCTACCACCGCCGGTCGAGCGACGCTTCCGCCAGACAGAGGACCCGTACGTCGTTGACCGCCACCGCCTGTCCTCGGCGCTTGCCGGCGCCGAGGACCAGCTCGAGCGCACGCTCACCAGACGCGGCACGCTCGCCCGCCAGCTCGGCGACCCCGCGGCGATCCGTGACGAACGCGACGGCCTGAGGAACGCAATCACCACACTCGGGCGCGAGCACACGCAGCTGCGCAACCAGCTCGCTGACCACGAACTACAGCAGCGGCCCAGATGGATGCGTGACGCGCTCGGCGAACGACCCGCAACCCCGGCCCGCGCTGAGGCCTGGGACGACGCTGCACGGACCCTCGCGCGCTACCGCATCAGCTACGAGATCCCCGACAAC
>PLFX01000019.1 GCA_003138355.1 Solirubrobacterales bacterium
CGCGCGCTTGCTGTTGGGCGAGGTTGTCGGGTTTAGCGGTTGCTGTCTGGCGGGTTTAAGAAGATTCCTGGATGAGCCAGAACTTCTTGTCGTGTGATCGTGGGCAGGTGTTGTTGATGCCGCCGTCGTTGGCGGATTGGGTCGAGGATGACCACCTCGTGTGGACTGTCGTGGGCGCGGTGGAGAAGATGGATCTGACCGGCTTCTATGGGGCTTATCGGGCGAACGGGCAGGGTCGCGCGGCGTATGACCCGGAGATGATGGTGCAGTTGCTGATGTACTCATACGCGCGCGGGAACCGGTCATCGAGAGGGATCGAGCGGGCGTGCCGGGAGGACGTGACGTACAAGCTGATCAGCGCGTTGCGCGCTCCTGATCATTCGACGATCGCGGAGTTTCGCCGCCGGCATGAGGCCGCGATCAGCGAGCTGTTCGTCGAGGTGCTCGTGCTTTGTGAGGAGGCGGGGTTGGTGTCGGTCGGGGTGATCGCGATCGATGGGACGAAGATCCGGGCGAGCGCGTCGCGCGATCAGAACCGCTCCTATCACGGGATCGTCGCGGAGATCCTTGATGAGGCTGAGCGGATTGATCGTGAGGAGGACGAGCTTCACGGTGACGCGCGTGGGGATGAGTTGCCGGAGCGGTTTCGCTCGCGCGAGAGCCGCCGCCAGGCGTTGGCTGAGGCCAAGCAGCGCCTGGATGAGAAGAAGGCCGCTGCCGAGAGCGACGCGACCGAGCCGGTCGTTGAGCTTGAGATCGACGCGCAGCACATGATCGCGTTGGAGCACGGTCGTCAAGGCTGGCTGCGTGAGGGTCGCCAGCAGCTGAACCAGCGCCTCGCCAAGGAGCGGCGGCCGATCAAACGTTCACGAGCCGCGCGGCTCGCCGATGCCAAAGGCCGCCTGGAAGAAGCGCACGCAGTCGAGCGCGCGGCCAACGAGGCTTATGAGGAGTACCACCGCACCGGCTTTAAGAGCAACGGGCGGCGCTTCGCTGCGACCGCTCCCTACGAGCTGCCAGCGTCACCGGCGGGCCGCATCAACGTCACTGATCCCGACTCGCGCGTGATGCGCACGAAGGGCCAGCCGACGATCCAGGGCTACAACGCACAGGCCGCCGTGACCGAGAACCAGATCATCGTTGCGGCAGAGATCACGACCGCCTCACCGGACTTCGGACGCCTCGAAGCGGTGTTCGAGGCTGCGCTGCGCGACCTCGAGCTCGCGGGCGTGACCGACCGGCCCGGGGTGGTCGTCGCCGACGCCGGCTACTGGCACAAACGCCAGATGGAGAAGATCGTCAGCAACGGCACCCAGGTCCTGATCCCGCCCGACTCAGACCTCCAAGAGAAACCGCGCGCCGGCTGGACCGGCGGGCTCTTTGACCATATGCGTCGGGTGCTGAAGACCGAGCTCGGGCACGCGATCTACCAGCAGCGAAAGCAGACGATCGAGCCCGTCTTCGGACACACGAAATACAACCGCAAGATCGACCGCTTTCAACGCCGTGGCCGCGCTGCAGCATTATCGGAATGGCGACTGATCGCCGCCACCCACAACCTCGGGAAGCTCCACAACCACCAGATAGCAGCAGCCACCGGCTGACCCGGGCGAGGATGACCGGCCCGCACGGCACAAACCGTTACTCGCGCGCGTCGACGAAACGAGATCGCCGCACCTTTCCCCGACAGCCTCGCCCAAACTGAGGACCGGCCCGACGCTCGCCGTGGCCATGTGGCGACGATCGACCGTGCTCTCGACGGCTCGACGGCGAGGTCGGCTGCTGGATGGGTTGCCAGGTAGCTCGCTCGGTTGCCAGGTAGCTCGCTCGGTTGCCAGGTAGCTCGCTCGGTTGCCAGATAGCTCGCTCGGTTGGTTGCTAGGCCGTTTGGTGGGCTGGAGGTCGCCCTAGTCCGGCCCCTCTGAGCCGGCTCAGTGTTCGGCGAATCGCCGGGTGGGGGACCGCTTCGAGGCGCCCCAGGACCGGTCTTCAGACGGTCATCCGAACGTCAGATTCGCCCTCCTTAGAGGCATTTCTCTCGCAAAATTGCAACCATATTGCAACCACAGACGAGCCAAAAACCACTTGTTTGCAGGCATTTTCGCGAAGCGGGATACGGGAATCGAACCCGTCTCTCGAGCTTGGGAAGCTCGCGTTCTACCGATGAACTAATCCCGCCGGATGGACCCAGATCGTAGCCGCGCCGGTCACTCCGGGGCGCGGCGGCGTGTCAGCCGCTCGCGCAGCCCAAGCCGTGGGCGCTCGCATAAGCGAACGGCTCGTTGATCACCCCGGCCGCGGTCGCCTCGAGGGCGCGCAGCTGGCCGCGCGCGCCGGCCTGCGCGGCACTCGCCATCGCTTGTAGTGCGGCCTGCCCGCGATCGAGCTCGCTGAGGAACGTCTGCCAAACCGGCGCCTGCGCCGCGGGCGCGCCGAGCGCGGACAGCTTCTGCTTGAGCGTAAAGTACGCGACCGCATCGCGCTCGATCGAGCCAAGATCGCGCGGGTGTAGCGCGGCGATGCCATGGACGGTCGTCCGCGCAACGAACTGGGCGCCCACGCCGGCGCAGATCCTCGAAACCTCGCGGTGGAACCTCGCCGGACTCGGCCCCTTGCTCCCGAGGAGCAGCACGACCGCGACGACCGCGAGGCTCAGCACCAGCCCGAGCACGGCGCGCGCAAGCGGTGGCATCGCGGACGCCGCAGGGCCGAACAGAGGCTTTCGTTGGCCGGCCGGCACACCGCGAACGCTATCCCCGCCGGCATTGCCGAGCGCTCGAGGATCGACCACTACGCTTCGAGGAGTGAAGCGGAGCAGGATCGTCCCAGTTGTCGTGAGCATCCTCGCTGCGGCGCTGATCGGGCTGCTCGTGTATGGCCTCGCAAAGCAGGGCACCAGCCGTGCCCTCGACGCCGCGGTGCGAGCCGGTCAGCGACCTCGAGCGCCCGAGATCACGCGTGCACTACCCGTGCTCGTCGGGATCGATCGGCGGACCGCCGCGCTCGAGCGCTGGCGCGGCCAGGTGGTCGTGATCAACTTCTGGGCGTCGTGGTGCCCGACATGCGGTGCCGAGGCCGGTCTGCTGGAACGCGCCGAGCACTACCTGAACGCACGCCACGAGGGCACGGTGCTCGGAGTCACCTACAAGGACATCACCAGCTACTCGTTGAGCTGGCTGCGCCAGCACGGACTCACGTTCCCCAATGTGCGCGACATCGATGGATCGTTTGCGGAGGGATACGGCACAGCGCAGCTCCCGGAGACCTTCGTGCTCGACCGGCGCCTGCGGGTGGTGGCGATCTCGCGCGGCGAGCTCACGAGCGAGTCGTGGCTGGTGCACGCGATGAACGCGGCGGCACAGGCATGAGACGCCTGGCCCTCATTGCGGCTCTGACCGCCGTGCTCGCTCCAGCCAGCGCAACCGCCGCCACGCAGCGCACGACGATGGCCAAGGTCCTCCCCTATTTCATGTGCGTCACCTGCGACATCCCGCTCGCAAACGCACAGTCCCCGCAGGCGGAGAAGGAGCGCGCCTATATCCAGCAGCTGATCAACGCGGGCGACACCTTCGCGCAGATCAAGACGGCGCTGATCGCGCAGTACGGGGAGCACGTACTCGCGCTGCCGCCGGCGAGCGGCTTCGACATAGCGGTATACGCGGTCCCAATCGCGGTCGTCGCAGCGCTCGCGTCGCTCCTAGTGATCCTGTTGCCGCGCTGGCGCCGCCGCGGACCGCCCGGGTCCGCCGACGCCGACCCGGTGCTGGCGAGCGCAGACGCCGTACGCCTCGAGGCCGAGCTGGCGCGCTACGACAGCTGAGCCCGGCGCCGCGCGGCCCCCGGCGACGACTGCGCTACATCTGCTCCGGGGCGCTGACGCCGAGCAACTCGAGCGCGATCGCGATCGCCTGCCTTGCGGCGAGGCAGAGCGCGATCCGCAGCGTCTCGGTAGTGGGGGGTTCGGCGCCGACGACGTGACAGTCGCGGTAGAAGGCGGTGAACTCCTGTGCGAGCTCGAGCGCGGCGGCGGCGACCCGGTGCGGCGCTCGCCGCTCGGCGGCCTCGGCCAGGTCCTCGGGGAACGCCAGCAGACGCTTCAACAGTGCGCGTTCCGAAGGATGCAGCGGTTCGCCCGGAGCGAGCTCGGAGCGAGCCTGCGCGACGCGATCCTCGGTCAGCCGGGCAAGCACCGAAGCAATCCGCGCGTGCGCATACTGGACGTAATAGACGGGGTTGTCGGCGCTCTTGCGCGTCGCCAGCTCGGGGTCGATCTCGACCGTCGTGTCGTGTGAGCGCGCGAGCAGGAACCAGCGAGCGGCGTCGACACCGATCGCCGTTGTGAGCTCGTCAAGCGTTACGTACTCGCCTTCGCGCTTGGACATCGCGATGCGCTCGCCGCCGCCGATCAGATGCACGAACTGGAAGTCGATCAGCTCGATCTCGTCACGCTGGCCGCCGAGCGCCTCAAGCGCCGCCTTCATCCGTGGCTCGTAGCCGTGATGGTCGGCACCCCACACATAGAAGAGCGTCGCGTAGCCGCGCGAACGCTTGTCCTCGAGATAGGCGATGTCGGAGCAGAAGTAAGTGGGCTGCCCGTCGGATCGGATCAGCACGCGGTCACGGTCGTCGCCGTGCTTCGTGCTGCGCAGCCAGAGCGCGCCGTCCTGGTTGTAGGTCTCCCCCAGCTGGTCGAGCCGGGCGAGAGCGGACGCCACTGCCCCGTTCTCGTGTAGCGAGCGCTCGGAGAACCAGACGTCGAATCGCACGCCGAAGCGCTCGAGCGAGCCACGAATCAGCTCGAGGCAGGCGGCGAGCGCCTCGCGCGACAGTTCGTCGAGGTCGAGCGTACGAGCGCGCTCGACCGGCACGAGCTCGCCGACGTAGTCCCCGTGATAACCGTCTTCGGGGATCGGCTCGCCGAGGGCAAGTGCGCGCACCGACTCCGCGAGCTTGCGTACCTGACTGCCGTAATCGTTGACGTAGAACTCGCGGGTCACGCTGCACCCGCGCCAGGCCAGTAACCGCGCTAGCGCGTCGCCATACGCGGCACCGCGGGCGTGGCCGAGGTGAACCGGTCCGGTGGGGTTGGCCGAGACGAACTCGACGTTGACGGCGATCTCGTGCTCGGCCGTCACCGCGCCGTAGCGAGAGCCCGCCTCGAGGACCGTGCGCAAGCCATCGATCAGCCAAGCGTCGGACAAGAACAGGTTGAGGAAGCCGGGACCCGCGACGTCAGCGCGCGCGAGCGCGTTACCCAGCCGGTCGGCGAGCACGCCGCCGAGTTGCTCCGCGACCTCGCGCGGAGCGCTCTGCAGGCGCGGTGCGAGCAGCAGCGCGGCGTTCGTCGAGTAGTCGCCGAGGTCCGCTCGCGGCGGGCGCTCGAGCTTGATCTGCGCCGCGAGCCCCTCGCGGTCCGTGCTCACGAGCGCGGCCGCGCTTTCGCGCACGACGCGATGAAGCTGCTCTACGGGGCCCACGCCCCCAGCGTACTGGCGCTCAGTAGTGGTAGGGCTCGCCGGCGATGATCTTGTGCGCGCGGTAGAGCTGCTCGAGCAGGACGACCCGCGCAAGTTGGTGCGGCAGGGTCAGGGCACCGAGCGAGAGACGGTGATCGGCGCGCTCGAGCGCCAGCCCGTGCGCCCCGCCGATCACGAACGCGAGGTCACGTCCCGACGTGCGCCGCTCGCTGATGAAGCGGGCGAAGCCCTCGCTGTCGTAGCTTTCGCCTTCGCTGGCGAGCAGCGAGACGAAGGCGCGCTCAGCGATACGGGCGCCGACGCGCTCGCCGACGCGCAGCTCGACCTGCTCCAGGCGCGCGTAACGCCCAAGCAGCTTCGTGTAGTGAGCCACATCGTCGGCGTAAGGAGCACGCAGCCGTCCAACCGCTATGACGGTGATGCGCACGCCTTGCGATACTAAGCTCGATGAGCTCCGAGCCGCCCAGCGAGCGCCAGATCAACATTCATCTCGCCCCTGAGGTGATGGCCGGTCATTACGCGAACTTCGCGAACATCAGCCACTCGCCGTATGAGTTCACGATCACATTTGCACGCGTTGACCATGAGATCGAGACCGGGGAGATCCCCGGTGTCGTCGTTTCGCGAATCAACCTCTCGCCCCGTTTCATGCGAGAGCTGATGGAAGCGCTCGAGGAGAACTACTCGCGCTGGGCAGCGCGCGAGAGCATCCAGAACCTGCCCGAGTTCAAGGGCGCGGCCGACGATCCGCCACTCGGCGCCGACGAGCCCGAGGACGAAGCCGACTCGTAGCGGTTGCAGCGGGTGCGGACGCGCCGCTGATAGCGCGCCTGCAAACGGCTGCTCGTGGCGCCATTCGCCTCCCCGTGCTGCAAGACTGACGCACAGCGTCGCGGCCCCGTGGCCGCCGTTCTCGACTCATGAGGGTCGCAATAATTTCCGACATCCACGCCAACCGTCACGCGTTCGAAGCGGTACTCGACGACATTGCGGAAAGCTCGGTCGAAGAGGTCTGGTGCCTCGGCGACCTCGTCGGCTACGGCGGCGAACCCGATGCTTGCGTGAGCCTCGCGCGCGAGCACGCGACGGTCTGCCTCGCCGGCAACCACGATCTCGCGGTCACAGGCGACGTATCGCTCGAGGACTTCTCGCGGACCGCGGCAGCGGCCGTGCGCTGGACGCGCGGGGCGATCAGCGATAAGACGCGCGAGTTCCTCGGTGGGCTACGCCCGGCCGGGGAGCGCTACGCGGTCGGCCTCTACCACGCAAGTCCGCGCGAGCCGGTCTGGGAGTACGTCCTCGCGGCCGGCCTTGCCGAGCGCTGCCTCGACACGCAGACACACCGCATGTGCCTGATCGGCCACTCGCACGTTGCCCTGTCGTTCGAGCGACAGGTCGGGGCGAGCGTCACGGGCGCCTGGCGCGGCGAAGGAAGCGAGGTTGGGCTCGGTGACAGCGAATGGCTGCTCAATCCCGGGAGCGTTGGCCAGCCGCGCGACGGCGACCCGCGGGCGGCGTGGATGGTCCTCGATCTCACGACCCAGGCCGCGCGCTATCGCCGCTGCGAATACGACATCGCGGGTGCAGCGAACGCGATCCGCGCGGCGGAGCTACCCGAATCGCTCGCGGAGCGGCTGGAGTACGGGCAGTGAGGCGCGCCCCGATCTTGATCGCAGCCACGCTGGCAAGCACCGCCGCGTTGTCGGCCTGCGGTAGCAGCTCATCGGGCCTGATACCGCCGCGCGACGCGACGAGGATCGGCACAGCCCTCACTGCGCTCACGACCGCGCTCACGGGCCACAACTGCGCCGGCACGCAGAGCGCGCTCGACAGCGTGTCGATCGCAATCAACAGCCTGCCCGCGAGCGTGGACGGCCGGCTCAGCGGCAACCTCGAACAGGGCTACGCCGACCTCGCGAGCGAAGCACGGGTCCAGTGCAAGCCTTCGGCGGGAAGCACGGGGTCCACCACGCCGACGCATCCGCACAAACCGCACAAGACGAGCAGCGGACCAACGGGCACGACGTCCACCAGTCAGACCGGGACGACCCAGGGCGGCACATCGGCGCCGACCGGCCCGACAGGAGCCACAAATACGGGGCCGTCGGGGCCGACGGAAACAACCGGTCCGACGGGCACCACGAGCACCGGCGGCGGCATCGGCCCTGACGGCGGATCGACCGGAGAGACCAGCTCGACCGGCGGGAGCGGAACGAGCGGCGGCGACGGCGGGGGAGCGAGCAACTGATATGGCGACGCTGATCGCGGAGCGCTACCGCCTCGAAGGCCGGCTTGGCTCCGGTGGGATGTCGACCGTGCATCTCGCGTTCGACGAGCGCCTGGAGCGCTTGGTCGCCGTGAAGCTGCTCGCAGAGCACCTCGCCGACGATCCCGCGTTCGTGTCGCGCTTCCAACGCGA
This sequence comes from Solirubrobacterales bacterium, assembly GCA_003138355.1. GTDB lineage: Bacteria > Actinomycetota > Thermoleophilia > Solirubrobacterales > Solirubrobacteraceae > Palsa-513. Next base: position 7,897 of record PLFX01000019.1, read on the forward strand.
GGCGCTCGCCGCGGCGCGACTGATACACGAGAACGTCGTCCAGGTCTTCGACTCCGGGCTCGACAAGGAGACCGATCAGCACTTCATCGTCATGGAGTACATCGAAGGTCAGTCGGGGGCAGAGATCCTTCGCGCGCGCGGTTGGCTGCCGGCCGAGGAGGCGCTGCCGATCATCGTTGCGTGCTGCGCGGGGCTCGATTACGCGCACCGCAAAGGCGTGGTCCATCGCGACGTCAAGCCCGGCAACATCCTGCGAGCCAACGACCACCGCGTGAAGCTCGCGGACTTCGGCATCGCCAAGGCGACCGAGCAGTCGAGCATCACGCAGGTCGGTTCGATTCTCGGGACGGCCGCCTACCTCGCACCCGAGCAGGCGCACGGCGAGGAGGCGGGCCCAGCAGCAGACATCTACGCGCTGGGCGTCGTCACCTACCAGCTGCTGTCTGGACGGCTGCCGTTCGAGGGGAAGTCATTGACTGAGCTCGCGATCAAGCAGCAGGAGACCCGCCCCGCGCCGCTCGACACGCTCGTCGCCGGGGTGAGCCCGGAGCTTGCACTCGCGGTCGACGTGGCCTTGCGACTCGATCCGCAGCATCGCTACCCAACGGCTATCGACATGGGGCGGGCGCTCGAGGATGGTGCGCGCGGGATCAGGCCCGGTTCGGGGGTCGCGATCGTCCCGCCGCTGCCCGGAGAGCTGCCGGATGAGGAGACCGAGGCGACCGTGATCACGCGCCGCGACAGCGACGCGACGGTCGTAGCACGCCAGGCGGGAGCGTCGCGCGCTCCGACCGCCGTGAAGGCGCGCGAGCCCCGACCGGGGCCGCAACGACGGCCTGCGAGCGGCCCGGGGTCGGGTCGCCAGCCGCCCAGCCCAAATCGTCGGCTGGGTCAGCGGGAACGCACGCGGCTGCTGGTCCTGGCCGCCGCGCTCGCACTCGTGGCGGTCGTGGCGGTGGTGTTGATCATCTCGCTGAGCGGCGGCTCGCACCGTAATCTGAGCCTTGAAGGCCATTGGTCGTCGAACGCCCTCAACGCCGCGCAGGAGTTGCAGCAGGTCGTCAGCGCCAACCAGCAATAGCGGCGGCCGACTACGGCGAGCCGTACGCCGGCGCGTGGCCGGCGCGTAGGCGCGCCGAAACCTCGGCGAAGCGGCCGGTCAGAATCGCCTCGCGCAGCTCGCGCATCAGCGCCGCGATGAAGGTGAGGTTGTGGAGGGTCAGCAGGTGCGCTCCGGTCAGCTCACCGCCGCGGGCGAGGAAGTGGAGGTACGCACGCGAGAGGCCCGCTGAGCAAGCCGGGCACGGGCACCCTTCGACCAGCGGCTCCGGAGCGTCACGCCAGCGCGGGCGATCGAGCTCGAGCCGCCAGCGCGTCGCGGGGTCGGGCACGAGCGCGACGCCGTGACGGGCGAGCCGGGTCGGCATCGCGCAGTCGAACGTGTCGATCCCAAGCTCGACCCCCCAGATCAGGTCGTCGATCTCGCCGATCCCGAGCAGATGGCGCGGACGCTCGGGCGCAAGCGCGGCGAGATCGCGCGTGCACCACTCGACGACGCCGTACATCTGCTCCTTGTCGCGCCCGAGCGATCCGCCGACCGCGATGCCGTCGCAGGCACTGGCGGCAACGGCAGCGACCGACTCCGCGCGCAGGTCCGCGTGTACGCCGCCCTGCACGATCCCGTAGAACAGCGAGGCGTCCCCATGCTGCGCGCGCCATTCCAGGCAGCGCGAAAGCCAGCGATGGGTGCGCTCGGTCGAGCGCGCGGTGTAGTCGCGCTCGACGTTGAACGGCGTGCACTCGTCGAAGGCGAGGACGATGTCCGAGCCAAGCTGGTGCTGCACCTCCATCGAGAGCTCGGGGGTGATGAAGCGCTCGCCGCCGTCGATGTGCGAGCGAAAGCGCACGCCCTCCTCGTCGATCGCGAGGATCGCGCCCTGCCGGCCGCCGCCGCGCCGACCCTTGATCTCGTCGGCGACCGTCCCGTGCCCGAGCGAGAAGACCTGGAAGCCCCCCGAGTCGGTGATGATCGCCCGCTCCCAGCCCATGAACCGGTGCAGCCCGCCGAGGCCCTCGATCAGCTCACCGCCGGGTCGCAGGTGCAAGTGGAAGGTGTTGCCGAGGATCATCTCGAAGCCGAGTGCCAGGACCTCCTCGGCAACAAGTCCGCGCACGCTGGCCGTGCTCGCGAGCGGCACGAACGCGGGCGTAGCGACCGTCCCGTGGGCGGTTTCGAGTAGCCCTGCCCGAGCACGGCTGGCCGGGTCGGAGGCGATCGTGGAGAATGCGGGCACCGCGGGATCCTAGAGTGGCCGCGGCGCGCGCCCCACATGGTCCTCGCGAGCCTGCTCAGCGTCACGCAGAACGTCGGCTACCCGCTGTTGATGGTGATCGTCGCGATGGAGGCGCTCGGCGTGCCGCTCCCCGGCGAGACCGCCGTCATCTTCGCCGGGCTCGCCGCGAGCGCCGGGCGCCTAAACATCGTGCTCGTGATCGTGCTCGCGTCGGTCGCGGCGATCATCGGCGACAACATCGGCTTCCAGATCGGCCGTCGCGGCGGGCGCGCCCTGCTCGAGCGGCCGGGACGGTTCTATGAGGAGCGCCAGCGGATGCTCGCGATCGGCGACCCGTTCTTCGAGCGCCACGGCTCGAAGGCCGTCTTCTTCGGCCGCTGGATCGCGGGCCTGCGGATCTGGGCGTCCTGGCTCGCGGGGGCGAGCACGATGCGCTGGCGCACGTTCATGCTGTGGAACGCGCTCGGCGGCATCGGCTGGTCGACGAGCGTCGCGCTTGCCGCCTACTTCGGTGGCAAGGGCGTCGAGACCGTGATCAGCAAGATCGGCATTTATGCGCTGATCGGCGCGGCGGTTCTCGTCGCTGCCGGCGTGTTTGTCTTCTGGCGGCGGCGCCGCGGCGTGGCGCACCGTCCCTAGCGCCCGACGCCAGCTGCGTGGGCGCACCGCCGGCCACGCCGACGGTGCGCCCAACTACTAGCCGGTTCTAGGTGTAGTTCCTGAGGA
>PLFX01000055.1 GCA_003138355.1 Solirubrobacterales bacterium
TCGGCGAGCGCGTCGAGCTGGCCCGGTACACCGTCAGCGCCGGCGAGCGCATCCTGATCGGGCAGCGCGTCAACGGCATCGTCCGGATCTCTGACGTGCCCGTCACGCGCGGGCGTTCCTACCTCGTCGAGCGCGAGCTCGAGCAGGACGGCTACAGCGCCCTGCAGGCCCTGGTCGCCGACTACCTGCAGCAGTCGCGGCTGCGCGACGAGCCGGCGATCCTGGTCGGCTAAGCGAACTGGGCGCCGGGCCCGCGCCCGGCGCCCACCCTCACGCAATCGTGTCGTTGCGGTCGCACTTTTGTGACGCCATCGGGTGGCACACTCCGCGGCGTGAGCCCCAGCGATGACTGGCTCGAGGACCTGCTCTCAGAGCGCCCGCTAACGGTTGCGCTCGAGCTGACCATCGAACGGCGAATCCGCTTGTACGCGGACCGCCTTGCCCGCCGCCTGGCNNGATGACGACCCCTACGACCTGGACGACGACCGCGACCTTGCCGGGCTCCTCATGTTGCTGTGCGAAGCCGCGCTGGACATGGACGAGCGCAACAGCGGCCTCGGGGCCGACCCGCTCACCGGACAGTTGCGCTCACGCGAAGTCGCCGACGAAGAAGCCCGCCGGCGCCTGATGCAGCGCGACGACACGCAGCAGTAGCCGCCGCGGCCCCGACAAGGGGCGAGTGGGGGAGGGGAACCAGGACGCGCCCGGTCACGGGGCCGGTCACCGCCTGAATGTCGCACACCCTGCGGGCGTGCGGACGGCGGATGACGGCCCCGCACCGGGCGGGGTCACCGACCTCAAGGAGCGAACCGATGACCCGCACCGCCACACCACCGACCGAGGAAGAGCGCGACGAACGGCGCGAGCAGGAGCGCCAGCTAGTCGCGCAGGCCGTCGCCGAGCTGAAGTCATCGGACGGCTGGCAGCGGTGGCTTGCCACGCGCTCACGGTTTCACCGCTACAGCTTCGGCAATCAAATGCTGATCGCGTTTCAGCGGCCGACGGCCGAGCACGTCGCGGGATTCCGCAAGTGGCTGGAGCTGGGCTACTGCGTGCGGAAGGGTGAGCACGGCATCAGGATTTGGGCGCCGATCCCGCCATCCAAGGCCAAGGTCGAGCGGTTCGAGCAGGCCCGCAAGGAAGCGTCCAGCGCGCTGCGCACCGAGCTGGAAGGCGAGCGGCCGCNNGGACCAGGTCGAGGAGCTACCGCCGCCCGCCGTGCCCGCGCCGCTCAGCGTGCCAATAGCCGACGTTGACGGCGACACCCTGGCAGACAGGCTGCCGCAGCTGATCGGGTTCGCCGAGACGATCGGTTCAGCGGTGCGGTTCGAGGACCTCGGCCGCGCGTCGCGCCACGGCTGCTACATGCCCGCCGACAAGTCAATCGTCATCGGGACAGGGCGCAGCCCGAACCAGCAAGTCAAGACCCTCATTCACGAGCTTGGGCACGCACTCGTCCGCGCTGACAAGCAGGACAGCGATCCGACCCTCGACTACGCCCAGGAAGAACTCGTCGTCGAGTCCGTCGCGTTCAGTGTCGCCGGCGTGATCGGGCTCGATACCAGCAGCTACAGCCTGCCCTACCTGGCCGCGTGGAGCGAGCACTCCGACATCGCCGTGATCGAGCAGACAGCAAAGCTCGTCAACCGCCTCGCCAACCGTCTAGAGGACGCGCTCAGCGTCTGATGACCTCCACCCAAGGAGACGAAATCATGAGCGCCGACGCCGTCGAGCCCCTATATCTGACCTACTCCACGACGGTCGCCGTAGCGGTCGACCTGGAGGCCAAGTGCATCCGCAGCGTGACCGTCGATGACGTGAACGTTGAGCCGCTGGAGTTTCAAGAAGGCGAACCCGACGACGTCACGGCAGCGTTCGCTATCGCAGACGACTCGTCGTGGCCCGNNGGGCCAGCCGTTGCGGGCGAGCGTTCGATGGAGCAGGTTCTCGCCGCTGAGAGCAACCAAGATCCGGGCGAGGACTGGCCCGAGCGGCCCGGCAAAGCGATCCTCGCGGACCTCCAAGAGCTGATCGTCGCCAACCAACACGAGTACCCGCACGGCAGCATCCGCGCCCTGGAGGCTGCCGCCAAGAGAAGCGACGCACTGATCGCGATCCGCGACGTCATGTACGGGCCCGAGTACGGCCACCCCGACCGCGAGTGGACACCGGACACGCTCGACGACATCGCCGAGATCGTCCGCGCCGCGCTGCCCGACTGAACACGCCGCGCCGCGGCGGTGCCGCTCAGCGCGCCGCATCCCACCCAATACGTATCGAAGGAGAAGCGATGCCCAGCATCGAGACGACGCTGTTCACGTTCAACGGCGACTACCGCGACCTCGCCCAGGTCATCCCGTTCGTTGACGCGTTCTGGACGCTCTACGACGAGCTGCGAGCTGCTGGCCAGTACCCGTACAACGCGTGCTTTACCGGCCGCATCCCCGGCCTCGAGCACCTCGACCGCCCCGATGGCGAGAACACCGGCGTCTACCTACTCCAGAAGCTTCGCGACCTCGTCGAAGGCTGCGAGCGCGTAGGCGAGCTGGAGAAGGCCGGATACCAGCGGATCCGATCGCTGCCGCCCGTGCGGCGCGGCAGTGTCACGGACTGCCGCGTCCCGTTCGAGGACATCGCCGTCGTCGACCGGTTCTACCGGATCAGCCACTACCCGAAGGGCCGCGTGCTCGTCGGGCAAGGCGGCACGTTCTTCGCCGGCAAGAGTGTGCAGCGAGGCGAGCTGCTCGGCGTGTTGGCGAAGGGCGCGCGCACCCGCGGCCGTCGCCTCGAAGCGTTCGAGGCGGTGTACGTGCGATGACGCGCTACGCGCTGATCACCACCACGAACGACCGCGACAACGTGGCCGCATACCTGCCCAGCAACTACCGGGTGATCCACACCGAGCCGAGCAACCTGACCGACTACGCCGCCCGCGAGGGCTGGAAGTCGGTCGTGATCGAGGGCAAGGACACCTGCGGCTGGACCCTCGACAGCTATGTGCTGCCGCGGCTCGCGAGCGGCAACCTCCACGCGGTCGAGATCGACCTCAGCCATCGCGTGATGAAGCGCATCCCGCTTGAGAAGCGCGTGCGCCCGGGCGACGGCGTGAACGACACCAACGTCTAGACAGGCGGCAAGGTGCTCGGCTGCTGGTGCGCACCGTTCCCGTGCCACGCCAGGTGGTGGCGCGGCTT
>PLFX01000041.1 GCA_003138355.1 Solirubrobacterales bacterium
TCATCCGTCGCGCAGTGCGAGCGTCAGGTGTGGGGCTTCGTGCGCGCTCGCTTTGTTGTCGAAGCGGTTGCCTGTAGCGGCGCTATGTGAAATCGACAGGGATTCGAGCGCTAGGCGCGCGCGAGCGTCAGGTCGAACTCCATCGTCGCGTCTGGCTCGACGCTGACGAAGCCGCCGACGCTCGGTGCGCTCATGCGGAACAGGCCCCATGGGAAGGTGAGCGAGCCGACGGCGTGGATGCGCGAGCTCGAGAGGCGCATCTCGACCGGGATCGTCAACAGCCGCGTCGCGCCGTGCATGTTGACGTCCCCGGTGATGTTCACGTCGAACACGTCCCCGCTGAGCGCGCTCTGCGGTAGCGCCAGCGCGTGCGTCAGAACGAACGAGGCTTTCGGGTAGGTTGCGCTCTGGATTCCGATCGTCTGGATGTGCTGGTCGCGCATCGCCTCGTTGCTCTTCAGCGAGAGGACGTTGATCACGAACGACGCTACCGTGACCGTGAGCGTGCCGTGCGGGGCCGCGAACGTCGCACCGCCCGTGATCTCCGAGGTGCGCCCCACGGCGTCGTCTAGCGCCGGGAGAAAGGCGAGTTTCTCACGCACCCTGTAGCCGGCCTGCGAGTCGGCCGCGATCGTCCAGCGTCCCACGACGGCGCTGGCGGAACTGAGTGGAACCGCGGTCTTCGGCGTCTTCAAGGCGAACGATGGCGGTGAGGACGTCGGGAACAGCACGAAGTAGATGAAGGCAAAACCGGCCAGCGCGACCGTGACGACGGCGGCAGCGACGGCGCTCAGCCTGCCGCGCTTGCTCTTCGGGATTCGGATACGCGACGCCACCGAGCTCCAATCCTCGCAGGCCACCTAAAGCGCTCCCAAGCGCACGCCAAGACCACGAGCGAACGATCCGTGGGACCCGGGGCCGAGCCGCCGCCGAGCCGGTGACCCTGACGCTCACACCAAGCCGCTTCGACTACCACCGACTAGACGCCCCGGCTCGATAGCCAGCTCCGACACTCACTCGCCGTGCTCTACCAGGCACCAGGCGGCGGCCGCCTCCCAGCCCGCTAGCGCGTCAGTCGAGGTTGTCGATGATCTCGTTTGCGCGAGACCACTGATCGGGCGGAACGACAAGGTAGATATCGCCGCGACCAAATCGGTCGAGCGGGTTATCGGCAGCACAAACAGCTTCGACGCCCATACTGCGGAGCTGGTCGCGCCACGCCAACGCCGTCCTCTGCTCATCGAACGTGCTGACGGTCTCCCAGTTCTCCAATCGCGGGTCTCCAATCAGCACGGCCGGCTCCCCCGTCGCGCGGCGCCTTGGAAACCACGGGCTGGCCACGCTCGCAGCGTACGCCTCGACCTTGCGAGCAGGGCCCCACCTTCGCGGCTTGTTCCGACGGGAACGTCGTGTGGCCCCTCTCGGGAGAGGGGCCACACGGTCCAACTCATACAGTCCCCAGGCCCAGGTGCCGTGGGAGAATTCGCCCCAGGGGTCCTGCCTCGCTCACACCACAATGGGGGCACGTGGCGCGTAGCAGCGGTCCTTCGCGGGCGTAGTCGGGCGAGCATTCGAGTCCTGCATCGACACGCAGTACTCCTTCGAGGGCTGGGGTTGGACGCCGCCGTCTTGCTGGACGCCGCCCATCCGGGAACCCCCCAGCCGGACTGCCCGACATGAGTCCAATGCCCGGCGCGCCCGGAGTCTTCGTTCAGCGTGCCGATGAGCGCGCGGCGGGTCGGGAATGCGTGGTTGGTCGTTTCCGGCGGCAGCGGCGCCGCTTAACGCCTCCGGGTCATCCAGAGCTTGATCGCGACCGTGCGATAGCACCCTCGCGCCAAGCGAACCTAGCACCGCGCCCGCCAAGGGTCCCAAGCACCAACCGCCCCACCCCCAGCCCACGCAAAGCCAGCGAGGAAGCCGGCCCACCCCGAACGGCCACATGCAGCGCGCCCAAGGCCGGCTCCCGCAGCTACTTCAGCTGCTCATACACGCACTCTCGCGCCGGCTTGTCCTCGCGCCAGCGCAGCACTTTGGTCCCGTGCCGGATGCGCCCGTCCGAGACGTGGTCGTAGCTCACTTCGACCACGAGCTCGGGGCGCAGCTCGACCCATTCGAGGTCGCGGTCGGCGGTCCAGCGGCTGGGGTCTCCGCTCCCCCGGTTGCCCGTCTCATAGGCGCCGAGCCGCTCGAGCAGCTCGCGTTTCTCGGCGGCGTTGAAGCCGGAGCTGTGGCCGACGACGCGCAGGTTGCCATCCGCTTCGTAGAGCCCGAGGATCAGCGAGCCGACGCTGTTTGCCGCTTTTCCGGGCCGGTAGCCGACGACGACGCAGTCGATCGTGCGCTGGCGCTTCACCTTGACCATCGCGGTGCGCTTGCCGGGGGTGTAGGGCATGTCGAGGCGCTTCGCGATCACGCCTTCGGTGTTGCGCAGCCACGGCTCGGCTTCAGCGGGATCGCGGACGAGCTGCGCGCGGCGCAGGCCCGGGATCGCCTCTAGCTCTCGGCGACGCTCCGCGAACGGTTGCTCGAGGAGGTCGTTTCCGTCGTGTGCGAGCAGGTCGAACGCCACGAACGACGCGGGCCACTCCGTTGAGAGCTTCGTGATGCGCGACGCCGCCGGGTGGATTCGCTGCTGCAGCAGTCCAAATGCCTCGCCGCCACCCTCGGCGTCGATCACGATCTCGCCGTCGACGATGTAATCCCCGGGCGGGAACTGGAGCTCGGGGAAGTACCGCAGCAGCTCCTTGCCCGCGCGCGATTGGAGGCGCACGCTGTCTGCGGTGACGAACGCGATCGCGCGGAAGCCGTCGAACTTCTGCTCGTAGGCCCATTGCTCACCGATCGGGAGCTCGCTCGCCGAGCGCGCGAGGGCGGGCTCGATCGGGTACGCCACGCTCATCGCGACTGAGGGTACAGTCCGATGCGTGAGTGGCGAAGCTACCGCCGCCGAGGGCGAGTACCTCCAGACCCTGTACTGGCTCCACGAGGCGGGCCTCCCGATGACGGGCGCGAACGTGGCGCGGGCGATGCGGCTTGCCGCTCCGACCGTGCACGAGATGATCGGCCGCCTCCAGCGCGACGGCTACATCACGCGCGCGTCCGACAAGACGATCAGCTTCACGGTGACGGGCGAGCGCGAGGCGGCGGAGATCGTCAGCCGCCACCGGCTGATCGAGCGCTTCCTCACCGATGTCCTTGGCATCCCGTGGGATGAGGTGCATGAGGAGGCGGAGCGCCTCGAGCACGCGATGTCGCCCGTCCTCGAGGCGCGAATGCGCGCGGCGATCGGCGACGCGCGGACGTGCCCGCACGGTCATCCGATCAACGCGGGCTCGCGCATTCCGGGCGTCCCGCTAGCGGATGTCGGCGCGGGCGCGAGGGTCAAGGTCCTGCGCTTCGAGAACGAGGCCGAAGACCTGCTGCACTACCTGCGCGCCACCGGCCTCGAACCGGGCCTCGAGGCCGTGGTTGCCGAGTCGGGGCCCGACGAGGTGGTCCTCGCCGCCGCCGACGAGCGGATCAGCCTGACTCGCAGCGTCGCCGAGACCGTCTCGGTGACCGCCGACCCCTCGCCGCCTCCACGCGTGGCGTTACCCGAGCAGCTGGTGCTCGCCAGCCAGCGCTACGGTCGCTAGCCGAGCGACGCGACGGCGGCCGCGAGCCGCCCAACGGCTGTGTCGATCTCCTCCGGTGTGACAGGCGCGAATGACAGGCGCACAGCGCCGGATCGCCCGTCCGCCAGGAAGTCGTCGCCGTCCACGATCGCGACGCCGTGCTCGGCTGCCGCGGCCGTCAGCTTCGTCGAGTCGACGCCTTCGGGGAGCTCGACCCACAGGAAGTAGCCGCCATCGGGGGCGACGAGACGCGCCTGCGGCAGCGCTTCCAGAATCCCATCGGCGAGCCGCTGGCAGCGTTCTGCCAGCGCTGCTCGCGCGCGCGTGATCGAGCGGTCGAGCGCGCCCGACATCGCGAACTCGTAGACGATCGCCCCGCTGACCATGCTCGGCGAGATGTAGGTGTTCGTCGCCCGCTTCGCGATCTTGGCGATCAGCTCGGTCGGCCCGATGATGTAGCCCACGCGGATTCCGGGGCAGACCGTCTTCGAGAATGAGGACGCGTAGACAACGGTGTCGCCGTCGCTGTCGAGGGACAGCATCGTCGGCAGCTGCTCGCCGCGGAAGCGCAGCGATATGTAGGGGTCGTCCTCGAAGATCAGGAACTCGTGCTCGCGCGCGAGCCGCACCAGCGCGCGGCGCTTCTCGGCCGAGATCGTGTAGCCGGCCGGGTTCTGGAAGTTGGAGATGATGTGCGCGAACGCCGGCCGCAGGCCGAGCTTTAACTGGCGCTCGAGCTCGTCGATCTCGATGCCGTCGGGCTTCAGCGGAATCGCGTGGATCAGCGCGCCGCGCTCGCGTAGCCCGAGCAGGGTACGGTCGTAGCTCGGCCGCTCGACGACGACGTCGGCCCCCGGCTTGGCGAGCTCGTCGAAGAGAAACGCATCGGCCTGCAGCGAGCCGTTGGTCACGAGCACGCGGTTCTCGGCGACGCCGTGCCACTCGGCGATCAGCTTGCGCAGTGGGGGATACCCGATCGACGTCCCATAGCCGGCAATGCCGGCGGGGTCGTTCTCGAAGGCTCGCGCAGCCGCTTCGCTGAGGCCCTCGATGTCGACGATATCGAGCGAGGGAGCGCCGCGTGACAGGGGAATTGTCGTCGTCACGCTCATGCGCTGGATGATGTCACTTAGCCGCGATCTCGGTCACGAGGTCCGCGACCTCGGTCGGCGTCCGCCCGACGCGGACGCCGTGGGCCTCGAGCGCCGCCGCCTTGGCTGCCGCGGTGCCCTGGGATCCCGAGACGATCGCGCCCGCGTGGCCCATCGTCTTGCCGGGGGGCGCGGTGAAACCCGCGATGTAGGCGACAACGGGCTTTGTCACGTGTCCGGCGATGAACTCGGCTGCATCCTCTTCCGCGCGCCCGCCGATCTCGCCGGCGATCACGATCAGCTCGGTCTCGGGATCGTCCTGGAAGAGCTCGAGGATGTCGACGAAGCTCGAGCCGGGCACCGGGTCCCCGCCGATGCCGACGATCGACGAGTTGCCAAGGCCGCGTTGGGCGAGCTCGTGTCCGACCTGGTAGGTGAGCGTGCCCGATCGCGAGACGACCCCCACGTTGCCCTCACGGAAGAAGGCCGCGGGGATGATCCCGACGTTCGCCTTGCCGGGCGAGAGCACGCCCGGGCAGTTGGGCCCGATCAGGCGGGCCCCACCGGCGCGTCGCAGCTGCGCGTACACCCGCAGCTCGTCGTGGGCGGGGATCCCTTCGGTGATCGCGATGATCGTCTCGATCCCGGCGTCGGCCGCCTCGAGGATCGAATCCGCCGCGAAGGCCGGCGGGACGAACACCATCGCCGTGTTCGCGTCGCTCGCGGCGACGGCCTCGCGGAACGTGTTAAAGACGGGGATCCCCTCCAGGTCGAGCCCACCCTTGCCGGGCGTGACGCCGGAAACCACCTGCGTTCCGTAAGCGCGGTTGTTGAGCGTGTGAAAGCTGCCTTCGCGTCCGGTGATGCCAGAGACGCACAGCCGCGTCTGCTTGTCGACGATCACGCTCACCGGGTGAGCTCCACGACACGCTCGGCCGCCTCGTCCATTGTTGCCGCGGCGTACACGTTCGGGAGGCTCGCCGCCTCGAGCAGGGTTCGCCCCTCGGGGGCGTTGGTCCCGTCCAGCCGGACGACGAACGGGACCGCCGGCTTGATCTGCTCGAACGCCTCGATCAACCCGCGCGCGACTTCGTCGCAACGCGTGATGCCGCCGAAGATGTTGAAGAGGACCGCCTTGACCTTCGGGTTCGAGAGGATCACCTCGACGGCGGCGGTGACGGCGTCGGCGCGCGCGCCGCCGCCCGCGTCGAGGAAGTTGGCCGGCGCGCCGCCGTGCTGGGCGACGACGTCGAGTGTCGACATGACGAGCCCGGCACCGTTGCCGAGCACGCCGATGTCACCGTCGAGCTTGACGTAGGTGAGGTGGCGTTCCTTCGCCATCCGCTCCTGCGGGTCCTCGGAGGAGAGGTCGCGCAACGACGCGTTGTCCGGGTGGCGGTACATGGCGTTGTCGTCGAGCGTGACCTTGGCGTCGAGTGCGCGCACCTCGCGCTCCGGCGTGATGACGAACGGGTTGACCTCGACGAGCATCGCCTCCTCGGCGACAAACGTCGCGTAGAGCGCCGCGAGGAACTCGCCGACGGCGCGCACGACGTCGGCGTCGACGCCCGCCTCGTAGGCGAGTCGCCGCCCGTGGTAGGGCTGGAAGCCGAGCAGGGGGTCGACGTGGAGGCTCGCGATCGCCTCCGGTGTCTCGGCCGCAACCTGCTCGATGTCGATGCCGCCGCGCGTCGAAAGCAGCACGAGCGGCGCTTTCGCGGCGCGGTCGAAGACGAGCGATGCGTAGTACTCGGAGGCGATCGCCGACGCGGCCTCGATCCACACCTCGTGCACGGTCAGGCCGCGTATGTCCATCCCGAGGATCGCGCCGGCGTGGGCGCGCGCCTCCTCGGCATTCGCGGCGATCTTGATTCCGCCGAGCTTCCCGCGACCCCCGATCTGGACCTGCGCCTTCACCGCGCACGGGTAGCCGATCGCCTCGGCGGCACTCACCGCGTCCTCAACGCTTGCCGCGACTTTTCCTTCAGGTACCGGTATGCCATGGCGCGCAAGCAGCTGCTTGCCCTGGTACTCGAGGAGATCCATCAGCGGGCGCGGACTCTAAACGACGGTCATAATTGCCGTCGCGCTCGCGCCCACCAGAGGAGTCCGACTAGATGCCGTTGCCGACAAAGCCCACGTTCGTCACCTTCGATGTGTACGGAACACTGATCGATTGGGAGACAGGGATCTGGGACGCCTTCGCCGCTGAAGCGCAGCGCGACGGCTTCACGATCGAGCGTGAGGAGGTCATCCCGATGTTCATGGAGATCTCGCGGGAGATCGAGAGCGGCTCGTACGAGCTCTACGCAGAGGTCCTGCGTCGCGCGGTGATCGAGATCGCGCGGCGCCTCGGCTGGCCGCTCGAGCCTTCGCGCTCGGGCTTCCTCCCCGACTCCGTGCAGCGCTGGATGCCGTTCAAGGAAACGCGTCCGACCCTCGACAAGCTGGCGAAGACCTACAACATCGGCCTCATCTCGAACATCGACGACAAGCTGCTCGGCCAGACGCGCCGTCACATCGGGCTCGACTTCGACATCGTCGTGACCGCGCAGCAGGTTCGCTCGTACAAGCCGGAGGCCGCGCACTTCAACGAGTGCGGCCGGCGCATCGGCGGCAAGAAGGGTTGGGTCCATGTCGCCTCGAGCTACTACCACGACGTCGAGCCTTGCGTGAAGGCAAAGATCCCCGTGATCTGGGTCAATCGCCACAAGGAGACGCTCGACGCCGGCCAGCGCAAGCCGACGGCCGAGGTGACGAGCCTGCGCGAAGCCGCGAAGCTGCTCGGGATCGCCTGAGGGCGGCCCCTGCGCAGGTCGGGCCTGTGCCGGGTTGATGCGCGCCACCGCGCTGCATGAGGATGTGGTTCTTGTCGAGAGCGTGCTCTGGCGCACGACCTGCACGCTGATCCGCGCCGGCGACGATGGTTTCGTGATCGACTCGCCGATCCTTCCGGACGAGCTCGAGCTGCTCCCGGCCCTCGCTGAGCAGTCGGGCTTCCCCGTGAGCGGCCTGCTTGCGACGCACGCCGACTTCGACCACCTCCTCGGCCGGCTCGCCTTCCCGGATGCCGCGATGGCCGTGTGCGAGACGACGGCCGCGCGGCTGCGCGCCCAGCCGGGCGCCGCCCAGCGCGAGCTGCGCGAGCTCGACGAGCGTTTCTACCTCGCGCGCCCGCGCCCGCTGTCGCTCGGCCACGTCGAAGCGCTCGCGGCGCCCGGCTTCTGCGAGCTCGGCACGCACGAGCTCGAGCTGCACCCCGCGGACGGGCACACCGCCGACGGAATGGCGATCTGGGCGCCGTGGCTGGGGCTGCTCGTCTGCGGCGACTACCTCTCGCCGATCGAGATACCGACGCCTGCCGGCGGCATCGATGCCTATCTGGCGACACTCAGGCGGCTCGAACCGCTCGTCGAACAGGCGACGCACGTCGTCGTCGGACACGGCGGCGTCCTGACCAGCGAGCGCGCGCGATCGATCATGGAGGAGGACCGCACATACCTCGCGGCGCTCCGCGACGCGAGCGCGGCGGCGCCGCTCCCACCCGGCAGGCGCGACGCCGAGCAGCGGCGGCTGCACGCACAGAACGCCGCCCCCCTGGGCTAGCGGCGGTCTCGCTACTCGTCCGAGCTGATCACCGCGAGCGGCTCGCCGGCTCCGACCGCGGCGCCCGCCTCGATGTGAACCTCGGCGACGATGCCGGCCTTGTGCGCCGTGACCTCGTTCTCCATCTTCATCGCCTCGATGATCGCGACGAGCGCCCCCTCCTCGACTTGCGCGCCGGGCTCGATCGCGACCTTCAGCACGGTCCCCTGCATCGGTGATGTGAGCACGTCCCCGGACGGCGCGCTCGAACCGCCGGTCGGCTTGGCGCGCTTGCGGCGCTGTGCTCGCCCGCCGTTGGCGCCCGCAAAGGTGGCGCCGGGCGGCCCGATCACCTTGACCTCGAAGCGCCGCTGGCCGACTTCGACCGTGTAGTCGCGCGCGACGCGCTCGTCCTCATCGGCGCCACCGGGCTCCGACGGCGGTTGCGCTAAGCCCGCGAGCCATTCGCGACTCTCGAGTAGGTCGCGGCAGGTCTCGCCGCGCGCCCACTGCTCGGTCGCGAGCAGCGCGCGGTGAAACGGCAGCAGGGTCTGCATGCCGCTGATCTCATACTCGGCTAGCGCTCGCAGCATCCGCGCCGTGGCCGACGCGCGGTCGCTGTCCCAGACGATCAGCTTCGCGATCATCGGGTCGTAGGTCGCCGAGATCTCAGAGCCCGCGCTGACGCCGGCGTCGACGCGCACGCCGGGCCCGCTCGGCTCGCGGTAGCTCGTTATCAACCCGGGGGTGGGCACGAACCCAGCGGCGGCGTCCTCCGCGTTGATCCGGCACTCGATCGCGTGCCCGCGCAGCACCACGTCGTCCTGCGCGAATCCCAGCGGTTCGCCGGCCGCGACACGGATTCCGCTCTTCACGATGTCGATCCCGGTCGTCATCTCGGTCACGCAATGCTCGACCTGGATGCGCGTGTTCATCTCGAGGAAGAAGTACTCGCCGTCGGCGAGTAGACCCTCGACGGTGCCGGCGCCGCGATAGTCGACGGCCCGCGCCGCGTCGGTGGCGATCCGGCCGATCCGCTCGCGCAGCGCGCCGTCCACGACCCACGGTGGCGCCGGCGACTCCTCGATCAGCTTCTGGTGGCGCC
>PLFX01000011.1:0-124512 GCA_003138355.1 Solirubrobacterales bacterium
ACTTGACTTTCATCCGTCGCGCAGTGCGAGCGCCAGCTGAGGTTCCGTTTGCGCTGTCGCTTTCTGTCGGAGGAGGCGTCTGACCCGTTTGCCGACGCCCTCAGACAGCGCGCAGCCCGTCAGCGGGGGGCCTGTCGCTTCCACACTTTCGAGGGCGTCCCGGCTCGATGGCTACGCGAACCACCCCTGGTTTACTCGTCCAGGTCGACCGGTGGCAGGTCACCAACCTCACGTTTCGTGAGGGTGAGCCGCACGCCGTCGTTGACGTCCTTCACGGCGCCGATCGGAATCGCAACCCTTTTTTTGCCCCACATGTGCCCCTCGTCGAGGAGGACGTGGGTGAGGTGATGATCGGTTGGGTCGATCACGAACCCATGGATCTGTCCGATCGCCCCGTCAGTCGCGTGTACGTGTTCGCCGCGGCGCACCTCGACCTCACCTTCGGGTACGCGGTCCTCGGTCGTCATTTGGGGCCCCATGCCCATGCCGCGCATGCCCATGCCGCCCATGCCCATGCCCATGCCGCCCATGCCCATGCCGCCCATGCCCATGCCGCCCATGCCGCCCATGCCGAGCGCGAAGTAGGGCAGGGAAAGCATTTGCCCTTGCCCGTAACCCCACTGTCCAGGCGCTCCCTGCAGGAGATGCTGCTCCTCGGCCTCCTCGAGCGCGTGAAACTCCGACATCGAGCACCGTAGTCGGATCTCATGTGCCGCCGAATCGACGAGATCGATCGGCACGAGGCGACCGGTGCCTTGTTGAAACCGAGGGTCGACGACTAGGTGCGTGAGCGCACGGGCGACCGGGTTGACCACAACGCGCCTCAGCTCACCACAGGCGCCGTCGCTACACACGACTTCGCTGCCGATCGTGAACTCCGTGACTTCAGTCTCGCTCATAACGGTGCCTCTCGTCCGAATTGTGATTTTGTCTGGGCGCAGTCTTGGGCTCAGTCGGCGAGCAGCGGCTGTGGATCTGCTCGGCCGTCGCTGCTCCAAACGTCGGGGCCCAAAAGGCTGCCAACAGCCGCCACGCAACCAGATTACGCGCGTCGCATAAGGACTCGCACAAGGCCCGAATCTGGCCTGGTGTGCGCGTTCCCACAGAACCAGCACGACACACCGCTAACGATCCAGCCAATGTCTACGAAGGAATTGGACGCCAACCGAGGGAGGGTCTGATGCGCCGGCTGATCTACTCGATGACTGTGTCGCTGGACGGATTCATCGCTGGGCCGGACGGCGCGATCGACTGGTCGGTGCCCGCCGAGGAGCTGTTCCGGTTCCACACCCAGCGGGTGCAGGAGACCGGCGTGCAGCTCTGCGGACGGCGGCTCTACGAAACGATGCTCTACTGGGAGACGGCGCAAGAGAGTGCACTGCCCGAGGAGCACCTCGAGTTCGCCCAGATCTGGAAGGCCCTGCCGAAGATCGTGTTTTCCACGACACTGGAGAGCGTCGCGGGCAGCAACACGAGACTGGCCAGGGAGGGGGTCGGTGAGGAGGTCGCGAGGCTCAAAGAGCAGCCCGGTAAGGACATCGCCGTCGGCGGCGCCGGCCTCGCCCGCGCATGTATGAAACTTGGGCTGATCGACGAGTGGCGGCTGTTCGTCAGCCCGGTCCTACTCGGCGGCGGCACGCCCTACTTCCCGCCCGGCGACGAAACGATCAACCTGGAGTTGGTCGAGACGCAAACGTTTGGCGCCCGCGTCGTCTACCTTCGCTACCGGCCTGTGTCGAACGACCTGCTACGCGTGGGCTAGCCCGCCAACTGGCCGGTCCGCGGTGTTGGTGTAGGTGTTCGGCTCCGCTGGCGGTATGTCACCGATCCCCGAACCGATCGCTACACCTAGACTGGGACCATGGCCAAGTTCTGTCGCCACGGGACGCTTATCGAGTCGTGCCCGATCTGCCGCGCGAGCGTCGAGCTGGAGCAGCGTACGGCCACCCAGGCGGCGGCGGTGCGCCGCAGCCCGCCCAAGCGCACGCAGTCGAGCCTGCGCCCGCGCAGGGCGAGCGCGGGCGGTCCAGGTCGGCTGATGATCCGTCGCGAGGTGCGCGAGGCCGACGACGGGTTTCGCTCGCCGCTCGCCCCGGGCCTGCGCTCCAGCGCTGACGGCGCCCGCCTCGCACAGGAGATCGCTCGAGCGAGCAGGCGGCTCGAGGTTCTGCGCGCGGCGCCGCCGGGTCTCTACGCGGAGGTCGCGGGCGAAGCGGACCTCGAGGAGGCGAGCTGGCTGGCGTTCCTGATCGCCTATCTCGGCCCGCTTGCGAGCGATGACTCGTTCGCGACGGTGCGCGAGCGGCGCACGAGCTGGCGCGGCGGCGAGCTGCCGATGCTCGACGGCGCGGCCCTCGGCCCACGAACGGCACACGACCCCGAGCGGGGACAGGCGACGCTGGCTGCGTATCGGCGCTTCGTCGAGCGATTCGGCTCGCAGGCGGCGGCCTTGACGGCCGAGGTGAGCTGGAGCGAGGCGCAGCGTTTCGAGCGGTTGTTCGAGCGCCTCGCGCTACCGGGGCTGCACCGGCGCGCGCGTTATGACCTGCTCGTCACGCTCGGTGCCCTCGGGCGCTACCCGCTGGCGGGCGCGAGCCTGCTGCTCAGTGAGGATGACGCGGTGAGCCGCAGCGCGAAGCGGGTCTTCGGCATCGGCGACAGGCTGACGCTCGAGCGCCGCGTGCGCGAGCTGGCGCGGGCGTGCGGGGCGCCGGTCGCCGCCTTCGACCTCGCGCTCGAGAGCTGGGGCTCGCCCGAGCCGATCGCGCAGGGTGTGCCGGTCACGCTCGATCGCGACGCGCAGGAACGCGCCGCGCGCGCGCTCGGCCTCTAGGACCGAGCGGCAGCTGCCGGGCTCAGGCCATGACCGCGCGCTCGCAAAGGTGCGCGCCGACCTTGCGCTTCACGCGCTGGAGCGCGTTGTCGACCGTCTTCGTGTCGCAGCCGAGGCGGCCCCCGATCTCCTCGTAGGAGCGGCCGTCGAGGTACAGCGAGAGGACGTTCGATTCGAGCTGGGAGAGCGCGGTCGAAAGGCAACCGACGAGCGAGCGCAGCTCCTCGGTCGAGACGACTCGGCTCGCCGGGTCGTTCGTCGCGGGGCCGGCGATCTGCTCATCGAGCGACGGCGCCTCCTCGTCGGCGCCACCGCCGGCGGGACCGGTGAAGGAGACGTAGTGGTTGAGCGGCGTGTGCTTGTTGCGCGTCGCCGTCTTGACGGCGGTGATGATCTGGCGGGTGATGCAGAGCTCGGCGAAGTTGCGGAAGCTCGACTCGCGATCGCTGCGATAGTCGCGGATCGCCTTGTAGAGCCCGATCAACCCCTCCTGGATGAGGTCGTCGGAGTCGCCACCGGCGAGGAAGTAGGACGAAGCCTTGAGTCGCACGAAGCCCTGATAGCGCGCGACGAGGCGGTGGTAGGCGGTCGGATCGCCCTGCTTCGCGAGGGCGATTAGAAAGCCATCCTCAACCTTAGGTTGAGCGTTGACTTGGCGGGAGGTGAGTGCCACGAGCTTTCCTTTCGTGCCCTTAGGGCATGTGTGGATGGCTCAGTGACGCGCTCCTCCCCTGGCGTCAGCTGCGGTTTGATGAACCTAAACTAGAGGTTAAGGCTCTTTGTGGAGCGGAACCTTAGCCGTTGTTATGGACAGCGTCAAGGGGTTCGCGGCACTGCAATACCTCGTACAGCAAGGCTGCCCCAGCGGCGCTGACGTTGAGCGAGCCGGTGCGCCCGCGCAGGGGCAGCATGACGAGCTGGTCGCAGCTTGCGGCAACGCGCGGACGCAGCCCGCGCCCCTCCGCACCGAGAACGACGATCACGCGCCCGCGGTAGTCGGGGACGTCGTAGCGCACGGCGTCTTCGCTGATCGCGGCGCCGTAGCACCAGCAGCCGCCGCGCTTGGCGGCGGCGAGGAAGTCCGCGAGGTTGCGCACGCGCGCAACGCGCAGATGCTCAACCGCCCCGGCCGAGGCACGGCAGACGGCGGGGGTCACTGCGACCGCGCGCCGCTCGCAGAGGACGACCCCCGTGACGCCGACGCACTCGGCGGTCCGGCAGAGCGCGCCGAGGTTCTGCGGGTCCTGGATCTCGTCGAGCGCGAGGATCAGCGGGTCGTCCGCTCCGAGCAGCTCGTCAGCCTGCACGTAGGGGAACTCTCCGACCGTGGCGCAGACGCCCTGGTGCTCGCCCGATCCACAGGCCCGCTCGATCGCCTCCGGCGTGCTGCGCCGCAGCGGGACGCCGCGCAGCCAATCCTCCCGGGCGAGGGCTTCTGTCGCGAGCAGGTCGTGCACGGTCGCCGCGCGCCGGCCGCCCAGCGCCTCGCGAACCGCGTTGGGACCGTAGATCACCACTACAGCGGGAGGAGCTCGAAACCGTCCGCCCCGTCGCGGACCGCCCAGCCGGTGGCCGCGATCGCCTCGCGGAGCTCGTCCGCGCGAGCGAAATCGCGCGCCGAGCGCGCCAGCTCACGCGCCTGTGCCAGGGCGACGACCTCGGATGGGGCCTGCGCCGACGGGTCGTCGAGCAGGTTCGCGAGACCGAGCACGCTGAGCATCTCGCGCAGGTCGCCGGCGCCGGTCGGCTCGCTGCGACGATTGGCCTCGCGCACCCACTCCCAGAGCACGGCGAGGGCGGCAGGCGTGTTGTAGTCGTCGGCGAGACTCGCGAAGAAGCGCTCGCGCAGCGGCGCGAGCTCGGGCGGCGAGCTCCCATCGACGAGCTTGCGGGCGAGCTCGCGAAGGCGCGCGACATTCGCTCGCGCCTGCGCCAGCGGCGCGGCGCCGAAGTCGATCGGCTGGCGATAGTGGGCGCCGCAGAAGAACAGGACAACGGCATCGCGCCCGTGCTCGTCGAGCACCTCGTGCAGTGGGGCGATGTTGCCGACCGACTTCGCCATCTTCGCCGCGCCGAGCTCGAGCATCCCGTTGTGCATCCAGACATGCGCGAGCTCCTCGCCGCGAGCGCAGCGCGTCTGGGCGGCCTCGTTCTCGTGGTGGGGAAAGAGCAGGTCGAGGCCGCCGCCGTGGATGTCGAAGCCCGGTCCGAGCAAACCCTCAGACATCGCCGAGCACTCGATGTGCCAGCCCGGGCGGCCCGCTCCCCAGGGCGACCCCCACTCGCTGTCCTCGCCCGCCTTGTGCGCCTTCCAGAGCGCGAAGTCGAGCGGGTCCTGCTTGAGCGCGGCACCCTCGACGCCCTCGCCCTGGTCCATCTGGTCGGGTTCGCGGCGCGAGAGCGTGCCGTAGGCCTCGTCGCCGCGAACGCGAAAGTAGACGTCGCCGCCCGCGAGGTAGGCGTGGCCGGTCTCGACCAGCGCCGCGATCTCGGCCACGATCGCCTCGATCCACTCGCTCGCGAGCGGCTCGTGGTCGGGTCGCCCGAGCCCCAGCCTGTCGGTGTCCTCGATGTAGTGGGCCGTCATCTCGCGGGCGAGCGCGACGCTCGCGACGCCCCGCTTCGCCGCGGCGACGTAGATCTTGTCGTTCACGTCCGTCACGTTGATCGCGAGCGTGATTGCGTAGCCGAGGTGCTCGAGGAAGCGCTTGAAGAGGCTGAAGACGACGAACGGTCGGGCGTTGCCGACATGGATCCGGTCATAGACGGTCGGCCCGCAGACATAGATCGAAACGCGCCCGGGCTCGCGCGGCGCGAACGGCGCGACGGTTCGCGTGCGGGTGTCGTAAAGGCGAAGCTCAGTCATTCTCGGCTGCGCGCCGCAGCGTGGCGATGGCGAGGACCGCGACGCCCTCGCCCCGGCCGACGAAGCCGATCCCCTCGCCGGTGCTCGCCTTCACGTTGACCTCGTCGGGCCCGAGCCCGATCGCGTCGGCGAGACGCTCGCGCATCGCCCTGCGCGCGCCGGCGAGCTTCGGGCGCTCGAGCAGGATCGTCGCGTCGACGTTCACCACGGCGAACCCCGCCTCGCGAACCATGCCTGTAGCGGCGCGGAGGAGCTCGATCGAGTCGGCGTCGCGGTAGCGCTCATCGTTGTCGGGGAAGTGCTCGCCGATGTCGCCAAGGCAGGCCGCGCCGAGCAGCGCGTCGGTCACCGCGTGGCAGAGCGCGTCTGCATCCGAGTGGCCTTCGAGGCCGAGCTCCGAGGGAAGCTCCACGCCCCCGAGGATCAGCGGCCGGCCCGCCACGAGGCGGTGCGAGTCATAGCCGATGCCGGTCCGGATCACGCGCCTTCGCCGCCGATCGGCACGAGCGTGCGCTGACGCCGGGAGAACGTCGCGAGCTCGCCGACGCCGAGCGAGTCGAGCAGCTCGAGCGCCTGGTCGTAGGCGTAGCCAACCTGTCCGGGGACGTGCGCGTCGCTCGAGAGCGCAACTGGAGCGGAACCCTCGAGGCAAAGGGCCAGAAACGAAGGCGAAGGGTAAACCTCAGCTATAGGTTTACGTAAGCCCGCCGTCGAGACCTCGACCGCGATCCCGGCCTCGACGATCGCCTCGACCGCCGGCTCGTAGTAGCGGCGCAGGTCACCCTCGGGACGGCGTCGCGGATCGCCCCAGATCTTGACGAGGTCGGGGTGCGCGAGGATGTCGAACAGGCCGCTGCGCGCAGCCTCGGCGAGCGTCTCGAAGTAGCGGCGCCAGATCTGCTCCGGGCTGCGCCCGCTCTGCCAGACGTCGTAATCCGCGTCATCGACGGCGCGGTCGCCGAGGAAGTGGACCGACCCGATCGCGTAGTCGAGCTCGCAACGCTCGATCAGGTTCGCGATCCGGTCCTCGCGCCCCGGGATGAAGTCGACCTCGAGCCCGAGTCGCAGGTCGGTCTCCTCGCGCACGAACGCGCAGTAGCCGAACAGATCGTCGTGCGCGTACTCGCGCCAGTAGGGGTGGTCCCAGATCGTGAGCGCCTGACTGAAGCGGTGCACGTGCTCGGACACGCCGAGCTCGCTGATGCCCGCAGCCTGAGCCGCCTCGCGGTAGCGCTCCGCGCCGGCGCTCGTGAAGTAGAGCTCGGCGGTCGCCTCGAGCTCGTCCGGGCGCAGGTGGACGTGGTAGTCGGTGAGCATCGTCGCGATTCAATCAGCTGCCCGCGCGACGAGCAGCTGCTCGGCGACGAACAGATCGAGCGGAGTCGTCACCTTCAGATTCTCGCGCGGGGCCGCGACGACGCGCACGCGCCCGCCGTGGCGCTCCACGAGCGCGGCCTCGTCGGTCGCGTTCGCGACCTCCTCGTACGGGAGCGAAAGCGCTCGCTCCAGCACGGCACGGCGAAACACCTGCGGTGTCTGCACGGCCCAAAGACGCGAGCGGTCGAGCGTGCGCACGACGAGCTGCTCCTCGTCGCACTCCTTCGTCGTATCGGTCACCCGCGCGGCCGCGATCGCCGCGTCGACACCGTCCAGCCCGGCGAGCACCGCCGCGGCGAGCGCGGGCGTCAACAGGGGCCGGGCGGCGTCGTGGACGAGAATCGGATCGGCATCGGCCGCGACGGCGGCGAGCGCGTTACGAACGGACTCGCTACGCACCGCCCCGCCGGTCACGCAGACCACCCCGGGAACCGCTGCCACGCCGGGCGGCAGCGCCAGGACGATCTGCTCGATCGTGGGAGTGGCGCGCAGCGCGGCCGCGCTCCACTCCCACATCGGCCTACCGCCCAGCGAGACGAGCGCCTTGGGTCCCTCTGACCCAAGGCGCTCCCCTTGACCAGCAGCCACGACCAGCGCGACTGCCATCTCCTCTCTCTCCGGCAGCTACCGACGAGCCGCCAACGTCTCGGAGTCGCTCGATCGCGACAGCAGCTCGTCCAGATAAGCCTCGGCTTCCGACTCGGTCTTGTCGAGGGCGTACATCAGCTCCGACGCGAGGATCTTCTTCGTGCGCATGTACATCTGCTTCTCGCCACTCGAAAGCCCCTTCTCGTGCTCGCGCAGAGCAAGGTTGCGAACGACCTCCGACAGCTCGTAGATGTCGCCGGTCTTGATCTTGTCGCGGTTGTGCTTGAACCGGCGATTCCAGTTCTTCGGCATGTCCGAGACGTCGTCGCGTAGCACGTCAAGCACTTTTTTCACCGTCTCCTGGTCGATCACGCGTCGCAAACCTGCAAGCGTCGCGTTCTCGGTCGGGACCATGACCGTCATGTCGTTATGCAGGATCTTGATCGTGAGGTACTCGCGGCGCTCGCCGAAGACCTCCTTAATCTCCTTTGCGCAGACCTTGCCCGCGCCATGATGCGGATAGACGACGTTGTCGCCGAGCTCGAACTCGATGTACTCGGCCACCACCTCGACTGTCACATCATCAGCGTCAGGATCGATCTCGGCGTCGAACTCATCGTCGATGTCGAGCTCAACGTCGGCGTCGGGATCGAACCCATCCTCGAGCAGGTCTGCTTCAGCTGTTTCGGGAATCTTTGTTTCCTCCTTGACGCGTGCCCGCCCACACCTGCGGCGGGCTGACCAGATCACATTTGCAGGTAGCGATCCACCAGGTTGACCTCTTGCAGCCGGCGAAGGCCCTCGCGGATGTCCTTCGCTCGGATCTCCCCTACTCCCTCCACGGCCTCGAGCTCCGAATCGCTCGCAGCGAGCAGCTCGTCGAGGCCGCCGAAAGTCTGCACGATGCTCGCCACGATCAGCTTGGGCAGGCGCGGGATCCGTCCCAGGATCCGGTAGCCGCGCGGCATCACCGGGTAGTCGAGCGTGTTGAGCTTGCGCCCGTAGCCGATGAGCTCGGCGAGGCAGCCGAAGTCGAGCAGGTCGTGGTGGCTGAGCCGACCGATCTGCTCGAGCACGCTCGCAAACTGCTCGTCACTGGGCGAGGCGATGTAGTCGCGCACGAGCGCCGCCTTCTCGGCCGCGGTGCCGACCATCGTGTCCTCGAGGTGCATCTCGATCAGCCGGCCCTCGTTGCCGAGCTCGACGATGTGGCGCTCGATCTCGACCGCCATGCGCGCGACGAGCTCGGCGCGCTGAAGCACGGTCAGCACGTCGTGCAGCGTCCCGCCACCCTCGAACTCGAGCGCCGTCAGGCGCGTCGAGACCTGGTCGAGGCGGGCGCGGTACTTGTCGAGCGTCGCGAGCGCCTGGTTTGCCTTCGCGAGGACGGTCGGGATGTCCTCGAGCACGTACTTGACGCCGTCGACATAGAGCGAGATCACCTCGCGCCGCTGCGAGATCGCGATCACCAGGGCATCGGTCTGCTTGGCGACGCGCTCGGCGGTGCGATGGCGCGTCCCGGTCTCGACCGACAGGATCGTCGGGTCGGGCATCAGCTGGACGTTCGCCATCGCGATCTTCGTCGCGTTCGCGTTCAGCGTGATCGCCCCGTCCATCTTGGCGAGCTGGTAGAGCATGCCCGGCGAGTAGTCGATCTCGAGCTTGATCCCGCCCGAGCAGAGGAACGCCAGCTCGTCGACCTCGCCGATCACAAGCAGCCCGCCGCTGCGCGACTCGACGATGTGATCGATCCCCTCGCGCAGCGCCGTCCCCGGCGCGACCATCTCGAGGGCTTTGACGAGGCGAGGGTCTGTAAGCGGCTCGATATCGCCTACGTCGTCGGATCGAGTCACTGCCATCACCCCCGATTCTAGCGAGATTCAGCGCGGCTAAAGGGCTCGCGCGAGCGCGTTCCGAAACCCGTTGGCCGCGGCGATCAGGCCGCCAGCTGCGGCGCGCGTTGCTGGCGCGGCAGCGCAAGCGCGAGCGCCTCGCGCAGCGTGGCCACCTCGTCGCCTTCGCTGCCGGGCGGCGCGACGATCGTCTCGAGGCCGAACTTGCGCGCCTCGGCGATCCGCCGCTCCGGATGGCCGACCCAGCGCAACTCACCGGTCAGGCCGAGCTCGCCGAAGGCCGCGAGGGGCAGGCCGCGCGCAGGGTCTCCGAGCGGGACGTTGCGCTGCGCGCTCGCCACCGCGAGCGCGACCGCGAGGTCGGCGCCCGGCTCGTCGATGCGCACGCCGCCGACGACGTTGACGAAGACGTCTGCGCCACCGACCGGGATCCCGCCGTGGCGAGCGAGCACCGCGAGGACGAGCGCGAGCCGATTGCGGTCAAAACCATTGACGACGCGACGCGGCGGGACGAGCTCGGAGGGAGTGACGAGCGCCTGCACCTCGACGAGCAGCGGCCGCGTGCCCTCCATTGACGCGAGGACGACGCTGCCGGGCGCGCGCGTCGCGGCGCCAACGAAGCGCGCGGACGCATCGAGCACCTCGACGAGCCCGTCCTGGCGCATCTCGAAGACGCCGACCTCGTTGGTCGAGCCGAAGCGGTTCTTGATCGCGCGTACCGTGCGGTAGGTGCGCTCGCGCTCGCCCTCGAAGGCGAGCACGCAGTCGACGAGGTGCTCGAGCACGCGCGGCCCCGCCAGCGCGCCGTCCTTCGTGACGTGTCCGACGAGCAGCACCGCGATCCGCTCGCGCTTCGCGGTCGTAACGATCCGGCTCGCGACCTCGCGCACCTGGCCGACCGAGCCCGGGGCGCCGCTCAGCTCGCGCGCGTCGAGCGTCTGGACCGAGTCGATCACACAGACCTCGGGGCGCTCGCGCTCGAGCGTCGCGAGCACCGCCTCGAGGTCCGTCTCGGCGATCGCCGGAACATCGAGCGCGCCTCCGGCGAGGCGCGCGGCGCGCAGGTGAACCTGCGCGGTCGACTCCTCGGCCGAGACGTAGAGCGTGCGCCGCCCCGACGCGGCGAGGTTCCCGAGCGCCATGTTCATCAGTGTCGACTTGCCAATCCCGGGCGCGCCGCCGATCAAGACGACCGAGCCCGGCACGACGCCGCCGCCAAGCACGCGGTCGAGCTCGCCGATCCCGGTCGCAAGGCGCGGCGCGTGAGGCGCGTGCGCGTGGGCGTGGGCGAGCGTGACCGGCTTGCGAGCGGCGCTCGCGGCGAGGCTCGCGCGCCCCGCCCGCTCGCGGACCTCCTCGACGAGCGTGTTCCACTCGCCGCAGGCCGGACAGCGCCCGTGCCAGCGCGGCTCCTCGTGCCCGCAGGCCGAACAGACGTGAACTGAGGCCGAGCGAGCCATGCCGCGAGACTACGCGGCGCAGGGGACACAACGGAGGGCTGCCGTCCCTACCCCGGCCGCACCCCATTCGGGGCACAGGCATGCGCCGGGGTCCCGGGCCGCGTACCCCGTTCGGGGCACAGGCATGCGCGGCCCGGACTACTCCTTACTCGACTCGGAGTCCTCGGAGGCTTCGGGCTCGCTCGGCTCTTCGTCGGAGCCGCCGCCGACCGTGACCGGCTGCTTCGCCTTCTTCGGCTTGACGATCGTCAGGCGGACCTCCTGGGCATCGCCCTCGGGCGCCGGATCAACGATCACCGTCGCGCCGGGCGGAAGCTGGGAGCGCAGGACGAAGTCGGCGAGCGGGTCCTCGATGTAGCGCTGGATCGCGCGGCGCAGCGGACGGGCGCCCATCGCGGGATCCCAGCCCTTCTCGACGAGCATGTCCTTCGCCTCGTCGGTCAGGTCGAGCTGGAGCTCGCGCTCGGCCATCGAACGGCGGATCCGCGTCAACAGGAGCTCGACGATCTGCTTGATCTCCTCGCGCTGGAGCTTGTGGAAGACGATCACGTCGTCGATGCGGTTGAGGAACTCGGGCCGGAAGACCTTCTTCAGCTCGCCCATGATGCGGTTCTTCATGTCGTCGTAGCTGATCCCCGTCTCGTCGGCGGAGACCGCGAAGCCGAGCGGCGTGTTGCGCGCGATCTCCTGAGCGCCGATGTTCGACGTCATGATCACGATCGCGTGACGGAAGTCGACCGTGCGCCCCTGCGAGTCGGTCAGGCGACCGTCCTCGAGGATCTGCAGCAGGATGTTGAAGACGTCCGGGTGGGCCTTCTCGATCTCGTCGAGCAGCAGGACGCAGTACGGCTTGCGCCGCACCGCTTCGGTCAGCTGGCCGCCCTCGTCGTAGCCGATATAGCCGGGGGGCGAGCCGACGAGGCGGCTGACCGCGTGCTTCTCCATGTACTCGGACATGTCGATCCGCGTCATCGCGTCCTCGTCGCCGAAGAGGAACTCGGCGAGCGTGCGCGCGAGCTCGGTCTTGCCGACGCCGGAGGGCCCGAGGAAGATGAAGCTGCCGGTTGGACGCTTGGGATCCTTGAGACCCGCGCGTGAGCGGCGGATCGCCTTCGAAATGACCTCGATCGCGGGATGCTGGCCGATGACGCGCTTGTGGAGCTCCTCCTCCATCCGCATCAACCTCGCCGTTTCGGCCTCGGTCAGCTTGACGACCGGGATGCCGGTCCACATCGAGACGATGTCGGCGATCTCGTCCTCACCGATCGAGGGGCGCTCGGCACCGGTCTCGCCGGCCTCCCACTGCTCCTCGAGCTCGCGCTTCTTGTTCGTCAGGCGGCGCTCCTTGTCGCGCAGGTTCGCGGCCTTCTCGAACTCCTGCGCCTCGATCGCGGCCTCCTTCTCGCGGCGCGTCGTCTCGATCTCGACTTCGAGCTCGCGATTCTGGGGCGGCGCGGTCATCGACTTGATACGCATCCGCGAGGCTGCCTCGTCGATCAGGTCGATCGCCTTGTCGGGCAGGAAGCGGTCGGAGATGTAGCGATCGGCGAGCTCACCGGCGGCGGCGAGCGCCTCATCGGTGATGTTCACCTTGTGGTGCTGCTCGTAGCGGTCGCGCAGCCCCTTGAGGATCTCGACGGTCTGCTCGACGGTCGGCTCATCGACGCGAATCTGCTGGAAGCGGCGCTCCAGCGCGGCGTCGCGCTCGAGGTACTTGCGGTACTCGTCGAGCGTCGTCGCGCCAATCGTCTGCAGCTCGCCGCGCGCGAGGGCGGGCTTGAGGATCGACGCGGCGTCGATCGCGCCCTCAGCGGCGCCGGCGCCGACGAGGTTGTGCAGCTCGTCGATGAAAAGAATGATGTCGCCGCGCTGGGTGATCTCCTTCATTACCTTCTTGAGGCGCTCCTCGAACTCGCCGCGGTACTTCGAGCCGGCGACCAGGGCAGCGAGGTCGAGCGTGTATATCTGCTTGTTCTTCAGCAGCTCGGGGACCTCGGAGTTCGTGATCCGCTGTGCAAGGCCCTCGACGACGGCGGTCTTGCCGACGCCGGGCTCGCCGATCAGCACCGGGTTGTTCTTCGTGCGACGCGAGAGGATCTGCATGATCCGCTCGATCTCGGTCTCGCGACCGACGACCGGGTCGAGCTTGCCCTCGGCCGCTAGCTTCGTCAGGTTGCGGCCGAACTGGTCGAGCAGCTTCGAAGACTTCTTGGACTCGGCGCTCGCCGGGCCGCCCCCGGTCGCGGCGCCGCCGCGCTGGCGACTCGGGCCCGACAGCATGCGGATGACCTCGTTGCGGATCTTCTCGGAGTCGGCGTCGAAGTCCAGCAGGATGCGCGCGGCAACGCCCTCGTTCTCGCGCACGAGGCCGAGCAGGATGTGCTCGGTGCCGATGTAGTTGTGGCCGAGGCTCAGCGCCTCGCGCAAGGCGAGCTCGAGAACCTTCTTAGCGCGCGGCGTGAAGGGGATCTGCCCGGAGGTGACCTCCTCGCCCGAGCCAACGATCCGCACGACCTGCCCGCGGACCCGCTCGACCGTGATGTCGAGGCTCTCGAGGACGCGCGCGGCAAGGCCCTCCTCCTCGCGGAGCAGGCCGAGCAGGATGTGCTCGGTGCCGATGTAGTTGTGCTTGAGCGTGCGTGCCTCTTCCTGGGCAAGAACGACGACCTGGCGGGCCCGCTCTGTGAATCGCTCAAACATCGCTCGCTACTTCCTTCCCCGTTGCTGGCGCTTCGTTGGTCTTGCAGAACGACGGTTGGGGACAGGGACGACGACGCGCAAGGCTGCTCTCCGAGTATTCGGCGTGCGCCGCCAAAACTGTTGAGCCTTCCTTGATCTGCGCCTGAACGCAGTTTACCAGTGCCGGCGGGCCGCCCTGCACACCAGCCGCTGCAACGCCGCTCAGCGGTCGCGCATTGCGGGAAAGAGGATCACCTCGCGGATCGGGCTGCGCCCGAGCAGCAGCATCACGAGGCGGTCGATGCCGAGTCCGACCCCGCTCGTCGGCGGCATGCCGAGCTCGAGCGCCTCGATGAAGGCCTCGTCGAAGGGCTGGAACTCCTCGTCGTCGGCGGCGGCCTGCTCGCGCTGGGCGATGAAGCGCGCGCGCTGCTCGTCGGGATCGTTGAGCTCGGAGAAGGCATTTGCAATCTCGATGCCACCGGCGAAGGCCTCCCAGCGCTCGACGTAGCCGGCGGTCGAGCGGTGCGCCTTGGCAAACGGCGAGAGCTCGACCGGATAGTCGAAGACGAAAGTCGGCTCCTGGAGCGCCGGCTCGACGGCGGTCGAAAGGAGCTCGTCGACGAGCTTGGCCCACGTCGCGTTGGCGGTCTCGATCTCGAGATCGCTCGCCTCGATCGCACGCGCGAGGGCGTCGCGCTCACGCAGCTCGCCGATGTCGATCCCGGAGCGCTCGCGGATCGCGTCGCGCAGCTTGACGCGGTGCCAGGGTCCGCTGAAGTCGACCGCCGGGTCGGGGACGGCCGCCGCGGCGGCAGCGAGGACCGCCTCGAGGCGCCGCGCTCCATCCTCGTAGTCGGCGTAGGCCTCGTACCACTCGACCATCGTGAACTCGGGGTTGTGCTTCGGCGAGAGGCCCTCGTTGCGGAAGTCCTTGCCGAGCTCGTAGACGCGCTCGAGGCCGCCGACGATCGCGCGCTTGAGGTAGAGCTCGGTCGCGATCCGCAGGTAGAGCGTGCGGTCGAGCGTGTTGTGGTGCGTCGTGAAGGGGCGCGCCAGGGCGCCGCCGTAGATCGGCTGGAGGACCGGCGTCTCGAGCTCGACGAAGCCCGCGCCGTCGAGCGCAGCGCGGATCGCCGCGATGATCCGCGCGCGCGCGACGAAAAGATCGCGCGTCTGCGCGTTCGCGACGAGGTCGAGCTCGCGCCGGCGCAAGCGCGTCTCGAGATCCTGCAGGCCATGATGCTTGTCGGGCGGCGGGCGCAGTGACTTGGCAAGCAGCGTGAAGGCGGTTGCGCGCAACGAGACCTCGCCGCGACGTGTGCGGATCGCTACACCGTCGATCCCAATCAGATCGCCCAGGTCGAGCGAGACGAGCCGCTCGAATCCCGCTTCCCCGAGCTCATCTACGCGCGCGTGGACCTGGAGGCGACCGGAGCGGTCGACGAGGTCGACGAACGCGGCGCGGCCGGCCTCGCGGCGGGCGGCGATGCGCCCGGCGACGCGATGCTGGGTCGCGGTCTCCTCGCCGGGCGCGAGATCGGCGTGGCGGCTCGCGACCTCTGCGAGCGGCTCGACGCCCGGGAACGCGTGCGGGAACGGGTCGACGCCCTCGGCGCGCAGGCGCTCGAGTTTCGCGCGCCGCGCCGCGAGAATCTCCGCGAGGCCACCCTCTTCAGCGTTCATTGCGCCGGTGAGGCTACAAGGGTGGCGGCTGCGTTGAGGAAGCCGGCTGTTTCCCGCCCGTGGCCGGCGCGGCGTAGCGGTCGCTGGAGGGCCGCGGCTACGCTTCGGTTCAGTGGCAATGCAGCTGCCGCCCTGGCTCGAGGACGTTCGCGACTGGTACGAGCGGTTTTGGAATGCGCCCGAGGCGCGCGAGGACTCGCAGCGGCGGCGACGCCGAGTACCCGATTGGCTGCTCGCCCTGCTGCCCTTCGTGCTGATCGCGGCCGCAGTCGCGGTGCTGCTGATCGCGATCGCTGTGAAGCACTGAGCGCCCCCGCACCTGTCACCGATTCGCCGGTACGATCCCGCGATGGCCGACATCGCGGAGCTGCTCGCGTCCACTGCGCTGTTCAAGTCTGAGTCGAAGAAGGACCTTGGGAAGCTGGCTAAAGACGTCCATGATCGAACGTTCGCACCCGGCACCGCGCTCACCGATCAGGGCAAGTTCGGCTCCGTCTTCACGCTGATCGCCGATGGCCGAGCCAGCGTCACGGTCGACGGTGTCGCAGTCGGCTCGCTCGGTCCGGGGGAGTTCTTCGGCGAGATGGCACTGATCGACGGCTCCAACGTTCGGTCCGCCACGGTCATCGCGGACACCGAGGTACGCGCCTTGATGCTGACCCAACCGGCGTTCCGCGCGTTCGCCAAGTCGCACCCAAAGACGATGTGGGCGCTGCTCGAGATCCTGGTCAAGCGACTTCGCGAGGCCCAGGACCGGTCGGACTGAAACTTTCCCGCCCCGACCAACACCAAAGAGGGAGCTCAACATGCCGCGCGTACATGCATCTCACGAGGTCAAGGACGTCCAGCACTGGCTTTCCTCGCCAAAGCGCGAGGAGGTCTTCGGGCCGCTCGGCGTCACCGAGATCAAGACCTACGTCGACCCCGAGGGCTCCAACCGAGTCGGCCTGACGATGAACGTCGCCGACATGGACGCGGTGATGGGCCTGATGCAGACGCAGGAGGGGATCGATGCGATGGAGCACGACGGCGTCATCCCCGAGACGCTGGTGATCCTGATCGAGTCCTAGCCGGGTTGGGTCTAGCGCGCCGGCTCGGGACGGCTATTTCACGCCGACGTCGATCTTCGTGATCTTGAGCTTGCGCGCCGGCCCGCGCGGGACCTGAACGCTGACCGTGTCGTTGCGCTTGTGCCCGAGAAGGGCGCGGCCGACGGGTGACTCGTTCGAGAGCTTGTTCTCGGCCGGCCTAGCCTCGGCCGAGCCGACGATCGCGTACTTCGTCGACTTGCCGGTCTTCTCGTCCTTGACGTGCACGACCGAGCCGATCTGGACGACGTCGGTCGAGATCTCGTCGGCCTCGATCACCGTGGCCATCCTGAGCTTCTCCTGGACGTTCGCGATCCGCGCCTCGAGCATCGCCTGCTCGTTCTTGGCGTCGTCGTACTCCGCGTTCTCGGCGATATCGCCGAACTCGCGCGCTTCCTTGATCCGCTCGGCGACCTCGCGCCGCTTCTCGGTCGACAGGAAGTCGAGCTCGGATTGGAGCTTCTCCAGCCCCTCTGGGGTGAGGATGATGTCCTTCGGCATGTCCCTTCAGTTCGTCCGCGGTGAAGCCGAGCGGGCGGTGAAGATTGCGTGCCCACGCGGCGGGCGCGCAGTATAGCGAGCGCGCACAACGGGCCACAGTCGGCGCCTAAACGGTTGTCGGCATCGCTTCGGGGGCGGTCGCGAGCAGGCCGCGGACCGCGGCAAAGCTTTCGCTCACCTGTAGCGCGCACTGGAGCTGGCGGGCGTGGCGACGATCTAGGACGAGACGCTCCAGATACCACGGGTAAAAGCGACGTAGGTAGCGGGTCGCGCGGGCGACGCCGAGGTGCTCGACGGCACGCTCGATGAGCCATTCGAGCTCGGAGAGCACCTCCGCGCGGGCCGGCGGCGAATCGCGTGCGCCGAGTAGCTCGGCAAAGATCCAGGGGTTCCCGAGCGAGCCGCGCGCGATCATCACGGCGTCGGCGCCCGTCAGCGCGAATGCCTCGCGCACCGCCGCCGCCGTGTGCAGCCCGCCGCTCAGGATCACCGGGGCATCGAGCGTGCGGACTAGCTCCGCCACAGCCGCATAGTCGGGGCCGCCCTTGTGACCGGCGACTGCCGCGCGCGGATGGATCGCAATCGCGCTGACACCCGCCTCCTCGACGAGGCGGTGCGCAAGCTCGATCCCGGAGCTGTCGCCCCTACGCCGGCCAGAGCGCAGCTTCACCGTGACCGGAAGGCCGCTCCCTTCGCGCGCCGCCGTTGCGAGGGCGACCGCGCGCTCGCCGTCGTCGAGCAGAGCAGCGCCGGCGCCCGTGCGGCACACCTTCGGGACCGGGCAGCCCATGTTCAGGTCGATCAGGTCGGCCCCTAGCTCCGCCACGTATCGGGCGGCAGTCCGCATCACCGCCGGGTCCGAGCCGAAGAGCTGGATCGAGACCGGGCCGTAGGCGCGCTCGCGGGGATCGATCCGCAGCAGCTCGGTGAGCGTGCGGGCGTTGCGGTAGTGGATCGCGTGGCTCGACACCATCTCGGAGACGGCGAGGCCGGCGCCGTAGCGACGCGCCTGGAGGCGTACGAACCAGTTGCCGATGCCGGCCAGCGGCGCGAGGATCACCCGGTTTGGCAGCTCGAGGTCAGCGAGACGCCAGCTGTCGGTCAGCGCGGTCATACGCTCGAGAGTAGCGGGGCTGCTAGCGCCAGCCGCCGATGTCGCTCGCCGGCGCGCTCGTCACGCGGCGTTGCGACGCCAGATGATCTCGAGGCCCTTGAGCGTGAGGAGCTCATCGACGGCGTCGATCGTCTCGGTAAAGGCGGGGACGATGTGGTGCGCCAGGCCACCGGTGGCGATCGTCGGCGCTGCGTTGCCGAGCTCATCGCGGATCCGGGTAACGATGCCGTCGACCTGGCTCGCGAAGCCGTAGACGATCCCCGAGCGGACCGCGTCAACGGTCGTCTTGCCGATCAGCGCGCGCGGCTCGGCAAGCTCGACCTCCGGCAGCTTGGCGGCGCGCTCCCAGAGCGCCGCGAGCGATATCTCCAATCCGGGCGAGATGATCCCGCCGATGTACTCGCCGGCTTGCGAGACGACGTCATAGGTGATCGCGGTGCCGAAGTCGACGACGATGCAGGCTTCGCCAAAGCGCTCGAACGCGGCGACGGCGTTGACGAGGCGATCGGCCCCAACCTCGCGCGGATTGTCGACGCGAATCGAGATCCCGACCTTGACCGCGGGACCGACAACGAGCATCTCATGCTCGAGATAGCGTCGAGCCATCTCGACCCATTGGGGTGCGAGCTCGGGGACGGTCGAGGCAATGATCGAGGCGTCGATCTGCGACAGCTCGATGTCGCGCAGCGCGAGCAGGTTGCGCAGCGTCGCGCCGAGCTCGTCGGAGGTCGAGACGCGCTCGGTGGCAAAGCGCCAGCGCTCGACGAGCTCACGACCCCGGACGGCGCCGAAGTGGGTCTGGGTGTTGCCGACATCGACTACGAGCAGCATCGTGTGGTGATTATCGAGGGCGGAGCAGCGGCGGGCCAGCGAGGCGTACGCCCTCCGCGAGCGGCAGGGCGAGCAGCGCATCCGCGAGACGGGGGCCGTCCGGCAGGCGCAGCTCGAAGTCGAGCTCGAGCAGGGGGATCAGCACGAAGCGCCGGCTCGCCACCTGCTCGTGAGGGAGGGTCAGGCGCTCGGTGTGCTCGACGAGCTCGCCGAGCAGCAGCAGGTCGACATCGATCGGGCGTGGCCCGTGCCGAGGTCCGTCGGCGGGGCGGCCGAGTTCGCGCTCGACCGCCTTGCAGAGGTCAAGCAGCGGCGCGGGCTCGAGCTCCGTCTGAATGCGAAGACACGCGTTCAGGAAGCTCGGCTGCTCGGTGATCTCGCCGACCGGGTCGGTGTCGTAGGTCGACGAGCTCGCGAGGACACGCAGGCCGTGGTCCTCGAGCGCCGCGACCGCGCTTTCGAGGTGCGTCCGGCGCTCGCCGACGTTGGAGCCGAGCCCGAGGTAGCCGGTTCGCGAGACGCTCACCAGCGGCGCGGATCCCCGAGTTCGGGGAAGTCCATGGAGGCGGCGACGTTCAGCAGCATGCCCTGCGCGAAGAAGTTGTAGAGCTCGATCGGCTCCGCGCCGTCGGCGAGGCGAGCGACCTCGGCGCGCAGCATGTTGAAGCCCTCGCGCGCGACGGCCTGCATGTCGGGATCCGCGCAGGCCGCATACAGCTGCATCTGCGCGAGCAGGAGCTCGCGGTCAGCGAGCATCTCGACGTAGGCCAAGCCCATCGACTTCAGGCGTTCCTGCGGCGTGGCGCCGATCGCCGCGTCCTCGAAGGTCTTTCGGGTTCGCTCGAAGCAGACTCCGCAGCAGGCGAGGAAGAGATCCTTCTTCGTCCCGAAGAGGCGAAACAGATAGGCATGTGAGATTCCGGCCCGGCGGGCGATCGCCTCGGTGGAGGTGCCGTGCAGGCCGCCGCCGGCGAACTCGCGGAGCGCGACCTCGGTCAGCTCCGCGCGGCGTTGCTCGGCGGTGCTTCGTGGTCGTGGCGGCATGACACGTATTGTAAGTGACTACTCACCAGATGTCAGCCGGGGAGCTCCCGCCAGACCTCGACCGATACTTCCTCGACCGGCAGCGGGATCGGCGGCTCCGGCTTGGCCGCCTTGACCCAGACGGCCTCACCGTCGAAATCCTCGATGATCCGGTCGGCGATGGCCGTGCAGAGGCGCTCGAGCGTCTTGTAATTGCGCTGCTGGGCGACGAGCGCGACCAGCTGGCAGACCTCCGCGTAGTCGATCGTGTCCTCGATGCGATCGGTCTCCGTAGCGTCGGACTCGCCGACATCGATCCGGATGTCAAACAGCAGCCGCTGACCGACCTCGCGCTCGGCGGCGCTGACTCCAATGTGCGTGAAGAGAGACAGCCCCGAGATCTCGATCGTGACGACGGTCTGCATCCCGTCGCGCGCCTCGAGCTCCTCCCCGTCGGCGTCTAGGTCCTCGGGCTCGTCGAGCCCATCGGCATCGTCATCCATCGCCCGCTGACCGTAGCAGCCGCGACGGCAAGCGCGTCGGCGACCGGCGCCACGTCGTGCACGCGAAAGTGGGTGGCGCCGCGCTCGAAGGCCATCACGCAGGTCGCGACGGTTGCGGCGACGCGACCGTCCGTCGGCCGCCCGGTGATCCGCCCGAGGAACGACTTGCGCGACGTGCCGACGAGGATCGGAAAGCCGATCGCGACGAGCTCCTCAATCCGGCCGAGCAGCGCGAGGTTGTGCTCGACCGCCTTGCCGAACCCGATGCCGGGGTCAAGAATGATCCGCGCCGGCTCGATGCCCGCCGCGATCGCGAACTCGGCGCGCTGCGAGAGGAAGTCGCGGACCTCGCCCACGACATCGTCGTAGCGTGGTTCGACCTGCATCGTGCGGGGCTCCCCGCGCATGTGCATCAAGCAGCAGTCAACGCCCCGCTCAGCGACGAGCGCGGCCATCTCTGGGTCGTGTCGAAACGCGCTCACGTCGTTCACGAGGCTCGCGCCGGCATCGATGGCCGCGCGCGCGACGGCCGCCTTTGAGGTGTCGATCGAAATCTGCGCATCGACCCCCGCCGCGCGAAGCCCCTCGATCACAGGCACGACGCGCCGCAGCTCCTCCGCCTCGCCAACCGGCTCAGCCCCGGGCCGCGTCGATTCGCCACCCACATCGATGATCGCAGCGCCCTCCCGAGCCAGCTCGAGCCCCTGCGCGACCGCCGCCGCCGGCTCGAGGAAGCGCCCACCATCCGAGAACGAGTCCGGCGTCACGTTCAAGACGCCCATCAAGCGGTAGCGCGCGTCCAAGCGGCTGATCCTGGCAGGAACCGATGGAGGAGCGACTTTCGCGAAGCGAAAGCGCGACGACTTAGGGCTTTGGGCGCTCTGGCGGATCGTTGCTGCGGAACTCCGCGGTACCGCCGGCCAGGCCGGGACGGCGCAGCGGTCGCTTGGCTTCGGGCCGCGGACGAGTTGGCTCCGGTACGGCACCCTCGGGCAGCTCTGGCGCCTTCGGCGCCTCGTCGGGGAACGCGTCGGCCTCGGCGGCGCCGGCGAGGAGCATCTCGAACTGCTCCTTCTCGATCGTCTCGCGCCTGAGGAGGATGTCCGAGATCGTGTCGAGGCGCTCGCGATGGTCGTTGAGGAGCTTCGTCGCGCGCGCGTGGGCGCCCTCGATGATCTGGCGCACCTCGTCGTCGATCTCGCGCGCGATCTCATCCGAATAGTCGGGCTCGGTCGAGAACTCGCGACCGAGGAACGGCTGTCCGTGGTCGTGACCGAAGACGCGGGGCCCGAGCTTCTTGCTCATACCGAAGCGCATCACCATCTGCTTGGCGGTCGCCGTGACCTTCTCGATGTCGTTCGAGGCGCCGGTCGTGATCTCGCCAAAGACGATCTCCTCGGACGCCCGGCCGCCGAGCGTCATCGCCATCGTGTCGAGCAGCTCGGCGCGCGTCGTGAGGAAGCGGTCCTCCAGTGGCATCGAAATCGTGTAGCCGAGCGCGCGTCCGCGGGAGATGATCGAGACCTTGTGGACCGGGTCGGCGTGCTCGAGGTAGTGGCCGACGATCGCGTGGCCCATCTCGTGGTAGGCCGTGATCTGACGCTCCCGCTCGCTCATCACGCGCGTCTTCTTCTCGGGGCCGGCGACCACCCGCATGATCCCCTCTTCGAGCTCGACCTGGGTGATCTCGCGCTTGCCGCGGCGCGCGGCGAAGAGCGCTGCCTCGTTGATCAGGTTCGAGAGGTCGGCGCCGGTGAAGCCCGACGTCTGCCCGGCGAGCGCGTCGATATCGATGCTCTTCGCCAGCGGCTTGCCGCGCGTGTGAACCTCGAGGATCTTGGCGCGGCCCTTGCGGTCGGGCCGGTCGACGGCGATCTGGCGGTCGAAGCGGCCGGGGCGCAGCAGCGCCGGGTCGAGGATGTCGGGCCGGTTCGTCGCCGCGATCATGATGATGTTGTCCTTCGCCTCGAAGCCGTCCATCTCGACGAGCAGCTGATTGAGCGTCTGCTCACGCTCGTCGTGGCCGCCGCCGAGACCGGCGCCGCGATGGCGCCCGACGGCGTCGATCTCGTCCATGAAGATGATGCAGGGGCTGTTCTGCTTGGCCTGCTCGAAGAGGTCGCGCACGCGCGAGGCGCCGACGCCGACGAACATCTCGACGAAATCGGAGCCCGAGATCGAGAAAAACGGCACGCCCGCCTCGCCCGCGACCGCACGCGCGAGCAGCGTCTTGCCGGTGCCCGGCGGTCCGTAAAGCAGAACGCCCGTCGGGATGCGAGCGCCGAGCGCCTGGAACTTCTTCGGGTTCTCGAGGAAGTCCTTGATCTCGTGAAGCTC
Source organism: Solirubrobacterales bacterium (assembly GCA_003138355.1). Taxonomy (GTDB): domain Bacteria; phylum Actinomycetota; class Thermoleophilia; order Solirubrobacterales; family Solirubrobacteraceae; genus Palsa-513. The sequence continues at coordinate 22,740 of PLFX01000011.1, forward strand.
CTCGACCGCCTCCTCGACGCCGGCGACGTCACGGAAGGTGATCTTCGGCGAGTCGGCGGAGAGCCGCTTGGCTCGCGACTTGCCGAACGACATCACCTTGCTGCCGCCACCCTGGAGGTTGTTCATGACCAGGAACCAGAGGCCGAAGAAGATGAGGAAAGGCAGGATGTCGATGAGGATCGTCGGCCACGCGCTCGTGCTCGTCGCGTCCTCGTTGTAGAGCGTGTGCCCTGCCCCGTAGCTGGTGTTGACGGTCTTGATCGTCGCGATGATCTGGTTGACCTGCTGGTCGCCGACAAATCCGACCGAGTAGCTCTTGCCGCCGTAGGTCGTGAAATCGATGTCGTTCGAGGACGGCTTGATCGTGAGCGTCTTGATCTTGCCGGCTGGCAGCCACTGCTCGGTCAGCGTCTGGTAGGTCGGCGCCGGTGTGCTCGAACCGGACGGGATCAGGCGCGACACGAAGAACGCCAGCACGATGACCAGCACGATCGGGAAGAACGCTCCTCTGAAAACGCGGTTCATCGCGGGCTCCGACTGGAGTACTGGTCAAAAGGCGCTGACGCCAAGGCACTCAAGCGTACCATGGTGTTTTCGCCCGTCCGGTAGGTTCACCTACCGGTGCGATTACCAGTCATGCGTTAGTTATCGGCCAGCGCGGCTACAAATGGGAGATTGCGATAGCGCTCGCCGAAGTCGAGACCGTAGCCGATCGCAAAGCGATCGGCGATCTCGAAGCCGACATAACGGGTCGGAAGGTCCACTTTGCGCCGCGCGGGCTTGGTGAGCAGCGCGCAGACATCGAGGCTCGCCGGGTCGCGCGCTCCGAGGCTGCGCATTAGATACTGGAGCGTCAAGCCGGAGTCGACGATGTCCTCGACGATCAAGACCTCGCGCCCGGCAATCGGAGCGTCGAGATCCTTCATGATCCGGACCACGCCCGACGAATCGGTCGCCGACCCGTAGGAAGCAACGGCCATGAAGTCGACCTGACACGGCGTCTCGATCGCGCGCATCAGGTCGCTCAGGAACAGCACGGCGCCCTTGAGCACGCAAATCAAAAGCAGCTCGCGCCCGGCATAGTCGCGCGAGATCTCCGCGCCAAGCTCGCGCACGCGACGCTGCAGATCATCGGCGCTGACGAGCACCTCACCCAGCGGCTGCGGGACCTGCCTCGAACTCATGTGGTGGGCCTCAACCGCATTGGGCAGGTGTCCTCGCTTGCTGATCGCGCGACGTACAGGCCGCACTCGCAGCTGCGTCAGCCGCGCGCGGCCGACGGGAGCGTACACGGCGCCAGGGTGGTGGGCTGACCGCGGGTGGCGCGGGTGCGGCTCCTGGCCATCACCCCACCGGTCAGCGAGGATGACGGCCCAGCACGAAACGGCTCATCTGCCTGGGACCGCGGCCGTCACCGCAGCTATCAGGGCGACGTGGCGGGTCTGGGGTGTGACGCGCACGCGGTGGGCTGTGGCGAGTGGGGCGACCCAGAGGACCTCCTCGCCGCAGACCACGATCGGCGTGAGGGCGCGCACGGCACGTGGGAGGCGCCTGTCGGTGAAAAGGTCGGCGACCGACTTCGAGCGGCCGTCGAGGCCGATCGGGCGGATCGAATCGCCGGCTCGCCAGCTGCGCACGCGCAGCGAATCGAGCTCCAGGCGATCGGCATCGAGCACCGCGACGGCGCCATCTCCTCGCCGCTGCGCAAGCGCCTCATCCGCCATCGCGGTGCGAAGCTCAGCGGTCAGCGTCCACTCGCCGAAGCGGGCCTCGCCAGGTACCGACAGCGCCACCTCCTCGGGCAAACGATCGCCTGTGGCGAGCTCGAAGCGCAGCACGCCGTATTCGACGACCGCCCGCACGGCGCCGCCGACGTCGAGGGTGCCCGAGCCGCCGGCGCGCGCCAGCGCCTCGAACTCGTCGAGGCGCCGCGCCGCGCCGGGCACGTAGCCGGACCCGGCGTTCTCAGCCAGGCGGACGAGGACGAGTCGCGCGAGCGGTGGTTCGAGGTCGCGCAGCTCGGCGAGCGGAACCGCGGCGCGTCCGGCGAGAAACTCGTCGACGATGCGATCGAGGACATGCGCCTCATCGCGGAGCAGCTCCGCGGTGCGCAGCACGTTGGCCTCGGCGGCGGGGTGAATGCTGCGCAGGCTGACGAGCAGGTCGTGGCGTACACGGCCGCGCGCGAAGCGAGGCTCGCCATTGCTCGCGTCCTCGCGCCAGGGTAGCCCGCGCGCAAGGCAGTAGGCCGTCGTCTGCTCGCGATCGAGGCCGAGCAGGGGACGGATGAGGTTTCCGTCGCGCGCGGGCATGCCGAGCAGAGCGCGCCGTCCCGGTGAGGCGGCAAGCCGGTAGAGGATGGTCTCGGCCTGATCGGAGGCCGTGTGGCCGGTCGCGACGAGCGCGCCCGATGGTTCGGCGAGCCGCTGGGCCGCCCCGTAGCGGAGCTGGCGCGCCCACCCCTGGAGGTTGCCGGCGGCCGGCGGGGCGGACGCGCGCTCGACGCGCAACGGTACGCCGAGGCGCTCGCAAACAGCCCGCACGTGTTCCTCATCGCCGTCCGAGGCGGCGCCACGGAGGCCGTAATTCACGTGCAGAGCGCTCACCTGCCCGGATCCGAGGAGCGTCACCAGAACGTCGAGCAGGCAGACCGAATCGCGGCCGCCCGAGACGAGCGCGACGCATACCGGAGCATCATCCAGCAGGCGTGTCGCGCGGACGCCTTCGAGGATCTGCACGACTGCCGGCGCGTCACTCACCGTCACCCTAGGCCGAGGTTCGCAGCGTCTCCTGATCGCGAGAAACGCTCAACGGCTCCTCGGAGCGCGCCGCCTCGAGGTCTTCGACGGCGCGCGTCAGCGCAGCGAGCTGGCGCTCGATGTTCGCGGTTCGCGACTCCGCTTGATCGGCCTGGCGACGCAGTGTGCTCTCGATTCGCGCAAGCGAGTCCTCGACACCAGCGAGCCGCTCCGAGAGCGAGCGGACGCGACGATTAAGACGCTCCACGTCGCCAGCGCTCGGAACGCCCAACAGGCCGATCGCGGCCTCCTGGGCCTGCGCGGCCTTCGAACGCGCTGCGAGTGCCCGCCCGAGCGCGTCGCCGAGAAGGGGGCTGCTGAGCAGGCCACGGGCCGCGGCCCCGAGCAGGCGCTCGCCGTGCTCACCCAGCGAAGCCACCCGATCCGCTGACTCTTCTGCCATGCTGAGAGATTAGGCCAACCCGAAAGGTTGAGGCGGGATTAACCGTGCGCGTAGCGTGCGATTGGCTGCAACTCCGCTCGGGTACCCGGGTTCTAAAGGGCACGCGGCCGTTCCGGCCGCAGTTAGGAGGAGGACTCGATGCTAAGTCAACGTTTTCGCCTGGGGCTGCTGTGCGCCGCAGCCGCCGCGATCGCGACCGTGGGAGCCGCGACGGCGAGCGCCGCCACGCTGGCGCCCACGGCAACAACCGGACAGGCAACGCAGATCACCTACGACTCGGCGGTCGTCGACGGCAGCTCCAACCCCGAGGGCCTCTCGACCGAGGTGTACTTCGAGTACGGGCCGTCCAAGTCCTACGGTCAGACCTCCGCCCCGATTCCGCTCACCGGCAACACGACGCAGGCAGTTTCGGCGCCGTTGAAGGGTCTTGCCGCCTTCACAACTTACGATTTCCGGGTCGTCGCGGTGAACGCAAACGGCACAACCTACGGGGCGCCGGCGCATTTCACGACAAAGAAAATCCCGCTTTCGCTGCAGATCGCGGCAACGCCGAACCCGATCCCCTATGGCGGGCTGCTGACCGTCGCCGGGACGCTCTCGGGCACCGGCAACGCGAGCCAGCCGGTGGCGCTGCAACAGAACCCGTATCCGTACACCGCCGGTTTCACACAGACCGGCAACACGGAGCTGACGAGCTCGACCGGCGCGTACACGTTCTCGGTCGCATCGCTTGACATGAGCACGCAGTACCGCGTCGTCAGTACGACGAACCCCAACCTGGTCTCGCCGGTCGTACTCGTGACGGACTCGCTGCTCGTGACCGTGCATTCACACGCCGCCGGAACGCGCGCGCACCCCGCTGCGCGCATCTACGGCAGCGTGGCGCCCTCCAGCGAGACCGACGCGAAGTTCGCGGTTCAGGAGCTCTTCGGACAGACCTGGAAGCTGATCAATGGAGGGATCACCGCGGGCGTCGCTCGTAACGGCGTCGTGCCCTTCTCGAAGGTCGTGCACCTCAAGCACGGCGGCTTCATCCGCGTGTTCGTGGGCACCGTGCAGGGCGCGAACTCGGAGAGCTTCAGCGCGCCGATCTCCGTGCGGGGCTACTGAGGCGGCCCGCGCGGCGCCAGCTCGCGTGAACGCGCGTCCGGTCGTGCGTCCGCCGTCAGGCTGGGGCGTCGATCGGACGCCCCGGCTGGGCCGGATCCAATAGCTCGCGCGCGATGACGAGCCGCTGGATCTGTGACGTGCCCTCGTAGAGCTGCATCACCTTGGCGTCACGCATCAGCTTCTCCACCGGGTAGTCCGTTATATAGCCGTGGCCGCCATAGACCTGAACGGCGTCGGTCGTGATGCGCATCGCGGCGTCGGCTGCGTAGCGCTTCGCGTGGGCGCACAGGAGCGTCGCCGGCGTACCGTGATCGAGGGCGAAGGCGGCGCGCCAGTAAAGCAAGCGCGCCGCTTCGATCTCCGTCGCCATGTCGGCCAGCATGAACTGGATCGCCTGATGGGAGGCGATCGGTACGCCGAACTGCGTGCGCTCGGCGGCGTAGGAGAGGGCGAACTCGAAAGCGGCGCGCGCAACGCCGACGGCCATCGCCGCGACTCCCGGCCGCGTGCGGTCGAGCGCCGCCATCGCGATCGCGAAGCCACCGTTCTCGGTGCCGACGAGGTGGTCGAGCGGCAACTCCACATCGGCAAACGTCACGACCGCCGTATTCGAGGCTCGCTGGCCCATCTTGTCCTCGTGGCGATCGACGATGACGCCCGCGCCCTGGGGAACCACGAAGCAAGAGATCCCGCGACGCCCCGCGTCCGGGTCCGTCTTCGCGAAGACGACGTAGAAGTCGGCATAGCCCCCATTCGTCACGAAGCACTTCGAGCCGCTGATGACGTAGCGGTCGTTGACGCGCGTCGCCCGTGTGCTGAGCGCGCCGACATCCGATCCGGCGGCGGACTCCGTGATGGCGAAGGAAGCGAGCCGCGGCTCCTCGACGAGGCGCGCGAAGTAGGTGCGCTTCAGCTTTTCCGAGCCCGCCAGTATTAGCGGCATCGCCGCGAGTCCGTTGCAACCGATCGACGTTTGAATCCCCGAGCAACCCCACGCCAGCTCCTCGTCGATCAGGGCACCGTCGAACGCGCTCAGTCCGCCGCCACCGTAGCGCTCCGGTATGTACACGTTCATCAGGCCGAGCTCCCAGGCCTTCCTGATGAGCTCTTGCGGGAACGTCGACTCGCGGTCAAAGCGCCAGGCGAGCGGACGGATCTCGTTCGTCGCGAAAGCGTGAGCAAGTTCGCGCAGGGCGCGCTGCTCCTCGGTCAGCTCGAAATCGATCAATGGCGGGGACGCGCGCCGATCACAGCGACGGCAGCGAGCCGCCACCAAGGAGGCTGCTGAACGGCTTGGAGCTCACCGGCGGCTTGATCGTCTCGGGCGCGTTGAGGTTCGTGATCGCGAGATCGAGTGTCAGCGACCCGCCCGTCAGCCCGCCGAGCGCCGCCTGATCGGCCTGCGGAACCGATAGCCCGATAGCAAGCCGGAACTCGCGCACGATGTGGTCGCTCGCGCCCGTGTAAACGTCGACGGTCGCACTCTTGACGATCTGCGCGAGCAGGCGCAGATCGCCGACGGAGACCGAAGCGCTCGCGCCTGGAACGGCCGAGCCGAGGCCGCCGAGGAGCTTCTGCAGGTCGGCAACGAACTTCGCCGTGTTGACCTGCGCGGTTATGTGGTCGGTGCTGACGCCACCGACGTTCGCGCTACCAACGTCCTGGGCGCCCTCGAGCCAGCTGCGCGGATCGATACCGAGGCTCGTCAAGAGGCTCCGCGAGCGCGTGCCCTGCGAGGAGGCTTCCCGCCCGAGCAAGCCACCGATCGACGGGGGGAGCGAATAGTCGGTGCCGGCGAACGCGACATACAGCGCGCCGCCCGCCGAGATCACGCCGACCGGGATCGAGTTCCCAAGGACGCTGACCGTCGCGTTCAGATCGAACGCCGGCGGCTGACCACGAGAAACGCTGAATGGTCCGCTGAGTTGCACGCCGAGCGAGCTCCCGCCGAGAGCCGTGAGGCCCGGCAGCGAGGCGTGCACGGACAGCGACAGCTCGCCCGAGCGAATCTGCCCCGCGTTCGTGCCGAAGGTCTGCGAAAGCAGGCGGGCAGCCGGGGGACCGCCGGAGGAGCCCCCACAGGCGGCGATGAGGGCTGCGACCGCGAGCACAGCGAGCACGCCGGCGGCCGCGCGCAAGCGCCGTTGCATGGCTCGGGAAGCGGGCTTCACGATCGGGCACCGACGCTACCATGCTGCCCGTGCGTCCGCTACGCCTGGCGGGCTGCGCGGTCTTGCTGCTCGCTGTCTGCGGCGTTGCCGGCGCGTCTGCCTCAAACGGCTCGGATCGGGGGCATCGGGTCACTCACACCAGCCTCGAGCTCGTGCTCGTCGGTCACGCAGTGCGTGCGGTCGCACCCGGTACCAGCGTGGGCGCCCGTACGGCCAGCGCCGCGCCGGCGACCCCTAGTGGCCCGTACGTGCCCGTGGCGGGAGCCGCGGCGCGGCGGGGGCTCGGCTTCGCGGCAGCCGTCTCGAGCTTGGCGGTGCGCGGCGAGATACCCACCGCCACCGCGACCGCCGACGTGTCAGCGTGGAGTGCGGCGCGAACTGCGATCCGCCACCTCCGCGGCGTGCGCAAGACAGAGCTCAGCTCCGTGGCGCGCACGCTCACGACGATCGCTCGCGGCGGCAGCCTGACCCCGGCGCGGCTACCGCAGCTGGTCCTCACGCTGCAAGCGAACACGCAGTGGTGGACAAGCGGACCGCTTCTGTCCTACGGGCAGCGCGTCGGCTTCCCCGGCAGCAACCTCGTGTGGGAGTACTACCCCGGGCAGGGGATCCAGCTGCAATGGCTCGGGACGTTCGGTGCCGCGAACGGGTTCTACGACCGCCACAACACGACCGATCTCGCCGCGCTGCTCTCGCAGGCGCTGAGCCTCGCCGTGTCGCGCGCGGGCGGGATTGCGTGGGAATACGACTTCCGCTTCGACGGCGGCAGCCCACAGTGGGTCAGCGCCATCACGCAGGGCACGGCGATCGAGGCGCTCGTCAACGCCGCGACGCTGTTGCACGACAGCACCTACCTCACCGATGCGCACGAGGCGCTCGGCATCTTCAACTCGCCGCCGCCCGCCGGCATCGAGCAGAGCGTCCAGGGCGGCAGCTGGTATCTGATCTACAGCTTCGCGCCGCACGACTACGTGATCAACGCCTTCCTCCAGGCGCTGATCGGGCTCTACGACCTCGCCTACTCAGGCGACCCGGCGGCTCAGCAGGCGTTCGCGCGCGGCAATGCCGCGGCCGAGCTTGCGATGCCGAGCTTCAACACGGGCGCGTGGTCGATGTACGACCAGTACGGCGAGTCGACGCTCACCTACCACGAGTTGCTCATGGGCTTCCTGCGCACGCTCTGCAAGCAGGAGAGCGCCACAACCGCGCAGGCGCTCTGGGTGCTCGGCTCGGGCACCCAGAGCGGGAGCACCGGCGCAAGCGGCGCGAGTGGCGCGAGTGGCGCGTCTGGAACCAACGGGACCGGCGGCACACCCGCAGGCGCGACTGGAGCGAGCGGCTCGAGCGGGGCGTCTGGTGCGAGCGGTTCGACCGGGTCGACCGGGTCGAGCGGCGCCACCGGCGCGACCGGGTCGAGCGGCGCCACCGGACCGACCGCGGCGCCGGCGGCCGTCTACTGCTCGACGGAGGCGGCGTTTGCCGCCGACCTCAAACAACCACCGCAACTCACGATCCCCGCTCTGCGGGTGCTGCGGGTGCACCACGTGGCGAGGGTCGTGTTCACGCTCTCGAAGATCGCGAACGTCAACTTCGCCGTCACGCTCGGGGGCGTCACCAGCTCGATCGACACCTCTCTCGTGCCTCACGGCACGCACTACTTCGTGTGGCGTCCGGCGCGACCGGGGATTTACACGATCACCCTGAGCGCGGTCGACCTCGCTGGGAACAAGGCGGCACAGACGGCTTCCGTCACGGTCGCCCGCTGAGGCCCGACCTAGAAAGAAGCTCAGCCGGACCTATCATGCGAGGCACGTGGAAGCGCTGCCCGCATCGGTCGACGAGCTAGCCGACGGGCTGCGCGACGTCGGCTACCTTCCGGGCGGCGAGACCGCCCTGGTCGCGTTTCTCGCGCTCCGACTCGGCAAGCCCGTGCTTGTCGAGGGGCCCGCGGGGGTCGGCAAGACGGAGCTCGCGAAGGCGCTTGCGCGCCATCTCCAGCGCGAGCTCGTGCGGCTGCAGTGCTACGAGGGCCTCGACGAGGCGCGGGCGCTGTACGAGTGGAACTACCGCAAGCAGCTCCTGCGCATCCAGACCGAGGCCCAGGGGTCCGCTTGGAGCGAAGTCCAGGAGGACATCTTCGGTGAGGAGTTCCTGCTCGCGCGCCCGCTGCTGCACGCGATCCGCGCCAGCTCCCCCGTTGTGCTGTTGATCGATGAGATCGACAAGACCGACCAGGAGTTCGAGGCGATGCTGCTCGAGGTGCTCTCGGACTTCCAGATCACGATCCCCGAGCTCGGGACGATCGGCGCGAGCTCACGGCCGGCCGTGGTCCTGACCTCGAACAACTCGCGTGAGCTGACGGAGGCGCTCAAGCGCCGCTGCCTGTACCTCTGGCTTGACTATCCGCAGCTCGAGCACGAGCTCGCGATCGTCCGCTTGCACGCGCCCGAGCTGTCGGAGACGGTCGCCCGCAAGCTCATCGAGATCGTCGGCATGGTGCGCGAGCTCGACCTCAAGAAGCCGCCGTCGATTGCCGAGTCGATCGACTGGGCACGGGCGCTGCTGCTGCTCGGCGTGGAGGACATCGACGCTGAGAGCTTCACCCAGACGATGTCGGTGATCGTCAAGCACCGCACGGACGTCGAGCTCGTCGCCGCGCGGGTGGGCGTCGCGCTGGCGGCCGCTTCGTGAGGACTCAAGGCGGAGGAATCGATGCCCGGCTGCTCCAGCTGGGTGAGGAGCTACGAGCGGAGGGGGTCAGCGTCGGAACCGCCGAGCTGCTCGACGCGTTCGCGGCGCTCGCCCAGGTCACCTGGACCGACCGCAACGCGTTCCACGGCGCGCTCGCCGCAACGCTCGCGAAGTCGCAGGAGGAGCGTCGCGTTTTCGATCTCGTGTTCGATCGATTCTTCTTTCGCGCGGCGGAGGCCGCGGCGCTGCGCGAGGGTGTCGGCGAGCCAGAAGCAGTCGGCGCTCCGCCGGGTTACAAGATCGATCTCGAGGAGCTCAAGCAGCAGCTCGAGCAGGCTTTGCTCGAGCTCGACGATGCGCGCCTGCGTGACCTTGCCCGCCTTGCGATCGCGGCACTCGGCACGAGCGAGGGCAATCCCGCCGGCGTTGTCGGGCTCGACGTACAGCGCATCCGCCGGGCGCTGGGGCTGCGCAGCGCGATCGGCGCGGACGGCGCCGCGAGCAGCGTGCGGCGCGAAGCGCTCGCGCGCTTCGAGGCGCTCCTGCGGGCCGAGCTCGAACGAGCGCAGATCCAGCGCAACGAAGCGCTCGGCCCGAAGCGCCCGCTGACCGAGCTCGACCGTGCGCTGCCGAGCGGTCCGTCGGCCGACCTGGTCGCCGTGCACCGCGTCGTCGCACAGCTGCGGCGGCGACTCGCGAGCGCCGGCAGCGAGCTTCGTGGCCACCACCGCCACGATCACGTCGACTTCAGGCGGACATTGCGGGCTTCGCTGCAGACGGGCGGCGTGCCGGTCGTGATCAGGCAGCGGCCGCGGCGTCCCCGCCGTCCGGAGCTCTACGTCCTCTGTGACGTCTCGACGAGCGTCAGCTCCGCGGCCGTGTTCTTCCTCTCGGTGCTGCACGCCTTGCACGACTCGTTTCGCAGGATGCGCTCGTTCGTCTTCATCGAGCGCGTGTCCGAAGTCACCGAGGTCTTCGCGCGTGAGCGCGGGTTCAAGGAGGTGAGCGAGATGATCGCGCGCGAGGCCGGCGTGGCGGACGTCTCGGGGTACACCGACTATGGCCGCGTCTGGACGGAGCTGCGGGCGCTGATCGGAGACGACCTCGATCGCCGCTCGACGATGATCATCCTCGGCGACGCGCGAACCAACGGCCGCGACCCGCGCGTCGATGAGCTCGCGGCGCTCACGGCATGCGCCGGGCGCACGATCTGGCTGAACCCGGAACCGCGCCTTTACTGGAACTACGGCGACTCGGTGATCGCCGCGTACGAGCCGCTCTGCGAGGTGTTCGAATGCTGGACCGCGCGGCAACTCGAGGAGTTCGTCAAGCAGCTGACGCGGACCGTGCCCGCATAGCGACGCGTACGCCTCTACGATCGCCGCCGATGCGCAGCGCATCTTCCGTCAGCGCGGCTCGAGCGCCGCTCGCGCGGGGCCGGGTTTGGCCGCTGCTCCGCCGACGGCGGCGCCTGCGCGGTCTGCTCGTGCTCCCTCTCGCGGCGGCGTGCGCCGGGTGCGGCGAGCTGCACACCGACAGTTCGGCGCTCGGTCCCGCGAGGCCACTCACTATCGCGCTCAGCGGACCGGCGAGCGCGCTCTACGCTCCCCTCTACGTCGGCGTCGCCGACGGCGAATTCACGCGCGGGGCGCTGCGCGTGAGCCTCACCGCCGGGAGCTCGGACACAGCATCGCTCGACGCACTCGAGTCCGGACAGGCGCAGGTCGCGATCGCTTCCGAGCCGGCGGTACTCGCCGCACGAGCCGACGGCGAGCGCGTCGTCGCGATCGGGGCGCTCGAGGACGGGGCGCTCGAGGCGATCATCTCGCTGCGCCCGCTCGCTTCGCCGAGGGCACTGGTCGGGAAGAAGGTCGGGACCGACGGGACGAAGCTCGCGGCGGCCGAGCTCTCGAGCTATCTCGAAACGGCGGGCCTCAGCGCTGCGCAGGTGCGGCTGGTCCAGGCCAGCGAGCCGACGGCCCGCGGCAACGGCGCCTATGCCGTAGTAGCCCGTTGGGACCTCGATGCAGTCGCCTTGGCGATCGCCCACCACCGGCCGAACGTCGTGCGCGTCGCTGCCGCCGGCGTGCCGCGCTACACGGATCTTGCGATCGTCGTGCGCGTCGGCGAAGCACGCCATCAGGGTGCGCTGATACGCGCCTTCCTGCAGTCGCTCACGCGCGCCGAGGCGATGACGCGCGCGAACCCCACGGGCGCGGCGCAGATCCTCGTTCGTGCCAATCCGGCGCTCAGCATGCGCCTCGAGCTGGCGGCGCTGAGCGCAACCCAGACCGTTGCCGAGCCATCCGCCGGCAACCAGCCGTTCGGCTACCAGAGCCCCTACGCGTGGCAGAGCTTCGGCGAGTGGATGGCGGCCCGCGGTCTGCTGCGCAGCGCCGCCGTCGCCGGCGACACGATCACAGACGAGTTCCTGCCAGGGCAGGGCGAGTGATCGCGCTGCGCAGCGCGAAGCCCGCGGCGAGACCGCCCCACGGGGCGTAGGGCGCGAAGAAGCGGCGCACGTCGGCCTCCTCGGCGCGATGGCGCGGATCGCCGGACAGGAGCCGACCGACGAGCTTGCGCAGCCCGAGGTCGCCTGCCGGTACCTGGTCGTAGCGGCCCTGGCCGTGGAGCGCGAGCGACTCGACCGTCCACGAGCCGATCTCCGGGATCGCGCGCAGCGCTCGCCAAGCCCGCTCGTGCTCGGGCGCGGCGAGATCGACGCGTCCGGCGGCAACCGCGCGCGCGGCGGCGCGTAGCGCAATCGCGCGGCGGCCGGCGAGATCGAAGGACTCCAACAGCGCGGGGGCGGTGCCGGCAATGGTCGCGGGCGCCGGGAGGTCGCGCAGGGCGCACCACGCCACGCGGCGGCCGAGGCGCGCGATGATCCGCCGCTCGATCGCCACGGCACGCGTGAACTCGATCAGCTGCTCGCAGATCGCCCAGGCGAGTGCCTCGAACGGCTCGGGGCGCCGGGGCGGGCGGAGGCCGGGCAGCGCGCGCAGCGTGCGCCCGATCAGCGGATCGTCCTTGAAGCGGCGGTGAAACTCGCTCAGATCGTCGTCGATGCCGAACGCGAAGCGCATCCGCTCGAGCGCCACAGCGCAGCCTTTGCGTGAGCGGCCCCAGGCCCCGAGGAGGACACTGCTCCGAGCGCCGGCATAGGCGGCGCGGACGAGCACCGGCTCGCCGTCGGTGTGCAGCAGGCGCTCGAGCACGCCGCCGCGACGGCGCAGGACACCGTCCGCACCCCCGCCCGGCAAGAGCAGCGGCGAGCGCGGCTCGAGCTCGAGGCGCATCGTCACTGGTGGGGGCATCGCGCCATTGTGGCCGCTCGACGGGATGTTCGACGCGCAGCAGCCCGGTGCGTGCGGACCGGAGTCCCTAGGGCCGGCGCAGCGTGCGGACCGAGACGAGGAAGGTCTGGACCTCGCCGTAGGGCCGCAGCGCCGGCGTGGGCCGGCGCGAGGCGAGCAACGCCGGGGAGCCGCGGCGGCGGCTCAGCACGGCCACGGTCGCGGCTCCGGCAACGAATCCGGTCACTGCCGCGGCGGCCGCCTGAGCGAGCGCCGGTGGGCTGCTCCTGACCGGCTCGATGACGCGCACCGTCTCGACGAGCACCAGCTCCTCGCCGGTCTCCTGCAGCGCTTGCGAGCGCTCGCCCGCGTCCTCTGGGTACTCCTCCATCAGCGCAGTGTAGAGCCGACTACAAGGTGCGCTCGAACACGCGATAGCGGCGTACCACGTCGCCGCCCATGCCCTGCATCGCGCGGTTCATCGGCCGGTTCGTCTCGAGGATCCAGCCCATCTCGCCCCCCTTCTGCGGCGTGCGCTCCGCGGCATCGAAGTGGAGCTGGTAGAAGCGCGCGGCGACGCCCGTGTGCTGATACTCGGGCTTGACGCCGAGCGCGAAGACACGCACCGCATCGATCTTGCGCCGCCAGTAGAGGGCCTTCGCCCAGCCGAACGGCAAGAGGCGGCCGTTCAAGTGGCGCAGAACCTGGTTGTAGTCGGGCAGCGTCAGCGCCGCCCCCACGACCTCGCCGGTGTCCTGCCGCTCGGCGATGAACGCCCAGTTCTCATCGAGGATCGGCTTGAGGTCCTTGGCGTAGTGGCGAATCTCGTCCGCGGTCAGCGGCACCGCGGCCCAGTTGCGTTCCCAGGCCGCGTTGTAGACCTCGAGGAAGCGGTTCACTTCCGCATCGAGATCGCGCTTTCGCATCGGCCGGCAGACGATCCCGTGCTCGGCCTCGGCCTTGTCGGCCATCGCCCAGATCATCGGGTGCACGCGCTCGCGATTGGAGATGTGGAGGCTCCACATGAGGAGGTCCATCGCCTTGACGAGCCCCTCGGCCTCGAGCAGGTCCCTGTAGTACGGGTGATGCCAGCTCGAGAGGATCATCGGCGGGCGGTCGAAGCCCTCGATCAGCAGGCCGCACTCGTCGTTGGTCGTGAAGTCCATCGGCCCGACCATCCGGTCGCGGCCCCGTTCGCGCAGCCAGCCGGCCGCGGCAGCAAGCAGCGCGTGCGCGGTCGCCTGGTTGTTCTCACACTCGAAGAAGCCGAACAGGCCCCAGCTGTTGTGCTGGAACTCGTTGAAGCGGTGATCGATGTGAGCGCTGATGCGCCCGACCGGCTGCCCGTCGCGATAGGCGAGGAAGTACTGCGCCTCCGCATGCTCGAAGAACGGGTTGCCGCGCTTGTCGAGGCGCTTGCGGACGTCCAGCTGGAGCGGAGCAACCCAGCGCGGCTCGTCTCGGTAGAGGGCGGCGGGAAGTAGGATGAACCGGCGTAGGTCGCGTCCGCCGGACACCGGCCGAATCTCGACACTCATCGAGCCAACCCTATATGGCGATCTCAAGCGGCGTTGACGTCTTCGCGAAGGTCCGCGAGAGCGAGCGGGTCGCGCAGGCGCAGGCCGCGCGCGAAGTCGGCGTGCTGCCCTACTTCCGCGAGGTCCAGGGACCGGCTCGCCCGATCGTTGAGATGGAGGGCCAGGCACGGATCATGCTCGGCTCGAACAACTATCTCGGGCTCACGGGCGACCCGCGCGTCATCGCGGGCGCGCGCGACGCACTCGAGCGCTACGGAACCGGGCTCACGGGATCACGCTTCCTCAACGGGACGACGGCGCTCCATCTCGAGCTCGAACAGGAGCTCGCCGACTGGATGGGCACCGAAGCCGCGATCGTCTTCACGACCGGCCACCAGGCCAACCTCGCAACGATCGGGACGCTCGTTGGCCCCGGGGAGACGATCGTCGTCGATAAGGGCGACCACGCATCGTTGCTCGACGGGGCGATCCAATCGCGGGCGAAGCTTCGCGCGTTCAGCCACAACCGCACCGACAAGCTCGAACAGGCTCTGCGCAAGGCGACAGCGGACGGCGGCGGCATCCTCGTCGTCGTCGACGGCGTCTTCTCGATGGAGGGCGACATCGCGCCTTTGCGCGAGATCGCCGCCCTGTGCGAGCGCTACGGCGCACGGCTAATGGTCGACGAGGCGCATGCCGTTGGCGTGCTTGGCGCGCGCGGCGCCGGGACCTGTGAGCTGCTCGGGGTCGAAGATCGCGTTGACGTGCGGATGGGCACGTTCTCGAAGTCGCTCGCGTCGTGCGGCGGCTTCATCGCGGCCGACGCGGACGTCATCGAGTTCCTTCGCCTCGAGGCCCGCGCGTTCGTCTTCACGGCGGCCGGCGTGCCCGCCGCGGTCGGAGCGGCGCTGGCAGCGTTGCGCGTGATTCGCTCCGACGAGGGCCGCGAGCTGATGGCAGCGCTGCTCGCCAACGCGCAGCGGCTCAACCGCGGCCTGCACGACCTTGGCTTCGCGGTCGTCGAACCGACGCCGGTCGGCGAGGGCACCGCGACCCTCACGCCGATCGTCCCCGTGCTCGTCGGCGAGGACTGGCGTTGCGTGCTGCTCTGGCGGGCGCTCTATGACGCCGGCATCTTCACGAACGTCGCGGTTCATCCCGCGGTCCCGCTCGACGGCGCGCTGCTGCGCACGAGCGTCATGGCGACACACGACGCGGCCGTGCTCGACCGCGCGCTCGAGATCTTCGCGACCGTCAAGCGCGAGTTCGAAGCCGAGCACGGGCCGCTCCCGAGCGCGCGCTGACACCCGCCCAGACTTGTGCGCCGCTGCACAAGGTCTAGACAAACGCCCGCCGCCACAAGAAATTCTCGCTCTGAGCGACCGTCCGCTCGGGCTGGCACTTGAGGAGGAGGGCGGGCCTGACGTAGCTTCTAGCAGCGCCCGCGCGGCACATGAAGGAAGCCTCTTTAGGGGCTCCCGACCGGAGAGAGGTCATGGCGTGGTCTGCCAGCGGGGCCGCTCGCGCTGGTATGTGCCCGCGTGCGAGATGCACTTGTCAACTACGGAAGCGGTGGCCCGTCCGCAGATGGGGCCGGGGAGTTGGAGATGAACGCGACAGCAGTGATGATTCGTGGGCCGCGGCAGGCGGGGGACTCGGAGACGGTCGCCGTGCCCGGGCGAACGCAGGAGCCCGCGCCGCAACACCTTAGGGCGCTCCAGCGCGCAAACCAGATCAGGCTCGCGCGAGCCGAGATCAAGCGTCGGGTCGCGGTCGGCCAGCTGAGCGTCGTTGACGTTCTCCTCTCCGGCGCGGAGGAGATCGAGACGATGGAGATTGCCGAGCTCCTGACCAGCCAGCGCCGCTGGGGGCACACACGCGCCCGACGCTTCCTGGCCGCGATCCCGATGACCGAGAGCAAGACGATCGGTTCGATGACCCAGCGGCAGCTCGCGACGCTCGCGAGCATGCTCACACCCGCCAGTCCGCGCGCTCCCCGGCCGCTGACCGAGCGGGCCGAGCAGGTCGCGGCCTGACGCACTCAACCGGCGTCGCGGCGAATCGCCACTGGCGGAGGGCCGGCGAGGACGGGGACCGAGCCGGTCGCCGCCGGGTGACGACTCGAATCACACGCAGCTTGCGGGTTGTCCCCGAGGGCCAACCCGCGAGCTCGCCGGTTGGCCCGATGGACAACGCGGGCACCAAACGCGCACGGTAGGCTCACCGCGTCGTCAGGGGTTGGTCTTCGCCTGCCCCCGGTACCGATCGCGTAGCAGGAGAAGCATGCCAGTGTCAGAGCAGCTGCAAGCCGTCCGCGACCGCGCCGAAGGCGGCAAGTCGCTGAAGATCGACAGCGAGTCGCCGAGCCCCAAGGACGCGCTCGCCTTCGCCAAGGACCACGGCGTCCGCATGGTGGATCTCAAGTTCACCGATCTACCCGGCACCTGGCAGCACATGAGCATGTCGCTGCGCAGCCTCAGCGAGGGCGACTTCACGGACGGCCTCGGCTTCGACGGCTCGTCGATCCGCGGCTTCCAGCACATCGCGGAGTCGGACATGCTGTTGATGATCGATCCGGCGACGGCGTTCATCGACCCGTTCTATGCCGAGAAGACCCTCTCGGTGATCTGCAACATCATCGATCCGATCACGCGCGAGGCCTACACACGCGACCCGCGATACGTCGCGCAGAAGGCCGAGCATCACCTGGCCGCGAGCGGCATCGCCGACGTGGCGTACTTCGGGCCGGAGGCGGAGTTCTACATCTTCGACCACGTCGCGTTCGACCAGCAGAACCACATGGCCTACTACGAGGTGGACAGCGAGGAGGCCTACTGGAACGTCGGCAAGGGATTCCGCGAAGGCGGCAACCTCGGGCACAAGCCGCGCTCGCAGGAGGGCTACTTCCCTGCGCCGCCGCTCGACACGCTCGCCGACCTGCGCGCGCTGATGGTGATGGTGCTCGAGGCGCTCGATATCGCCACAGAGTTCCACCACCACGAGGTCGGCGGCCCCGGACAGGCCGAGATCGACCTGCGCTTCGCGCCGCTGCTGAAGATGGCCGACACGCTGATGACGCACAAGTACGTCATCAAGAACACGGCCAGGGCGGCAGGCAAGAGCGCGACGTTCATCCCCAAGCCGATCTACGAAGAGAACGGCTCCGGCATGCACGTCCACCAGTCGCTGTGGAAGAGCGGCGAGACACTGATGTTCGACCGCGACGGCTACGCCTTCCTGAGCGACCTGGCGCTCAGCTACGCGGCCGGAATACTCGAGCACGGACGCGCGCTGATGGCCTTCTGCGCGCCGACGACGAACTCCTATCGCCGGCTCGTGCCGGGCTACGAGGCGCCCGTCAACCTCGTGCACTCGAAGCGCAACCGCTCCGCGGCGGTGCGGATTCCGATGTACCTCGCCTCGCCGAAAGCAAAGCGGATCGAGTTCCGCCCGCCCGACCCGCTCGCGAACCCGTACCTCGCCTTCTCCGCGCTTCTGATGGCGGGGCTCGACGGCGTGGAGCGAGGGCTCAAGCCGACCGACCCCGTCGACGTCGACCTCTTTGAGCTCTCTGACTACGAGCTCAGGAAGATCAAGAACGTTCCCGGCTCGCTCGCCGAGGCGATGGACGCGCTCGAAGCCGATCACGAGTTCCTGCTAAAGGGCGACGTCTTCACGCAGGATCTGCTCGACCACTGGATCGAGTACAAGCGCGCCGAGGCCAAGCAGGTCGACCTGCGACCGCACCCCTGGGAGTTCCCGCTTTACTACGACGGCTGAGCCGGTGCACGGAAGCGTTGCTCACGCGACGCTGCACCCCCGGCCGCTGCCGGAAGCGCGCGCCCGCGCGCCGCACAGACACCCCACGAAAACAGGAAGCAGACAATGCCCCGAACCAGGATCCACAACGTCTCCGCAGCCCAGTGGAGTGCAAACGGCGACGCGCTTGGCACTCGTGACCTGACCGAGCTCACCAACGAGTCGTTCGGGGCGAACGTCTTCAGCGCCGCCGAGCAGCGCAAGCGTCTACCCAAGCACGTCTACAGCCAGCTGCGGGCGACCGTCGCGCGCGGCGAGGAACTCGACACCTCGCTCGCCGACATGGTCGCGCAAGCGATGAAGGACTGGGCGCTCGAGAAGGGGGCGACGCACTACACGCACTGGTTCCAGCCGCTCACCGGGCTCACCGCGGAGAAGCACGACTCGTTCTACATGCCGGCCGGCGACGGCACCGCGATCGCCGACTTCAGCGGCAAGGAGCTGATCCAGGGTGAGCCTGACGCATCGAGCTTCCCGACTGGCGGGATCCGGGCGACGTTCGAGGCGCGCGGATACACGGCCTGGGACCCGACCTCGCCGGCGTTCCTGCTCGAGAACCCCAATGGCGCGCTGCTCTGCATCCCGACCGCTTTCGCGTCCTGGACGGGCGAGGCGCTCGACCACAAGATCCCGCTGCTGCGCTCGATGGACGCGCTGTCGAGCGCCGCGATCCGCGCCCTGCGGCTGCTCGGCGAACAGGCGCCGCAGCGCGTCTTCACGACCGTCGGGCCGGAGCAGGAGTACTTCCTGATCGATGAGCAGTACTACTTCGAGCGGCCCGACCTCGTGACGTGCGGGCGGACGTTGTTCGGCGCGAAGCCGCCGAAGGGGCACGAGCTCGACGACCACTACTTCGGCTCGATCCCCGAGCGGATCCTGGCCTACATGCTCGAGACCGAGCTCGAGCTCGGCAAGCTCGGCGTGCCGGTCAAGACCCGTCACAACGAGGTCGCGCCGAACCAGTATGAGATCGCGCCCGTGTTCGAGGGCACGAACATCGGCTGCGACCACCAGATGCTGACGATGCAGGTGATGCAGAACGTCGCGCGCAAGTACGGCCTCGTCTGCCTGCTGCACGAGAAGCCGTTCGCGGGTGTCAACGGCTCGGGCAAGCACAACAACTGGTCGATGAGCACCGACGCCGGCGAGAACCTGCTCGAGCCGGGTGACACGCCGCACGAGAACCTCTCGTTCCTGTTCTTCGCGGGTGCCGTGATCGAGGCCGTCGACAGCTACCAGGAGCTGCTGCGCGCGTCGATCGCGAGCCCCGGGCAGGACTTCCGCCTCGGCGCCAACGAGGCGCCGCCGGCGATCATCTCGATCTTCCTCGGCGAGGAGCTCGAGCGGATCTTCGGCGCGATCGCCGAGGGCAAGACGAGCCCATCGAAGCCGGGATCGTTCCTTGGCCTCGGCACGCCCGTGCTGCCGCAGCTGCCGCTGCACTCCGGCGACCGCAACCGTACGAGCCCGTTCGCGTTCACCGGCAACAAGTTCGAGTTCCGCGCGCTCGGCTCGAGCATGTCGCCGGCCTGGCCGAACACCGTGCTCAACACGATCGTCGCGGAAACGATCGACCGGCTGTCCGGCGAGCTGGAGGCGCAGCTGAAGGGCGGCGCCACGCTGGAGCGCGCGATCCTCGCGATCGTCAAGGACTCCTACGCGAAGCACAGCCGCATCGTGTTCGCCGGCGACGGCTACTCGGAGGAGTGGCACGCCGAGGCGGCGCGGCGGGGGCTCGCGAACCTGCGCTCGACGACCGAGGCGCTGCCGTGGCTCGTCGAGGACGCGACCGTCAAGCTGTTCGAGAAGCACAAGGTGCTGTCGAAGCGCGAGCTCGAAGCACGCTACGAGGTCGCAAGCGAGCAGTACACGACCACGGTGAACATCGAGGCCGAGACCGCCGCTTCGATCGCGCGAACGCTCGTGCTGCCGGCGGCGCTCCGCCACCTCGCGCTGGTCAAGGAGGCGGGGGTCGAGCGGCTCGTCGCGGAGACACAGGAGCTCGTGGAGAGCTTGGTCGCGGCGATCGGCGAGCTCGAGCGGGCGAACTCGTCGCACCCGCATGTCGAGGGGCTCGAGCACGCGAAGTACATGCGCGACACGGTCCTGCCCGCGATGGGCGCGGTGCGCGAGGTCGCGGACAAGCTCGAGCGGATCATCGCCGACGACCTCTGGCCGCTCCCGAAGTACTCGGAGATGCTGTTCATCAAGTGAGCGCGTCGAGCTCCGCGGCGAGACCGGCTACGCGGGTGGCGATGTCGTCGCGGATCGCGCGGACCTCGTCGATCGGCCTCCCGGCAGGGTCCGCTAGATCCCAGTCGATGTAGCGCTTGCCGGGGATGTAGGGACAGGCATCGCCGCAGCCCATCGTCACGACCACATCCGCCCATCGCGCGAGCTCGTCCGTGAGCAGCTGGGGAGTGCGGTCCGATAGGTCGGTGCCGAGCTCGCGCATCGCCTCGACGACGACTGGGTGAACCTGCTCGGCGGGCTGGGTGCCGGCTGAGCGGGCGGCGTGCCGGCCGGCGGCTGCCTGTTCGAACAGGGCTTGGCTCATCTGCGAGCGACCGGCATTGTGCAGGCAGACGAAAAGGACGTTGGCCATGTCAGCTTCGCTCCTCTGGCGTCGACGGCGCAGCCAGTGCGCGTGCGCCGCTGTGGGGAAGGATGACCTGCGCTGCGTCGGCGGGCGTGACGTCGGGGTAAAGCGTACGGACGAGGACGACGGCGCCGAATCCGCCCGCGAGCTGCGCCAGCACGAAGGCCGGTGCGGAGGCCGGCGCGATACCGGCGAAGGTGTTCGAGAAGATGCGGCCGACCGTGATCGCGGGATTGGCGAAGCTTGTCGAGCTCGTGAACCAGTAAGCGGCGCCGATGTAGGCGCCGACCGCAGCGGGGGTCGCGGAGGCGCGGCGGGTGCGTGCCAGCGCGAAGATCACGAGCAAGAGCCCTGCGGTGGCGACGATCTCGGCGAGCAGGTGCGCCGGGGACGCACGGTGGTGGGTCGAGATGCTGACGGCCGGCAGCACGAACATGGCGTTGGCGAGCAGCGCGCCGCTGATGCAGCCGGCGGTCTGGGCGGGGATGTAGGCGAGCGCGGTGCGCCAGCGGATTCCGCCGAAGGTAGCGTCCGCGAGCGAGACCACCGGGTTGAAGTGACCCCCGGAGACGGGCCCGAACATGAGGATGATCGTGTACAGGCCGGCGGCGGTGACGGCCGCGTTCTCGAGCAGCTCGAGCCCGATCTCGTGCGGAGAGAAGTGTTGCGCGGCGATCCCGGATCCGATCACGACCGCGGCGAGCAGCGCGCTACCGAGATACTCGGCGAGCAGCGCCCGCTTCATCGCACAGCGGCGTCGAGTGCCGCGCAGTGCTCGGCGCGCAGGCACGCGCGCGCCTCGCGCAGCGCGATCGCCATGATGTGGCTGCGTACCGGGACATCGTCGAAGCGCGCCAGCACGGCGTCCGCGCAAGCACGGATCTCCTGCGCAGTGCGGCTGTCCTCGAACTCCTCGCGGAGCGAGGGGAGCATTCGCACGAGCCTGTAGCGGTGGGCGGTCTCGTCGGTGCGGATCGCCTCGAGCTTATCCTCGATCAGCTCGTGTACGTGACGCTCGATCACGTCGCGTATCGGTCGAACCGCCTCCACGGGCAGGCCGGCGGGGTCCGGGATCTCCCAGGCGTCGACCGTCGTCGGCACGTAGGGGCACGCATCCCCGCAGCCCATCGTCACGGCCCAGTCGGCGTGCAGTTGCATCTCCGGCATGAGCTTGCGGGGGCGGCGCCCTGCGAGGTCGATGCCGACCTCGCGCATCGCCTCGATCACACCAGGCCAGATCGCCGCCGCTGGGTTCGAGCCGGCCGACTCGGCGCGCACATCGCTCGGGGCTTCGCGCTCGAAGAAGGCCTGCGCCATCTGCGAGCGGCCCGCATTGTGATTGCAGACGAACAGCACGTATTTCATCGATCGCCTCCCGCCGGTCGCTGGTACGCGAGGAGCTTATCCATTGACAGATATCACTTCAATCGATATATATAAATTGATGGCTTTCGATCTGGAGCTTGCTCCGAAGCACAAGCGCTCGCCCGGCGAGCCGTGCTGCGAGCCCGTCGTCTACCCGGACGTCGAGCGCCGCCAGGCGGAGCGGCTGGCGGCCGTCGCGAAGGCGCTCGGGGACCCGGTGCGCCTGCAGCTCGTGGACGTCCTGCGCAAGCACGCCGGCAAGGTCTGCGTCTGCGAGCTGGTGCCGCTCTTCGACCTTTCGCAGCCGACCGTCTCGCACCACCTCAAGGTGCTGCGCGAGTCCGGAATCGTCGGCTCCGAGCGTCAAGGGTTGTGGGCCTATTACTTCGTCCTCCCCGACGCGTTGAAGGAGCTGTCCACATGGCTCGGCTAGAGAACGACTGCTGTTCCGCCGCTTTGCAGGGGACCTGCTGCGGGCCCGCTGACAAGGTCGAGTGCTGCGGCGATGACAGCCATGCGCCCGGCTGCGGCTGCCAGGGAGCCGCGGACGTACGCGAAGCCGTCCGCGCGAAGTACGCCGCCGCCGCGCGCGCCGCCGCGAAGCCCGAGACGGCCGGCTGCTGCAGCTCCGCCGGCCAGCCAGACGTCTTCGGCGCCGCGCTGTACCAAGGGACGGACGCACCGGAGGGAGCGATCAACGCCTCGCTCGGGTGTGGCGTGCCGACGGCCGTCGCCGATTTGCACGACGGCGAGATCGTCCTTGATCTCGGCGCGGGCGCCGGCGCGGATGTGCTGATCGCGGCCCGGCGAGTCGCACCACGCGGTCGCGCGATCGGCCTCGACATGACCGACGAGATGCTCGAGCTCGCGCGGCGCAACGCAAGCGACGCGGGCGCCGAGAACGTCGAGTTCCTCAAGGGCTACCTCGAGGACATCCCGCTCCCCGACGAGAGCGTCGATGTCGTGATCTCGAACTGCGTGATCAACCTCGCCGCCGACAAGGCCGTGGTGCTGCGCGAAGCCGCACGCGTGCTGCGACCAGGCGGCCGGCTCGCGATCTCGGACGTGATCGCCGACCCGGGCATGGACCTGGCGACGGGTGCAGACGTCGCTCAATGGACCGGGTGTATCGCCGGCGCGCTGACGCGAGAAGAGTTCGCTGCAGGGCTCGAGCAAGCCGGCCTCACCGCGATCGAATTCCGCGAAACGCACCGTGTTCACGAACACGCCGCCGCCACGATCATCCGTGCGCGAAAGGACTGCGTGCTCGTCGAGCGACTGCTCGGCCCGGCAGCGAAGTAGCTCGCGCTGACGAGGCGCCGCAAACCTTGCCATAGTTTTGTCAAGGTTGGCCCGTTTCGCTGGTAGGATTGGTTGATGCGCGGCGACTTCCTGGACGCGATCGCGTCGCGGGTCGTGATCTACGACGGAGCGATGGGCGCCACGCTCGAGCAGCTCGAGCTCACGTCTGCCGACTACGGCGGACTCGCTGGCCGCTGCCACGAGGCACTCGTGCTGCACCGTCCCGACGTGATCGAAGGGATCCACGCGGGGATGATCGAGGCCGGCGCCGAGGTCATCGAGACCTGCACCTTCCAGGGCTCGCGGCTCAAGCTCGGCGAGTGGGGCCTCGCCGAGCACACGCTCGAGATCAATACGCGCGCTGCCCAGATCGCGCGCAAGGCAGCCGGGACGAAGCGATTCGTCGCCGGCTCGATCGGTCCGACCGGCTTCCTGCCGGCCTCGAATGACCCGACCCTCGGTCAGATCTCGTTCGGTGAGCTCCTCGAGGTCTTCCGCGAGCAGGCGGAGGGACTGATCGCCGGCGGAGCCGACCTGCTGCTCATCGAGACGGCGCAGGACATCCTCGAGGTGAAGGCAGCGATCTTCGGCGCACGCGAGGCGTTCAAAGCCGCAGGACGGGCGCTCCCGATTCATGCGTCGATATCGCTCCTGCCGAATGGCGGCAAGATGCTCCTGGGGACCGATATCTCCTCTGCCCTTGCCACACTCGACGGGCTTGGTGTCGACGTGGTCGGACTCAACTGTTCGACCGGGCCGGAGGACATGCGCGACGCGATCCGCTTTCTCGGCGACACATCGCCGCTGCCGGTCGCCTGCATCCCGAACGCCGGCCTCCCAATCCAAGGGCCGCGCGGGGAGACGATCTTCCCGCTCGAGCCCGAGCCGTTCGCGACGACACTGGCCGAATTCGTCGAGCGCTACGGCGTCGGGATCGTCGGCGGTTGCTGCGGCACGCGGGCCGAGCACATCGCCGCGCTCAAGGAGCTCATCGGAGAGCGCTCGAGCGCCCCGCGGCCGGCGCCGCGCGCGGCGCACGTGTCCTCGATGATCGCCGCGACGCCGCTCGCCCAGCTCCCGGCGCCCACGATCGTCGGCGAGCGCGTCAATGCGCAGGGATCGCGCAAGGCCAAGGAGCTGCTGCTCGCCGACGACTACGACGGGCTCGTCGCGATCGGCGAGGGGCAGGTCGAGCGCGGAGCGCACGTGCTCGACGTCTGCGTCGCGCTGACCGAGCGTCAGGATGAGGCGGATCAGATGGGCGAGCTCGTCAAGCGCCTCTCGCTCGCGGTCACGGCGCCGCTGCAGATCGACACGACTGAGCCTGACGTAATGAGCGCCGCGCTCGCGCAGCTGCCCGGGCGCGCGATCGTCAACTCCGTGAACCTCGAGGCAGGACGCGCGAAGCTCGACAGCGTCGTGCCGCGGTGCCTCGAGCACGGTGCCGCGCTGATCGCACTGACGATCGACGAGGAGTCGATGGCGAAGACCGCCGCGCGCAAGGTCGAGGTTGCGAAACGGATCCACAGCTATGTCGTTGACGAACACGGCATGAGCCCCGAGCTGCTGATCTTCGACGCGCTGACCTTCACGCTCGCCACCGGGCAGGACGAGTTCAAGAACTCCGCCGTCGAGACGCTCGAAGGCATCCGCGCGATCAAGCGCGAGCTGCCTGCCTGCAAGACATCGCTCGGCGTCTCGAACGTCTCGTTCGGCTTCGGCAAGGCGGCGCGCGCGGTGCTCAACTCCGTGTTCCTGCACCACGCGGTCGAAGTGGGACTCGACCTCGCGATGGTCAATCCGGCGGACATCACGCCCTACCCCGAGATCGACGCGAATGAGCGCGAGATCGCCGACGACCTCGTCTTCAACCGGCGCGAGGACGCGGTCCAGCGGTTCATCGAGCATTTCGAGTCGCGCGGCGCAACTGCTGTCAGCGAGAACGAAGACCCGACGGAGGGCATGGAGCCGGAAGAGGCGCTCCACTTCCACATCCTGCGCCGGCGCAAGGACGGTGTCGAGGCGTGGATCGACCGCTCGGTCGAGAAGATCGGGGCCGTGCCGACGCTCAACGACGTGCTGCTGCCGGCGATGAAGGAAGTCGGCGACAAGTTCGGCGCCGGCGAACTGATCCTGCCGTTCGTGCTCCAGTCGGCCGAGGTCATGAAGCGCGCGGTCGCACAGCTCGAGCGCTACCTCGACCGCATCGAGGGCTACACGAAGGGGACCGTCGTCATCGCAACCGTGTTCGGCGACGTACACGACATCGGCAAGTCGCTGGTCAACACGATCCTCACCAACAACGGCTACACCGTCGTCGACCTCGGCAAGCAGGTGCCGATCTCGGCGATCCTGGAGGCCGCGCAAGAACACGAGGCAACGGCGATCGGCCTCTCGGCGCTGCTCGTCTCGACCTCGAAGCAGATGCCGGCGTGCGTCGCCGAGCTCCACGAGCGCGGCCTGCGCTACCCGGTGCTCGTCGGCGGCGCCGCGATCAATCGCGACTTCGGGCTGCGCATCCTCTACCCGAAAGGCGCCGACTCCGAAGAGCTCTACGAGCCCGGCGTCTTCTACTGCAAGGACGCGTTCGAGGGTCTCGCGCGGATGGACGAGCTCGTCGAGCCCGAGCAGCGCGAGCTTCTCGTCGCGCGCACGCGCAAGGCTGCTCAAGCGCTGCGTGAGCGCGCGAGCGACGTCGAGGAGCTGCGCACCGACGATGACAGCGTCCGCTCGGCGGTGATCGCTGCGGACCCCGTGCCCGTGCCGCCGTTCTGGGGCGCGCGCGAGGTGCCGGTTGATCTTGCGGACGTCTACCCGCACCTCGACACGCACGTGCTCTTCAAGCTGCACTGGGGTGGCAAGGGCGTGAAGGGCGATGCCTGGCGCGAGCTCATCGAGGGCGACTTCCAGCCGCGCCTCGAGCGGATGTGGCGCGAGCAGACCTACCTGCACCCACGCGCGCTACTCGGCTACTTCCCCTGCTACAGCGCCGGGAACCAGATCGTCGTGCTGGATCCGCAGGACAACGACCGCGTGCTCGAGCGCCTCGTGTTCCCACGCCAGCCCGGGCACGACCGGATCTGCCTCGCCGACTTCTTCCGCCCCCGCGAGAGCGGCGAGCTCGACGTCGTCGCCCTCCAGGCGGTCACAGTCGGCGACGAAGTGACGCGGCTGATCGGGCAGCTCGAGCAGGAGGGCGAGTTCGCCGAGCAGCTCTTCACACACGGCCTCGGCGTACAGACAGCCGAGGGCCTCGCGGAGTGGCTGCACGGCAAGGTGCGCAGCGACCTGGCGATCGGCGCGACGCAGGGGCGCCGCTACTCGTGGGGCTACCCGGCGTGCCCGGACCAGTCAGAGCACGAGAAGGTCTTCCGCCTGCTGGACGCACCCCAGATCGGGCTGCGACTGTCGAGCGGCTACGCGCTCGAGCCGGAGCAGTCCACGCTCGCGATCGTCGCGCACCACCCCCAGGCGGTCTACTTCGGGATGAAGTCGGGCTTCCTGCCGCAGGGCGCGCCGCCGCCCGACGACGTCATCGCCGGCTCGCAACGCGACCCCACGCGCGCCGCGGGTGCCGCCGAACTCGCGGACGATGACCCGGCGCAGAGCGTCGAGAGCGAGAGTGACGCGCCGCTCAGCGCCAGCCCGCGATCAGCGCGAGCTTCTGCTGGCGCGGCAAGCGCTTGATCCGCGCCTCCTCGCGCCGCGCGGCGTGCGAGTCGCTCACGCCTAGCGCGCCGGCGAGCTCAACCGGCAGGCGCGAGCGGGTGTAGCGGGCGCCACGGCCAGAGGCGTGGGCCGCGAGGCGGCGCTCGAGGTCGATCGTCCAGCCCGTGTACAGCGAGCCGTCGGCGCAGCGCAGGACGTAGACCCAGGCATCCACGGCACAATCTTCGCCGCAGCGCCGGCGCGACCTGCGGCTCGGATGTGGCGAGGCCCGCGCGCACGCGCTACCGTCAGCCCGTGCCCGGCCGTGAGGATTCAGCTCGGAGCCCCCTTAGCATACGGTCGCTGGGGCAGCTGCGGTTCAGCATGCGCTCGCGGATGCTCGGAGCGCTCGTCCTCACCGCGCTCGCGACGCTCGCGGCAGCGGCGCTGGCGCTGCTCGCGCCGCTCGAGTCACAGCTCCGCGGCGACAGCCTGCGGATCGGCGAGGGCACGGTCACGGTCGACCGAGGCGTGCTCTCGACCCTGCCGCTGACACCCGCGGGTGAGCCGGTGCGCAGAGCGCTCGACGCAAGGCTCGAGCAGTTCTTCCACATCAACGGCGCCGTGTACGTGGTCTGGGACGAGCGCCTCACGCGGATCGACGACACCGACAGGGACGACCGCAGGGCTATCGACAAGATCGCGCCGCGCGTCGTGCGGCGAGCGCTTTACGCGTCCTCGAAGACGCCGCACACGCTGCGCAGCGATGTGCTCGTCGTCGCGACTCGCTACCGCGATCGCGGGCACCGGTTCGTGCTCGAGATGATCAAGCGCGTCGACGCCGTAACGGTGGCCGGGAGCGTCGTGCGCAGCGCGCTGATCTGGGCTGCGCTGATCGGGCTTGGCGTCGCCAGCGCATTCGGAGTCGCGCTCTCCTCGCGCCTCGTCCGGCGTCTGCGACTGCTCCGTGACACAAGCCGCGCGCTGCTCGAGAACGAGCCGAGCGCGGGCGGCATGCCGCGCGACGACGTGCCGGACGAGATCGGCGAGGTAGCAAGCGGCCTGCGCACCCTGCACGAGCGCCTCGAGCTCCAAGAGCAGGCACGGCGCGTCTTCATCGCGACCGCGTCACACGAGCTGCGCACACCGCTGGCCTCGATGGAAGGGGCACTCGAGCTGCTCGAAGAGGACCTGGCGGAGGATGCGATCGACATCCCCGACGCACGCCAGCGCGTAGCAGCGGCTCGGCGGCAGGCGCGGCGACTCAGCGCGCTGGCGGCAGACCTGCTCGACCTCAGCCGCCTCGACGCGCGCCTCGAGCTGCGCAGCGAGCCCGTCGAGCTCGGCGAGACCGCGCGCGCCGTCGCCGCCGAGTTCGAGCGGCGCGCAGCAGACCGCGAAATCGCGATCGAGATCGACAAAGGCGATGGGCCGTCGTGGGCCGACGCCGATCCCTCGAGCGTGGCCCGCGTAATGCGGATCCTGCTCGACAACGCACTGCGATTCGCGCCGGCGGGCTCGAGCGTCACGATTCGCCTCGGCAGCGCAACCGGGCGGCCGGTGGTCGAGGTCAATGACGGCGGGCCCGGAGTGCCCGACGACGAGCGCGAGCTGATCTTCGAGCGCTTTCAGCGTGGCCGCTACAGCGGCGCCGAGAGCGGCTTCGGGCTCGGCCTGGCGATCGGCTCGGAGCTCGCAACGCGGATGGGCGGGCTGCTCGAGCTGACCGGCGAGACCCCCGGCGCAACATTCCGCCTGACGCTGGCCCCCGCGTCGGCCGCCGTGGAGGCGGCCGACGAGCCCGTCGGCGCTGGACCATCGCCCGCGCCCTGACGCGAGCGATGGTCGATGGTCAGAGCGGCTGCGCCGCCGGCTCGGCAGCCGCCACCCGGGCCGGGGCAGCGTGCAGGGCGCGAAGGCGGACTTCGCGCCAGGAGAGGCCCTCGCGCAGCAGCGCGGGCAGGCCCATCACGACTGCGGTCGTGATCTCAACGGCTTGGAGGATGATGCCGTACGCGATCGCGTCGGCAGCGGAGACGTGGAAGCCGCCCGCGAGAACCGCGACGCACGCGGCCTGGAAGACGCCGATATTCGACGGCGCTGCCGGCAGGACGGCGGTGACATTGACCGCGAAGAGGACACCCGCCGCGCCGGCGATGCCGGCGTGCCCGAGCCCCAGCGAGAGCAACAGCGTGTAGCACGAGGCGCACTGGAGCGTCCACGCGAGGAGCTGCGCGAACGTTGCGATGAGCGCCGCACGCGGCTCGTGGAACACGCGCATGCCGCGGCGCACCTGTACGAGCGTCGCGTGGATGCGCGTGAGCAGGGCCGCGCGCCGCTCCACGGCCGGCCGCGCACCGGCGCGGCGGAAGGCGAGCGGTGTGATCAGGATCGCTGCGACGAGGCCGGCGGGGGCCAGTGCCACGGCGAGCAGCGCGCCATGGTGGCTACCCGCGAGGTTCTCGCTCGTGAACATGATCGTTCCGAGGATCGTCAGCGCCAGCAGGTTGAGCAGCGTCTGCGAGACGATCGTGCCGAGCACCACCGGGAAGGTCGCGGCGGGTCTGCCCACGCGGCGCGCGACGATCAATGCGCGCGACAGCTCACCCAGGCGCGCAGGCAGCGTCGCACTCATCAGCACGCCGATGAACGTGCCCTGCATCGCGTCGGCGCGACGGACTCGCGCCTGCGGCAACGCCGCGCGCAGAATCGCTAGCCAGGAAACGGCGCGAGCGGCCATCGCCGAGCACATCAGCGCGAGGCCGACGATGATCCACAACGGCTGCGAGGTGCTCAGGCTCGAGGCGATCTTCCCCGGACCGATCGCCCGCACCGCGAGGTAGGTTGCGGCGGCGCCGGCGAGGGCGACTGTCGGGACGAGCGCGCGACGGCCCAGCGAGTGGATTCGCGCAGTCGGGGCGCGCCGCGCCGGCTCGAGGCTCGGCAGGCGCCGGCCGTGCGGCAGCGAGGCGCGCGTCTGATCGCGCGCGCGCAGCCCGATCCGCGCCGCGACGCCGCCCGGCGCCGGCATCGCGATCGCATCCTCATAGGCCGCGATGACCTGCGCCGTCACGTGCGGCCAGGCAAAGCGCTGTGCGGCAACGCCCGCAGCGGCCGACATCGCCTGGCGGCGCGGAAGGTCGTAAGCGAGCTCGAGCACCGCGCTTGCAAGTGCGCCCGGGTCGCCGGGCGCCACAAGCACGCCCTCGACGCCGTGGTCGACGACGCCGGCGTAGCCGGGAATGTTCGAGGCGATCACTGGCACGCCGGCGGCGAACGCCTCGGTCAGGACCATGCCGAAGCTCTCGCCGCCGAGCGACGGAGCCAGCAGCAGATCGGCTTCGCGTAGCAGCGCGAGCTTGCGCGCGTCGCTGATCTTCCCGTGCGCGCGCAGCCCGGTCGGATCGAGCAGCAGCGCCTCGGCCTCGGTCTCGGTCGCGCCGACGAGATCGATCTCGACCGGCGCATGCTCGCGCAGCGCCTCGAACGCGCGCAGGGCAACCGGTAGGCCCTTGCGCTCGACGGCCTGGCCGACAAACACGAGCCGCAGCGGCCGCTCCGCGCACGGCAACGCGGGCTCCTGCACGGGCACGAGCGCCGGAACCTCGACGCCGTTGGGGATCACGCGGTAGTCCCCGCCGAAGAAGCGCTCGCCCGTCCACGCCGCGGCCGGCGAGACAGCGATCCTCACGGCGAGGCGGTTGAGGCGCCGGGCCGCGCCGGCGGCGTTACCGAGGTTGTTCGTCAGGCGGTTCGTAGAGTAGGCGTGGAAGGTGCCGACGAGCGGCAGCACGCGCTCGCGTAGGACGTCCCAGCCGAGGATCGGGGCGATCGGCTCGTGGACGTGCACGACGTCGTAGCGCCCGGTGCGCAGCTCGCGCCGCAGCGTCGCCACCGCGCTCGGGGAGATCGAGAGGTTCGATACCGCGCCGTTCGCGCGGAATCCGACCGTACGCCCGAGCGAGACGATCTCGCCACTCAGCTCGCGGCGCTCCGGCGGCGCTCCGCGATGCGCGCGGACGCTGCGAGCGTCATCCGGATCGAACGGCGTGATGATGCGCGGCTCGTGTCCTGCATCGCCCAGGTGCGCCGCGAGCGAAGCGATGTGGCGTGTGACCCCGCCCGGATAGGTCCACGAGTAGGGCGAGACCAGCGCGACGCGCATGCGCACACATCCTAGCCGCTGAAATCCGCCCGTATACTGGGCTCGAGGCCGCCTTTCGGCCACACGGATGCCCGAGCGCCACTTCGTCAAGTACACGTTCATCAAGCTCGACCCCGCTTGGCGGCGGCTCGATGACGAGGTGCGCGCGGCGCACAAACAGGAGCTGATCGCCGCCTGCGAGGACTTTGCGAGCGACCATCTGCTGCGCTCGTTCTCGACCGTCGGCACGCGCGGCGACACCGACCTGCTGCTGCTGGCGCAGTCGGCGAACCTCGACCGGATCCACGAGCTCCACGTCGTGCTCGGCCAGACGGGCCTGATGAAGTGGGCCTCGATCCCGTACTCCTACCTGGCGATGACAAAGCCGTCCGAGTACTCGGATGAGTCGCGCCTCGAGGTACGACCCGGGCACTCGAAGTACCTCTTCGTCTATCCGTTCGTGAAGACGCGCGAGTGGTACCAGCTGCCGGCGCCGGAGCGCTACCGGATCATGCAGGAGCACATCCGCGTCGGACGCGAGTACCCCAGCATCGATCTCAACACGAGCTACTCGTTCGGGCTCGACGACCAGGAGTTCGTGGTCGCGTTCGAGTCGGACGAGCCCTCCGACTTCCTCGACCTCGTGCAGAAGCTCCGCACGGCGGAGTCCTCGATCTACACGAAGCGCGACACGCCGACCTTCACGTGCATCGCGATGTCCGTCCCGCGAGCGCTTGCCGCGCTCGATGGCGAGGCGCTCGCGGCGACGACGCTCGCGGAATGAGCGTCGACAGCGGCGACGCGAAGATTCGCGTCGCGGTCATCGGCTCCGGCCCGGCCGGCAGCTACGCGGCGGGTCACCTTCTGCGCCACAGCGCGACGGAGCTACACGTCGACCTGTTCGAGCGTCTGCCGACCCCGTGGGGGCTCGTACGCGCGGGAGTCGCGCCCGACCACCCCAAGATCAAGAGCGTGACACGCGTATACGAGAAGACCGCGGAGCACGCCCGCCTGCGCTACTTCGGCAACGTCGAGTTCGGGCGCGATCTCACCGTCGAGGACCTGCGCGCGCACTACAACGCGATCATCTACGCGGTCGGTACGCCGATCGACCGCGAGCTTGGCATCCCCGGCGAAACGCTCGAACGCAGCTACGCTGCGACCGACTTCGTCGGCTGGTACAACGCGCACCCCGACTTCGCCGAGCACGAGTTCGACCTGCGCGGCGAGCGCGCCGTCGTGATCGGCGCGGGGAACGTCGCACTCGACGTGGCGCGGATGCTGATGCTAAGCGAGCGCGAGCTCGCCTGTACGGACGTGGCAGACCACGCGCTCGCGGTGCTCGCGCGCAGCAATATCCGCGAGGTCCTCGTCGTCGGGCGCCGTGGCCCGCAGCAGGCCGCATTCACCAACCCGGAGCTGCTCGAGCTGGCCGAGCTGGCCGAGGCCGAGGTCGCCGTCAGTCGCGAGGACATTGCGCTCTGCGACGGAATCGAGGATCCGGGGATCGACGCGATCGCTCGGCGCAACGACAAGATCATG
The DNA here is from genome assembly GCA_003138355.1 of Solirubrobacterales bacterium. Lineage (GTDB taxonomy): Bacteria > Actinomycetota > Thermoleophilia > Solirubrobacterales > Solirubrobacteraceae > Palsa-513. The sequence continues at coordinate 55,145 of PLFX01000011.1, forward strand.
CACGACTACGCCGCGCTGGCGGGCGGCGAGAAGGCGCGCCGGATCGAGCTGCGCTTCCTACTCTCACCGATCGAGATCCACGGCACGAATGCCGTCGAGGCCGTGACGTTCGCTCGCAACGAGCTCGTCGCGAGCGATGACGGGAGCCTGCGGGCGCGCGCGACCGCCGAGCGGCTGACGATCCCGGCGCACACCGTCTTCCGCGCGATCGGCTACCGCGGCACGCCGCTGCCGGGCGTCCCGTTCGACGAGGCGCGTGCCGTCATCGCGAACGCCGGCGGGCGCGTCACCGACGAGCAGGGCGCGCGCCACGGCGAGTACGTAGTCGGCTGGGCGAAGCGCGGGCCGAGCGGTGTCATCGGCACGAACAAGAAGGACGCTGCCGACACCGTCGAGCGCCTGCTCGAGGACCTCGGCGGCGGACGCCTACTCTCCCCCGCGCCGGTCTCGGACGCCGCTCTTGCCACCTACATCCACGACCGCGCGCCGCACGCGGTCGACTATGCGGGCTGGGTGAGGATCGACCGCCACGAGCTCGCGCTCGGTGCTGCGAGCGGGCGTCCGCGCGTGAAGCTGACAACGATCGCCGAGCTGCTCGCGATCGCGGAGCGCGAACAGTGAACAAGGCCGAAGCGCACCTGAGCGCCGCCGACCCGGTGCTCGGCGCGCTGATCGCGCGCTTCGCCGGTCAGGTCGAGACGATCGAGGCCCGGCGCGGCCGCCGGCCCGCCGACTACTACGCGGGGCTCGTCCGCACGATCGTCGGACAGCAGCTGTCGACCCGCGCCGCACAGGCGATCTGGCTGCGCGTGCTCGACTACTTCGACGGCGAGCTGCCGACCCCGGCGATGATCCTGGCAGCCGACGCCGAGGAGCTGCGCGCGGCCGGCGGCCTCTCGCGCGCTAAGACGAGCTATCTGCGCTCGCTCGCCGAGCACGTCGAGTCCGGCGCCCTCGAGCTCGACCGGCTCGAGCAGCTCGACGACGAGACAGTGATCGCCGAGCTCGTCGCGGTCAAGGGGCTCGGCGAGTGGAGCGCGCACATGTTCCTGATGTTCCAACTCGGGCGTCCCGACGTCCTCGCGCCCGGGGACCTCGGCGTCAGGAAGGGGATCCAGATCGCCTACGAGCTCGAGACGATGCCCACGCCGAGCGAGGTGATCACGCGCGCCGAGCCGTGGCGGCCCCACCGCACGACGGCCTGCATGTACCTGTGGGGACTACTGGACGCGCGCCCGCTGCAGTGAAGAGCACCCCGTTCGGGGTACAGGCGAGCGTCGCTGGCTGTAACGCCAGCCCTAAACAGGAGAGCAGGACTCTTGCCCGGCCACGCGGAACGACGAGCCGCAGCCGCAGGCGGCAACCACGTTCGGGTTCTCGACCTTGAAGCCGGCCCCCGTGAGCGCGTCGACGTAATCGATCTGGGAGCCGTCGACGTAGGTCAGCGCCTCCGGCGCAACGAGCAGCTTGAGTCCGTGATCTTCGAAGATCTGGTCGTCGGGGTGGGGCGCGTCGAAGGCGAGCTGGTACTGGAAGCCCGAGCAGCCGCCGCCGCGCACGCCTACTCGCAGGCCGGCAGCGACATCGCCATCCTGTGTCGCGAGGAACTCGCGGACCTTCTCGGCGCCCTTGTCGGTGATCGTGATCATCGCTTTCCAAAGTATAGCCACGGGGATTGCAGGCTCCGCAAGCTTGCTGAAAATGGCCATGCGTTAGCTAACCTTTGATGGTCATGCCGCAAGCTGGCGAAATCAAGTCACGAATCGAAGCCGCAATCCCTGGAGCTCGAGCAGAGGTCGAGGATTGGACCGGCGGTGGCGATCACTTTCGCGCGAGCGTGACCGCGAAGGCCTTCTCGGGCCTTTCGCGTATCGAGCAACATCGCCTCGTCTACCAGGTGTTCGGCGATGAGATCGGTGGCCCAATCCATGCCCTGTCACTGAGCACCCAAAGCGAATGAGGTACGAATGAGCGAGCAGACTTCGGAGGTCCGTGAGGCGATCGAGAAGGCAATCGCCGACAACGAGGTGATCCTCTTCATGAAGGGCACGCCGAACGCACCGGCGTGCGGATTCTCGGCGCGCACCGCCGGCGCGCTGCAGTCGCTCGGCGCAAAGTTCGCGGCGGTCGACGTGCTGCCCGACGCGCGGATCCGCAGCGAGCTGTCGGCGCTGTCGCAGTGGCCGACGATCCCGCAGCTGTTCGTGCGCGGCGAGCTGGTCGGCGGGTGCGACATCGTCACCGAGATGTACGCGAGCGGCGAGCTCGCGCAGCTGCTCGGAGTGGAGCACGAGGACGGCGCACTCGAAGAGCCGACGCTGGGTAACGGCGTGCTCGAGATCGAGAATCGACTGTAGGGGGGCCATGGTCGTCGAGCAGCTGGCGCCCGGGGCCCGCCGGACGCGGACGGGCGCAGTGCACATCTATGAGGAGGAGGAGGCGTCCTACGACGAGGAGCGCCAGCGCCCGGACGGCTCGTACCTTTGCGCGACCTTCGGCGGACGCTGGACGCGCCAGCCGCGCGACATCGACGGGCCGTCGTTCGAGCGACTCAGGCTCGACCAGGCGCTGACCTGGGCACGCGCGCGCGCGCCCGAGGTGCAGATCCGCTACGGACGCGGGGACTACCACAGCGCCGGCGAGACCAATCCGGCCGGCCTACCGGAGTGGCCGCCGCGCGATATGCCGGCGCGGCTCATCCGCCGTCGCCCGCCGGAGCAGGCCTGGCGCGAGCGCAGCGAGGGTGACCCGCCCGTCGAATGGCGTGTCGAGCTGCTGCTCGCGCCGCCGAACGTCGACCACATGGCGACCGCGAAGCGCTGGGCGGCCGAGGAGATCGTCGAAGACGCGGCGCGCAGCGCCGGCGCGATCCGCTGGGACGCGGCTCCGCTCGACGCCTACCTCGAGCAGGGCAGCGACGCCCAGATTCCCAGCATCGGGCTCGCGGGAGTGAACCCGCCGGCGTTCAGGGTTCATCTGGGGGGGTTCGCGTCGACCTCGGTGCAGGCCGAGGAGAGCGCGCGCGGACGGGTGCCGAAACTGCCGCCGGGTTGGTCGGTGCGCGCGACCGCGTACCCATCTCGCTGACAGGCGCCGGTCCTTCGTTAGTGTCTCGGCCGCGATGCGGCCGGTAGCGATCGTCACCGACTCGACGCACTACCTGACGCGCGAGCTCGTAGACCGCGCCGGAGTCGTCGAGGTGAGCCTCTACCTGCACAGCGGTGGACGTGCCGAGCGCGAGCTGGCGTGCACGGACTACGACGCGTTCTACGGCGCGCTCGCAGACGGCGGATCCCTGCCGACGACCTCGCAGCCGTCGATCGGCGACTTCGTCGCGGCGTACGAGCCGCTGCTCGAAAGCGGTAGCGACATCGTTTCGATCCATCTGTCGGGAGGGCTCTCCGGCACGCCGGAGGCGGCGCGCCAGGCGAAGGCGATGCTGGAGGAGCGGGGCGCGCCGGGACGGATCGAGGTGATCGACTCGCAGACCGCGTGCGGCGGGCTCGGCTGCGTCGTCCTCGCGGCGGCCGCCGCGGCGCGCAGCGGAGGCGACGCGCACACCGTGCTCGAGCGCGCCCGGACGGCGCGCGAGGCGATGCGGCTGTGGTTCTGCCTCGACACGCTCGAGTACCTTCAGCGCGGCGGACGGATCGGGCGGGCCGCGGCTTGGATCGGCGGCGCGCTGCAGATCAAGCCGATCCTCTCCGTCAGATCGGAGATCACGCCGGTCGAACGAGTCCGAACCGCGGGCCGCGGCTTCGAGCGAATGGTCGACTACATGCGCGAGCTGCGCGAAAGCGGCTCGGACGCCTGGGTCGTTCAGCACGTACGGGCGCCGGAACGCGCCGCCGCGCTCGCGGACCGCGGGCGCGAGCTGTTCCGCAGCGAGCCCGTCTGGGTGTCCGAGATCGGTCCGGTCATCGGCACCTACACAGGGCCGGGGCTGCTCGGCGTCGGCGGGTTGCCGGCGTCGCTGCTCGCCGGGCTCTAGGACCGCTTGCGGCGGCGCGGGCGGCCGCCGAACAGGCCACCGCCGGCCAGGAAACCGGCGAGGATCGCGCCGATCACGACCTCGCGACGATGGCTCGAGAGCTGCTTGCGCCAATCGGTCAGCTCCGCGACCCCGCCCCGTAGGCGGTCGAGCGAGAGCGCCAGGGCCTGACGGTTGGCCTCGATCGAGGCGCGGATCTCCTCTGGCGAGCGGTCGGCCATCAGGACTTCGGCTCTTTCGACACCGTCTCCTTGATCTTGCGGGCCTCGTCGATCGCCATCGTCGGCGTGGGGGGCGTACCGCGCCGCAGCGCGAACGCGGCAGCGAAGCCGGCGAGCCCACCGAGCAGGATCAGCCCGCCGGCGACGACGAAGTAGCCCCAGAAGATCTGGTTGCGCGGGAAGAGCTCATACCAGGCGAGCCATGCGAGCCCGTGCAGGGCGAAGAGCAGCGCCGCGATCAGGAACATCGCGGCCACGAGCGCGACGATCATGCCGGTCACGATCTTGACGAGCTTGGCGGTGATCTCCGCCTTCGCGAGCTCGATCTCCTCGCGCACGATCGTCGTCGCGCGCTCCGAGACCTCGGCGATCGCCTGCGCGATGCTCGCCGACTCGTTTGTTTCAGTGGCCAAGGCGGCGGACCAGGATTGCGAGCGCGACGCCGGCAGCGAACGCAGCGGCGACGTAGATCTCTGGGTGCGCGGCCGCCAGCTGCGTCGCGCCGGGAGCGGCATGCTGCGACGGCCCGGCGCCGTTCGCGGCGGCGCTGTCCGCCGGAGTGGCCGCGCGGCGGCCGGTAAGCGAGCCACTCGAGCCGAACAACGACCTCATTCGGGCGGCTCCTCGTCGAAGACGCGGCGCCAGACCGCGGAGGCCACGCGACTCGCGACGACGCTGGCGAGCGCACCGATCCCGGCGAGCAGGCCGGACCACATCAGCTTCTTCATCGGATCACCCTCCATGGTGGCAGTGAATCAGATCGCACACGCGCACCGCGTCCGCGATCAACCGTCCGGCGGCCACGCATAGGCCTGCGGACGGCGGTTGGCGAGCGCGGGAAGCTGCCGGCGGATCTCGGCTAGCCGCGACAGGTCGAGATCGGCGGTGATCTGCGTGACAGCGTCGGGGGCGCCGGCGAGCACGACACCCCAAGGATCGATGATCACCGAACGACCCCCGGAGCGGCGTCCCGGAGCGTGCTCGCCGATTTGGTTCGCCGCGATCACGAACGCCTGGTTCTCGATCGCCCGGGCCCGCAGCAGCGTCAGCCAATGATCGCGCGTCGTCGCCAGCGTAAAGGCCGCCGGGACGAGCAGCACGCGGGCGCCGCGTAGCGCGAGGATCCGATAGAGCTCCGGGAAGCGCAGGTCGTAGCAGATGCTCAGGCCGAGCTCGACACCGTCAGCGCTGGTTGAGACGACGACCTCGCTGCCGGCGTCCTCGAGCTCGGACTCGCGGTAGCTGACACCCGCGACGGTGACGTCGAACATGTGGATCTTGCGGTAGACGGCGCGAACTTCGCCATCCGGCGCGATGTGAACGGAGGTGTTCGCGAGGCGCCCGCCGGCGCCCGCGAGGCGTTCAGCGATCGAGCCGGCGACGAGGTCGACGGCGAGCTCGCGCGCGATCTCCTGCGCCCAGCTGATCGCAGGACCGTCGAGCGGCTGGGAGCCCGCCTGCAACTGCTCGCCGGTGCCGAGCACGCTCCACTTCTCGGGCAGCAGCACGAGCCGCGCGCCATCCGCGGCCGCGGCGCGCGTCAGACGGTCTGCGGCGCTGCGATTGGCGCTGAAGTCCGCGGCGGAGCTGAGCTGGATCGCCGCGGCGCGCAGAAGCTCACTCATCGGCCGGCAGCGGCGCGCCCCGGCCCGCGCTGCCCTGGTGGTGCGGATCGGGGTGTGTTGCCTGGCTGCGCCGGTCGTGGAGCAAGCGGACCTGCGTGAAGATCGCGTCCGCGACCTCTTGCTGGCGCAGGCGCCCAGGGTCGGACTCGCGCGGGAAGGTCATCGGCTCGCCGAATTCGATCGTGACCGATGGGAACCCCCCCCGCCGCCAGTTGCGGATCCGCTGCGAGCCGACGATCGCGACAGGCACGACCGGCGCGCCGGACTCGAGGGCGAGACGCCCGATCCCCGGCTTCGCGCGCCGCTGCAACTCGCCGCTGCGCGAGCGGCCGCCTTCGAGGTACATGCCGACGACGCCCCCGCGCTGGAGGATCAGCTCCGCCGTCATGAACGCATCGTCGTCGCTCGCGCCGCGGCGAACCGGGAAGACGCCGCCGCGCATGAAGACCTCCGCGAGCGGCTGGCGGAAGAGCTGCGACTTGCCCATGAAGCGCACCTTGCGCCGCAGATGACAGCCGAGCAGGAAGTGATCCATGAACGAGAAGTGGTTCGGCGCGAGAATCACCGGACCGCGCTCGGGGACATTCTGCGCCGCCACCGCACGCGCGCGCAGGAACGTGTAGGCGTAGATGGCCGCCGGGATTCGCACGAGCTCGTAGACCACACTCGGATCGTGCGAGCGCGCGTAGCGATGGAAGCGGTCGAAGTACTCCTTCGGCCGCGGATCGGCGTAGACCTGATCCCTCAGCCGTGCCAGGTCGTTGCTGATCGTCAGACCCCCGCGCGCCTCATTGCCCGACGGAGCTTACGGGCTCAGGTGGCCGGCGCGTCGCTGTGCGCGATGCACCGCAAGAAAGGCGTGGAGCTGGCGCGCGCGGTGCGCGAACCCGGCAACGCCGCGGCCGCGCCTGCGGTGCTCGAGCGCGAGTGGCACCTCGACGATGCGCCAGCCGTCGCGCAGCGCCGCGGTCGTCATCGCGAGCTCCATGCCGAAGCCCGGGGCAAACGGAAGCAGCTTCTGCAGGGTCGCGCCGCGCAGGGCACGCTGGCCCGAGATCGGCGCGGCGAGCGTCGAGCCCGTCGCGCGGCGCAGCGACCAGCGCGCGAACGCAAGCGCGATCCCGAGTCCGTCGCCGGGGCGGCGTTCGCGTGGCGCGGCGATTGCGAGATCCGCCGTGCCCGCGAGGACGGGCGCGAGGAGCGCAGCGATCGAGGATGCGCTCGCGCCCAGGTCCGCATCGCAAAGCACGTAGGTCGCCTCGGGGCCCGCGAGCTCGAACGCTCGCGCGCAGCCGGCGCTCGCCGCCTGACCCTTGCCGAGCGGGCGGTCAAGGCTCGTGACCAGCGCTCCCGCGGCACGCCCAAGGCTTGGCGTCGCATCCCGCGACCCGTCGTCGGCGAGGACGATTCGCGCCGCCGGCAGGGCGTGCGCCAGGGCTTCGAGCGTCGACGCCAGCCGCTCAGCCTCGTCGCGCGCCGTCACCACGACGACCGTCACGGAACCGTCCGTGTCAGCGTGTCCAGCTATTGTCCGGTCCGGCTGTCGCGGCAGCGGCGCACAAGGATGGCGGCGATCGAGGCTCATATCAGTGGCGTGGTGTGGCGCGTCGACTGCGCGATCGGCGATGAGATCTCTGAGGGTGACACGGTCGTGGTACTCGAGTCGATGAAGATGGAGATGCCGGTCGAGGCCGACAGCGGCGGGACCGTCCGGGAGATCCTCTGCGCCGTGGGCGACAAGGTCAATGAGGGCGACCCCTTGATCGTCCTCGGTTAGCGTCCGCGAGATGCCGCCACTGATCACACGCGAGGAAGCCCTGTCGCTTGGCGCGATCGTCGACCACGCGGAGATCGAGGAGCTAATCGAGCGGGCGTGGCGTGCACGCGTCGAGCGCTTCGGCGATGCGACCGACATGTGTTCGCTGGTCAACGCAAAGTCAGGCGGCTGCGCTGAGGATTGCGGCTTCTGCGCGCAGTCGCGCCACGCAGCGGCCGACACACCGATGCACGCGATGATGGAGCCCGAGCAGATGCTCGCTCACGCGCGCGCCGCCGAGGCTGCGGGCGCCCACCGCTTCTGCATGGTCGCGCAGGGCCAGGGGCTGTCCAAGCGCGACTTCGAGAAGGTGCTCGAGGGCGCGCGGCTCGTTGCCGAACACACGAACCTCAAGCGCTGTGCCTCGATCGGCCACATGTCGGTCGAGCGCGCGAAGCAGCTTCGCGAAGCTGGTGTCCAGCGCGTCCACCACAACGTCGAGAGCGCCGCGAGCTTCTACCCGGAGGTCTCGCAGACCGTGCGCTACGAGAGCCGGCTGCGGACGATCGCGGCGGTCAAGGAGGCCGGACTCGAGACTTGCGTCGGCGGAATCCTGAACCTTGGCGAGACGGCCGAGCAGCGCGTCGAGATGGCATTCGAGCTATCGGAGATCAACCCGACGAGCGTGCCGATCAACCTGCTGATCCCGCGCGATGGGACCAAGTTCGGCGACCGGACGGTGATGGACCCGTGGGAGGCGGTCAAATGGGTCGCGATCTTCCGGCTGATCCTGCCGGAGGCCCTGTTCCGGCTCTGCGGCGGGCGAATCGAGAACCTCGGGGAGCTCCAGCCGCTCGCGGTCAAGGCCGGCTTGAACGGCGTGATGATGGGCAACTTCCTGACCGCCCTCGGCGCCGCGCCCGAGGAGGACCGGGCGATGTTCGAAGAGCTCGGCCTCAACGTCGCTCGCCAGGCGGACAACGGGCGCAACCCGCGCCCCGACAACCGCTCCGGCTGGCTCGAGGGCGACACGCCGGATGGCGCGACCGAGGCGGAGCCCGCAGGCGAGTTCGGGCTGGATGTCCGGCTGTGGGATCCCTCGGCGCAGCTGCGCTATGCGCGGAAGCGACGAGCGCGCCCGGAGGCGGCGGAGCTCGGACGGTGATCGACCTCGAGGCGGAGCTGGCAGAGCTGCGGCGCCGCGGGCTGCATCGCTCGACGCGCCTCGTGAGCGGGCCACAGGGACCACAGGTGCTGGTCGACGGCCGACCTGTGCTGTTGCTGTGCTCGAACAACTACCTCGGCTTCGCCGAGCACCCGCGCGTTCGCGAGGCCGCTGCGGACGCCGCGCTTCGCTGGGGCGTCGGCGCCGGGGCCTCGCGCCTCGTCTCGGGCACGATGACGATCCACGATCGGCTCGAGCGGCGCCTCGCGGAGTTCATCGGCAGCGAGGCGTGCGTCCTCTTCGGCGCGGGCTACCTGGCGAACGTAGGCGTCGTCTCGGCTCTGGCTCCGGGGGGCTCGACCGTGTTCTCGGACGCACTCAACCACGCATCGATCATCGACGGCTGCCGGCTCGCCGGGGCGCAGACGTTCATTTACGAGCATTGCGATCTCGACCATCTCGCTTGGGGTCTGCGGCGCGCAAAGGGCGGTCTGGTCGTCACCGATGCGGTCTTCTCGATGGACGGCGACGTCGCGCCGCTGGCCGCGATCGTCGAGCTCGCCGGGCGCCATGGCGCGCGCGTCGTCGTCGACGAGGCGCACGCGATCGGCGCGCTCGGGCCCGGTGGCCGCGGCGCCGTCGCCGAGGCCGGGCTCGAGGGATCGGTCGACGCGGTCATCGGCACGCTCGGCAAGGCGCTCGGCTCTTACGGCGCCTTCGTTTGCGCGAGCAGCGTGCTTGTCGAGTACCTCGTCAACCGCGCGCGCACGCTGATCTTCTCGACGGCACCATCGCCGCCGGCGATCGCTGGAGCACTCGCCGCGCTCGAGCTCCTGTCCGAGCAGCCGCGACGGGTCGAGAAGCTCCAGGCCAACGCTGCAGCGATGCGGGCGGAGCTCCTCGGCGCGGGCGTACCGGTCGGTGGCGGTCGTACGCAGATCCTGCCGCTGATCGTTGGCGCCGCCGACACGGCGGTCGCGCTCAGCGGCGCCGCGCTTGAGCGAGGAGCGTTCGTCCAGGCGATCCGGCCCCCGAGCGTCGCCGAAGACCGCTCGCGGCTGCGCCTCACCGTCATGGCCTCGCACACTGCGAGCGACTTGCGACGCGGTGCCGACGCGATCGCGGCGGCCGCGCACCAGATCGGTGTGAGCTTCCGCGGGGACGCGCCGTCGGCGCCGACCACGGCAATGATCGGCCACGCGGCCTGAGTGGCTGCGGCCGCGCCGAGGCTCGCACCGTTGCCGCGCGCCTGCTTTGTCAGCGGAACCGACACCGAGGTCGGCAAGACGATCCTCGCCGCGAGCATCGTCGCGGCGCTGCGGGCCGAGGGAGTAGCGGCGCGTGCGCGAAAGCCGGTCGTCACGGGCGTTCGCAACGTCGCGATGGACCCGCCGAGTGATCCCGACGCGGACCTCGGCGCGCTCGCCGACGACGAGCTCCTCGCGGCGGCCGGCGGCGAGCGACCGCATGAGGTATCGATGTTGCGCTTCGAGCTGGCCGCCTCGCCCCACCTCGCGGCGGCCGAGGCCGGCGAGACGATCGACGGCGCGGCGATCGTGACGGCACTGCGAACCGCGGCAGCTGAATCGGATGCGCTTGTCGTCGAAGGGATCGGGGGCCTGCTGGTTCCCCTGCACGAGCGCTACGACGTGCGGCGACTGGCGAGCGAGCTGGGCTGGCCTGTCGTGATCGCGGCGCGGCCTGGTCTCGGCACGATCAACCACACGCTGCTGACGCTCGAAGCGGCGCGCCGGGCGGGGCTCGACGTACGCGCGGTGGTCCTGACGCCGTGGCCGGAGGAGCCGGATGAGATCGAGCGCTCGAATCGCGCAACGATCGAGCGGCTCGGCGAGGTCGAGGTGTTCGGACTGCCGCGGCTCGCGGTGATCACGCGCGCGAGGCTCGCCGTCGCCGGCATGACGTTGCCCTGCGCGCGCTGGCTTGGCTGACGAGCGGCTCGCGCGCGAAGTTATGCTGCGCGCGAATGCAGACGCGCCGAACCGCCAAGGCGATCGGGGTCGGTGCGCTCGCGGCGCTTGCGGTGCTCGCGGTCCCGGCCGTGGCAGCCAGGGCCCTAACAGCGCAGGCGCATTTCGCGGCGCCGGCGGCGTATCGCACAGATCCGGCGAAGACGCCTGGCGTGAGCTATGACACCGCCAGCGTGCCGGTCGGCAGCTGGGTGCGCGTAACGCAGAGCGCCAACGACCTCGGTGGCATGAACGTCGAGCTGCAGGTCAGCGGGCTGCGGCCGCGGCGGCATTACAACGCACAGGTTCACGTTGGCAGGTGCACCGCCACGGCGGCCGGAGCGGGCGCCCCGTTCAAGGACGGCCCCTCGCAGGGCGACTACGCGGCGAACGAGTTTCAGCTCAACTTCACGACCGACCGCAGCGGCGGCGGATCAGTGCTGACCCAGCACTACTGGGGCATCGCGCGCAACCAGCGCGCCAACTCGGTCGTCATCGACAGGCCGGGCGGCGATCGACCGGCCGCTTGCCTGACGGTGCCATTCAAGCGTCTGAACCCGGGCTGGTAGGCGCGCGCGGCGGCGGCCGTGGCCCTCAGTCCTCGTAGGGCTCGAAGTCGCGCTTTCGCGCGCCGCAGACCGGGCAGTACCAGTCGTCGGGGATGTCCTCGAAGGGTGTGCCGGGCGGGATCCCGCCGTCGGGATCGCCCTCCTGCGGATCGTAGATGAAGCCGCAGGACTCACAGATCCAGCGACCGCTGGTGCCGCTCACGAGCTGAAGCCTCGGGTCAAGGTAGCGGCGCCGCCTCCTCGTCGCGGATCACGTGGACGACGGAATTGATCAGTGCGAGGTGAGTGAACGCCTGGGGAAAGTTGCCGAGATGGCGGCCGTTGCGCGGGTCGAGCTCCTCGGCAAAAAGGTCGAGCGGCGAGGCGAGCGCCAGAAGGCGCTCGCAGAGGGCGCGCCCCCGGCGGCGCTCCCCGATCTCGAGCAGCGCCGAGACGAGCCAGAAGGAGCAGATCAGGAACGTGCCCTCCTCGGCGCCGTGGAGCCCGTCGTCGGTCTCGGCTGTGCGGTATCGCAGCACGAGCCCTCCCGCCGAGAGCTCGCGTTCGATCGCCAGGATCGTCGCGCGAACGCGCGGGTCGTCGCCCGGCAGGAACCGAACGAGCGGGATCAGCAGGGTGGATGCGTCGAGCGAAACCGTGTCGTAGTGCTGGACGAACACGCCCCGCTCGTCGACGCCGCGCTCGCAGACATCGGAATGGATCTCGTTCGCAACCTCGCGCCAGCGGTCGGCGACGACATCGCGACCGCGACGAGCGGCGAGCCGGGCGCCGCGGTCGAGCGCGACCCAGCACATCAACTTCGAGGAGACGTAGTGTTGAGGCTCGCCGCGCGACTCCCAGAGGCCCTGATCGGGCTGGCGCCAGACCGCGGCAGCACGCTCGGCCTGCGCCTCGATCACAGGCCACAGGCGCGGCGAGGTGTGACCGTACTGCTTGGTGTGCACGTAGAGCGAGTCGAGGACCGCGCCGAAGACGTCGTTCTGGCGCTGCTTGTAGGCGGCGTTGCCAATCCGTACCGGGCGTGAGCCCTCATAGCCAGTGAGATGGTCGAGCGTCTGTTCGGGCAGCTCGCGCTCGCCGCTGACGCCGTACATGATCTGGAGCGAGCCGTCGCTGTTACGCTCGAGATCGGCGACGTACTGGATGAAGTCGTCAGCCTCCCAGCTCAGGCCGAGCGCACTGAGGCCCCACAGGGTGAAGGTGGCGTCGCGCATCCACGTGTAGCGGTAGTCCCAGTTGCGCTCCCCGCCGGGCGTCTCGGGCAGCGACGTCGTCGCGGCGGCGACGACGGCGCCCGTCGGCGCGTAGGTGAGCCCCTTGAGCACGAGCGCGGAGCGCTGCAGCTGCGAACGCCAGCGATGGTCGGGAAAGGTGCCGGTGTCGAGCCAGCTGCGCCAGTACTCGGCCGTGACTTCGAGGCTGCGACTCGCCTCCTCGTAGGAATGCGGGCCGTCGAGCTTGCGCGACCACGAAAGCGTGCAGTAGCGCCGGTCGCCCTTTACGAGCCTGTGCCGGGCACGTGCCGAACCGCCCTCGATCCCGATCCGCAGGTCGCTCGTCAGGCGTACCGTGCGACCTGCCCCGGTGGCGTCGAAGGCCTGCGGGTCGCCCGGCACGGGGCTCCAGACGGCCGGCGTGCGGCCGTAGTCGAACATCGGCTCGCAGAGCAACTCGACCTGGATCGTCCCGTGAAAGCACTCGATGGTGCGGACGAGCACGTGGTAGGCGTCGTGGTCGGCCGGCGGGCGCGTGTGCGCGGTGCTCGAGCCCATCTCGCGCTCGCGCCAGTGGCCGATGATCAGGGCGTCTCGAACCACGGCCCAGCCGGTCGGCGTCTGCCAGGTCGTTTCGAGCACATTCGTGCCCGGGTCGTAGCGCCGGCCCGCCGGAACGCCCATCCCGGCAGGGCCGAGGCGGAAGCCGCCGGCGCCGCGGTCGAGGATCGCCGCGAACACGCTGGGCGCGTCAAAGCGTGGTGGACAGAGCCATTCGACGGTGCCGTCGGGCGCAACGAGCGCGGCCGTGTGGCAGTCGGAGAGGAACGCGTAGTCGGCGATCGGCGGGAAGGCCGAGGAGCTGTTGACGCGATCGTCGAACGGCGTCGCGCGCGGGCGGCGCTGGCGATCCCACGGATCCATCGCGCCAGCACGGCGCAGCGTGCCCGCGTTCGGGGTTGCGGGCGCCGCGGCCGGCTCGGCGTTCGGGGTTGCGGGCGTCGCGGCGGGCTCGGGGATCTCGATCTCACTCATCGCGCACACCATTGCATGCCGGTCCGCACAGCGCAGCCGGCGCAGGCTGTCCTTCAGCGCGCCATCGGGTGAAGCTACACGCCACTTTCGATGACATGCGTCACGGCGTTGATCAGCGCAAGGTGGGTGAAGGCCTGCGGGAAGTTGCCCAGATGGCGCCCGCTGCGCGCGTCGAGCTCCTCGGCGTAGAGCTGGAGCGGCGAGGCGTGCGCTAGCAATTGCTCGCAGAGCTCCCGCGCGCGTGCGGTCTCGCCGATCTCCGCCAGGGCAGAGACCATCCAGAACGAGCAGATCAGAAACGTGCCCTCCTCGCCGTGGAGCCCGTCATCGGTCTCGTCAACGCGGTAGCGGAGGATCAGGCCGTGGTCATTGAGCTCATCGGCGATCGCCAGCACCGTCGCCCGAACGCGCTCGTCGTCGGGCGGGAGGAAGCGGACCAGCGGGACGAGCAGGTTGGACGCGTCGAGCGCAACGCTGTCGTAGTGCTGGACGAAGACACCCCGCCGATCGACCCCGTGCGCGAGGATGTCGGAGCGGATCTTGTCGGCTTCGCGCTGCCAGGCCTCGGTGAGGTCGCGCTCGCCACGCAGCTCCGCGAGACGCGCGCCGCGATCGAGCGCAACCCAGCACATGAGCTTCGAGGACACGTAGTGACGCGGCGAGCCGCGCGCCTCCCAGATCCCCTGGTCGGGTTGGCGCCACAAGCGGCAGGCACCCTCGACCTGCGCCGCGAGCACCGGCCAGAGCCGATCAGGGATGTGATCGTGGCGCTTCGCGTGCAGGTAGACCGAGTCGAGCACCGCGCCATAGACGTCGTTCTGTCGCTGGCGGTAGGCGCCGTTGCCCTTGCGGACCGGGCGGGCGCCCTCATAACCGCGCAGATGGCTCAGCGTCGACTCCCGCAGGTTCCGCTCCCCGCCGATCCCGTACATGATCTGGAGTGAGCCGTCCTTGTTGCGCGGCAGATCGGCGACGTACTCCATGAAGTCGTTCGCCTCCCAGTCGAGGCCGAGCGCGTGCAAGCCCCACAGGGTGAACGTCGCGTCGCGCATCCAGCAGTAGCGGTAGTCCCAGTTGCGCTCGCCGCCCGGCGTCTCCGGCAAGGAGGTGGTCAGCGCCGCGATCATCGCCCCGGTCGGCGCGTACGTAAGCCCCTTGAGCACGAGAGCGGAGCGCTGGAGGTAGGACCGCCAGGGATGGTCGGGATAGCTTCCGGCCGCAAGCCACTCGCGCCAGTAATGGCTCGTCCGGGTGATGTGTGCGTCCGCCTCGTCGTGGGTCCAGGGCCCGCCGAGCTGCTCGCCCCAGCTCAGTGAGCAGTAGCGCCGCTCGCCTTCGCGCAGCGTGTGCCGCGCGTGCGCGTCCGACCCCTCGATGCCCACTCGCATGTCGCTCATCAGGCGAATCGTCGTCTCGCCGTCGGTGGCGTCGAGCATCGCCTCGGGCTCATCGTTCGCAGCGCTCCAGACGGCCGGCTTACGGCCGTAGTCGAAGCGCGGGGCGCAGACGAGCTCGATCGGGACCTCGCCCTGAACGCACTCGACCGTGCGGACGAGCAGATAGTCGGCGTCGTGATCGGTCGGGGGGCGCGTGTGGATCGTTGCGCTGACCGAGTGGTGGTGCCAGTCGCCGATCGTCAGAGCGTCGCGCACCACGACCCAGCCAGTTGGCGTCATCCAGGTCGTCTCGAGCACGTTCGTGCCCGGCTCGTAACGCCGCCCGGCGGGAACGTCGACGCCGTAAGGCGCGAGCCGGAAGCTGCCGGCGCTGCGGTCGAGCAGTGCGCCGAACACGCTGGGGGCGTCGAAGCGGGGCAGGCAGAGCCATTCGACGGAGCCGTCCGGCGCGACGAGCGCGCCGGTGTGGCAGTCCGACAGGAACGCGTACTCCGCGATCAGCGGAAATGGTGATGCGCCGTTCCACTGGCCGGGCGAGACCGCGAGCTTGACCTTGCGCGACGGCGCAGGCGTGGCGTGCTCGGAGGCCCCGCGAGCGCCATCGAGCTGGCCGTTTTCCGGGCGAGCTCGCGTCGTCTTCCCGGCGGATCCGGGACTGCGGCGGCTTGGCGGCATCGTTGCGCGAGGGTAGCGGCAATCGCGGATACCGGAACTTCGACCGCCCCTAGGCGTTAGAGTCGGGCAGAGAGGGTTACCACCACCACCCTCCGAACCAGCCTGTGGAAGCCTCAGCACTGCCACGCGCTGTGACCGATGGCCGGGTGCCGCTCTCGGCTACGCTCCTGCGCCTTCGCACCGACGAGCAGCTGGTCTCGGCGTTCCGAGCCGGCTCTGACGATGCGTTCCGCGTCATTCACGACCGCTACCAGGGGCGGCTGCTCGCGTACGCACGCCAGATGCTGCGCGGGAGTGGCGGCGACGCCGAGGACGCGCTGCAGGATGTATTCGTTCGCGCGTTTCGCTCGTTGCGCGCCACCAACCGTCCGATCCTGTTGCGCGCCTGGCTCTACCGGATCGCGCACAATCGCTGCATCGACGAGCTGCGGCGGCCGATCGCGGTGCCGACGGAGCTCGATGGCGAGACGCCGCGGGCCGCGGCGGCGCTCACGAACACCCAGGATCCGTCGGTCGTCGCGGAGCGCAGCGAGATCCTCGCGCGGTTGCTCGACGATGTGCGGACCCTGCCGGCACCGCAGCGCTCGGTGCTACTCATGCGCGAGCTACAGGGCATGAGCTACCAGGAGCTCGGGGACGCGCTGGGCGTCTCCATACCCGCCGTGAAGTCGCTTCTACTGCGCGCACGAACGGGCCTTGTCGACCTGCGTCTGGCGCGTGAAACGCCGTGCCCGGACATCCACACGGATCTCGTCACGTCCGTCGATCGGGGTGTGCGAATGAATGCCCGTGCGCGCCGACACCTGCGGGAGTGCTCCGGCTGCCGCGCGTACCATCACGAGCTGCGGAGCATTCACAAGGGCCTCGCGGCGCTCGCACCCGTGGGCCCGTTCGCGAAGCTCGCTTCGCTGCTCGGCATCGGCGGTGGTGGCGGCACCGCGGGCGGCGGTGCGGCCGCGCTGGGCACGAGCGGCGGGGCGGCTACCGCGACCACGGCCAGCGGCGCGCTGGGCGGCGCGGGACTGCTCGGTAGCGCGACCGCGGCCAAGGTCGTGGCGGTGGTGGTGACCGCGGCCGTCGTCGGGGGTGCAACCCCTGTCGCCCTGCAGTTGAGCGCTGGACCGCCGAAGCCACATGTGAGCTTCCCCGCAAACGCCGGCCAGCTGAGTGCCACGACGGGCGCTACGGTCGGCCCGTCCTCGTCCGTGTCCGCGGTGGTCGGAGCCGGCCTTGCCGCGACGCCCGCCGGCGGGGGACCGGCGAGCGAGCTGGCGTTGAGCTCAGCTGCCACGACCGGCGCCACCGGCGTGAGCGGCGTCACGCTGACGACCGGTTCGACCGGGGCAACCGGCGCCAGCGGGGACAGCGGCGCGAGCGGCGTGAGCGGTGTGAGCGGGCCAACAGCGGCAACTGGCGCGAGCGACGCGACCTCGAGCGGAGGAACGATCGCGGCCGCAAGCGGATCGAGCAGCACCACCGCGGTGGCCGCAACCACGAGCCCACCGGCTACTCAGGGTGCGAGCGGCGACACGGACAGCACGGGTGCCAGCGGGCCGACGGCGATCATCGCCAGAGCGAGCACGGGCGCGACGGGGGCAAGCGCCGGCAGCGGCGCGAGCGGGAACAGCGGCGCCAGCGCGGGCACCGGCGCTCGCTGAGCAAACGGGACCGCTAGAGCAGCAGCACCGCGGGGCGCTCCAGCCGCTTGCGCACGGTCTGAAGAAACTCCGCAGCGTCGGCGCCGTAGACGATCCGGTGGTCGGCCGACAGCGTCATCTCCATGATGCGACGCACGACGATGCTTCCGTCCGCCCGCGCGACAGGTCGCGGGCTCGCGGCTCCGACCGCGAGGATCGCCGCCTGCGGCGGGTTGATCACGGCGGTGAAGCGCGCGACGCCGAGCATGCCGAGGTTCGAAACGGTGAACGTTCCGCCCGACAGGTCGGCCGGGGCAACGCTGCCGTCGCGCACTTGCGTCGCAAGCCGCCTGGTCTGCGCCGCAATCTCGATCAGCGACCGGCGGTCGGCGTCAAACACCGTGGGAACGACGAGCGCTCCTTCGGAGGCCACGGCGACGCCGATATTGATCCGCGAGTAGCGCTCGAAGTGCCCGTCGACATAGGCGGCGTTGACGTTCGGATGCGCGCGCAGGGCGAGCGCGCAGGCCTTGATGATGAGGTCGTTGACGGAAGGCAACGGCGACGCCGTGTTGCGAAGCTGCTCCCGCAGTTCGAGCGCCGGATCGGCGTCGACCTCCACCGTGACCTGGAACTCCGGAATCGTCGCCTTGGCGCTCGCCATGCGCCGCGCAATGAGTGCTTGCGTCCGCGTCGGCTCGCTCACGACGACCTCTCCCTTTGCGCCAGCGGCGTCGCCTGCCGATGGCGCCGGCCCGTCCGCCGGGGCGCCGGGGACGCCCTCTGATGCGGCGAGGACATCTGCCTTGACGATCCGACCGTCGGGTCCGCTGCCCGCGATGCTCTCGAGCGCGACACCCAGCTCGCCGGCGATTCGCCGCGCGACCGGCGATGCCTTGACGCGACCTGTCGCGGGCGGCGCAGCGGAAACTGGCACCGCGCCGCCCGGCGGAGCGCTCTTCCCCCGAGCGGGTTCGGCCGGCGCTGTCGGCGGCGAGGGCACGGGGTCGGCAGCGGGGGCAGCCTGTGCCTTGGCGGCGTCCGCGCTGTCGAGCAGGCGCGCGATCGTTGCGCCGATCTGGAGCGTGGCGCCCTCGGCCGCGACGATCTGAACGAAGCCGCTCTCGTCGGCTTCGTAGGTGACGGTCGCCTTGTCGGTTTCGATGTCGGCGAGGGGATCGCCGACGCGAACCTCATCGCCTGGCTGCTTCAGCCACTTGATGATCGTCCCCTCCTCCATCGAGTCGGAGAGGCGCGGCATGACAACGTCGCTCACCCGCGCAAGCCTAGCGTCGTGAGGACCGCCGCCGCGATCCGGTCCTCGTTGGGCATCGCGGCGGTCTCCAAGCCCTTCGCGTAGGGCAGCGGCACCTCAGCCATCCCGACGCGCTCGACGGGTGCGTCGAGGTCGTCGAAGCACGCCTTCTGGATCCGCGCCGCCAGCTCGGCGGTCACGCCGTAGGTCGGCCAGCCCTCCTCGATGCAGACCGCGCGATTCGTCTTCGTCACCGACTCGACGACGGTGTCGACATCGAGCGGGCGCAAAGAGCGCAAGTCGACCACCTCCGCGTCGACACCATGGTCACGCTTGAGGCGCTCGGCAACATGGAGCGCGCGGACGGTGGCGAATCCGTGCGCGACGAGAGTGATGTCCGCGCCCTCGCGAGCGACCCGGGCGAGCCCGATCGGCACGAGATGCTCAGGATCCAGCGGAACCTCCCCGCGCTCCTTGTAGATCGCCAGGTTCTCGACGACGAGGACCGGATCGTCGTCACGAATTGCCGACTTGAGCAGCCCCTTGGCGTCAGCCGGGTTGGCCGGCGCCACGACCTTCAGGCCAGGTGTCGCCGCGAACCAGCCCTCGAACGATTGCGAGTGCTGCGCTGTGAGCTGGTTGCCCGCGCCGTTCGGCGTGCGAATCACGAGCGGGCATCGCACCTCGCCGCCGAACATCGCGCCGATCTTGGCCGCGTGGTTGACGACCTGGTCCATCGCCACGAGCAGGAAGTTGATCGTCATGATCTCGACGACCGGGCGCTCGCCGATCATCGCTGCCCCGACGCCCGCGCCGACGAAGCCCTCCTCGGAGATCGGCGTGTCGCGCACCCGGTCGGGTCCGAACTCGGCAAGCAGGCCGGCCGTAACCTTGTAAGCGCCTTCGAAGACGCCGACCTCCTCGCCCATGATGAAGACGCGCTCATCGCGCTGAAGCTCTTCGCGCAGCGCGAGGCGAAGCGCCTCACGATAGGTCATGACCTCGGTGCCGGAGACGGGCGTCGGGGTCTCAGCCGTCTCGGCCGGGGTCATTGACCGAGCCCTCCGGCGAAGACGAGCTCCCGCTCTCCGAACGGCGCCCCGGCGAGCATCCGCGCGAACTGCGCGGCGCTGCCCGGTGCGTACATCCCGCGCGCCAGCTCGCTCACTGCGGGCGGCGGGTCCGCACGCGCCCACTCGACTGCCGCGGCGACGCGCTCCTGCGCCGCATGCTCGACACCCTCAAGCTCGGCGTCGGCCAGGCCCTCTTCGACGAGCAGGGCGCGGACCCGCTGAATCGGATCGCGGTGCATGTGCTCTTCGATCTCCTCGGCGCTGCGGTAGGCGAACCCGGGGTCCGCGACCGAATGGCCACGGTAGCGATAGGTAACCAACTCGAGCACGGCCGGGACGCGCTCGGAGCGCGCGCCGGACAGCAGGCTCGACGAAGCTTCGACGACGGCGAGCAGGTCGTCTCCGTCGACGCGCAGCGAGGGGATGTCGTAGGCGGCGGCGCGGCGGTGCAAATCGGTTACCGCCGAGGCGCGCTCGACGCTCGTGCCCATGCCGTACGCGTTGTTCATCACGAGGAAGACGACCGGTAGACGCCAGACCGCCGCGAGGTTGAGCGATTCGTGCCAGGCGCCCATGTTGATCGCGCCGTCGCCGAGCTCACAGAGGACGCACTGCTGGCGTCCCTGGCGGACGAGGGCGAGCGCGAGCCCGGTCGCAAGCGGGAGTTGACCCGCGACGATGCCCCAGCCGCCGTAGTAGCCGCGCTCGACGTCGAGCAGGTGCATCGACCCGCCGCGCCCGTGGGCGCAACCGCCGGCACGCCCGAAGAGCTCGGCCATGACGGCTTCCGGCGCGACGCCACGCGCGAGCGCGAAGCCGTGACAGCGGTAGCCCGTGATCAGGAGGTCGTCCGAGCCGAGCGCGTGCATCGTCCCGACCGTCGCGGCCTCCTGCCCGGAGGAGAGGTGGCAGTAGCCGCCGATCAGCGCCGCCTTGTAGGCCCGCTCGGTCTCGGTCTCGAAATGCCTGATCAACAACATCTGCTCCCAAAGCTCGAGCAGCGTGCTCTTCGCGACGGTCGTCATGCGCTCCGTTCCTCCTCGTCCTCGAAGTAGTCGGGGTGTTCGTCGCGCAGCGCCGGGACCGCGGAGAGGACCATCCGCAAGTGGTGGCGCAGCGCAGCCTCGGCGTCGTCAGGCGAGCCGCGGCGGAGCGCGTCGAGTACAGCGTGATGCTCGACGACCATGGTCGACAGATAGTTCGGCTGCGGGAGGCTGAGGCGGCGTACGCGGCTGAGGTGCCCTTTCGCTCGCTGCGCAACCTCCCAGGCGAAGCCACGCCCGCTGATCTCGCAGATCGCCGCATGAAACTCGTCGTCGAGCAGCGCGAAGCGCTCGTAGTTCGTTTCGGCTACTACCTCCTCCTGACGGCGGATGAGGCCCTCCAGCGCGGCAATGTCGTTGCGGTCGGCGCGCTCGGCCGCAACGCGGACAGCGGCGCACTCGAGCGCCTCGCGCACGAACTGGGCGTCGGCGACGGCGGCGCTGCTGATGCGCGTAACGAACGTGCCCAGCTGGGGCACGACCTGGACGAAGCGTTCGTCGCGCAGCAGCGTCAGAGCCTCCCGGATCGGCGTGCGGCTGACACTGAGGCGCTCGGCAAGCTCGTTCTCGGAGATGCGTTGGCCGGGCTCGAGCTCGCCGGCGATGATCGCCTCCCGCAGGGAGCTGTAGACCCGGCGACTCGTCGACCCGGGTTCGAGCCGGCGCGAGTGCGATATGCGCATGTCCGCCACCGCCCTGTATACTTACATACAAGTGGTAATGATTCCAAGGACTTCCCCCGCGGCCTTGGTGCCGTGGAGCGGGAAGACCTGCCGCTAGGACTCACTCAGGCGGCAGAGCAGTACCTCTCCTCCCTCATCCGCACGAGGCGGCGGCGCGAGCTGTCGCCTCGCTGCGTGGCCGAGCTGCTGGCTTCAGGCGGACGCAGCCGCCGCCGCGGCCTGCCGCGTGACGCGCCGCTTGCCCCAGCGGGAGCTTTCGGCGTAGCCGATGATGCGCGTGAAGTAGTCGCGCAGGTGCGCGGGCTCCAGGCCCAGGGGGCCGAGCAGCATGCGTGCGCGATCGTCGTCGAGCGTCGCCTCGATGCCGAAGTACGGCAGGTAGACGGCCGCCTGGTCGGGCGTCGAGTCGGCGTGGTGCACGAGGCGCGGCGGCGGCCGACCGAAGTAAGCGCACGCCAGCTCGATCAGCTCCTGGTTGGTGATCGCGCTGGCGCCGGCGACGAGATGAACGGTGCCGCGAACGTCATCCAGGTCGAGCAACGCCAGCAGTGCTTCGGCGACGTAGTCGATCGAGACGATGTCGGCCACGCCGTCGGGATCGACCGGCACCTCATCCATCAGCCCGCGCGAGAAGGCGCGCAGCGGCCAATAGATCACGTTGAAGACAGGCGTCCAGCCGGTCGTGCTGTCGCCGACGACGATGCTCGGGCGCGCGACGACAAGCGGCAGATCGCCGGCCGCGGCGGCCACCGCCTGCTCGCCGGCGAACTTGGTCTGCTCATAGGTGTTGCGAAACCCCTGGCCGAGGTCGAGATCACGCTCGCGGAAATGGCCGTGATGGCGACCGGCGACGTAGGCGGTCGAGACGTGCACATGGCGGTGGAGGTGGCCGCGCTCAGCAATCTGGCGCGCCAGCTCGATCATCCGCACGGGGCCGACGGAGTTCGTCTGTTGGGCCGTCTGGAGCGGCAAATCGAACGAGATCGATGCCGCACAGTGAATGATGCTCGTCACGCGGTCGAGCAACTCGTCACGGTCGCGCGGGCTCAGCGCCAGGCCGTCAACCGATACGTCCCCGGGTACGGCGCTGACGCGCTCGAGGCTCTCGGGACGCTCGTCGTAGAGGAGATCGTAGACGGCATCCAGACGCGCCTCGGCGGCGTCGCTCGAGGGCGCGCGCACGATGCAGATCACCTCGTTCTCGTCGCGCTCGATCAGGCGCGCGAGGAGCTCCATGCCGAGAAATCCCGTCGCGCCCGTGAGCAGGACGGTCTCAGACACGCCGGGGCGCTCCCACGGCATGAAAGCCACCGTCGACGTGGATGATCTCGCCCGTGATCGCCCGCGACATGTCGGAGAGCAGGAAGCAGACGGCTCCGGCGACCGCGCTCGCATCGCGCGTATCCCAGCCGAGCGGCGCGCCATCGCGCCAGAGGCCCGCGAGAGTCTCGAAGCCGGGGATGCTGCCCGCCGCGATCGTCTCGATCGGTCCTGCCGAGACGAGGTTCACGCGGATGCCTCGGGGCCCCAGGTCTCGCGCGAGGTAGCGCGAGACGCTCTCGAGCGCCGCCTTGGCGACGCCCATCCAGTCGTAGACCGGCCACGCAACGCTCGCGTCGAAGTCGAGGCCGACGACCGACCCGCTCGCTGCTGCCTCGAGCGCGGGCGCCAGCGCGGCTGCAAGCGCCTTCAGCGAGAACGCGCTCGTCTCGAACGCCGTGACCGCGGATGCGCTGGGAGTCTCGAGGAAGGCGCCGCCAAGCGCGTCCGCGGGCGCGAACGCGATCGCGTGCAAGAGCCCGTCGAGCGAACCCCAGCGGCGATCGATCTCCGCCGCGACCGCGGCAATCTGCCGGGGCTCGTTGACATCCAGCTCCAGCACATCGGGGGGGTTCGGCAGCGACTTGGCGGTGCGCTCGGTCAGGCGCCGGCCGCGGCCGAAGCCTGTGAGGACGATCTCCGCGCCGAGCTCCTGCGCTTGGCGGGCGACCTCGAATGCGATCGAGCCGCGCGTCAGGACACCGGTTATGAGCAGCCGCTTGCCGTCGAGCATTCGCGCCGGCCTACAGGGGAATGTTGCCGAGTGGGCGGCGTCGGGGCGGCACGGAGTCGAGCGCGGCAAACGCGGCCGCGGCGCGCTCACGCGTCTCGCCGGGTTCGATCACATCGTCGACATGGCCCTCGGCACTGGCCGCCGCCGGAGTGAGGTGCTCAGCCGCATAGTCAGCCGCAAGCGAAACGCGCAATGCCTCCGGATCCTCGGCGGCGGCGATGTCTCGGCGGTGGATGATGTCGACGGCCTGCATCGCTCCCATGACGCCGAGCTGCGCGCTCGGCCAGGCGTAGACGAAGTCGGCGCCGAGCTCCTTGCTGTTCATCGCGATGAAGGCACCGCCGAACGCCTTGCGCATCAGGATCGTGACGCGCGGGACGGTGCACTCCGAGAAGGCATGCACCAGCTTCGCGCCGTGGCGGATCACACCGAGCTTCTCTTGCTTGGTGCCCGGGAGGAAGCCCGGAGTATCGACGAGGACGAGCAGCGGGATACGGAAGAGGTTGCAGGTCCGCACGAAGCGCGCCGCCTTCTGTGAGGCGTCGCTGTCAAGCACACCACCGAGGTAGCGGGGCTGGTTCGCGACGATTCCCACCGAGCGGCCTTCGAGGCGACCGAACGCGCACACGACGTTGCGCGCGAGGCGCGGCGATATCTCGAGCAGACGGCCTCCGTCGAGCAGTGAGCGAGCGACGTCGCGCACGTCGTAGACCTTGCGCGGCTCGGCGGGCACGAAGCTGTCGGGGGCGTCGCCCGGGGGGTCGACCACCGGCCAGATGGCGGCGGGAGTCTCGCTGTTCTGCGGCAGGAAGTCGAGCAGGTCGCGGACGAGGAGCGCTGCGTCAAGGTCGTTCGCCGCCACCAGGTGGCAGACGCCATTGCGGTCGTGGACACGATGGCCGCCGAGCTCCTGCGCCGTCACATCCTCGCCGGTTACGGCCGCGACAACACCGGGCCCGGTCAGGAACATGCTCGCGTTCTCGGTCATGATCACGAAGTCGGTGAGCGCCGGGGCGTAGGAGCCGCCGCCGGCACAGGCGCCGCAGATCACCGAGATCTGGGGTACCTCGCCGGAAAGGGCCACGTGGTGGTGGAAGATCCGGCCGTAGCCCGCAAGCGCCGCGAGTCCCTCCTGCATGCGCGCACCGGCCGACTCGATGAACCCGATCACGGGCACGCGTGTGCGCTGCGCGAGCGCGAGGACCGACACGACCGTATCCGCGTGCGCCTCCCCGAGCGAGCCGCCAGCGAACGAGGCGTCCTGCGCGAAGCACGCAACCGGACGCCCATCGACGCGCCCTGTGGCGCCGAGCACGCCGTCGCCGGGCCGTGCCTTCTCGCCCATGCGCCGCGACAGCACGTCCGTGCGCAGCAGATTCAGGGAATCGGGATCGCAGAGAACCTCGAGCCGTTCGAGCGGCGTGAGCTTCTCCTCTGTGGTTGCGATGGGAGCCATCGTCATGTTGCCTCCAGGCACAGCACTGCGTTGTGGCCGCCGAAGCCGAACGAGTTCGAGATCGCGAGCAGGCGGTCGCCGTTGACATCCAGCGCACGCGCGACGAGTGGAACGTAGTCGAGGTCGAGCTCCGGGTCCTGCTGCTCGAGCCCGAGCGTCGGCGGGATCACGCGCGCGCGCAGGGCAAGGATCGTCGCGACCGCCTCGACGGCGCCCGCGGCGCCGAGCAGGTGACCGATCGCCGACTTGGTCGATGAGATCGGAATCCGCTTGGCCGCATCTCCCAGCGCGGTCTTCAGCGCGCTCGTCTCGGCTGCATCGTTGATCGGCGTCGACGTCCCGTGCGCGTTCACGTAGACGAGCTCGTCGGGGCTCACCCCCGCGTCGGCCAGCGCCCGGATGATCGCGCGCGCGGCGCCCTCGCCGTTGGCCGGCGGCGCCGTGATGTGGAAGGCGTCCGAGGTCGCGCCGTAGCCGCGCAGGATGGCGAGGATGCGGGCGCCACGTGCGCGCGCCGTCTCGCCGTTCTCGAGCACCAGCGCCGCCGCGCCCTCGCCCATCACGAAGCCGTCGCGCCGGCCGTCAAATGGGCGCGAGATGCCGATCTCGGAGAGCGCCTCGACGGCGACGAACGCGGCACGCGAGAGCTCCGTGAGCGCGGCCTCGGTGCCACCGGCAACGATCGCGGTGGCGTCACCAGCCTGGATCGCGCGCATCGCCGACCCGATCGCGTGCGTGCCAGCCGCGCACGCCGACACGACGCCGTAGCTGGGACCCTTGAGACCGTGGTGCATGCTGACCGCCGCAGCCCCCGCATTGCCCATCATCAGCGGTACGGCGAGTGGCGAGACGCGCTTGGGCCCGTGCTCGATCAACATGCGGTCGTTTGACTCGATCGTCCCGATGCCGCCGATGCCGGTGCCGATGATCGTGCCGACCTCCTCGGCCGGATAGGGCAGCTCGTCTTCCCAGCCGGCGTCGGCGAGCGCCTCGCGCGTCGCGACGAGGACGAGCTGCGTGAAGCGATCGGCGCGCCGCGCTTCCTTGACCGAGAAGTGCTCGGTGGGCTCGAACTCGCTGCATCGGCCCTCGCCGTCCACGATCCCGCACACGCCCGCAACCCACCGCTCGTGAAGCTTTGCGGCGCCTACGCCGAGCGGGCTGACGGCGCCGACTCCGGTGACTACTACGTCGGTCACTTCGCGCGCTCTGCCACCAGGTCGATGGCGTCGCCGACCGTCTTGATCTCGGCCACGTCGCTCGCACTGAGCTCGACGCCGAACTGCTCTTCGATGACCTGCGAGAGCTCTGCGAGGTCGAGCGAGTCGACGTCGAGCTCCTCGAGCGCCGCATCGCGCGAGATCGCGTCGGGATCGGCACCGAAGGTCACGAGGGACTCCGTGATGACCTTCTCGATCTGCTCGCTGGTGGGGGCTTCTGCCATTGACCGTCCTTTCGGCTGATTATCAGGCGGACAGGCCGCCGTCGACGTACAGGGTGCTACCAGTGATGTAGCTCGCGCGCTCCGAGGCGAGAAAGGCGACGGCTGCAGCGACCTCCTCCGGCGTCCCGGCGCGCTGCGCGGGAACCCGCTCGGCGAGCACGGTCGGGATGTCCTCGGTCATATCTGTCGCGATCAGGCCCGGAGCTACCGCGTTGATCGTGACACCGCGGCGCGCCACCTCGACGGCCGCCGTCTTCGTGAAGCCGATCACCGCAGCCTTCGAGGCGGCGTAGTTGGCCTGTCCTGCGTTCGCGCGCGGGCCGACCACGGATGCGATGTTGATCACGCGACCGAAGCGCGCCCGGATCATCTCGCGCAAGACAGCGCGCGTCAGACGGTAGGTGGCGTGCAAGTTCGTGTCGAGGACACGCTGCCAGTCGTCGTCGCTGAGCGAGAGGGCAAGGCCGTCGGCGCGGACGCCGGCATTGTTGACGAGCACGCTGATCTGACCGAGCTCCGCGTGCACCGCGTCGACAAGGCGCGCCGGGCCCTGCGGCTCGGCTACGTCGGCCTGGAAGATGACCGCGCGTCCGCCGGCGGATTCGATCGCGGCCGCTGTCGCCGCGGCACCGGCGGCGTCCGAGCGATAGTTCACGGCAACCGGCCAGCCGTCCGCCGCGAGCGCGCGCGCGATCGCTGCCCCGATCCCCCGGGAGGCGCCGGTGACGAGGGCGCAAGCCCCGTCAGGGCGCGCAGGCTCGCTCACCGGCCGCCCGCCTTCCGCTCGCGTGCCATGGGCTCTTCTACTCCATTGAAGCCGGCGAGGTACGCTCGGTGCGCCGAACGTACCCCAATCGGCGGGGTGAAAACCACCCACGTGGGGGGTTCATGCGGCCGCCTCGACCTCCGCGCCCTCGTCTTGCGCCCTGGTCTCGTGGTACTCCTGCTCGACATTGACCGACCAGATGTTGTCCTTGCTGGTCACGTCCGAGGCGATGTTCTCGACCGCCACCATCGCCGTAAGCATCGAGTGATCCTGATTGTTGTAGCGGTGCATCCCATTACGCCCGACGAGGAACAGGTTCGTGAAGCGGTCGAGGTACTCGCGCAGCTCGGCAAAACGATCGTAGGTCCCGAAGTAAGCCGGGTAGGCCTTCGGCACGTGGATGACCGTGTGGTCGAGCACGTCGTCTCGCTCGACCAGGCCGAGCGAGACGAGCTCGTCAATCGCGAACTGCGCGAACTCCTCCGAGGGCTTGGACCACAGCTCGTCGCCCTCGTTGGCGAAGTACTCCATCCCCAACCATACGGTGTCGGGGTCCGCCACCAAGTACGGGCTCCAGTTGTTGAAGATCTGGAGGCGCCCGACCTTGACGTCGGGCTCCTGCACATAGATCCAGTTGTCCTTCATGCCCGCGAGTGCCCCACCGGGCGAGCGCAACAGCACTCCGACCGTGATGAAGTCGCGGTAGGAGAGCCCCTCGGCGACCTCGCGCACCGACTGCGGAACGTCGGCGTCCAGGCCGGCGACCAGATCCTTGATCGGCATCGACGAGAAGAAGTAGTCACCTTCGACCCGCTTGACGATGCCATCGGGGTCGCGCACGGAGGCGGCGACGATGCGATCCCCCTCGGCGTGGAGCCCGACAATCGCCGTGCCGAGGATCACCTGGCCGCCGCGCTCGCGTACGCGCCGTGTGACCTCCTCCCACAGCTGACCGGGCCCGCGCTTCGGATAGAGGAAGCGCTCGATCAGACTCGTCTCGGTCCCGCGCTGGTAGATGTCGCCGCCGCCCCGCGAGGGAAGCATGCTGCGCAGCGCGTGGGCGAGCGCGCGCGACACCGAGAGGCCCTTGATCCGCTGCGCGCCCCAGTCGGCCTTGATCCGGTTCGGCGGCACCCCCCAGACCTTCTCGGTGTAGTCCTCAAAGAAGGTCGCGTACAACTCGCGCCCGAAGCGGTTGACCATGAAGTCCTCGAGCGACGACTCGTTCGCGATCGGACGCAGGCGTGCGCGCGCGTAACTCAGACCGATGCGGCCCATCCGTACCGGGCCGAGATTGCGGACCGTGTTCGCGTTGAGGCTCACCGGATAGTCGAACATCCGGCGCAGATACATGATCCGCGAGCGTCGCTCGCGCAGCAGCATCACCAGCTCCTCCCGGTCGGGGTCCGGGCCGGCGCCGTTCCCCGTGGACGAGATCCAGCCGGTCAGCTGATCGGGATCAAGACGTTGCAGCGGGACGATGTCCGTCCACCAGTGCATCACGCGCGTGCTCTTGGAGAAGAAGCGGTGACCCCCGATGTCGATCCGGTTGCCGTTGTGCTGGATCGTCTTGGCCAGTCCCCCCACCATCGTGTCGGCCTCGTACACGACCGGCACCACATCGGTGCGGTCGAGGAGCTCGAGCGCCGCCGTCAGGCCAGCCGGCCCGGCGCCGGCGATGATCGCCACGCGATCCTTCATCGGTCCTCGGTCATTGCGCATGCGCGGCCGCGCCGCCGGCGCATGATAGCCCGGGGCCCGATCACGCGGAGAGGCCCAGTCTCTGGGCTCGCTGGACGGCCTCCGCGCGGTTGCGCGCACCAAGCTTGCGATAAAGCGCGCTCGTGTGCTCCTTGATCGTGTGCGGCGAGAGGTGCAGTGCGGCGGCGATCTCGCGGTTGGTCGAGCCGCCCGCGATCAGGTCGAGCACCTCGCGCTCACGTTGGGAGAGCGGTGGCGCGTCGATCTCGACCTGAGGCTGGAACACGGTCATGCCGAGGCCGACCATGCGGACGGCGCGCGCGATGTCGGCGGCGCCCCAGTCCTTAGGGATGAACCCGGAGGCGCCCGCTGCCTTCGCGGCGCCCGGCGAGATCCGGCCGGCACCGGAGATCAAGAGGACGTTCATGTCAGGCGCACGCTCGCGTAGCTGCGCGCAGATGTCGGGACCTGACTCCTCGCCGATGAAGAGGTCCACGAGCGCGACGTGCGGCTTGTAGCGTGCCGCGAGCGCGTAGGCCTCGGCGCCCGAGCGGGCGCTGACGCAGCGTTCGACCCAAGGCTGGTTGCCGAGCATCAGCCGAAAACCCCAGTGGACAACGTCGTGGTCGTCGACGATCAGCACCCGCAGCTTCGTCTCGTCGCCGGCGAGCTCGCCCGAGGGATCGATGCCGGAGGCGGTCATACGCTCTCGCTCCCATGCGGCACGACGAGGCGGACCTGCCACAGGTCGCCGTCGCGCGCACCGAACTCGAGCAATCCGCCGTGTTGAAGTGCCTCGAAGCCAGCCAGTCGCAGGCCCATGCCGGCGACGCCCGGGTGTCCGTGCACGCCGTCGTTTGTCACTTCGAGGACGAATGCCCCGTCGCGAAGCACCGTGTGCACGGTCACGCGCGTGGGGTGCGCATGCTTGTGCGCGTTGCGGATCGCCTCGGCGAGGACGGACTGGGCGAGCGGCTCGAGCTCGGCGGGGACCGCGAGTCCGTCGGCATCGGCTCCCTCGACCGCGATTCCGAGGTCGGGGTGCTCGTGACGTAGGCGCTCGACCTCCTCTCGGAGCGTCGTCTTCGTCTGGGCGGATGGCCGGCCGAGCGGTCGCTGGATCGCGCTGCGCAGCTCGCCAAGGGCCTGCTGGAGCTCGTCGGCGCAGCGCCGACGCGCGTCATCGGCGAGCGGCTGATCGCCGGACAGCGCGAGCGAGATACCGAAGAGGCGCTGCACAACGCTCTCGTGCAGCTCACGCGCGAGGTCGATTCGCGCCTCGAGCTGCATCGCCCGCTCGTACTGGCGCGTCGCTGCGCGCGCCATCGACGCCAGTGCGGCGATCTTGCCGATGATCCACAGCACCTCGCGCTCAGTGTCCGACAGTGGTGCGTCGTCGCCGCCGCGATCGGAGAGGATCACGCCGAGCCAGCGCCCGCGCGCTGCCATCGGCGTACAGACGAGCATCCGCGGTGCGAGCCGTTTCACGTACTCGGCCGGCAACTGGCTTGCGATGTCGCCCGAAATCTCGAGGACTCGATCCTCTGCGAGCGCGCGCATCGCGAGCGGCGCCGACTCGGCAGTGAAGAAGAAGTTCGAGAACAGCGACACGTCGACGCCGTAGCTCCCCGCCGCGTAGACGCGCCGCCGCGCCGAGTCGTAGCGAAAGATCAGCAGGCGGCGCATGGCCGTGCAGCGCGTGATGCCCTCACACAGCCGGCTGTAGAAGTCATCGCCGACCGCCTCCTCGCTGCGGGCGAGGACGTCGGCGAGGATCTCGATCGCGTTGCCGGTGGCCAGCGCGCTCGCGTCGTGGCCGTGCTCAGTGCGCTTCGGGTTCATCTCTCGCCAGCATGTGGACTTACATTCTCCACGGTCGCGCCGATGAGCTGCTTCCTTGGCGCGTAGGCTGACCTGGTATGGAGCTGCGCCACCTTCGGTATTTCGTCGCAGTCGCCGAGGAGCTCCACTTCCACCGGGCGGCGAAGCGCCTGCACATCTCGCAGCCGCCGCTCAGCCAGCAGATTCGCGCGCTCGAGGAGGAGCTCGGGGTGGGACTGCTGGAGCGCAACCGCCGGCGCGTCGAGCTGACCGCGGCGGGAGCGCGGTTCCTCGTCGAGGCGCGCGAGATCCTTGCGGCCGTCGAGCGCGCGTCAGACACCGCGCGCCGGGTCGCGGCCGGGGAGGTTGGCTCGCTGTCGGTCGGCTTCGTCGGCTCGGCGATGTTCAACCCCGTGCTGCCCGAAATCCTCCGCGACTTCGCGAACCACCACCCGGACGTCGCACTCGATCTCCGTGAGCTCCCGACGGCGGAGCAGCTCGACGCGCTCGTTCGCGGCCGGATCGACGTCGGCGTGATCCGCGGCCCGCTCCACGTCTCGACGCTTGCGCCGCGGCTCGAGTTTGCGGTGATCCATCGCGAGCACCTGGTCGTAGCGTTGCCGGAGACCCACCGGCTCGCCGCGGAACCGCGGCTGGGCGCCGCACAGCTGCGCGGCGAGCGCTTCGTAACGCTCGGACGCAGCGATGCTCCCGGGCTGTGGGCGCCGCTGAGCTCAGTCATGGGTAGCGCCGGCGGTATCCCCGACAACGTGCTCGAAGTGGCCGAGATGCAGACGATCATCGGACTTGTCGGCAGTGGCCTCGGCGTCTCGCTCGTACCCGCATCGGTGAGCGAGACCGAGCGTCCCGGCGTCGCCTTCCGCCCACTGGCCGATCCATCGCCGGCAATCGAGCTCGCGCTCGCGTGGGCGACGGACGCCCGGTCGCCGGTGCGCGAGGCGTTCCTCGCGCTCGCCGCGCCGAATCGGTCCTCGCCGGGTCCTTAAAAGTGCAAACCCCCCGGGGCTTTTAGGTACTTCTCACGGGGGGCTGCACGGAGGAGAGGGAGACACAGCCTAGGCCGGACCCGGTAAATCGTCCAATACATGTTTCTTCTCTCTGTGATCTGTTTTGCGTCTCAATTGCCCGTGTAGCGTCTGCGATTGAGTCCTGCCGCCGCCCCGATAGGAGACCGAATGTCAGGCCAAGCTCCCCATTTGCTCATCTGTTACGACGCATCCGATCGCGCCAAGCACGCGATCAAGGTCGCGGGGAGGCTGTTCCCCGGCGCCACAGCAACGGTTCTTCACGTGTGGGAGCCGGTGGAGCACATCGTCGCGCGCTACGCGGTGCTCGCGCCATACCTCGGCGAGCAGGTCGACGAGGCGGACGCGGGCGCCGAGCGGGACTCGCACACCGTCGCCCAGGAGGGCGCCGATCTCGCAACGCAGGCCGGCCTGCACGCAAACGCCGAGAGCGTTACCTTGCAGATGAGTGTCTGGCAGGCCGTCATCGAGGCGGCGAACCAGCTCGATCCGGACGTCGTGATCACCGGCACGCGCAGCCTCCACGGCATTCAGGAGCTGCTCGTCGGCACGCTCTCCCACGCCCTGCTCCAGCACTGCCGCGTCCCGGTGCTCGCCATCCCGGCGCCCGAGACGGCTGCGGACACGGGCCGCTGAGCTGATCGTCGCCCGCTGAGTGCGACGATGCCCCGTAAGCGGCCGCTCGGCCGCCCTAAGGGACAAGGGGCCTCAACCAAATGAGGATTCCCGACGTACCGAGCGCCGGCTTAGGCGATAGTGCAGCCGGTGGGTGGACCGACGGTGAATGCGTCGCTAGCGCTGCCCGGCGAGCGCGCGAGCGAGGAGCTCGCGCAGGGTCGCGCGCTCGGGAGCGCTGAGCGCGCCGAGGATCTCGTCCTCGATCGCGCCCTGTGCGATCTCGGCGCGCTCGAGCGCCGCGCGTCCAGCATCGGTCAGCTCGACGAGGTGGCGGCGGCGATCGGCAGGATCACGAATACGCGCGACGTAGCCCGCGGCCTCGAGCGCGTTGAGCAGCAGGACCATGTTGTTGGCGTCAACCCCGAAGATCTCGCACATCAGCTGTTGCGGGGCGTGCTCGACATCGCGCAGATAGGCGAGCGCGACATAGTGGCGCATGCTCATCCCGAGCAGCTCCTCGCTGCTGCGCCTGTAGATCAGCTTGGACATCCGCGTCAAGAGCGGCAGCGTCCGCGAGGCATTCATTTGCTGATCAATCATCATTGCTACAGTGACGATCGTAGCGTTGTTGTCGAACGGGAAGGGCTGATTCGCGATGGCTGACTCTCAACAGGAGTCGCGTCGCCGCTGGATGGCGCTCGTCGTCGTCTGCCTGGCGATGCTGATGAACGTCCTCGATCTCACGGTGGTGAACGTGGCGCTACCGAAGATCCAGCACGATCTGCATTTCACCCAGTCGGCGCTCGCATGGGTGATCGACGCTTACATGGTCGCCTTCGGCGGCTTCCTGCTGCTCGCCGGACGGCTCGGCGACCTGGTCGGTCGCAAGAAGGTGTTCCTGGTCGGCCTTGCGATGTTCACGCTGTCCTCACTCGTGTGCGGGATCGCCAATAGCCAGGGGCTCCTGATCGGCGGACGCTTCGTACAGGGCCTTTCGGCCTCGCTTTGCACCTCGGTGATCCTCGCGATCATCGCGACGGAGTTCCCCCAGCAATCCGAGCGCGCGCTGGCGATGAGCGCATACATCTTCGTCACGGTCGCCGGCGGCTCGATCGGCCTGCTCGCCGGCGGCGCGATCACGCAGGCGCTCAACTGGCACTGGATCTTTTTCATCAACCTGCCGATTGGCGTACTCGCGTTCGCCCTCGGCGTCGTGCTCGTGCGCGAGAACAAGGGGCTCGGACTGTCGCAGGGTGCCGACATCGTTGGGCCGTTGCTCGTGACGGCCGGCCTCGTAGCGCTCGTCTATGCGATCGTGAAATCGACGACGTACGGGCTCGGCTCGGCGCGGACGCTCGGCGTCGGCGGCGGCGCGCTCGCGCTGATCGCGGCCTTTGTCGCGCTCGAGGGTCGTCTGCGGAACCCGATCATGCCGCTGCGCGTCTTCGCCCTGCGCGGACTGATCAGCTCGAGTCTGGTGCGTGCCTGCATGTTCGTCGGGATGTACGGCTGCTTCTTCCTCGGGACCCTCTATCTCGAGCACGTGCTCGGGTACGGAGCGCTGCGTACCGGGCTCGCATTCCTGCCGATGACGATCGTCGTCGCGATCATGTCGATGGGGGTCACGGCGCGGCTCGTCTCGGCGTTCGGACCGCGGCGGGTTCTGCTACCGGCAATCGGCTGCGTCATCGCGGGCGTGCTGATGCTCTCCCAGATCAGCGTCCACGGCGACTACTTCCCGCTGATGTTCTTCGCCTTCGCCCTGCTCGGGCTCGGCATGGGCACGGCCTCGGTGCCGTTGCTGACACTCGCGATGGCCAACGTTCCGCCGGCGGACGCGGGGCTCGCTTCCGGGATCGTCAATGTCTCGATGCAGGTAGGTGGCGCACTCGGCGTCGCCGTGCTCGGGACGATCTCCACAGATCGATCGCACACGCTCACGCGCCTCGGCCATTCCTTGCCGAGCGCACTCACAGGCGGCTATCAGGATGCATTCGTCGTCGCGGGCGGGTGCGCTATGGCGGCGTTCCTCCTCGCGCTGGTGCTGCTGCGCCAGCCGCGCGGGCGCCAGGCAGAGCCGGTGCGCGAGCGCATCGACGGACGCGCCGCGGCGGAGGCCTAGACCTCCGTTCGACCAGCTTGGGGCGGCGCGTTTTGCGCGCCGCCCCTAGTCGTCGTCGAGCTAGCTCTCAGGCAGCTCGACGACCATCAGCGTGTTGGCGTCGGCGTCGCGAAACCAGAACATCGGCGGGATCGGATCGCCCATGCGTGAGACGGCTTCGTCGACGTCAACGCCGCGCGCCCGCAGCTCCGCGTGCGTCGCATCGATGTCGTCGGTCGCGAGGCTGATGCCTGTCAGCATCGGTGTCACCTCTCGTCCGGGCGGTGGGGGTGCGAGCGCGATCCCAGCGGTGCCGCTCGGCAGGTAGACCTCGACCCAGCGGTACTTGTCGCCGAAGGGCACGTCGGTCCGCTTCTCGAGGCCGAGCTTCTCGACGTAGAACTCGATCGCGCGATCGCTATCGGCGACCGGGACACAGACGAGGTTCAGCTCGCGCAGACCGGTCGTGGTGGTGGTGCTCATCCTGCTGCCTCCTGTCGATGGGGTGATGCCCTGTTGACCGAGCGTCGCGCAGAAACTCATCGGTCAGACGACGAAGCTGAGCGCGTAAGCGACGAATGCGAGCGCGAGCGCGCCCGCCCCCGCGAGTGAGCGCGCAGTGGTGAAGTCTTCGCGACGCACCGTGAAGTAGATCGCGAGCAGAGCGAACGGGTCGACGTACTTCTGCCACGGGTAGCGGATCGCGAGCGCGCCGAGCAGGAAGCTCGCGAAGAACGCGAATAGGAGCCAGCGGTGGGGGGCGAGGAGCGCGCGCCAGGCAAGAAGCGCGCAAGCCGCCGGCACGAGCGCCCAGAACAGCAGGGAGGATCCCGCGAGGATCGGGAGCCGCGCAGCTGCGTTCCACAGCAGCCCGGCCGTATGTGTGCCGGGCTCGGCGGGGAACGCGAACAGGAGGACGGCGCCGACCAGCGCCGCGGCCGCCGGCAGGCGCAGCGCGCGCAATAGGCGCCCGCGCGGGCACGTCAGGGCGCCGCGCCCCGCGACGATCAGCGCGGGCGCGAACAGCACGGCGCAGTAGAGGCCGAAGGTCGCCAGCGTCAGTTCCGGGGTCTGGACGACGAGCGCCCCCTCGTGCCCGCCGACGTCGCGCCCGGCGCCGCAAAGCGCACAGGAGCTCGGGTCGCCCCCGGGCGGGACGAGCCCGTGCCAGCTGAGAAACAGCAAGCCGACCGGGATCACGGTGAGCGCGACCGCGCCAGCAAGCTCGGCGCGGCGAAGGAGCGTCGAGCCGGCTCGCAACGCATAGAGACCGCCGACGGCGAGCATGAAGGCCGCGCTCTGACGCGTCAGCATCGCTGCGGCGAGCGCCACGCAGCCAACGAGGAACGCAACGATGGAGCGGGTCTGGCGGGAGCGCTCGAAGCGCTCGACCGCGACGACGATGAAGAGCGTTGCGAGGTTGTCCGTGATGACGCGGAAGGACGTGCCGAAGACGTACGGGGAGAGCAGGAAGAGAAGCGCGAGTGAGAGTGCGGCGAGGCGCTCGAGCTCGAGCCGGCGTCGTAACAGGTAGTAAACGGCCAGTGCGAGTACGTACGAGATTGCGACCTCGACGAGCCGCAGGCGCCAAAGCGCATAGCCGATCAGCTTCCCGGCGTATGCCTCGAGTAACGGGAAGAGCGGCGTCTGGGCGGCTACGTAGCGGTGGAGGCTCGGGAATGGCAGGCCGTGCGAGAACTGGATGATCGTCGGGTAGATGTAGTTGCCCTCGTCGGTCGAGTGGAAGATCGGCAGCGTGACGGTCATGCCGCGCAGGGCGGCGACCATCACGAGCAACGGGACGGCTAGGGCAGCCGGCACAAGCCAGCGCGAGCCGAGCCACCGCTCGCGCATAGTTGGGACCTCGACGCCGGCGTGCATACCGCCGCCACGATAGCCCGCGCGAGCGTCGGCGAACAGCAAAGCGCCCCCCGTGCCGCGCTCGCGTGAAACCTTGAAGCGCGGCGGTCGGGGGGCGCCCAGACGGGAGGACATGTGCTGCTATGAAAGCGCGCGCTCCGAGGGAGTGGAGCGTGGCTGATGTTTGCGCGCTCTGCACGCTAGTACCCGTCGCCCGTCGCAGGATCGGGATTAGCCCGAAAACGCTCCGGACCAAACTACGTACGCAGAATCGTGCACTCGACCCGCCGTCTCGGCGGTCGGCGGGTGCCGGTTCGTAGGTCACCGATCGCCGGGATGCCCGTGGGCGCAGACCCCGAAGCGGGCGTCGGGCGAGCTAGGGATGTATCGGGGCGCCCGGATTTGAACCGGGGACCTCACCGACCCGAACGGTGCGCGCTACCAGGCTGCGCCACGCCCCGATGACGTCGGCCAGTATCCCACAGCGGCGGCGTCAGCTAGCGTGCGCGGAATGGCCAAGCTGAGCGAGATCATCGCGGTGCTCGACGGGCTCCTGGACGCCACCAGCTTCACGGACTTCGGCCCGAACGGTCTCCAGGTCGAGGGCGGATCAGCGGTGACGCGGCTGGTGAGCGGGGTCTCGGCGAGCAGCGAACTGTTCGAGCATGCGAGCGAGCTCGGGGCGGAGTTGATCTTGGTCCACCATGGTCTCTTCTGGGACGGCGACGACGTACGCGTCATCGGCGCACGGCGCGAGCGTCTGCGCCTCCTGATCACCGCGGGGATATCACTCGCCGCCTATCACCTCCCGCTCGACGCGCACCCGACGCTCGGCAACAACGTCCTCATCGCAACCGGGATCGGCGCAACGCCAACGGAGGCCTTCGCTCCAGTTGCCGGCCGCCCAATCGGCTGGATCGCGAGCTTCGATGGCGGCGGGATTCCGCGCGCGGAGCTTGTCCGGCGGGTCTCGGCGCTAACGGGGCGCGAGCCCGTCGCCTTTCTCGAGGGGCCGGAGGCGGTGCGCCGGGTCGGCATCGTCTCAGGAGGCGGTGGGCGCAACGTTCACGATGCGATCGCCGCGCGGCTCGATGCGTTCATCACCGGCGAGCCGGAGGAGTGGGCGCGCGCGGTCGCGCGCGAGGCCGGGATCAGCTTCATTGCCGGCGGACACCACGCGACCGAGACCTTCGGCGTTCGCGCGCTCGGCGAACTCCTTGCCGAGCGGTTCGGTATCGAACACCACTACGTTGAGATCGACAACCCTGTTTAAGCGCTCGTCGATCCGCGCGACGCCCTTGCAACTATCCGGCGCGAGCGATATACGTAGCCTGGTCACAATTTTAGGAGGGACGCACCGATGGCGAATCACCTGACGCCCACGGAGCTCGCGCGTGAAGCAGGCCTCGAACGCCGCGAAGTGATCTCCAAATGCATGGAGATGGGCGTCCCGATCTTTCAAGGTCGGATCGACAAGGCCCTTTTCCTCGACAACCTCCGTCGCTTCGGCGTGGCTCAGCCGCTGCCAGCCGAGGCCTAGGTAGCACCAGCCGCTACTCACGCGCCGCGCTGACCGGTACGTGAGTAGCGGCTGGCGGCGCCCAGCGCGCAAGCGCGTCCTATGCTCCGGACGAGTGCCGCTCGGACGGAACGCAACGATCCTCGCGCTGGCCGGCGCGCTGGCGCTCGGCGCGATCGCAGCCGCCGGGGCGGTCGGCGCGCAAAGCACGACGGGTTCGAGCGGACCCACTGCCATTTCGGCGCCGCCGGCAGGGCTCGAGGCCAAGTTGGTCGCCGCGCTGAAGCCGTTCGCGCGTAACTCCGGCGCCTATGTGCTCGATCTCGACACGGGGCAGGTCCTCTTCAGCGAGAACGCGACCCGTCGCCGATACCCGGCCTCGGTCGAGAAGCTCTACACGCTGACGACCGCGCTCGCCCTGTTCGGCGCCGCCGGCACGCTGCAGACGAGCGTCTACGGCGTTGGCACGCTCTCGCCGACTGGCGTATTCAACGGCAACCTCTACGTGCGCGGCGGCGGCGATCCGACCTTCGGCGACTCGGGGTTCATCGACAAGTGGTACGGCGGCGTCGGAACGACGGTCGTTGCGCTCGCCCGACAGCTGATCGCTGCCACGCACATAACGCGCGTCCACGGTTCAGTGGTCGGAGACGCGTCCTACTTCGACAGCCTCGGCGGCGACCCAGCAAGCGACTTCCTGCCCGACCCAAACCTCGCCGGCGAGCTCAGCGCGCTGAGCTTCGACCGCGGCGCGCAGGGCGCCCAGGGATCGCCGGCAGCGCACGCCGCGTGGGAGCTCGCGGGTGCGCTGCGCCACGCCGGGGTGCAGGTCACCGGGCGCTCCCAGGCGGGCACAACGCCGGTCGCCGCCCAGCTGCTCACGACGATCCCCTCACCGACGATCGGGCAGCTCGCCGCGCTGACCGCCGGCCCGTCGGACGACTTCTTCGCCGAGATGCTGCTGAAGGCGCTAGGCGCCCGCTTCGGTGCCGGCGGCACGACGGCGGCCGGCGCGAACGTCATGAGCAGCTACCTTGCGAAGCTGGGGCTGACGCCGCAGGTCGTCGATGGCTCCGGCCTTTCGCGCGGCGACCTGACGACCCCCCTCCAGGTCGTGACACTGCTGCGCGATCTCAGCCCGGGCGGCAACGCCGAGCTGCAGAGCGTTGGTCAAACGCTGCACGCGGCGCTCCCGGTGGCCGGCGAGACGGGCACGCTCGCAGCGCGGATGCGCGGCACTGCGGCTGCCGGGAACTGCCAGGCAAAGACGGGCACGCTGAGCGACGCATCGGATCTCGCCGGCTGGTGCGACGATCGCTACGTCTTCGCGATCCTGATCAATCATTGCTCCCTGTGGCGCGCCCAGCGGGCCGAGGATGTGATCGTCGAGGCGATCGCAAAGCTCGCGGCGCCCGCTACAGCAAAGCCAGCAAAGCAGCCTCGTCGATAACGCTCACACCGAGCCGCTCGGCCTTCTCGAGCTTCGAGCCGGGCGATTCACCGGCCACGAGATAGTCGGTGTTCTTGGAAACGGAGCTCGTGACGCGCCCGCCGGCAGCAACGATCCGCTCGCTGGCCTGCTCGCGGGTGAGCGTCGGCAGCGTGCCGGTGAGCACGAACGTGCGACCCGCGAGCGGCCCCTCCCCGGGCGCCGGGCCCTCCTCTTCGAAGCGCAGTCCCTTGGCGCGCAGGCGCTCGATCAGCCCGCGCAGGGCCGGCGCGGCGAGCTGCGCGGCGATCGACTCCGCCATCTTCGGCCCGACGCCCTGGGTTTGCACGAGCTGCTCGGGCCCAGCCTCCAGCAGGCGGTCGATCGAGCGGAACTGGTTTGCCAGGCTGCGAGCCGTGACGTAGCCCACCTCCTCGATCCCGATCGCGAACAGGACGCGGTGAAACGGTCTCGAGCGGGATGCATCGATCGCGTTGATCAGGTTGCGCGCGGAGATCTCGGCGAAGCCATCGAGCTCGAGCAACTGCTCGGCGCGCAGGTCATAGAGATCGGCGGCGTTGCCCACGAGTCCGCGGCTGAGAAGCGTTCCAACGAGTGTCTCACCGAGCCCGTCGATGTCCATCGCAGCACGCGAGACGAAGTGACGTAGGAGCTGCCATTGGCGTCCCGCGCAGTCTGCGTTCGGGCAGTTCGTGAAGACTGATCCCGCCGATTTGACGGTCGGCGTGCCACAGACCGGGCAACGCTCGGGGGGCGCCGGCGCGGGCGAGCGGCTCGGGTTCTCGACGGCGTGGGGCGCGGGCGAGACGACCTGCGGAATCACGTCGCCCGCACGCAACACGATCACCTCATCGCCCTCGCGCAGATCCTTGCGTGCGAGGTCCTCCTCGTTGTGGAGCGTCGCGAGCTTCACCGTGACGCCGCCGACGTGGACAGGCTCGAGCTCCGCGTACGGGTGCAGGTCGCCGAACTTGCCGACGTTCCAGCGCACGGCGAGCAGTCGCGTCTTGGCGGTGGTCGGCGGGAACTTCCACGCGACCGCCCAACGCGGATCGCGGCCCACCGCGCCGAGCCTGCGCTGGAGCTCGAAGTCGGAGATCTTGATCACGACGCCGTCGATCTCGAAGTCGAGGTTGCCGCGACGGCGCTCCCACTCGAGGCATTGCTCGACGACCGCCTCTTCGTCGTCGCGCACGACGATCTCGCTGTTGACCGGGAAGCCGCGGTCGCGCAACCAGGCGAGCGCCTCCCACTGGCTGCGCAGCTCGAGCCCATCAGTGACGCCGATCGCGTAGGCAAGCATCGACAGCGGCCGGCGGGCGGCAAGTGTCGGGGCCAGCTGGCGTACCGTGCCCGCCGCCGTGTTGCGGGGGTTCATGAAGGTCGACTGACCGGCGGCCGCGAGGCGCTCGTTCAGCGCGGTGAAGTCGGGCAGCGACATGTAGACCTCGCCGCGAACCTCGAGCAGCGCCGGTGCATTCTCAACTCGGTGCGGGATCTGGGCGATCGTGCGCAGGTTGTGCGTGACGTCCTCGCCGATCTCACCATCGCCGCGCGTTGCGCCACGTTCGAGCACACCGTCGCGATAGAGCAGCGAGATCGCCAGGCCGTCGATCTTGGGCTCGCAGACGAAGCTGAATGCGGGGTCATCGATCCCCTCGCGGGCGAGGTGCGCGCGCATTCGCGCGACCCACGCGCGCAGCTCCTCGGCCGAGCGCACGTTCGCCAGCGAGAGCATCGGCTGCAGATGGCGGATCTTCTCGAGGCGATCGACCGCCTCCCCACCGACGCGCTGGGTCGGCGAGTCGGGTCTGACGAGCTCGGGGTGCGCGGCCTCGATGTCGCGCAGCTCGTTGTAGAGCGCGTCGTACTGATCGTCGCCGATCTCGGGGTCGTCGTCGACGTAGTAGCGGCGCGAATGGTAGGCGAGGAGCTCACGCAGCTCCGCGGCGCGGGCCGCCGGATCGCTAGCCGAGCTCACGGTGTCAGCACTGCCTCCAGGTCCAGCTGCGCGAGAGCATGCATGCCGGGATGATCGGTGAGGTCGAAGTGGATTGGCGTCAGGGCGATCCGGCCCGCGGCGACAGCCGCGAGGTCGGTGCCGGCGACATCCTCAAAGCCTGGGGCCGCGCCGTAGATCCAGTAGCGGCGCCGCCCTTCCTCCTCGCGTTCGAGCCGCAGCTCGTCGCGATAGACGCGCTTGCCGAGCGAGGTGACCTCGATCCCAGACGGCACCGCCCCGGGGACATTGATGTTGAGCAGTGTCTTCGGCGAAAGTGGGACGGTGTCGAGCGAGTCGACGAGCCGGGCGACAATCTCGGCCGCGAGCGTGAAGTCGAAGCTGCCGCGGTCGACGTACTCGAGTGCCGCGCCGGCGGCCTGCTGCGAAACGGCGATGCCTGGGATCCCGAGCACAACCGCCTCGAGTGCAGCCGCAACCGTGCCCGAGTACGTGATGTCGTCGCCAAGGTTCGCGCCGTGGTTGATCCCGGAGACAACGAGGTCGGGCGTGAAGTCGCTGACGAGACCGAGATTTGCCAAGCGGACACAGTCGACTGGGGTGCCGTCCGTGGCGTAGCCGACCGTTCCGTCGCCGAAGTCGACCTCGGCGACCCACAGCGGCCGCCGCGTCGTGATCGAGCGCGCGGTCGCTGAGCGGTTCCCGTCGGGTGCGACGACGAGCAGGCGAACGTCGGCCAGCCGGGCAAGCGCGCGACGCAGCGTCTGCAAGCCGTCGGCGTCGATGCCGTCGTCGTTGGTCAGCAGTATCTGGCGCACCGCTCCCAGGATATTGCGACGGCGGCGCGAGGCTGTGTCGTTGACGGCCGACCGCGAGACCTACAACGCTCCGAGACGACGCTGCAGGAACGTCCGATCGCGCTCCGAGCGCGTGCGCTCGAGTGCCTGCAGATACTCCGCTCGCGCCTCCTCGGGCCGCTCGAGGCGCGCCAGCAGCTCGGCGCGCGTGGAGTGTAGATAGGGGCGCTAAATGCGCCTTGCGAGGCGTGGCATGGAGCTTCGGGCGTCAGCGCACTTTCATGCAGCGCTAGGAGAACTTCGTCTTCGGACGCTCGAGCAGCTGATCGTCGAGAAACGTGTCGACCTTCTCGCCGTAGAACGCGATCAGGCCGGCGATCGCGACGAGCGCGACCGTCGGGAAGTCGTAGCACCACGCCACGTCGGAGTGGACCTGCGCTCGGACGCGAGCCGACCAGTAGCCGCTGGTGCGACCCTTGTAGGGACAAGCCGTGACGGTTTCGCTCGGCTCGAGCAGGCTGAAGTCGACGTCGCTTCGGTTCAGGTAGTAGCGCGTAGGCAGACCCGTCTCGAAGACCATCACCGGCGAGGCACTCTCCGCGAGGACCACACCGTCGAGCTCGATTCGCACTCGACGTGTCGAGCGCAGTGCATCCACCCGCACGTACGGGCTTCGCGGGTGCACGAAGACGGGCTCGTCCTCCTCGAGCCAGGCGTCGAGCGCATCCCACTCGAAGCGGAAGTGGTCGACTATCGCCGGCAGCTCGGATTCGGTGTATAGCCGCGCGGCCTCGGTGCGCTCCCGCCCGCCGGCGCGCAGGCCATAGCGACAGGCGACGCCGAACTTCAGCTTGTGCGGATGGCGCTCGTCGATCAGCACACCCGGGTCGACATCGGACCGCGGTATCAGGAAGGCGGGATAGGCAGAGATCTCCCAGAGGTAGATGGCTCGCGTCGTGTCGAAGACCTTCGCTCCGGCAAAGAAGCCGCGCAACCGGCGCGGCACCGGCTCGACGTGACCAGCCTGCGCGAGATGCTGGGGGTAGTCGGCCACCTCTTGGACAAAGTAGCTCACGCGCGTACGCTGCTCGAGCTCGAGCTCAGGCTTTGCTGACGTACTCCATCAGCAGGCAGTCGTGCCAGGCGGAGCCGTCGTGGTCGCGCTCGTAGCTGTGAAGGATGCCGACGGGTCTGAAGCCAACCTTCTCGTAAGTGTGAATCGCCGCGGCGTTGTCGGCAGCCGGGTCGATCGTGATGCGGTGGTGTCCACGCACCGCGACGAGGTGGTGGACCGTCTGGCGCAGCGCCTCCGTGCCGATGCCGCGGCCATGCAGTGCAGGGTCGACGAAGATGTCGACCATCGCGTGCCGGTAGTCCGGGTCCTCCTCCTCGAAGAACTGGATCATCCCGGCAACCAGGCCGTCGTAGTCGATCACGAGGCGATGGGCTGTCGGGTCCTCGCTCGGGAAATCCGGGCTGGGGATGCCCCACCAGTCCGCTACGCCCGGTTCGCGGTGGATCCGGCACAGCTCGCTGATGTCGGCGGCAGCCAGTGGACGCAGCGTGATCATCAGTAGCTCACGCTAGCGAGATACAGCCCGTGGGCCGGTGCGGTGCGCCCGGCGGCCGAACGCGGAGCGCCGGCCAGCAACGCCGTGAAGTCCTCGAGCGAGCGCGCGCTCGCCGCGACCTCGAGCATCGTGCCGACCAGCACGCGGTTCATCTGGCGCATGAAGGCGTCGGCCTCGATCCAGAACGAGAGCAGGGCGCCGTCGAAGGACCATTCAGCGCGCAGGACGGTGCGCTCGAAGTGCACGTGGTCGGTCTCGGTCGGCGTGAACGCGGTGAAGTCGTGCCTGCCCCGGAGCGCGTGCGCACACGCTTGGAGCAGGTCACGATCGAGTTGACGCGGATACTCGAGCGCGCGGTCGCGCTCGAAGGGCGAGCGGGCGCGTGAGTGGTGGACGCGGTAGCAGTAGGCGCGCGAGTGGGCGCTGTGACGGGCGTTGAACGAGTCGTCCATCGGCTCGCACGCGCTGACGGCCACGTCATCGGGGAGCAGCGCGTTCAGTGACGCCGGGTCGAGCGCCTCGTGGGCATAGCTCGCGACCTGCCCCCAGGCGTGAACGCCGGCGTCGGTGCGCCCGGCGACCGTCGTCGAAACCGGCTCGCGAAGGATCGTCGTGAGCGCCCGCTCGAGCTCGGCCTGAACGGTGCGCTGGTCCGGCTGGGCGGCCCACC
Organism: Solirubrobacterales bacterium; assembly: GCA_003138355.1. Lineage (GTDB taxonomy): Bacteria > Actinomycetota > Thermoleophilia > Solirubrobacterales > Solirubrobacteraceae > Palsa-513. The sequence goes on from PLFX01000011.1 coordinate 99,284, forward strand.
CGGCGAAGTTCGTCCCGTCATAGGCGAGCGTGAGCTTCGTGACCACTACGTGAAGTGCGCGGCCGCGACCTGGCCGCGCTGCCCCCTAGGCGACGAGCTCGAGTAGCACCATCTCGGTGGAGTCGCTGGGGCGCGGCCCGAGCTTGACGATGCGGCTGTAGCCGCCCGGCCGCTCCTCGAAGCGCGGCGCGATCACCTCGAAGAGCTTGTGGACGGCAAACTTGTCCTGGCCGAGCGCCGAGAGCGCCTGGCGGCGTGCGTGGAGGTCGCCGCGCTTGGCGAGCGTGATCAACTTCTCGATCTCCGGCTTGACCGCCTTCGCCTTCGCCTCACTCGTCTTGATGCGCTCGTGCTCGATGACCTCCTTGGCGAGGTTCTGGAGCAACGCCTTGCGGTGCGCTGCGTCGCGGCTGAGCTTGTGGCGGGCCTTCTGGTGGCGCATCGGTGATGGAGCTTAGTCGTCGCGCAGGTGCAGCCCGCGCGCGGCAAGCGTCTCGATGACCTCATCGATCGACTTCTTGCCGAAGTTCGGGATCGCGTTGAGCTCTGCCTCGGACTTCGAGATCAAGTCGCCAACCGTCGCGATTCCGGCGCGCTTGAGGCAGTTGTAGGAGCGGACACCGAGCTCGAGCTCCTCGATCAGGATGCTGTACTCCTCGCCCTGAATAAGCGAGGCGCCGGGGGCGCCGCTACCGCCGAGCGAACCGTCGAGATGGCCGACCGGACCCTGGCGCAGCTCCTCGACGCGATCCTCATCGGTGAAGATCGCGAGCTGGGAGATCAAGAGCTCGGCGGCCTCGCGCAACGCCGCGGACGGCTCGACCGAGCCGTCGGTCTCGATGTCGAGCGTCAGCTTGTCGAAGTCCGTGCGCTGCCCGACGCGAGCCTGCTCGACGTTGTAGGCGACACGGCGGACGGGCGAGAAGATCGAGTCGATCGGGATCACGCCGATCGGCTGGTCGGGTGACTTGTTCTCCTCCGCCGGTCGGTACCCGCGACCGCGCCCGATCGTCATGTAGAACTCGAGCCGCGCTTTCTTTTCGAGCGTCGCGATGTGGATGTTCGGGTTGAGGATCTCGACGCCCGACGGCAGGTCGATGTCGGCCGCGGTGATCTCGCCCGGACCGGTCGCGACGAGCGCGGCCTCGATCTCGGTCGCGTCGGAGTGCATGCGGCAGACGATCCCCTTCAGGTTGAGGACGATGTCCGTCACGTCCTCCTTCACTCCCGGGATCGTCGAGAACTCGTGCGCGACGCCCTCGATGCGTACGCTCGTCACAGCGGCGCCGGCCAGCGAAGAGAGCAGCACGCGGCGCAGCGAGTTGCCGAACGTGTAGCCGAAGCCGCGATCGAGCGGCTCGATAACGAAGGTGCCGTGGTTGTCCTCGGCCGATTCGCTCGTGATCCGGGGGATTTGGAAGTCAAGCATCGGGGTCCTAACGTCGTTTGTTTGGGCGCGCCTGGCACGGGCCGGTGCGCAAATCTCGGGGCGCTGCGCTACTTCGAATAGTGCTCGACGATGAGCTGTTCCTGCACCGGCGCAGCGACTTCGCGCCGCTCCGGCTTGCGCAGCACCTTCGCCGTGAGCCCGTCGTGGTCCGCCTGGAGCCAGGCCGGAACCTGGCCGGTCAGCTCGGTCGCGTCGCGAATCACCTGCGTGGCCTTCGTGTCAGCCTTCACCGCGATCACGTCACCGGGCTTTACCTGGAAGCTCGGGATGTCGACGCGGCGTCCGTTCACGGTCCAGTGGCCATGGCGCACAAGCTGGCGTGCCTGACGGCGCGAGGCGGCGAAGCCGAGGCGCACGAGGACATTGTCGAGGCGGCACTCGAGCAGCGTCAGCAGGTTCTCGCCGGTGACGCCGGGCATGCGCGAGGCCTTCTCGTAGTAGTTGCGGAATTGGCGCTCCAGCAGGCCGTAGTAGCGCCGCGCCTTCTGCTTTTCGCGCAGCTGGAGGCGATACTCGGACTGCTTCTGGCGCCCGCGGCCGTGCTCGCCGGGCGGGTAGGAGCGCCGCTCGACGCCGCACTTGTCGGTCAGGCAGCGCTCGCCCTTGAGGAACAACTTCTGGCCCTCGCGACGGCACTGCTTACAAGCGGCGGAAGTATCTCTTGCCATTGCTCGCTTACACCCGCCGCCGCTTGCGTGGGCGGCAGCCATTGTGTGCTTGGGGCGTCACGTCTTTAACGCCGGTCACCTCGAGGCCCGCGGCCTGGAGCGAGCGGATCGCCGTCTCGCGTCCTGAGCCGGGACCCTTCACGAACACCTCGACCTTTGAAAGGCCCTGCTCGATTCCCTTGCGCGCGGCGGCATCAGCGGTGACCTGGGCGGCGAACGGCGTTGACTTGCGCGAGCCTTTGAAGCCCGCGCCGCCGGCCGACTCCCAGGCGATCACGTTGCCCTGCGTGTCGGTCAAGGAGACGATCGTGTTGTTGAACGACGTCTTGATGTGCGCCTGCCCGACGGGAATGTTCTTCTTGACCTTGCGACGGCCGCGCGCGGGGCGCTTTGGTGCCGGCATTACTTCTTACCGGCCTTCTTCTTGCCGGCAACCTGCATCCGCCTCGGGCCCTTGCGAGTACGCGCGTTCGTCTTCGTGTTCTGACCGCGAACAGGGAGGCCGCGGCGGTGGCGGACGCCGCGGTAGCAGCCGATCTCGACGAGGCGCTTGATGTCTTGCGAGACCTCGCGGCGCAGGTCGCCTTCGACCGTCAGGCCGCGGTCGATCGCGTCGCGCAGCTGGGCGACCTCGTCCTCGGTCAGGTCGCGCACGTAGGTGTCCGGCGAGATGCCGAGCTCGGCCAGCAACTTGTTGGAGGTCGGACGGCCGACGCCGAAGATGTAGGTCAAGCCGACCTCGACGCGCTTGTTGAGTGGCAGGTTGACGCCAGCGATACGGGCCATCGAGGCGTTACCCCTGGCGCTGCTTGTGGCGCGGGTTCTTGCAGATCACGAGCACCCTCCCGCGACGGCGCACGATCTTGCACTTCTCACACATCGGCTTGACCGACGGCCTTACCTTCATGAAAACCTTTCGGATGACTCCGCCGGTTGGCTCTGGCCGCCGGTTCGGCAGCCGCTACCACCGCGGATTACGCAGAAACAGCTCGGGCCTACCCGACCCGAGCGCGACCGCCAATATTAGCAAGCTGGCTTTCCACCGTATCGCCGCCTTCGGCGAGGTGCCAAGGCGTGAGGATCCGTGGGCCGTCCGGCGTGATCGCGACTGTGAACTCGAAGTGTGCGGCGAGCGAGCCGTCCTGCGAGTAGATCGACCAGCCATCGTCGGCTGCGACGACCTCGGTGGTTCCGATCGTGGTCATCGGCTCGATCGCGAGAACCATGCCGCTCTCGAGGCGCTGGCCACTGCCGGGCTTGCCGAAGTTCGGGATCTGGGGATCCTCGTGCATGTCTCGGCCGACGCCGTGGCCGACGAGCGAGCGGACGATCTGCAGCCCCTGGCCCTCGGCGGCGGCCTGGATCGCGTGCGAGACGTCGCCGAGGCGGCCGCCGACGACGCAGCGCTCGACGCCGGCGAACAGCGCCGTCTCGGTGCCGGCGAGCAGATGCGACGCCTGCACGCTGACGGGCCCGATCGGGAAGGTCCGGGCAGCATCGGCAACCCAGCCGTCGAGCGTGACACCCACGTCGAGCGAGAGCACGTCGCCGCGTTCGAGCTCGTAGGGGCCGGGAATCCCGTGCACGATCATCGAATTCGGGGACGTGCAAATCGAGGCGGGATACCCGCGGTAGCCCTTGAAGGAGGGGACCGCGCCCTGCGAGCGGATGAACCGCTCGGCCGCCGCGTCCAGCTCGGCGGTCGTGACGCCGGGTCGCAGCTGGCGCTCGAGCAGGCGAAGCGTCCGCACGAGGATCGCGCCCGAGGCGGCGATCGCGTCGATCTCCGCGAGCGACTTGCGAATGATCAAAGCTCGTCCTCGAGCTTCAGCGTCGCCAGCGTGGAGCGGATGTGCGCGTGCACCTCGCGCGGCGAGGCGGTGCCGTCGAAGTGGCACAGCAGGCCGCGCTCGTCGTAGTAGTCGATCAGCGGCGCCGTCTGCTCGTGATAGACGGTCAGTCGCGTACGGACCGTCTCCTCCTTGTCGTCGTCGCGCTGGATCAGCTCGGTCCCATCCTCGTCGCAGATCCCCTCCTGCTTAGGCGGGTCGAAATCGACGTGATAGATACGCCCGGTCCTCGGGTTGGTGCGCCGTCCGCTGATCCGCTTGACGACGATGTCGTCGGGAACATCGATCAGGAGGGCTGCCGTGAGACGGCGATCGAGCTGCGCGAGCTCGCCGCCGAGCGCGTCCGCCTGCGCGACCGTGCGGGGGAAGCCGTCCAGCAGGAAGCCGTCACGCGCGTCATCCTCCGCGATCCGCTCGAGCACGACGCCGATGATCACCTCATCGGGCACGAGCTCGCCCGCATCCATGTAGCGCTTGGCCTCCTTGCCGAGCGTCGTCTCGTTGGCGAGCGCCGCGCGCAGGATGTCGCCCGTCGAGATATGGGGGATCCCGAACTCGTTGGTGAGCTGGGCGGCCTGCGTGCCCTTGCCCGCCCCCGGGGGACCCAGGAGGATCAGATTTAGGTCTGCCATTGACAGTGCGAGCGGCACGTTGTTCGCGTGCCGGGCGCCGACCGAAGAGTACCTGGGCACCGTCGTGGCGTGCCGGCCCCTTCGCGGCTACTGAGGCGCCCTACGGTCTGAGGAAGCCCTCGTAGTTGCGCATCATGAGCTGCGCCTCGAGCTGCTTCATCGTGTCGAGCGCGACGCCGATCACGATGATGATCGAAGTGCCGCCGAAGTTGAAGGTCACGCCGCTGCGGGCGTAGACGATCGCCGGCAGGATCGCGATGAACGCCAGGTAGATCGCGCCCGGGAAGGTCAGGCGAGCAAGTACCCGGTCGAGGAACTCGGCGGTCGGGCGTCCCGGCCTGACGCCGGGGATGAAGCCGCCGTACTTCTTGAGGTTGTCGGCCTGATCGACGGGATTGAACGTGACCGCCGTGTAGAAGTAGGTGAACACAATGATCAGCACTGCCTCGCCGAAGATGTAATGCCAGCCGCTCGGCGAGAAGAAGTCCGCGAAGTGGCGCGACCAGCTCGTGTTGACGAGCTGACCGATCGTCGGCGGAAAGGCCATCAGCGAGGCGGCAAAGATCACGGGGATAACACCCGCCATGTTCACGCGCAACGGCAAGTAGGTCTGCTGACCGGAGGTCATGCGCCGGCCGATCACGCGCTTCGCGTACTGGACGGGGATCCGTCGCTGGCCCTCCTGAACGAAGACGATGCCCGCGACAACGGCAAGCACCAGGAAGGGCGCGATCACCTTGAAGACCTGGTTGTTCGTGTCGTACCACTGCTGAACCGCACCCGGTAGGCGCGAGACGATCGAGGCGAAGATCATCAGCGAGATGCCGTTCCCGATTCCGCGCTGGGTGATCAGCTCACCCATCCACATCACGAGGACGGTGCCGGCCGTGAGCGAGATCACGATCAGCATGATGTGCTGGAGATCGAAGACCGGGATGATCGGTTGCGCCTGGCTCGACAGCGAGTGGAAGAGGAAGACGTAGCCGATCGACTGGCCGAGCGCCAAGCCGACCGTCAGATAGCGCGTGTACTGCGTGATCCGCGCCTGGCCGATCTCCCCCTCTTTCGAGAGCTTCTCGAGTGACGGCACGACGACGGTCAGGATCTGCAGAACGATCGAGGCCGTGATGTAGGGCATGATCCCGAGCGCGAAAACGGCCATCTGGGTGAGCGCGCCGCCGGAGAACAGGTTCAGCAGGCTGAGAATCCCGGTCGAGCCGGCGGACGACTTCGAGAGGGCCTTCGCGGCACTGGCGCTGATCCCGGGTGCGGTCAGGTGAGCGCCGAACCGGTAGAGCGCGAGCATCAGCGCGGTGAACGCGATCTTCCTACGGATCTCGGGGACCGTGAAGGCCTTTGCGATCGTGCTGATCATGTCGTCCGGAGGCCTAGCGACCTCCCTCCTTTGGAGGGATTGCCGTCTTTGTCTGGCACTCGCACCTGACGGTAGCAGCCGGCTGTTGGTTCGGCATTTGGTGCCGAGCCTCGGCTAGGAATCGACGCGGACGCAGCTGCCGCCGGCGCCTTCGATGCGCTCCTGCGCGGTCTTGCTGAAAGCGTGGGCGTGGACCGTCAGGCTCTTGGTGAGTTCGCCGCGAGCAAGGATCTTGACCGGCACGTCCTTGCGCGTACCGAGCCCCGCTGCCTTCAAGGCCTCGAGCGTCACATCGGCGCCGGCGTCGAAGCGCGCGTCGAGGTCGGCGATATTGACTGGCTGAGTGCGCGTGCGGAAAGGCTCGAACGGCATCGACATCTTCTTCGTCGGCCCGCGCAGCTTGCGCATCCGCATGTGGATCGGCATCTGACCACCCTCGAAGCGGGCACGATCCTTGGCACCCGAGCGCGACCCGTAGCCCTTCTGGCCGCGGCCGGCCGTCTTGCCGGTCCCTGAGCCCTCGCCGCGACCGACGCGCTTGCGGGGACGGCGCGACCCCGGCGCGGGGCGCAAGGAGTGCAGGCCAATGTACGGCTCGGCGGATGGCGTCTTTGGCGCCTTCGCCTGCGCGGACTCCTCCTCGGTGGTCGCTGTCCGGCGCGCGGGGGGCATCAGCTGTGGGGCTCTTCGATGTGGACGAGGTGGCGCACGCGATGCAGCATGCCGCGGATCTGGGGCGTGTCGCTGACTTCGACCGTGTGCCGGATACGGCGCAGGCCGAGCGAGCGCAGCGTCGCGAGCTGGGCTTTGTCGGCGCCGTTGCGGGAGCGATCCTGCGTGACCCGCAGAGTTACGGTCTTGTCGCTCACGCCGTGGTCTCCGCGGGCTTGGCGTTGGCGCCGTTCTCGCGCTTATCCGCCAGTCCGAGGACCTGGGCGACGGAAAGGCCGCGGAGCTCCGCGACCTCCGCCGGCGTGCGCAGGCTCTGCAGACCGTCGATCGTCGCCTTCACGAGGTTGATCGGGTTCTGCGAACCGAGGCTCTTCGAGAGGATGTCGCGGATTCCCGCGAGCTCGAGCACGGCGCGCACGCCGCCGCCAGCGATCACTCCCGCGCCCGGCGCCGCGGGCTTGAGGAAGACCTTGCCGGCACCGAACCTGCCCGTGGTTTCGTGGGTGATCGTCGAACCGTGCTTGGGCACGCGGAACAGCGACTTCTTCGCCTGTTCTACACCCTTCTGGATCGCGAGCGGCACCTCGTTAGCCTTGCCGTAGCCGACGCCGACCACGTCCTTCTCGTCGCCCACGACGACCAGGGCCGTGAACGAGAAGCGCCGGCCGCCCTTGACGACCTTCGCGACGCGGTTGATCTCGACGACTCGCTCCTGGAGGTCGAGGCCGGCTGGGCTAACTGTTCTGTCGATGCGCATGAGCGGGGAAGGGTAGCTAAAGCGTGAGGCCGGCTTCGCGGGCACCTTCGGCGAGGGCCTTTACCTGGCCGTGGTAGAGATAGCCGCCGCGGTCGAAAACGGCGGTCTTCACGCCCGCCGCCTGCGCCCGCTCGGCGAGCAGCGCGCCGGCGCGATTGGCACGCTCGGTTGGACCGAGCGTGCGCAGCGCGGTCTCGGTCCAGCTCACCGAGGCCAGGGTGCGGCCGGAGCCGTCGTCGATCAGCTGCGCTGAAATGCCGCGGTTCGAGCGGAACACCGAGACACGCGGACGCTCCGCGGTGCCGGAGACCTTGGCGCGCACGCGACGGCGGCGCTTGAGGCGCTTGTCCTGCTTGGTCGCCGTACTCATGCCCGCTTGCCGACCTTGCGCGCGACCTGCTCGCCTTCGTAGCGAATGCCCTTGCCCTTGTAGGGCTCCGGCGGACGCTGCTTGCGGATCGTCGCGGCGACCTCGCCGACCTGCTGCTTGGAGATCCCGCGGACGACAATGCGAGTCGGTTGCGGCACTTCGAACTCGATCCCATCGGGCGCGGCGATCTTGACGGGGTGCGAGTAGCCCAGGGCGAGCTCGAGGTCAGCGCCCTTCAGCTGCGCTCGGTAGCCGACGCCCTGGATCTCGAGGCGCTTCTCGTAGCCGTTGCTGACGCCGGTCACCATGTTCGCGACGAGCGTTCGCACCAAGCCGTGGAGCGCCCGATGCTCGCCGCGGTCGGTTGGCCGCGTGACGACGATCTGGTCGTCCTGGCGGGACACGGTGATGTCGCGCGGGATGCGCTCGAAAAGCGCGCCCTTCGGGCCGCTGACACGCACGAGCTCCGGCTCAATTGTCACCTCGACGCCGCCGGGAACCGGGATCGGTGCTCTACCGATGCGCGACATCACCAGACCTCCGCGACCAGCTCGCCACCGACGCCCGCGGCCCGCGCCTCATGGCCGGTCATCACGCCGCGCGAGGTCGACACGATCGCGGTGCCGGTGCCGCCGTTGACGCGCGGGATGTGCTTCGCGTCGACATATGAGCGCCGTCCCGGGCGTGAGATGCGGCGCAGACCCGAGATCGCCGAGCGGCGGGCCTCGTCGTACTTGAGCCGGATCTCGAGCGTGTCGCCCGGTCCGTCGGCGGCAGGCGCGACCGTGAAAGCGTCGATGTAGCCCTGCTCGGCGAGGATTCGCGCAAGCTCGGCCTTCTGGCGCGAGCCCGGCATCACGACGATCTCGTGCGACGCGTGGATCGCATTGCGAATCCGCGTCAGGAAGTCGGCTATCGGGTCTGTCATCGACATCGGTTCTTACCTACCAGGAGGATTTCGTCATGCCAGGGATCTGCCCCTGATGCGCCATCTCGCGCAGGCAGATCCGGCACAGGCCGAACTTGCGATAAACGGCGCGAGCCCTGCCACAACGGTGGCAGCGACTATAGCCGCGGGTCTTGAACTTGGGCGGGCGGGCTTGCCGCACCCGCTGGCTGAGCTTAGCCATTGTCGTCCTCCGAACCGTCGGACGCGGTTTCGGAGCTCTGCTCCGCAACCGGATCCTCCTCTAGATCATTTTGCAGGGTGGTTTCAGCTTCCGTGCCGGCCGGCACCTGCGCCTCAGCGGTCACCTCGGCGACCTCCTCGGCGGTTGCCTGCGGCTCCGCGGCGGCGTCCGACTCGGGGATCGTGGTCTCGGGCTCGAGGGCTTCCGGCTCAGCTGCCGCCTCGGGCTCGAGCTCCAACGCGGGCTCGGCCTGGGAGCTGGGTTGCGATCCGTTCGCCTGCTGGGGCTCCTCGCCGGGGAGCTGGGGGCGGCCTTCGGCGGCGAACGGGAATCCGAAGGCTTCAAGCAGAGCGAAGGCCTCGAGATCGGTCTTGGCAGAGGTCGTGATCGTTATGTCGAGACCGCGGACCTGATCGACCGCGTCATAGTCGATCTCAGGGAAGATGATCTGCTCGCGCACGCCCATCGAGTAGTTGCCGCGGCCGTCGAAGGCGCGCGGGCTGAGGCCGCGGAAGTCTCGGATCCGGGGGATCGCGACGGACATCAGGCGGTCGAGGAATTCGTAGCTGCGCTCGCCCCGCAGCGTGACGGAGACGCCGACCGGCATGCCCTCGCGGAGCTTGAAGTTGGCGATCGACTTGCGCGCGCGGCGAACGTTGGGCCGCTGCCCGGCGATCTTCGCAAGCTGCTCGGTCGCGGCTTCGATGATCTTCGAGTCCTGCTTGCCGTCGCCGACGCCCATGTTGAGCGTGATCTTGTCGATCCGCGGAGCCTGCATCGTCGATACGTAGCCGAACCGGCGCAGCAGCGCGGGCCGGATCTCGCTGACGTAGCGGGCCTTCAGGCGGGGTGGTTCGGCAGCGGCCATCAGTCGATCCTCTGCTTCGAGCGACGTGCGACGCGCACGCGCCTGCCGTCCTCGCCGCGTTCGAGGCCGGCTCGCGTCGGCTTGTGGTCCTTCGGGTCGAGCAGGGCAACGTTGGACACGTGAATCGGACCGGGTCGCTCGATGACGCCGCCGACGGATTCAGCACGGGTCGCCCCGGCCACCTGCCGCGGCCGCTCGTGGCGCTTGACGATGTTGAGGCCCTCAACGTACACGCGCTGCTTCTTCGGCTCGACGCGGGTCACCTTGCCGACCTTGCCGCGGTCCTTGCCGGCGATGACCATCACCTGGTCGTCACGGCGGATCTTCATCAGAGCACCTCCGGCGCCAGCGAGACGATCTTCATGAAGTTGCGTTCTCGCAGCTCACGCGCGACGGGGCCGAAGATGCGCGTGCCCCGCGGGTTGTTCTGATCGTCGATGATCACAGCCGCGTTCTCATCGAACGCGATGTAGGTGCCATCGGGGCGACCGAACGCCTTCTTCGTGCGCACCACGACGGCGCTGACGACGTCGCCCTTCTTGACGGTGCCTTGCGGGCTCGCCGTCTTCACGGTCGCAGTGATCACGTCGCCGACGTGCGCGTAGCGGCGGCGTGAACCGCCTTTGACGCGAATGCAGAGGATCTCGCGCGCCCCCGTGTTGTCAGCCACACGTAGGCGCGTCTCGTTCTGGATCATCGCGCGCGCTCCAGGATCTGGTCGAGCCGCCAGCGCTTCGTGCGCGAGAGCGGCCGCGTTTCGATCACCCGCACGAGGTCGCCCTCGTGAGCCTCGTTGTTCTCATCGTGCGCGTGCAGCGACTTCGATGTGCGAACGATCTTCTCGTAGCGGCGATGCCGGCGCGAGATGTCGATGCGAATCGTGATCGTCTTGTCGGCCTTATCTGAGATCACGATCCCCTGACGCGTCTTCTGCGAGCCGCGACTCGGCGATTCGGTCTCGGACGCGGTAGCCGGCTGCGCGGCGGGCTTGCGTTCGCGCACCTTGATGCGGTGCTCTCGGCGAGCCTTGACGGCCTTGGTGCGCAGCTCGTCGCGCTCCGTCCTGCGCTCCTGCGGCGTGCGCGCAATCGCTGCGCCGGTCGATGACCTCTGGCGCGTTCGGCGCCGACGCTCCTTCGAGGAGAGCACCTCTTCGGGCGGCGCGGCGACCGGCTCCTCGGTCACCTTGGCGGGCGCGGCGGCGTCTTCCGCGTCCTCGGTGGCTGCTTCTTCCTCGGCCGGCGCCTCGGCGGCCGGCTCCTCGGTCACAGCTTCCTGCGCGGGCGCCTCGGCGGCCGGCTCCTCGGTCACAGCTTCCTGCGCGGGCGCCTCGGCGGCGGCCGGCTCCTCGACCGTTGCGTCCTCTGCCTCGGCGGAAGTCTCGTCTTCAGCCATCAAAGCTCCTTGTTCTCGGGCGCGCTCAGCTCGCGCTCGCGTGCGATCGTCAGTGCGCGGGCGAGCGCGCGGCGGTTTGCGCGTAGCCCAGCCGTGTTCTCCAGCTCGCCGGTCGCGTTCTGGAAGCGCAGTCCGAAGAGCTCGCGACGACTCGTCGTGATGCGCTCCGCGAGCTCGGCATCGCTCAGATCGCGCAGGTCAGCAGCCCGGTCAGCCATCAGTCCTCGCGCGAAACGAACTTCGTCTTGACGGGCAGCTTGTGGCCGGCGAGGCGCATCGCGTCGCGCGCGAGATCCTCGGAGACACCGGCGAGCTCGAACATCACGCGACCCGGCTTGACCACCGCGACCCAGCCCTCGGGAGAGCCCTTGCCGGAGCCCATACGCGTCTCAGCCGGCTTCTTGGTCACCGGCTTGTCGGGGAAGACGTTGATCCAGACCTTTCCGCCACGACGAATCTTGCGCGTCATCGCGACACGAGCGGCCTCGATCTGGCGGTTCGTGAGCCAGCCGGCCTCGAGCGCCTTGAGGCCGTACTCGCCGAACTGCACCTTCACCTGACCGCGCGAAACACCTCCGCGGCGGCCGCGGAACTGCTTGCGATGCTTGACACGCTTGGGAGCGAGCATCAGCGGGCAGCTCCCCCACGCCCGCCGCGCCCGCCGGGACCGCCGGGACCACCTGGGCCGCCAGGGCCGCCGGGGCCGCCGGGGCCGCCCGGCCCGCCTTCGCCACCACCGCGGCCGCGACCGCCCCCGCGCTCGCGCTCGAGGCGCTCGCCACGCTCGGGGCGATCTCCCCCGGGCGGGGCCGGTGCGCTCATGTCGGTGAGGTCCGCGCCGGTGTACCCCTCGGGCATGATCTCGCCCTTGTTGATCCAGCACTTCACGCCGATCCGACCGAATGTCGTACGCGCTTCGTAGAAGCCGTAGTCGATGTCGGCGCGCATCGTGTGCAGGGGAACGCGCCCGTCGGAGTAGGCCTCTGTGCGCGCCATCTCGGCGCCGCCGAGACGCCCCGACACCTGGACCTTCACGCCCTTAGCGCCCGAGCGCATCGCGCTCGTCAGCGCGCGCTTCATCGCGCGACGGAAAGCGACGCGGTTCTGGAGCTGCTCGGCGATCGACTGCGCGACGAGCTTGGCATCGAGCTCGGGGCGCTTGATCTCGAGAATGTTCACCTTGATCTGCTTGCCGGTGATCTTGTGGAGGTCACGGCGCAGCGCATCGACCTCCGCACCCGACTTCCCGATCACGATGCCTGGGCGCGCCGTGCGGATGTTCACCTCAACCTCGTTCGCGTCCTTCTTGATCGTGATGTCGGAGAGCCCGGCGTGGGCGAGCTTGCCGATGATGTGCTCGCGAATCTTGATGTCCTCGGCGAGGAACTGCGCGAAGTGCCGCTCGTTGAACCAGTTCGATTGCCAGTCGTGGATGTAGCCCACGCGCATCGACTCGGGATGAACCTTCTGACCCATCGCTACCCCTCCGTCCCGAGCTCGATCGTGAGATGGCTGGTGCGCTTGAGGATCGGCGTCGCACGGCCCATCGCTCGCGGCTTGAAGCGCTTGATCGTCGGCCCCTCGTCCGCATAGACGGCGGTCACGCGAAGCTCGTCGGCGACCAGCTCGTGGTTGTTCTCAGCATTCGCAATCGCCGAGTTGAGCAGCTTCTCCCAATCGCGCGCGACGCCGCGCGGCGCGAACGCGAGCAGCGCCCGTGCCTCAGGCACCGGCTTGCCGCGGATGTGATCGCAGACGAGACGGGCCTTGCGAGCCGAGCCGCGGACATAGCGTGCCCGTGCCGTGACGGTGACCGGACCGGTCGGGACCGCGCGACGCCTGCGGGCTGGTGCGGGTGCGGGTGTCGCCGGCGTCTTCGCGCTGCGTGCACGCGAGGGAGCGCGCTTCGGCGCCTCGACCGCCGGCGTCGGGGTTTCCGCCGCTGCCTTCGCGGGGGTCTTCGCGGCCGCGCGCGAGCGGGGCGCCTCGACCGGTGCGTCGCCCGTCTCACGCTTGACCGCCGCGCGCCGCCGTGCGGGCTTCTCGGCGCTCGCGGCCGCGGCTTTGCTTGCGCGCGCGGGCTTCTCGGCGCTCGCCGCTGCGGCTTTGCTTTCGCCCGCAGGCTTCTTCGCCGCGGCCTCGTCGGTCGTCTTCGCCGCGGCCCGCGTGCGCGCAGCAGGCTTCGCGGCGGCGTCGCCCTTGGTGCTCGCAGCGCGAGCGCGGGCAGCAGGCTTCTTCGACTCCCCTGCTCCCTCGGCGGCCGGCTTTGCAGCCGCGCGAGTGCGTGCCGGCTTCTTCGGCTCGTCAGCCACCTATCTCACCCTCCCCGAGCCGGCATGGCCACGATAAAGGCGCGTCGGCGCGAACTCGCCGAGCTTGTGACCGACCATCGATTCGCTGACGAAGACGGGAACGTGCTTACGCCCGTCGTGGACGGCAATCGTGTGGCCGACCATCTCGGGAAAGATCGTCGATGAACGCGACCAGGTCTTGACCATCTGCTTCGTGTTGGCAGCGTTCATCGCGGTGATCCGCGAGAGCAGCCGCTCCTCCACGAACGGGCCCTTCTTGCTCGAGCGACTCAACGCTTGCCCTTCCCGCGGCGGCGACCGCGAACGATGTAGCGATCAGATGTCTTGCCCTTCTTGCGCGTGCGGTAGCCGAGCGTTGGCACGCCCCACGGCGTGACGGGATGGCGACCGGGCGTGGTTGAGCCCTCGCCGCCGCCGTGCGGGTGGTCGACGGGGTTCATCGCCGTTCCGCGCGTCTGCGGGCGCACGCCGAGGTGGCGCTTGCGCCCCGCCTTGCCGATCTTGACGTTCTGATGGTCGGCGTTGCCGATCACCCCGACCGTCGCACGGCACTCCGCGCGCACGAGGCGCATCTCTCCGGACGGCAGCCGCAGCGTGGCCATGTCGCCGTCCTTCGCCATCAGGCGAATCGAGGCGCCTGCCGAGCGGCCGAGCTGTCCGCCGCGGCCCGGCTGGAGCTCCACGTTGTGGACGACGGTGCCGGTCGGCATCTTCCCGAGCGACAGGCAGTTGCCGACGGCGATCTCGGCCTGCTCGCCGGACATCACGCTCATCCCGACGGTCAGCCGGTTCGGCGCGAGGATGTAGCTCTTCTCACCGTCCGCGTAGTGCAGCAGCGCGATGTATGCGGTCCGATTCGGGTCGTATTCGATTGCAGCCACGCGGGCGGGAACGCCATCCTTGCGGCGCTTGAAGTCGATCTTGCGATACAGCCGCTTGGCACCGCCGCCGCGGTGGCGGGAGGTCTTGCGCCCATACGAGTTGCGGCCGCCGCTCTTCGTAAGGCCCTCGACGAGCGATCGCTCCGGCTTATCGGCGGTCAGCTCGGCGAAGTCCGAGTACGAGACGAAGCGCATCCCCGGGCTCGTCGGCTTTGGCTTACGGACGGGCATTACGACGCTCCCTCGAGACCGGCGAAGATCGGAATCGTCTCGCCCGCGCGAACCTGCACGATCGCCTTTTTCCACGCGCGCGTCTTACCGCGGGTGACACCGCGGCGCTTTGGCTTTGGCCGCATCGAGATCGTGCGCACGTCGACGACGTGCACCGCGAACATCGCCTCAACCGCCTGGCGCACCTGCGTCTTGTGCGCGTCGGGATGGACGCGAAACGTGTACTTGCCGGCGCTCGCGAGCACGTAGCTCTTCTCGGAGACGACGGGACGGATGATGACTTCGGTGTGATCCACGGATCAGCTCTCCGCCGTCGGCTTGCGCGCCCGGGTCGATTTCGGCGCCGGCTTCGGCTTCGGCGCCGCCTTCGCCGGCGCAGGCTTCGGCTTCGCGGCTGCCGCAGGCTTCGGCTTCGCGGCTGCCGCAGGCTTTGGCTTCGCGGCTGCGCGCTGCTTCGGCGCCGGCGTTGCGACCTCCGTCGGCGCAGCTGCTGTCGCGGTCGTTGGCGCTGCTTCGGTCTTGGTCGGCCTGGTCGCGCGGACCGGCTCGACGGGCGCCGCTTGCTCCGCGTTCTCGCCCTGTGCGGCAGTCGCCGCGCGCGCCGTCAGCTCGGCGAGGGCGGCCTCCGAGCAGAGCAGCGAGGCAGCGCCAACGACGTCCGCAACGCCGACGCTGCTTGCCACGAGGACCGAGACGCGGTCGATGTTGCGGAAGGACAGGGCAGCGCCCCGCTCGTCCGCGCTGACGACGACGAGCGTCGCGCGCGGCTGGGCCCATCCCGCGAGCAGCGCCGCAGCTGTGCGCGTCGAGGGCTCGTTGAAGGAGTCGGCGTCGAGGATCGCGAGCGAGCCGCGTGCGGCGTGCAGCGAGAGCGCGCTGCGCAGCGCCGCGCGGTGCTCCTTGCGATTGACCTTGACGGTGTAGGAACGTGGGTGCGGCCCGAAGACGGTGCCACCACCGGTCCATACCGGCGAGCGCGACGATCCGGCGCGAGCGCGACCGGTTCCCTTCTGGCGCCACGGCTTTGCACCGCCACCGCTCACGCGACCGCGCGTGCGGGTCGCGGCGGTGCCACGACGGCGGGCCGCGAGCTCGGCGCGGACCGACTCGTACACGAGCGGGCCGTTGAAGCGAGCCTCGAAGGCGGTCGCGTCGAGCTCGACCGCGCGTTTCGCGCCGCCGAGTGCCGGTGCGCTAGGCATCGGACCGAACCTCCACATAGCCGCCGCGCGGCCCGGGCACGGCTCCGCGCACGAACAGCAGATGCTCGTTCGGCCGAACCGCGACGACCTCGAGACCGCGCTGGGTCACGCGCTTGTTGCCCATTTGGCCGGGACCCCGGATGCCCTTGAAGACGCGCGATGGGGTCGCCGACGCGCCGATCGATCCGGGGGCGCGAGTGTTGTGCGAGCCGTGCGTGACCGGACCGCGACTGAAGCGGTGGCGCTTGACCGTGCCCTGGAAGCCCTTCCCCTTCGAGGTCCCGGAGATCTTGACGACCTGGCCCGGTGCGAACACGGAGGTGTCTACGGTGTCGCCGACGCCAAGCCCCGCGCCCTCGTCACGGAACTCGGCCAGATGGCGCAGCGGCGGCGCCGAGGCCTTCGCAAGGTGGCCGAGCTCGGGCTTCGTCAAGGCCTTCTCGCGCGCCGCGCCAAAGGCGAGCTGGACAGCGTCGTAGCCATCGCGCTCGCTCGTGCGGATCGCCGTCACGTAGCAGGGTCCGGCCTCCAGCACCGTTACGCGGGCGACGGCGCCATCCTCACCGAAGATCTGCGTCATGCCGAGCTTGCGTGCGAGGATCGCTGCCATCAGCTTGCGAGGCGGATCTCGATGTCGACGCCGGCCGGCAGGTGGTCGAGTCGCTGCAGCGAGTCGACCGTCTTCGGCGTCGGCTGGTGGATGTCGATCAGGCGCTTGTGCGTGCGGATCTCGAAGTGCTCGCGCGAGTCCTTGTCCTTGAACGGCGAGCGGATCACGCAGTAGATGTTCTTCTCGGTCGGTAGCGGCACGGGGCCAGAGACCGTCGCGCCGGTCCGCGTGGCCGTGTCGACGATCTCCTTGGCAGCCGTCTCGATCGCCTGCGTGTCGTAGGCCTTGAGGCGAATGCGAATCTTGTTTTGGACTGCCGGTGGCAAGTGTCTGCGCTGCTTTCCTTCGGTTGTGGTGCGTGATCGGTGCGGCGGCGGCGCAAGCCGCGCCCACCCCCGCGCGCTCGGCGCGCATGTCGAGCACGCGTGCCGCTGACTGTCGTATCGGTTGTTGCTCTGGCGATTCGCCGCTCGCGAAGCGAGGCGGCGAAGGCACCTACTTGATGATCTCGGTCACGACGCCCGAGCCGACCGTACGGCCGCCCTCGCGGATCGCGAACCGCAGCCCGGGGTCCATGGCGATCGGCTGGATCAGCTCGATCTCCATCTGGACGTTGTCGCCGGGCATCACCATCTCGACACCTTCGGGCAGGTTGGCCACGCCGGTGACATCGGTGGTACGGAAGTAGAACTGGGGCCGGTAGCCCGAGAAGAACGGCGTGTGGCGGCCGCCCTCCTCCTTCTTGAGAACGTAGACCTCGCTCTTGAAGTGGGTGTGTGGAGTGATCGAGCCGGGCTTGCAGAGCACCTGGCCACGCTCGATCTCTTCACGCTTGGTGCCGCGGAGCAGACAGCCGACGTTGTCGCCCGCCTGTCCCTGATCGAGGATCTTGCGGAACATCTCAACACCGGTTACGACCGTGTTCGTGGTCGGGCGGACGCCGACGATCTCGACCGTTTCGCCGGTCTTGATCACGCCCTGCTCGACGCGGCCAGTCGCGACCGTGCCGCGCCCGGTGATCGAGAAGACGTCCTCGACCGGCATCAGGAAGGGCTTGTCGAGCTCACGCGTCGGCTCGGGGATGTAGTCGTCGAGCGCTGCTGTCAGCTCGAGGATCTTCTCCTTAGAAGCCTCGTCACCCTCGAGCGCCTTGAGCGCCGAGCCGGTGATGAACGGGATGTCATCGCCCGGGAACTTGTAGGAGGAGAGCAGCTCGCGAACCTCGACCTCGACCAGCTCGAGCAGCTCGTCGTCATCGACCATGTCCGCCTTGTTCAGGAACACGACGATGTAGGGCACGCCGACCTGGCGTGCCAGCAGGATGTGCTCGCGCGTCTGGGGCATCGGGCCGTCAGCCGCCGAGACGACGAGGATCGCGCCGTCCATCTGCGCGGCGCCCGTGATCATGTTCTTCACGTAGTCGGCGTGACCCGGGCAATCGACGTGAGCGTAGTGGCGCTTGTCGGTCTGGTACTCGACGTGAGCGGTCGCGATCGTGATGCCGCGCTCGCGCTCCTCGGGAGCGTTGTCGATCGAATCGAAAGTCCTGACTTCCCCGCCAAATTTCTCGGCGAGAACGGTTGTGATGGCAGCGGTCAGCGTCGTCTTGCCGTGGTCGATGTGACCAATCGTTCCGACATTGACGTGCGGCTTGTCGCGCTCGAACTTCGCCTTTGCCACTTCAGTTACTCCTGTGTTCGCAGTTGGAGGCCCGCCGGTCGGAGGCGAACCCGGAAATACTCTCAAAAACCGTCATCGTGCGCGGACGGGCGTGGCTAAGCAGCAACGACGGCCTCGCCTCCGCGGCTCTCCACCACCCGCTCGGCGATGTTCTGCGGCACTTCTTCGTAGCTGTCGAACTGCATCGTGTACGTGGCGCGCCCCTGCGTGTTGGAGCGCAGATCCGTCGCGTAGCCGAACATCTCCGACAGCGGCACGCGGCCGGTGACCGCAAGCGCGTTGCCGCGCCGCTCCTGCCCGCCGATGTGCCCGCGCCGGCGCGAGAGGTCGCCGATGACATCGCCAAGGAACTCTTCGGGCACGATCACCTCAACGGCGAAAACCGGCTCGAGCAGCACGGGCTTGGCACGGCGCGCCGCTTCCTTGAACGCGAGCGAGCCCGCGATCTTGAATGCGATCTCCGACGAGTCGGTGTCGTGGTACTTGCCATCGGTGAGCGTCACGCGGAGGTCGACCATCGGATAGCCGGCCTTCACACCGGATTCGAGCGCTTCCTCGCAGCCCTTCTCGACCGCTGGGATGAACTCGCTCGGCACCGAGCCGCCCTTGATCTTGTTGACGAAGTCGAAGCCCTCGCCCGG
The DNA here is from genome assembly GCA_003138355.1 of Solirubrobacterales bacterium. GTDB lineage: Bacteria > Actinomycetota > Thermoleophilia > Solirubrobacterales > Solirubrobacteraceae > Palsa-513. The sequence goes on from PLFX01000011.1 coordinate 118,008, forward strand.
TGCCGGCTCGAGATCGATGTAGACGATGCCGTACTGGCCCGAGCCACCGGTCTGGCGGACGAAGCGCCCCTCGACGTGCTTGGCGGTCCCGCGCACCGTCTCGCGGTAGGAGACCTGCGGGCGGCCGACGTTCGCCTCGACGTTGTACTCGCGCTTCATCCGGTCCACGAGCACCTCGAGGTGCAGCTCGCCCATCCCGGAGATCTCGGTCTGGCCAGTCTCCTCGTTGGTCTGCACGCGGAAGGTCGGGTCCTCCTCGGCGAGGCGGCCGAGCGCCGTTGACATCTTCTCCTGGTCGACCTTTGTCTTCGGTTCCACGGCGACCTTGATCACCGGCTCCGGGAACACGATCTGCTCGAGCTTGATCGGGGCGTCGGGTGCGGCGAGCGTGTCGCCGGTCGTCACCTGCTTGATGCCGACGGCCGCGGCGATGTCGCCGGCCCAGACCTCCTGCACTTCCTCGCGATCGTTTGCGTGCATCATCAGGATCCGGCCGATCCGCTCGGTCCTGCCGGTCGACGCGTTGAGGACGCGCGACCCGGACTGGAGCTTGCCGGAGTAGACGCGGAAGTAGGTGAGCTTGCCGACGAACGGGTCGGCCATGATCTTGAAGGCCAACGCAGCGAACGGCGCGTCTTCATCGGGCGCCCGCGTCGCCTCGACGCCCTCGCCGTCCTTCGTCGGCTCAATGCCGACGACAGCGGGCACGTCAAGCGGCGAGGGGAGGTAGGCGATAACCGCGTCGAGGAGTGGCTGGACGCCCTTGTTCTTGAACGACGAGCCGCACAGCACCGGCGTGAGCGCGATCTCGAGTGTCGCCTTGCGGATCGCGCGCTGGAGCAGCTCGACGGGGATCTCGCGCTCCTCGAGAATCAGCTCGATCAGCTCATCGTCGTGATGGGAGACCTCCTCGAGCAGGTGCTCGCGCGCAGCGGCCGCGGCGCCGGCATGCTCGGCCGGGATCTCGCGCTCCTCCTGCTCGGTACCGAGCTCGTCGAGGTAGTAGATCGCTTTCATCTTGACCAGATCGATCACGCCGGCGAACTCCGCCTCGGACCCGATCGGCAGCTGGATCGGCACCGGATGCGCGCCGAGGCGATCGACCATCGTCTGTACGCCGCGCTCGAAGTCGGCGCCGATGCGGTCCATCTTGTTGATGTACGCGATGCGTGGGACGTGGTACTTGTCGGCCTGGCGCCAAACCGTCTCCGACTGCGGCTCGACCCCGGCGACCGAGTCAAAGAGCGCAATCGCGCCGTCGAGCACGCGCAGCGAGCGCTCGACCTCGACGGTGAAGTCGACGTGGCCCGGCGTGTCGATGATGTTGATCCGGTGGTCCTTCCACTGGGCGGTCGTCGCGGCGGAGGTGATCGTGATGCCGCGCTCCTGNNGCTCCTGCTCCATCCAGTCCATCGTGGCCGCGCCCTCGTGCACCTCGCCTATCTTGTAGGTGCGGCCCGTGTAATAGAGGATGCGCTCGGTCGTCGTCGTCTTACCGGCGTCGATGTGGGCCATGATCCCGATGTTGCGGGTCCTGGCTAAGGGGAAGGCTCTTGGCATCTGAAGTCGCTGTGGGTGCTACGTGGGCAAAAAAAATAGGCCCGCAGGGCCTATCGAACTTGCCGATTCCAGCCCGCGGTGGCGTCGCTATGCGCTCGTCGTCTCCATCGTGGATGACGCGCCGACGACCCCTCGCGTTCGCAATCGAACGCGCACGTCCGTGACGCGTGGAGGCTGATGATAGCAAGGGCTGAAACGAGCTCTCAGCCGCAGACGTCGGCGAGCGCACCGGCCCGCGGCGCGGTCGAGCGCTTCAGCCATCGGCCGGACGGCCAGGCGCTACCAGCGATAGTGGGCGAAGGCCTTGTTGGCCTGCGCCATGCGGTAGATGTCGTCCTTGCGCTTGTAGGCGCCGCCCTGCTGGGACTGCGCGTCGAGCAGCTCGCCGGCCAGCCGCTGGGACATCTGCTTCTCACGCCGCGTGCGCGCGAACTCGACAAGCCAGCGCACGGCGAGCGTACGGGCGCGCCCCGCGGGCACCTCGACCGGAACCTGGTAGGTCGCGCCGCCGACGCGGCGCGAGCGCACCTCGAGCTGCGGCGTGAGGATCTTGATCGACTCCTCGAGCGCCTCGACCGGCTCCTTGCCTGAGCGCTCAGCCAGAATCGCCAGCGCGTCGTAGACGATCTGCTCGGCACGCGACTTCTTGCCGTCGACCATCACCTTGTTGATGACCTGCTGGACGATTCGGGAGCGGTGGACCGGGTCCGGTGGGATCCGGCGCACCTGTGCGGCGGCTCTGCGCGGCATCAGCTCTTCTTGACGCCGTACTGCGAGCGCGCCTTCTTGCGGTCGTTCACGCCGGCGGCATCGAGGGTGCCCCGGACGACCTTGTAGCGCACGCCCGGCAGGTCCTTGACGCGGCCTCCGCGCACGAGCACGACCGAGTGCTCCTGCAGGTTGTGACCTTCGCCGGGAATGTAGGCGGTCACTTCGATCGAGCCCGTGATGCGCACGCGCGCGACCTTACGCAGGGCGGAGTTCGGCTTCTTCGGCGTCACCGTGTAGACGCGCGTGCAGACGCCGCGACGCTGTGGCGCGGCGACCTTGCGCTTGCGCCCGCTGCCGGACTTCAGACCGGGCGTGGCGAGCTTCTTCTTCGGCGGCTTGCGGCCCTCGCGGACCAGCTGACTCGTGGTCGGCATGGACGCGGACCATAGCAAAGGACGACTGCCCGGCCGGAAGCCGGTCCTCAGGGCGCCGATTGCACTGCAGCGGTTTCGCCCGCGCGCAGCGAGGGCATCAGCGCCGCCGCGACGACAACGGCAAAGACACCGAGGAGCTGAGCGACGATCCCGAGCGCGCTGCTCGGCAGCGGATCGCCGAAGACGAGGAAGCCTCCAGCGATCGCCGAGACGTTCGCGCTCGCGGAGGTGATCGCGATCACCGGAACCGCGTCGCCCTCCTGCAGCGACTTCGCCGAGGCGAAAAAGGCGACGATCGACGCGAGGACGGTCAGCGCCAGCCACGGGCTCGCGAGCAGGGCGAGCGGCCCGTGCGCGCCGGCGATCCCGGTGAGCGCCTTGATCGAGATATCCGAGACCCCGAACAGGATGCCGGCGGCGGCGCCGAGCATGTTGCCGTGGTGCTGGCGCGGTGCGCCCGCCGACGGCCCGACGATCAGCGCAGCGCCGAGCCCGCAAAGCGCCGTCTCGAAGATGATCATCCCGGTCGACGAGAAGCCGGCTCGCGCACCGCCGCCCCCGGGCACGGTGAGCGCGAAGGCGACGAGCCCTGCGGCGGTCGCGGCGAGGCCGAGCCATTGGCGGCGGGAGACCGAGAAGCCGAAGACGCGCTCGGCCATGACCCCGACGAGCACGATCCCGCCCGCCAGGACGACCTGAACCGTCGCCAGCGGCGCGAACACCATCGCCGCCACGTGCAGCAGCCAGGCGGCAACCGCGACGAGCATGCCGAGCATGAACCAGCGCGAGCCGAACAGCGCTCTGGCCGAGCGAACCGGCGTCGACACGCACACGAGCGGCGCAAGCTTCGCGCCGCGCTGCTTGAAGAAGAACGCGAAGTTCGTGACGAGCGCGCAGAGGAGCGCGAGGAGGATGCCTAGCTGGATCATGTCGTGGGCCAAATACGAGAAGGGCCGAAGCCCTTCTACTGGTCAACTATCGGCGTGAACGCACGCCGGCTATAGCGCGAGCACGGTCAAACGGCCACGCGCGAAGTCCTCGGGGAGCGTGGCGTCGCTCCCCGAGGCTTGACGCTACTGGTCTTCGACGTCGAGTTCGGCGAGCTCCTCGGCGAACCCGGGATCGCTCCCGAGGCCGATCTCCTCGAGCGAGGCGAGGTCGGCCTCGAAGTCCGCGTAGCCACTCGACATGCCGAGCTCGGACGCGAGGTCTTCCCCACCGAGCAGGCCGAGCTCGTCGACCGCGCGCGGGAGCGGCTTGGACGGCTCGATCTCGATCCGGCGGTAGCGCTTGAGGCCGGTCGCCGCAGGGATCAGCTTGCCGATGATCACGTTCTCCTTGAGGCCGTTGAGGCGGTCGATCTTGCCCTCGAGCGCAGCATCGGTCAGGACCTTCGTCGTCTCCTGGAACGATGCTGCGGAGAGGAACGAGTCGGTGTTCAGCGAGGCCTTCGTGATGCCGAGGATGATGTCCTCGAACTCCGCCGCCTCGCCACCATCGACACGGACCTGCTCGGCCGCCTTGGCGAACTCGAACCGATCGACGTACTGCCCCGGCAGGTAGTCGGTGTCGCCCTTTTGATCGACGCGCACCTTCTTGAGCATCTGCCGCACGATCAACTCGATGTGCTTGTCGTTGATGTCGACGCCCTGGGACTTGTAGACCTCCTGCACCTCCTTGACGAGGTACTGCTCGGTCTCGGTCCGGCCACGGATTGCCAGCAGCTCGTGCGGGTAGAGCGACCCCTCGTTGAGCTGCGTGCCGGCCTTGACCTTGTCCCCGGGGGAGACGTAGATCCGCGTACGCCGCGGGAACTGATGGCGATGCTCCTCGCCGGCCTGATCGGTGATCACGACCGTGAGCGCCTTGTCGGACTCCTCGATCGAGATCACGCCATCCTGCTCGGCGATCTTCGCCAGGCCCTTTGGCTTGCGCGCCTCGAACAGCTCGACGACGCGCGGCAGGCCGTGCGTGATGTCGGCGCCGGCAACGCCACCTGTGTGGAAGGTGCGCATCGTCAGCTGCGTGCCGGGTTCACCGATCGACTGCGCGGCGATGATTCCCACCGCGTCGCCGATCTGCGCGATCTCGCCGGTCGCGAGCGAGCGGCCGTAGCACGCCTGGCAAACACCGGTCACCGCCTCGCACTTGAGCACCGAGCGAACCGCGACGAGCGCCTTGTTGCCGCGCTCGTGATCCTCGCGATAGGCCTCGACGATGGTGGCAAACTCGGCACGGTCGATCTGCTTGCCCTGCTCGACGAGCATGCGCCCGCGCTTGGTCTGGAAGTCGGCCGCCGCGACGCGCCCGAGCAGGTTGTCGTTCGGCTCGCCGTCGTCCTTGAAGACCGGCACCTCGATGTACTCCGCGGTGCCGCAGTCGGCCTCGCGGATGATCACGTCCTGGGCGACGTCGACGAGCCGCCGCGTCAGGTAGCCGGAGTCGGCGGTGCGCAGAGCCGTGTCAGCGAGTCCCTTGCGAGCACCGTGCGTCGAGATGAAGTACTCGAGCACGGACAGGCCTTCGACGAAGTTGGCCTTGATCGGCCGCTCGATGATCTCGCCCTTCGGGTTCGCCATCAGGCCGCGCATGCCGGCGAGCTGGCGGATCTGCTTGAACGAGCCACGCGCGCCGGAGTTGGCCATCATGAAGATGGGGTTCAACTCGTCGAGGTTCTCGATCATCGCGTCGGCAACCTCGTCGGTGCAGGCGTTCCAGCGCTCGACGACGGCCTCGTGACGCTCCTCCTGGGTGATCAGCCCGGAGTCGTACTGCTCCTGGATCTCTGCAACTTGGGCTTCATAGCGGCCGAGGATCTCCTGCTTGTTCGGCGGCACGACCACGTCGTTCTTGGAGATCGTGATGCCGGCCTGGGTCGCGTACTTGAAGCCGAGCTCCTTGAACGCGTCGAGCACGAGCGAGATCGTCGTCGCGCCGTAGCGCTGCACGAGCGCATCGATCAGGCGCGTCGTGTCGCGCTTCTTCATCGACTGGTTGACGAAGATGTAGGAGCTCGGATCGAACCGATCCCCCAGCGCCTCCGCGAGCGCGCGCTCGATGCGGTCGTTGTAGATGATCCGCCCGACCGTCGTCAGGACGTGCCCGCCCTCGCGGCCGTACGGCCGGAACTCGGCGATGCCGTGCAGCTTCACGACGCCCGCCTCGTAGCAGAGCTCCGCCTCCTGGGCGGTGCGGAACACGTGCACCTTCGGCTCGTGCGTGGCACGGTCGATCTTCGCGAGATCCTCCGCGCTCGGACCGTAGGTCAGGTAGTAGCCCCCGAGGATCATGTCCTGGGTGGGGGTGGCGAGCGGGGCGCCGTGCGCGGGCGAGAGGATGTTGTTCGAGGACAGCATCAGGATCCGCGCTTCCGCCTGGGCCTCCGCCGACAGCGGTAGGTGCACCGCCATCTGATCGCCGTCGAAGTCGGCGTTGAAGGCGTGGCAGACGAGCGGGTGAACCTGGATCGCCTTGCCCTCGACGAGCAGCGGCTCGAACGCCTGGATTCCGAGGCGGTGGAGCGTCGGCGCGCGGTTGAGCAGCACCGGGTGCTCGCGGATCACCTCTTCGAGGACATCCCAGACCTCCGGGATCATCGAGTCAACCATCTTCTTGGCTGCCTTGATGTTCTGCGCCGACTTGCGCTCGACGAGGCGGGCCATGATGAACGGCTTGAACAGCTCGAGCGCCATCAGCTTCGGCAGGCCGCACTGGTGGAGCTTCAGGTACGGGCCCGAAACGATCACCGAGCGACCGGAGTAGTCGACGCGCTTGCCGAGCAGGTTCTGGCGGAAGCGGCC